>JBEBWV010000058.1:0-32829 GCA_040391965.1 Achromobacter deleyi | reverse complement strand
CAGGCGGCCAAGGCCGGGCCAGTTGAATACGGTTTCGACCACGATCGAGCCGCCCAGCAAGAAGCCGAACTGCAAGCCCATCATGGTGACCACGGGGATCAGCGCGTTGCGCAAGGTGTGTTTGGTAATCACCACACGTTCAGACAAACCTTTGGCGCGCGCCGTACGCACAAAGTCTTCCTGAATCACTTCCACAAAGGAGGCCCGCGTAAAGCGCGCCATCACAGCGGCTACGGCGGCACCCAAGGTGAACGAAGGCAGAATGTAATGTTGCCAAGTGGAAGCACCTACCGTCGGCAACCATCCCAGATTCACCGAGAAAATTTGCATCATCAGCATGCCTAACGCAAAGGCTGGGAACGAGATGCCCGACACGGCGAGAGTCATGCCCAGACGATCGGGCCATTTATTGCGCCATACGGCTGACACGATACCGATGGTCATGCCGAAGATGACAGACCAGACCATACTGGTCAGTGTCAGCCATAAAGTGGGGAAAAAGCGGTCGGCGATTTCCGTAGACACCGGGCGGCGCGTACGCAACGAGGTGCCCAGGTCGCCATGCAGCATGTGACTGAAGTAGCGCACAAACTGCTGCGGCAGAGGCAGATCCAGCCCCAATTCCTGGCGCACAAGCTCAACCGTGGCCTGGTCGGCTTCGGGCCCTGCGGCCAATCGAGCCGGATCACCCGGAAGCATGTGCACGAACAAGAACACCACCACGGCAACCAGCAGCAGTGTGGGGATCATGCCCAAAAGACGTTTGACGATGTAGGTCAGCATTGAAATTCCTGCAACATCGGCGGGAGCACAACGCTCCCGCCGGATGTGGCCTTACTAGAAGTACGAGAAGTACTAGAGGTTTGCTACTTGATTTATTGCTTCAGGTCGATGTCACCAAACCAGAACGACGTGTCCGGTTCAACGTATGCGCCCGTCAGGTTCTTCGACTTCACGTACAGATTGTTCTGGGTCACCAGGAAGGCCCACGGGGCATCCTTCCAGATGGTTTCCTGAGCATCTTTGTACAGCGCGGTCTTTTCAGCACGATCAGTCGTGGTCAAGGCCTTCATAACGTCTGCGTCGACCTTCGGGTTCGAGTAGTACGACACGTTGTTCAACGCCGGCGGGAAAGCGGCCGTGGTCAACAACGGACGAATACCCCAGTCGGCTTCGCCGGTCGAGGACGACCAGCCAGCGTAGTACATCTTGACCTTGGCATCTTCAGGCTTTTGCACCTGTTGAACGCGCGATACGCGTTGACCCGATTCCAGGATCTCAATCGACGCCTTGATACCAACTTGCGCCAATTGCTGTTGCAGGAACTGAACCACCTTCACCGACGTGCCGTCGTTATAGGCAGACCACAACGAGGTTTCAAAACCGTTGGGGAAGCCAGCTTCAGCCAGCAACTTCTTTGCCTTGGCCGGATCGTAGGGCCATTCGCCAATCTTGTGCGCGAAGTCAACGCCTTGCGGCACGACGCCGTCAACGACGGTGGCGTAGCCATTGAAACCAACCTTGGCCAACGCTTGCTTGTTGATCGCATAGTTGACGGCTTGACGCACACGCACGTCATCGAACGGCTTTTGCTGCACGTTCATGGCCAAGTAGCGAGCCATGATCGAGTTCTTGTGGTCAACCAGATCCAGCTTGTCGTTCTTGGCCAGCACGGCGGCCTGCTCGAACGGCACCGGGAAAGCAAATTGCGCTTCGCCCGTTTGCACCACGGCAGCGCGGGTGTTGTTGTCGGTGACTGTGCGGAACGTCAGCGTATCGATCTTCGGATAGCCCTTGCGCCAGTAACCGTCAAACTTCTTGACCTTCAAATATTCAGCCGGCTTCCATTCGACGAATTCGAACGGGCCCGTACCCACGGGGTGAAAGCCGATGTCCTTGCCGTACTTGGTCAGCGCGGCGGGCGAAATCATCATGGCAGCGGGGTGAGCCAGTGCATTGATGAAAGCCGAGAACGGTTCTTTCAGCGTGATGCGCACCGTGTACGGATCAACGACTTCCGTCTTGGCGACGCGGTTGAACTGCGTGTAGCGCGTCAGGCGGTTGTCCGGGTTCGATACTCGGTCGTAGTTGACCTTGACGGCTTCCGCATTGAAGTCGGTGCCGTCCTGGAACTTCACGCCTTGGCGAAGCTTGATCGTGTAAACCAGACCATCCGGGCTGACTTCATAGTCGGTCGCCAGGAGTTTCTGGATCTTCAGGTCCTTGTCGAACTCGAACAAACCTTCGTAGTACGCCTTGCCAGCAGCTTGGTTCAGCGTGCTGTTGGTGTTGTACGGATCGAGTGTTTCAAGTGCGATAGACACCGCGAAGGTGACATCTTTGGAGGCGTTCGCCAAGGGCGATGCGATCACTCCAAAGGCCAGCGCAGCAGCGGCCATCAACTGGGTAGGGCGAAATACTTTCAACATGGAGTACTCCTGATTCCTGAAGGAAATAGGCGGTTTGGTGGAAGATCAAACAACAAGCACTGAGAAACTAAACACGTCGAGGGCCTGGTACGGCTATCAATAAGCCCCGCCGATACTGTGGCGAGCCACATAATGATCCGGCCCCACCTGTACAAGCGGCTCGACAACCGGCATGTCGTCCAGTTTGCGGATGGGGCTGGGGATTTCATCTGACAACAGCGTGCGTTTGAGGTGACGGCGCGCCGGATCGGCAATCGGCACGGCAGCCATCAACTTCTTGGTGTACGCATGTTGCGGATTTTCAAAAATGGCGCGACGCGGACCGATTTCAACAATCTGGCCCAGGTACATCACTGCCACTCGATGACTGACACGTTCAACCACGGCCATATCGTGCGAGATGAACAGGAACGCAATACCCAAATCACGCTGCAGGTCGATCAACAAGTTGACGATCTGCGCCTGAATAGACACGTCAAGCGCGGACACCGACTCGTCGGCAATCACGACCTTTGGATTCAATGCGAGGGCGCGCGCAATACAAATGCGCTGACGCTGACCACCGGAGAACTCATGCGGGTAGCGCTGAGCCATTTCTGGCGGCATACCCACGCGCTCCAACAGCTCAGACACGCGGCGCTGTGCTTCTTTGCCCTTTGCCACGCCATGCACCAGCAGGGGTTCCATAATGGAAAAACCCACGGTGACGCGCGGATCCAGCGAAGCAAACGGGTCCTGGAACACGAATTGAATATCGCGGCGCAGCGCTTGCAGTTCCGTATTCTTCAACTTGGTGATGTCACGGCCGCCGAAATCGATCTCACCGCCCTGGCTATCCACCAAGCGCAACAAGGAACGACCCGTTGTCGACTTACCGCAACCAGACTCACCCACCAGCGACAGTGTCTCGCCGGGATACAGGTCAAAACTCACCTGCTCCACAGCGTGCACACGACGCTGCACACGGCTCAGAATGCCGCCACGCAAATCGAAGCGGGTAATCAGATTCCGCACGCTCAGGATAGGTTCCCGCTTGGTGCCCAGAACTTCACGTGCGCGCGAATCCGTTGGTTCAGCCTCGGGCTGCGCCAAACCATCCACTCGCACCAATGGGAAACGGGCAGGCCAGTCCGTACCTTGCATCGCACCCAGCTTGGGCACCGCTGACAGCAGGGCCTTCGTATAGGTATGTTTCGGTGCAGAGAACACTTCTTCCGAAGGACCCTCTTCGACTTTGTCGCCGCGATACATCACCAGTACGCGATCAGCCACTTCGGCCACGACACCCATATCGTGGGTGATAAACACCACACCCATATCCATGTCATCTTGCAACTGACGAATCAATTGCAGAATTTGGGCCTGGATCGTCACATCCAGTGCGGTCGTCGGTTCGTCAGCGATCAACAGTGCAGGCTTGCAGGCCAGTGCCATGGCGATCATGACGCGTTGACGCATACCCCCTGACAACTGATGCGGGAAGCGATCCATCACGGACTTCGCTTCCGGAATCCGCACCTGCTCCAGCATACGCAGTGCCTCAGCGTTTGCCGCAGCCGCATCCTTGCGCTGGTGCAAACGAATGGATTCAGCGATCTGCTCACCGGCGGTAAACACCGGGTTGAGCGAGGTCATGGGTTCCTGGAAAATCATCGCCATGTCGGCGCCACGCACGCTGCGCATGGCCCGCTGGCTGGCGCTTGCCAGATCGATCACGTCGTTGTTGCGCCGGCGCAGCGCCATACGGCCCTGAGCGATACGCCCGCCGCCGTGTTCCACAAGGCGCATGAGGGCCAGCGACGTCACCGATTTGCCAGAACCCGACTCACCCACGATAGCCAGGGTTTCACCCCGATCAACGTGAAAAGAGAGGTTGCGCACGGCTTCGACCGTGCGCTCCGAACCTACGAAGCGCACCGTCAGGTCGTCGACCTGGACCACGCGGTTTTCCGGCAGCACCAGGCTATTTGCGCGATCAACCATCTTTATTCAATCCCTATTACTTGCAGAATACGAAATACCGTCACGATCATCGATAGATGGCAGTGACTGGCTGTTCGCCCACACGGGCGTAACCGCGATACATACCTTCCGTATTGAACGGTAAGGTGACATTGCCCTTGGCATCGACGGCAATCAGACCGCCCTTACCCTCAATCGTCGGCAATTTTTCATTAATGACGCGATTGGCGGCATCTTCAAGGCTGGCGCCTGCATATTCCATTTGCGCAGCCACGTCATACGCGACCACCATGCGGATGAACATTTCGCCCGTGCCTGTGGTGGACACCGCGCACGTGCGGTTGCTGGCGTAGGTACCGGCGCCGATCAGTGGAGCATCGCCCACGCGACCGACCTGCTTATTGGTAATGCCGCCCGTAGAGGTTGCTGCGGCAACGTTGCCCTGCGCATCAACCGCCACCGCCCCCACAGTGCCGAACTTCTTGTCGGCGTCCAGCGGGTCGGCGGGCGCGGGTTGACCACGTGCCACCATTGCCTGACCGTCATGATCCAGCACGGCGGCATCGGGGTTGTCGCGTTGCACGCGCAGCAATTGCTCGCGACGCGCATCTGTCGAGAAATAAGATGGATCTACCATCTCAATGCCCTCGGCTTTGGCGAACGCTTCAGCACCCTCACCCACGAAGAACACGTGCTTGCTGTTCTCCATGACTTTGCGTGCGGCAAAAATCGGGTTGCGCACGTGGTGCACATTGGCGATGGCCCCCGAGCGCAGCGTGGCGCCGTCCATAATGGAAGCGTCCAGCTCATGCGTGCCGGCGCTGGTGAACACCGCGCCATGACCCGCGTTGAACAACGGGCAGTCTTCCAAACGGCGCACCGCCTCAGTCACGGCGTCCAAGGCACTGCCGCCTGACGCCAGCACCGCTTGGCCAGCCGTCAGAATCTCTTCAAGCGCAGACAAATATTCCTGCTCTTTTTCGGGAGACATCGCAGCGCGGGACATTGCACCGGCGCCACCGTGAATAGCGATCACGGGCTGAATCATCGTTTACCTACTCCATGGAAAAGCCACGGCATCACGTGCTGGGTCACCCCAGCTGCGGCCGCAACGGAATTTTTTGCCCGATAAGCCACTGCAGCCGCCAGGGCTTCAATCAAGCCCAGGGCAGCAGTTTCAGAATTGGGGATCAATTGGCGCGCGCTATAGGCGTACAACACCACGGACGCGATAGGCGCCAGCGGAGATGTCGGCTTATCCGTCAACACCACCACGGGCACGCCCGCCTGCTTCGCAGCGCCGCAAAGCGTGACCGTATCGGCCAGATAACGCGGAAACCCGATGGCGATCACCAGGTCTTTTTCAGTCATGCGCGACATCTGTCGAGCCGCATGCGACACCCCACCTGGACCGGCGAGCGACTCAACCGAATGCAAATGCATGCACAGGCCTCGCTGCAACATACCTGCCAGGAAACCACTAGCACCAAAGCCGATGATGAACACACGCTCGGCAGCCAGAATCGCGTCTACTGCCCGGTTACAGGCGTCCGCATCCAGCGCTTGCAAATTGCGCTGCGCATTGCGAATATCTTCTTCCAGCGTGGCCGCGAAAATCTGCACGGCAGTGGCGGAATAAGCCAGTTCCGTGCGCAATTTCTCGACCGGCTCCAACGCCGCCTCGAACCCGCGAGCCAATTCGGCGCGGAACTGCGGATAGCCCGGCAGATCCAGGGCGCGAGCAAATCGGTTCGCTGTCGCTATCGATACGCCCACCGCCACCGCGAACTCATCGATCGTCATGGTAGCGACGCGAAACTGATGCGTCAGGACGTATTCGGCCATCTTGTGCTGCGTGCGGCTCAACGCGGGTTGAGCCCGTGCGATCCGATCAGCGATCGACAATACGGCCTTGGTCATGGAATAACGGAGGGGGGTGGCGTGAATGGGGAAGGAATTTGTGTAAATTCATTTACACGCACATTGTAGAAAAGAAAATAAATTTTCATACCCAGGGATTACCCGTAATAAGATGAAACCCTAGCCACCGTCATTTTTCCAGTATTCAGGTACGCTACGGGCCGGTCAAAACGGCAATACCTCTCTCTTTCCTGGAATTCCTAATGCCAGTCTGGACTTGCAAGCATCACTCCGAACTCACAACAACAGAGCTCTACTCCCTCTTGCGCCTACGCATTGAGGTGTTTGTGGTTGAACAGAATTGCATCTTCCAGGATCTCGACGGTAAAGATCTCTTTGGCGACACCGCGCACTTGATGGCGTGGCAAGACGATGTCTTGCTAGCCTATGCCCGACTGCTCGACCCGGCCCTGCATGAAGGAAAAATCGAGGTCGGCCGCGTCATCATCGCTCCCTCGGCCCGCGGCCAAGGCTTAGGCCACGAACTGGTTCGACAAGCACTTGAGGCCGTGCACACGCGCTGGCCGGAGCGCTCAATTTATCTCGGTGCTCAAGCCCGATTGCGCGCGTACTATGCCGGGCATGGCTTCGTGCCTGTCACCGAGGAATACATTGAAGACGGCATCCCCCATGTGGGCATGCTGCTCGACAAGGCAGCGTAAGTTCGGCGGCTCGAACCCGGCAGCAACGCCTCGCCTGCCAAGCTCAGACACCACATTGTGTCCGGGCATAAAAAAACGCCAGGTTTTCCAACCTGGCGTTTTTTCAATACGAAATGCCTTACTTCACTGCCGAAACGTCCAGCTTGGCCAACGTTTTCGACTGAATTTCTTCCACGGTGATGCCGGGCGCGGTCTCCAACAACTTCAAACCGTGTTCGGTAACTTCCATCACGCCCAGATCGGTGATGATGATGTCCACCACACCGACGCCGGTCAGCGGCAAATTGCATTCCGGCAAGAGCTTGATGTCTTCTGTGCCGTCTTTCTTCTTGGCCACGTGTTCCATCAAGACGACAACTCGCCCAACCCCGGCCACCAGATCCATGGCGCCGCCCATACCTTTGACCATCTTGCCGGGAATCATCCAGTTCGCGAGGTCGCCGGTCTCGGACACCTGCATGGCGCCCAGAATGGCCAGGTTGATCTTGCCACCGCGAATCATCGCGAAGGAATCAGCCGACGAGAAGAATGACGAACCCGGCAGGGTCGTCACCGTTTGCTTGCCAGCGTTGATGAGGTCAGCGTCGACGTCATCATCGGTCGGGAACGGGCCAATGCCCAACAAACCATTTTCGGACTGGAGCCACACTTCCATGCCTTTAGGCACGTGGTTGGCAACCAGTGTGGGCAGGCCAATGCCCAGGTTCACATAAAAGCCGTCTTGCAGTTCGCGCGCTGCGCGAGCCGCCATTTCGTCGCGGGACCATGCCATGATGTCTTCTCCTTAGGCCGGGCGAGTGGTGCGTTGTTCGATGCGCTTTTCCGGATTCGCATTGAGCACGATCCGTTGCACATAAATGCCGGGCAAGTGAATCTGATCGGGATCCAGCGTACCGGTATCCACGATCTCTTCAACCTCGACCACCGTGAACTTGCCAGCCATGGCCACGTTCGGATTGAAGTTGCGAGCCGTTTTGCGAAACACCAGATTGCCACTACGGTCCGCAATGTGCGCTTTCACCAAGGACACATCAGGTTGCAGTGATCGTTCCATTACGTACTGCGCACCATCAAATTCGCGCAGTTCCTTGCCGTCGGCAACAATCGTACCCACCCCGGTGCGGGTGAAAAAAGCCGGAATGCCCGCGCCGCCTGCGCGCAGCTTTTCAGCAAGCGTTCCCTGCGGCGTAAATTCCAGCTCCAGTTCGCCCGCCAGGTACTGGCGCTCGAATTCCTTGTTCTCGCCCACATACGAGGCGATCATCTTGCGAACCTGCCGCGTATTAAGCAACTGTCCCAAGCCGAAACCGTCCACCCCAGCGTTGTTACTGATGCAGGTCAGGTCTTTTACGCCGGAATCACGCAGCGCGGCAATGAGTGCCTCCGGGATTCCGCACAGACCAAAACCGCCAACGGCGATCATTTGCCCGTCTTTGACGACGCCTGCCAGCGCCTCCTGGGCGCTTGCATAAACCTTGTCCATCGCACCACTCCTAGTTGTCATTGATTTTAGGGGCGTCGTTGCTTGGGATAACCCGCCCCGTGACTTCTTTTTCTAATTTGCAGACGATTTTACCGGCATGAAGTGAAATCTTGCGCGCCAATTTACGAGGCTTTACGCCGGCGACTGGAACTGAGCCGCCAGGATTGCCAACACATCCTGCGGCCAAGGCTCCGATTTATTAGCCACATAGTCCATCCAGACCAGCACATTGCGACCCCGCGCATAGGGGCCCTGGTCATCACCGACCTTCTCCAGAACGAGCTCCATTTCCATGCTGGATCGCCCGATGCGTGTCACCTTGTGGACTACACGCACATCGGCCGGATACGTCAGAGGACGCAGAAAATCGCACGACGCGTGGGCCAGAATCGCCCCGGCGTCGGCAGGCAGAATCAGGCCAGCGTTATACAGAATCTGCATGCGCGCCTCTTCCATCAGGCGAAAATACAAGGTGTTGTTCAAATGGTTAAGCGCATCGGAATCGCCCCACCGAAGGGGCAGCTCCACCTGATGCTGATCGCCCACGGAAAGGATTCTTGTTTGGGGGTTTTCCTGATTCACTACGGGCACTCCAGAAAATGTGAAATGGTGCGCCTGCGGCTAAGGCGCAGGCTGCAATACAATCGCTGATAATACTTCCAGCAATACATGGGTATACCGAGGGGAATTTTGCAATGTCAGAACGTGAGTCGATGGAATACGACGTGGTGGTGGTTGGCGGTGGTCCCGCTGGCTTGGCCACCGCGATCCGTCTGAAGCAGTTAGCCGCCGAAAAAAATCAAGAAATTGGTGTTTGCGTCTTAGAGAAAGGCGCTGAATTAGGCGCGCATATTCTGTCGGGCGCCGTCATGGACCCGCTGGCCCTGACCGAACTCATTCCTGATTGGAAAGAGAAAGGCGCGCCCCTGAATGTGCCCGTTACGCAAGACAAGTTTCTGTTTCTGACGCGAACGGGCTCACGTAGCACGCCGAACTGGCTGCTGCCCCCCTGTTTCCACAATGAAGGCAATTACATAGTTCGTCTAGGCGATGTGGTCAAGTGGATGGGCGAACAAGCCGAAGCACTCGGCGTAGATATCTTCCCGGGCTTTGCCGCGGTTGAGGTGCTCTACGACGACCAAGGTGCAGTGCGCGGCGTGGTTACTGGCGACGTAGGTGTGGCGCGCGATGGCTCGCACACCGATCATTACCAACCTGGCATGGAATTGCTGTCTCGCTACACCATCTTCGCAGAAGGTGCGCGCGGTCAATTGGGTCGCCAGTTGATCGAACGCTTCAAGCTCGACGACGGCCGTGACCCGCAAAGCTACGGCCTGGGCATCAAGGAAATGTGGGAGGTTGACCCTGCACAATCCAAGCCCGGCACCGTCATTCACACGGCAGGTTGGCCGCTGGACTCAGACACCTATGGTGGTTCTTTCCTCTATCACCTGGATAACAACCTGGTGGCCGTCGGCCTGATTGTTGGCCTGGATTACGCCAACCCCTGGCTCTCGCCGTTTGACGAATTCCAGCGCTACAAAACACACCCCGCCATTCGCGGCACGTTTGAGGGCGGTAAACGCATTGCCTACGGCGCTCGTGCCATTGCGGCCGGTGGTTTGCTGTCGCTGCCCAAGCTCACCTTCCCCGGTGGCGCCATGGTTGGTTGCGAAGCAGGTTTCATGAACGCCTCGCGCATCAAGGGCAGTCATGCGGCTATCAAGTCCGGAAAACTGGTGGCCGAAGCGGCTTTTGACGCCCTGCTGGCGGATCGTCGCCAGGACGAGCTGACGGCGTACCCGGCCGCCTTCGAAGCGTCATGGTTGCACACGGAGCTGAACAAGGCGCGCAACTTCAAGCAGTGGTTCAAAAAGGGTCGCACGATTGCCACGGTCATGACCGGCATTGAGCAATTGGTGCTCAAGGGCAACATTCCCTGGACGCTGCACCATAGCAAGCCCGACTACGCCTGCCTGCAGCCCGCCTCGCAATGCGCCCGCATTGATTATCCGAAGCCCGACGGCAAACTGACTTTCGACAAGCTCAGTTCAGTGTTCATATCGAACACCAACCATGAGGAAAATGAGCCCATTCACCTGACGCTCAAAGACCCCACGGTGCCTGTAGCGGTGAACCTGGCCAAGTATGGTGGCCCGGAAGCGCGCTATTGCCCTGCTGGCGTGTATGAATTCGTGAAAGATGACCACGGTGCAGACCGCCTGCAAATCAACGCGCAGAACTGTGTTCACTGCAAAACTTGCGACATTAAAGATCCCACGCAGAATATCGTGTGGGTAGCCCCGCAAGGTGGTGAAGGCCCGGTTTATAGCGGCATGTAAGTCATTTCAACGTTTGCGTTGAAATACAGGGCGCCCGCTAGAGGGCGCCTTCTTTTTTGCTAAGTCCCAGAGGTGAGAAACTATGAGCGAGCGTGTACTGCTGGTCGGTTGCGGTGATTTAGGCTTGCGAGTCGCGAATCGCCTGTTGGCACAAGGTGACCAGGTTTGGGCGCTACGTCGAAACCCACCCGACACCTTGACCACGGGATTGCAATGGCTGCGAGGTGACGTGACGCAGCCCGAGACACTCGCCGCATTGCCCGAAGGCATCACGCGGCTGGTCTACCTGCCGGCACCTGGCTCACGCGACCCCGCGGTGTATCGAGGCGTCTTTATCGATGGACTAAAAAACGTCTTGGCTGCGCTAAACGACAACGCTTTACAGCGTATCGTCTTCGTGTCTTCTACCGCGGTATATGGCGAACACCATGGTGACTGGGTAGATGAAGACACTCAGCCCGCCCCGATGGGATTCAACGGACAAGTCCTGCTCGATGCGGAAAACGCGCTGGCCTCCTTACCCTACGAGTCTGTGGCGATACGGCTCGCAGGCCTGTATGGCCCGGGTCGACTGCAATTAATCGAACGACTGCGCGCCGGGCAAGCGCGAGCGCCTCAGCATCCATTGCACTGGGCAAATCGCATTCATATCGATGACGCCGCTGCCGCTGTCGTACACCTGCTGTATTTGGCCGACGTGCAGCAACGCTACGTTGGCTGTGACGACACCCCCCTGCCACTGCATACGCTGTATGCCTATCTGGCCGCTTTGGTTGGTGCACCGGTGCCGCAAGAGGGGCCGGCACCCGCCAACGTGGGCAGCAAGCGTTTGAGCAATGCTCGCCTTCGTGCCAGTGGTCTGACTCTCCTCTGGCCAGATTCCCGCGAAGGTTATGCCGCCTTACTCGAAAACAGATAACGATGCCTGCCCGCAACACGCCATCAGCCAGACGGTTGCAGACTTAAATTTTTCTCCTCCAGGACATCGCCCCCCGATATGATCCAAGCAGGCCACGCCTGCCGGTTCGGACGCGGTGCTACGTCAAAACAACAAAACCCTGGAGAAGACATGACCCGTACTGCCTATTTCACCGCCCTGCTGGGTGGCATGCTCGCCACCGTCAGTGCCCTCCCCGCGCTTGCACAAACGCCGGCCCTGACACCGCAGATCATCGACATCACGGCAATGACAAATGCCGACCTGACCGCGCCGAACCCACCCGTAGGCACGCTGCGCTCCAAAACACTGGTCGTCACCTCCAGTGGCACCGTCGCACTGCAAACGGGAAATGTGCCCAAGCACATGCACAACAATTCCGATGAAATTCAGTATGTTGTGGCAGGCAACGGTGTGTTTTGGCTTGGCAATGAAGAACGCAAAATCAAGGCAGGCGACCTGATCGTCATTCCCAAGGGAACGGCACACGCGGGCTCACGCGCGACTGACGGCGAATTCAAGGTCATTGCCATCAAGCTGCCGCCTCAGGCGGCTGGTGACACGCATATGCTGCCGTAAGCACACGACATAGAAAAAGGGCGACGTGGACTTTTTCAAGTTCACTTCGCCCTTTTTCTGTCTGCTGGAAAGATGCCCAGGCAGACAGTATTGCTGAATGCTTCGCGGCTGTCAGTTCAGATGTTTTGCAACGGCCTGAACCACACGTTTGATGTCTTCCGTTGAGACATCCAGATGGGTCACCAAACGGGTGGGCCCACCATAAATTGCGCGCATCAGAATGCCGTCTGAAGCCAGCGCCTGCGTCAACGCCTCACATTGGCTCGGTTCGAATTGCGCGAACACCATATTGGTGTCTTGCGACAGTACATTGACACCTTCGATACCGCGCAACCCCTCAGCCAATAAACGCGCATTCTCGTGATCTTGCGCCAGACGCTCCACGTTATGCGCCATCGCGTACAACGCGGCGGCTGCCAGCAGGCCAGATTGACGCATGCCGCCACCCAGCATTTTGCGCCAGCGCAACGCCTGCGCGATCAGGTCTTTGCTACCTACCAAGACCGAGCCAATCGGTGCACCCAAGCCTTTTGAAAAACAAATCGAGACGCTGTCAAAAGACTCGCAGATGGCCGAAAGCGGCACGCCACTCGCGACCGCGGCATTGAATGCACGGGCCCCGTCCAGATGCGTGGCCAGGCCCTTGCTACGTGCCCAGTTGGTGGCTTCGCGAATATAGGACGCAGGAATCAGTTTGCCGTGAAACGTGTTTTCCAACGCGAGCAGACGCGTGCGCGCGTAGTGCGCATCACCGATGGGCTTCACCGCCGCGGCCAATTTTTCCAGCGGCAATGATCCATCAGGAGCGTGCTCAATGGGTTGAGGCTGAATACTGCCAAGCACAGCGGCCCCACCACCTTCGTACTTGTAGGTGTGCGCCAACTGGCCGACCAGATACTCGTCACCACGTTGGCAATGTGCCATCAGCCCGGCCAGATTGCTCTGGGTACCCGTGGGGAAAAACAAGCCAGCCTCTTTTCCCGCACGTTCGGCTACAGCACGCTGCAACTCAATGACGGTGGGGTCGTCGCCCATCACATCATCGCCGACCGGCGCTGACATCATGGCCTGCAACATGCCCGCGGATGGGCGGGTAACGGTGTCACTGCGCAAATCAATCATGAAAGTCCTCAGTTTCGAAGCAAACGTTACGACGCACTGCGTTGGCGGGCCGCCCGGCTCACCACCCAGAGTCCGCCCAGAATTAAAGCCATGCCTGCTACTTCCGTTTGGGTTGGGCGCTCGCCCAATAGTGCCCAGGCCAGGAGCACCGCCACTACCGGCACACCCAGACTGGAGAGACCGGCAATCGATGCGGGCACAAGACGGACCACACCTAACCAGAGTAGCCACCCACCTGCGGTAGCAATCAGAATGATGTAGGTCATGCCGGCCCAGAGCTGCCAACCCCACTGAGCGGAAATCTGTGGCACCAGCAAGGCAACTGGCACCACGACCAGTCCCCCGAAAAACATCTGCCAAGCCGTGAACACCAGGATATCCGGCTTGTGCTGATCAAACATACGCTTGGAAAGCACCGTACCCAAACCCCAGAAAAAGCCACTCAAGAGACCCAGCAACACGGGCTGATAGTCGCCTACCCCATTCCAGGGCTCCAGGAAACAGATGAGGCCGAGAGCCGCTAACCCGATCCCCACGCCATGCTTGATTGTGGGCCGTTCGCCAAGCAAGCCCCAAGCAAAAAGCACCACCCAGAACGGCATCGTGTACGCCATCAACGACACTTTCCCCACTCCGCCGGTGAGCAATGCCGTCTGGACGGCCATCTGAAAGCCCGCGGTTTGCGACAGACCAATCAATAGCGTGAGCTTCCATGGCGGCATGCGCAGCGGGCGCCTGAGGGCAATGGCCAGCGCGAACAACACGCCGCTGCCCACCATGTAGCGCCATGCCACAAACTCGAAGGGGCCGATAAATGGCACGATCATCTTCATCGCGATCCAACTGCCTGCCCAGACCACGATAGTCATCAGCATCAGGCTTATTCCTGCGCGATCGAAACTGCTGCCACTCACGTCGCCCCTCCCGTAAATCGTCGAAAAACAAGTAAATACGCCCGGATCAGCAAATGCTGATCCGGGCGTGTCACATTATGCGCTCAGCTCAGACTGAGGGCGAGAACTAAGCAGTCAAGTCTGAAGAAAAGCGTGTCAAACCGGTTTGGACAACTGCTCCAGAATGGCCGGATTTTCAAGCGTCGAGATATCCTGCGTCACTTCCTCGCCCTTGGCGACCACGCGCAGCAAGCGGCGCATGATTTTGCCGGAACGCGTTTTCGGCAGGTTATCGCCAAAACGAATGTCCTTGGGCTTGGCAATCGGGCCAATCTCTTTCGCCACCCAGTCACGCAAAAGCTTGGCAATGGCCACAGCCTCATCGCCCTCAGGGCGAGCGCGCTTGAGCACCACAAAAGCCACTACGGCTTCGCCGGTTGTATCGTCAGGACGACCCACAACGGCAGCTTCTGCAACCAGTTCATGCGACACCAACGCTGACTCGACTTCCATCGTTCCCAGACGATGACCCGATACGTTCAGCACGTCATCAATACGGCCCATGATCCAGAAATAACCATCGGCATCACGCTGCGCTCCATCACCGGCAAGATAATAGCCACGCAGTTCAGACGGGAAATAGCTTTTCTTGAACCGCTCGGGGTCACCCCATATATTGCGAATCATCGCCGGCCAAGGACGCTTGATGACCAGAAAGCCACCATTGCCTTGCTCCACGTCGCCACCCGTTTCATCAACGATAGCGGCGGCGATGCCTGGCAACGGCAACGTGCAAGAGCCCGGCTTGGTTGGCGTGGCACCAGGCAGCGGCGTAATCATGTGGCCGCCCGTTTCTGTTTGCCACCAGGTATCCACAATAGGGCAACGTTCGCGGCCCACATTCTTGTGATACCAGATCCACGCTTCAGGATTGATCGGCTCACCGACCGTACCGATGATGCGCAGGCTGTCCAGATCGTATTGGCTCGGATGCGTGTCCGGTGCGCCCGAAGCCGCCTTGATCAGCGAACGAATGGCCGTCGGCGCGGTGTAGAACGTAGTGACCTTGTGACGGGCAATCATTTCCCAGAAACGGCCAGCGTTGGGATAGGTTGGAACGCCCTCAAACACAACTTGGGTCAAGCCTGCTGCCAATGGGCCATAGGTAATGTAGGTATGGCCAGTAACCCAGCCCACATCGGCGGTGCACCAATAGACGTCGTCTTTACGAGCGTCAAAGGTCCATTTCACCGTCAACAATGCCCACAGCAGATAGCCGGCTGACGAGTGCTGCACGCCCTTCGGCTTGCCCGTGGAGCCCGACGTATAAAGAATGAACAGCGGATGCTCGGCATTCACCGGCACAGGCGCGCAGGTGTCCGGCTGGCCCGCTTCAACATCGTGCATCCAAAGGTCGAAACCTTCTTTCCATTGCACCTGACCGCCTGTGCGTCGATACACGATCACCTTGGAAATGGCTTCGCAGCCGCCCATGCTGATGGCGTCGTCCACAGCAGGCTTCAAGGGAATCTTCTTGCCACCGCGTACCTGCTCGTCGGCCGTAATGACCAGCGTTGCGCCAACGTCAACGATTCGTTCCTGCAGACTCTTGGACGAGAAGCCGCCAAATACCACCGAGTGCGTAATACCCAGGCGCGCGCAAGCCTGCATCGCCACGACTGCCTCGATCGACATGGGCATGTAGATGATGGCGCGTTCGCCTTTCTTGTATCCCAGCGCCGTCAAGCCATTGGCAAAACGACAAACGCGAGCCAGCAACTCGCGATAGCTGATTTTGTCCACGCGACCATCGTCACCTTCGAAGATGATGGCGGTCTTGTCAGCGTTGCCGTTCGTCAAATGCACGTCCAGGCAATTTTCCGACACATTCAGCTCGCCATCGCCAAACCAGCGATAAAACGGCGCATCGGACTCATCCAATACCTCGGTAAAGGGCTTGGTCCAGGTCAAATTTTCGCGGGCAAGTCCTGCCCAGAAACCATCAAAATCCTTTTCCACTGACGCGCACAGCGCGTTATAGGCTTCCATGCTGGGAATCGCGGCGCCCTCGGATGCACGGGCAGGCGGTGGAAAAACGCGAGTTTCTACCAAGACTGACTGAATGGGGTTGGACATGATGTTGTCTCCGATCAAAGATTTTGTTTGTGCCGCTATTTTTTTGCCCACTTGCAACCGTATCGCCAAGCTCTTACTGGCACCTTACGCTTGCGGGTCAGAGGCGGCGCGGCGCGCCAGCCCCCCGTTTACATCCACGCGTGACAGCAATATGAGGCCGCCCACGAAAAACAATCCGGTAATCAAAATGGCCAGCCGATGGTTTCCATGCGTTAACCACGTGACCAACCCATAAGTCAGCGGCCCGACAACGGCTGCCAACTGCACTGCAAAGGTCCAGAGCGCGAAGAATTCGGCCAAGCGTCCCGCTGGTGCCAAGGCCCCCGTCATGGCGCGCCCGGCACTCTGACTGGTTCCCATGCACAAACCGGCCAAGGTAGCGGCGACCCAGAACACCTGCACCGTGGTCGCCATATACGCAACCAGCACCATGGCGATCCAGCCGACGAGCGTAATTGCCAGCGCCCGCTTGTGTCCGATGCGATCCTGCACATAGCCAAACGAGAAAGCGCCAATGGCAGCACCGATATTCACCGTGAAGACGAGCAGCATGATCTGCGGCATCGTAAAACCCATGACCTGCTGGGCATAAACGGCGGCCAGGGTAATCACCACCGCAATACCTGCCTGGTAGCAAGCACCACACATCAGCAAGCGCCGGAACTCTGGATAGTGTTTGCCGGTGTCTCGCCACGCGTGGGCCAGTCGGGCCAGCATATGAGGTGGGCGAACCGTCGACGAAACGGGTCGCGCGCGCTCACGCAGCATGAAAAATGACGGTAATGCCGCCAGCGCAAACACAGCGCTTGTCACCGCAATGACCAACGGTACATATTGCTGGGCGCTCATGCCCTGCCCTTCGCCCCACGTCACCACCGCAAGAGACAGACCCAGCGTCAGCATTCCGCCGCAGTAGCCAAAGCTCCAGCCCCAGCCAGAAACGCGGCCCAGAGCAGCGGGCTTGGCCAACTCGGGAAGGAAGGCCGCGACAACAGACTCACCCACGCAATAGCAATAATTTGAAAATGCGATGGCTGCCAACGCGAGCCAGACATCGCCAGGCCCTGCCTGCGTCAGCACAAGGGTGGCCAACACACAGCCTGTGGTGCTGGTGTAGAGCAAGCGACGTTTACCTGCCCGCGCATCGGCGCGCGCGCCCAAAGTGGGCATCGTCAACATGACGGCCAGATAAGACAAAGAGAGTGCAGCGGTCCAGGCCAGCGTCGCCCAAGGCGCCTGACCACCGACCACGCTCACGAAATAGGTACTGAACACCGTCGTGAGGATGACGGTGGTGTAGCCGGAGTTGGCGAAGTCGTACATCGCCCACGCCCAGACTTCCCGCTTGGTCACACCCGGGTTCAGAGGGCCGTAGCCCCCTGAACCGCCAGTCGAACCCACGCGAGGTTCGACTGCCTGCTGCGGCAGGGGCTGATTCATAGACCCAGAGCGGCGATGCCGGCCTGCGCAATCAAAACGTCTTCAGAAGATTTCACGCCCGACACACCCACGGCGCCGACCACGTGACCGTCAACCAGGATTGGCACGCCACCTTCCAGCATGCCTTCAATATGTGGCACCGACAAAAATGAAGTCCGGCCGTTATTGATGATCTCTTCGTAGACCTTCGATTCGCGGCGACCCATGGCTGCGGTCTTCGCTTTAGCGGGTGCAATGTGCGCGGAAATCGGGGCCACGCCATCCAGACGCAGCAGACCCAGCAAGTGGCCACCGTCATCAGCAACCGCAATCGTGACGGCCCAATTATTCTGCAAGGCGTGGGCTTCGGCAGCCGCCAGGATCTTCTTGACGTCTTCGACGCTCAACACGGGTTTGGTATTCATTGCAAGGATTCCTTAATCTGTTCGAGGGCAGTGGGATCTTCAATTGTGGTGAGGTCACCCGGGTCGCGGCCTTCACATACGGCGACAATCGCACGGCGCAATACTTTACCGGATCGGGTCTTGGGCAACGCGCCAACAAACCGAATCCGCGCTGGTCTTGCCACCGCGCCCAGCTGATCTTCCACCAAGCGCATGATATCGCCTTCCAGAGCTTTCGCGCCCTCGGCTGTTTCTGCGCCTTCCGGGTTCTTAAGAACAGCGAATGCAATCGCGACCTGGCCCTTGAGCGAATCTGCAATACCGACCACGGCGCATTCCGCAATGCCACTGTGGCGGTTTACGGACTCTTCAATTTCTCGCGTTCCCAATCGGTGACCCGCCACATTGATCACGTCATCCGTTCGGCCCAAAATGAACCAGTACCCATCCTGATCCACCAAGCCCCAATCAAAGGTGGAATACACATCTCGACCAGGAATCGACGTGAAGTACGTCTGGACAAAGCGTGCGTCGTCGCCCCAAATCGTGGACATCGCGCCAGGCGGCAAAGGCGGCACGATGGCGACCACGCCCTTCTCATTGGGCCCCAAGTCTTCACCCGTTATTTCACTGACGATGCGCGCATCAAAACCATAAACCGGGAAAGATGGGCTGCCAAAGCGCGTAGGCACATGCTCCACACCTGGTTGCGCCGAAAGAATCGGCCAACCTGATTCAGTCTGCCAGTAGTTATCGATGATGGGTTTACCCAGCCCTTGGGATATCCACTGCGCGGTCGGTTCATCCAGGGGCTCGCCTGCCAGATACATCGCCCGCAACGATGAAAGATCGTGTTTCTTCAGCAGGGCCGGATCTTGCCGCTTGAGCACCCGCACTGCAGTCGGCGCCGAGAACAGTGTGTTTACCTTGTATTGCTCAACCAGCTTCCAAAGAATGGCGCCATCCGGACGCACGGGCGTACCTTCGTACAAGATAGTGGTCTGCCCCCCGATAAGCGGTGCATAGACGATATAAGAATGTCCCACGACCCAGCCGATGTCGCTGGTGCAGAAAAAAGTGTCCCCCGGCTTGCCATCAAACAAATACTCCATGGACGACGCCAGTGCCACGGCATAACCGCCGGTATCGCGCTGAACGCCCTTGGGTTTGCCCGTTGTGCCCGACGTATACAGGATGTAGCTCGGTTCCGACGACTCCAACCACTGCACCGGCACATGCTGACCAAAGTGACGCGCCCTCAGGGTCGCGTAGTCATGGTCACGCCCCGCCACGGGTTCAAAGGGGGCCAAGCCCCGATCAAACACCACAACCGATTCTGGCGGATTCTCGCAAAGACTTATCGCCCGATCCAACAAGGGTTTGTAGGGCACAATTTTGCCGCCCCTCGAGCCCGCATCAGTGCAAACCACTACCTTAGGCTGCGCATCATCAATGCGTTGCGCCAGATTCATCGAGGCAAACCCACCAAACACCACCGAGTGCACTGCGCCAATTCGAGCGCAGGCCAACATGGTGAAGACAGCTTGCGGCACCATTGGCATGTAAAGAAGGACTCGGTCGCCCTTCTCCACCCCGAGGGCTCGCAGCATGGCCGCAGCCGCGTTAACTTCGTCATACAGGTCTTGGCGCGAATAAATATCCTCGCGCTCTACCTCGGTAGACACCCAGATAAGAGCAGGCTTATCGGCCTGCGTGGGCAGCCATCGATCCACGGCGTTGTAGCAAAGATTGGTCTTGCCACCCACAAACCACTTCGCGAATGGTGGTCGCGAGAAGTCCAACACTTGCGCAAATGGCGTTTCCCAATGCACGCGCTCGGCCTCGCTGCGCCAAAATGCATCGCGATCGTGCACGGATCGGTAATGGAAATCCCGGGTTCTTTGCATGTTTGTCTCCTGTTATCGTGCATGGGCCTTCTGACCGATTGCTTTTTTTTGCAAGATTTATAGTTATTTTGGCTGGTGAATCTTGCATGAGGCTTGCCGATCTCAAGAATTCTGCCATGTAGTTTCATCACATTAGCGCTTTTGGCGTCCCACTTTTAACGGGAATGTCATTAAAGTTTGGTAGAATCCCGTCAAAGTTGTACAAACTCCGTTGATTCGGCTGTTAAACAGTCGCGTCGACCTAGGCGAATGCACCGACACTCCAACTCCGCGCTACTGAATCTATCCATTGGCTCTGCAACGCGCGGTCTGCGTT
Organism: Achromobacter deleyi; assembly: GCA_040391965.1. Classification (GTDB taxonomy): domain Bacteria; phylum Pseudomonadota; class Gammaproteobacteria; order Burkholderiales; family Burkholderiaceae_B; genus Achromobacter; species Achromobacter deleyi_B. The sequence continues at coordinate 12,318 of JBEBWV010000058.1, read as the reverse complement.
TGCTGGCGATCATGACGTGCGCAGTATTGGCGGGTTGTGTCAGTACGGGGGTTAAGAAAGATGCACCGGCTTATACCTCCGAGGCCGACCCCTCTGACACAGATTGGGTAGCCACCGCAGACGACCCCATCGGTCTTCTCGTCCTCCAGAAGTTCAAACGCGAACGCCTTCAAAAGCAACAAAGCAATTTCTCGGTTGCAAGTTCCATGGCCAGTGAAGCCATGACGCACTTGGGCACGCGCTACCGCTTCGGCGGAATCTCCCCTGATACCGGTTTTGATTGCAGCGGCTTGGTCGCCTACTCAGCAGAGCGTTCGCTCGGTTTGAAACTGCCACGCAACGCTGCAGAAATCGCACGTCAGGGCACCTCAGTCGACAAGAAAGAATTGCGTGTCGGCGACCTGGTGTTCTTCAACACAATGGGCCGTCGCTTCTCGCACGTTGGCATTTACCTTGGTGAAGACCGCTTTGTGCACTCGCCCAGTGCTGGCGGTGTGGTCCGTGTTGAAAATATAAATATGGCCTATTGGTCCAAGCGTTATAACGGCGCACGCCGTTTGGGCGATGGACTCATTGCTTCAGCACGAGCATCAAACAACTAAACATACCGCCGCCCTCGGATCCAACGGCAGCATCAAGAAAAAAGCGCCGAATCTTTTGATTCAGCGCTTTTTTTATTCTCGTCGCGATCGTTCGTCGCGGGCCGCTCGGGCCTCCTCAGTGGTGTTCATTTGTGGCGAACAGGTTCCCTTCTGTGCGCCTAGTGTGCGCTACACAAGCCGCACTGCTGCAGGGCAAGTTGCATGCTGCACACGGAACGCCGGCAAGCTACGACACGAATTCCACCGCGTTGTGCTGCGTGGCGGAACGTCTTCATCACGTTGTGACCAAGAAAATCCGTCAACAAGATAACCAACTGCGTACCCGAGGGGAGTTGAAGCGTCTTTTTCTGATGGGAAGGATCGCGCCCGCTGATGTGATGCGTGATCGAAATATTGTGACCTTTGAGCAAATCAGGAATATTGCCAAGCCTGTCTGCGCCTACTACCACTGCACTAAGTCCTGCCGTCATGATGAACCTCACTGGTCGTTGAGAACTAGGTGTAATGATAATGATTCCTATTTTTTAGTCAATCCAAATGAGACAGATTCTTATTTATTTCTTTAATGGGATCGGAGATAGAGATAGCAAGCACCGTCGTCTTGTGCAGCGTGGGGGGAGCGCCTGATTGGCTCAACCGTAGCGACACCGGCGAGCGGGCAGAAACCCAGGAGACGCAGCCAGCGAGCTAGAGCCCTGCGATCTCTGGACTGATTGGTCCTGACCGCCATAGGTGAGTGCGACAGACCCCACTCCTCGATCTGCCCTTAAGAACTCAAACGATCCCGCAAGAAGAAACACCCCAAGCGTTGGACAGGTATCCAACCTTTGGGGTGCAGCTCATCGCTATCGTGAGACGTCCTGACTGGAGGACAATCCCTCACAAACTACTTTGGTGGCCCTTGAACGGCCTCGGTCACCACTGCACGCGTCAGCGAAGGCGCCAGCATCTCAAGAAGGGTGTAGACGTAATCACGCAAGAATACGCCCGCCTTCAGCCCTACGCGCGTCGTGTGGGTACCGAACAGATGCCCCACAGGCAAGCCGACGAGGTTACCGTCCCGACGCGGGTCATACGCCACGCCAGCAATAATGCCAATACCCAGGCCGACATCTACATAGGTTTTGATCACGTCGGCATCAATAGCCTCAAGCACGATATCCGGATGGATTCCCTGATTCGCAAACATCTCATCGATCGTGCTGCGGCCCGTAAATGCACGGTCGTAAGTAACGATTGGATGTTCAGCCAATTGCTGCAAGGTCAGGTTCTTGGCAGCGCTGGAGGTCAATTCGGCCAGCGGATGGTCGTGACGCACCACAACCGTGTGCTCCCACGTATAAACCGGCAGCGTCGCCAATCCTGGCGTCAACGCGAGCGATTCGGTAGCCAACGCCAAGTCTGCCTGCTCATGCAACACCATTTCTGCCAATTGAGCCGGACTGCCTTCCGCTAAGGACAGATGCACCTTCGGGAACTGCTTACGAAACGCCGGGATCACTCGGGGCAACAGATAGCGCGCCTGTGTGTGTGTGCAGGCGATCACCAGGCCACCCTCGTCCCGCCGCGCAAATTCATCGCTTACTTTCTTCAGGTTGTCGACTTCACGCATGATGCGGTCAATTACCTGAGAAACGGCCACACCGGGCTTAGTCAGCCCTTTGATGCGCTTGCCGTGACGCTCAAAAATCTTGATACCCAGCTCATCCTCGAACTCAATAATGGCTTTGGACACACCGGGCTGGGACGTATAGAGCATCCGCGCAGCTTCAGTAAGGTTGAAGTTGCGCCGAATCGTTTCGCGCACAAATCGAAATTGCTGCAGGTTCATAAAATGGCCCCTAATAGATTGGCCAATTATAAGTAATAAAGACGCCATTCTAAATTACTTATTTGCATAAGCTTAGCGTGGCGTCCTAACCTGCATGGCGCTGCTGCATAACAGCAGCGCCCCCAACTTCAACGCATCGTGATAGTGGTGTTTACGCTCTTGCCATGCGCTGACCAGCGCGCCGTGACAGTCTTGGTCTGTGTCCAGAATTGAACAGCCTGCTTGCCGTTGGGACCCAAATCACCCAGTTTCGAGCCACGAGAACCCGTGAAGCTGAACCACGCCACTGGCACGGGGATGGGGATATTGATACCGACCTGCCCCACATCCACATTGTTCTGGAAGTAGCGAGCGGCCCCGCCATCTTGAGTGAACAACGCGACGCCATTGCCATTCGGATTGCGATTGATGAACGCCACCGCATCCTCCAACGTCTCCACGCCGACAATGCACAACACCGGTCCGAAAATTTCCTCGGTGTAGATGGTCATTGTCTCGAGGACACCGTCAAAAATGGTGGGTCCAACGAAATTGCCCTGCTCAAAGCCCGACACCGTCAGGTTCCGACCATCAAGCAGCAACTTGGCGCCTTCATCCACGCCTTTTTGAATCAGGCTCTCCACACGTTTCTTCGCGTTTGGCGACACCAGCGGGCCCAAATCGGCTTCACGATCCGTACCGGTATTGACCTTCAGCTTCTTGGAGCGCTCAACGAAATCAGGCAACCAATTGCGCGCCTCCCCCACCAACACAGCAACCGAAGACGCCATGCAACGTTGACCCGCTGCGCCAAACGCCGCGCCGACCAACTGATTCAGTGCCACTTCGGGGTCAGCATCGGGCAGGATAACGCAGTGGTTCTTGGCGCCCATCATCGACTGGCAACGCTTTCCCGCAGCCGATGCACGGTTATAAATTTCGGTACCCACGCGGGTGGAACCAATGAACGACACCGCCTTGATGTCCGGATGCTCACAAAGGCCATTAGCCGTTTCAGGGCCACCATGGACAACGTTGAGCACACCTGGAGGCAAACCAGCTTCCAATGCCAGTTGCGCCAGGAACAACGACGCCGTCGGATCTTGCTCAGACGGTTTCAGGATGAACGTGTTCCCGCAGGCCACGGCAATGGGGAACATGAAGCAAGGCAGCATTACAGGGAAGTTGAACGCGGTAATGCCTGCACACACGCCCAGCGGCTGAATCAAGGTGTAGACGTCAATGCCAGAGGCGGCATTTTCGGCGTATTCGCCCATCTGCAAATTGGCAATTGAGCAGGCATGCTCGACCACCTCGAGCCCACGACCCACTTCGCCTTCAGCGTCGGGCAGCGTTTTACCGTGTTCACGAGTAATCATCTCGGCCAACTTGCCGGTGTTATCGCGCAGCAATTGCTGGAACTTCAGCATGACGCGCATGCGCGTGCCTTGCCCGCTGTTGCGCCAGGACTGAAATGCTTCCTTGGCATTGGCAATAGCGAAATCTAATTCTTCGCGCGTCGCAAACGGCACACGGGCGACAACTTCCTGGGTGGCGGGGTTGATCACATCACGCCACTCCGTAGTCTTTGACTGTACGAGCTTGCCGCCGATCAGTAGCGGAACGCGGGGGACTTCACTCATTTGATGCTCCTAGACAGCTGTATCGATGCGGAAGAGTCCGCGTGTTATTGCTTAACCAATGGGCAAGTGGAATCAGCGAGAGGCTGGAAAGCCTCTGCCGCTGGAATCGTGGCAATGAGCTTGGAATAGTCCCAACCGCCAGTCGATTCAGAAGGTTTTTTCGCTTCGTACAAATACATATCGTGAATTACGCGGCCATCAGGACGAATCGAGGCATTGCGCATGATCGGATCTTTGATTGGCAGCGCGCGCATCTGGTCGGCCACCACTTTGCCATCGGTGCTGCCCGTTGCCGCAACCGAACGCAGGTAGTGCAACACGCTGGAATACACGCCCGCATGCGTCATCGTGGGCTTCAGGCCGCGATAGGCCTTCTCGAATCGAGCAGACCATTGACGTGTTGCGTCGTCGTAGTCCCAATAGAATCCGTCTACATAGGACAGCCCTTGCGCCGTTTCCAACCCCAGTGCACGCAAGTCAGAGAGGAAAATCAGCAGCGCAACCAGCCGCTGGCCGCCAGCCACAATGCCAAATTCGCGGGCCTGCTTCACTGCGTTGACCGTGTCTTGGCCACCATTGGCCAGCGCAACCACTTGGGCCTTTGAGCTTTGTGCTTGCAGCAGGTAAGAGGCGAAGTCAGGCGCATTGAGTGGATGGCGAACACTGCCCGCCACGGTGCCGCCCAATGCCTTCACGGCCTTGGCAGTGTCCGCCTCTAATGAATGGCCAAACGCATAATCCACGGTGATAAAGAACCAGGATTTACCACCAGCGCGCACTGTTGCCTTGGCACCACCGGCCGATTGCGAATAGGTGTCGAACATCCAGTGAAAGCCCACCGGCGAGCATTCCTTGTTCGTCAAAGCAGTAGTGGCGGGACCAGAGAACAAGACAACCTTGTTCTTGTCACGAGCAATACCCTGCACCGCCAGCGCCACCGCCGAATTTGTCAAATCGGCAATCGCCGTCACTCCGTCGCGGTCGAACCACTCGCGCGCCTTGGCTGCCCCGACATCTGCCTTGTTCTGGTTATCCGCCGACACGAGATCTATCTTCATGCCCTTGCACTCGGCAGCCAGGCAATCATCAATGGCGAGTTGTGCCGCAGCCACTGACCCTGCGCCCCCCATGGCGGCATAGGTGCCCGACATGTCAGTGAGAATACCGATCTTGACTGGCGGCTTAGCGGCGGCGTGCACCTGGCTGACCAGTGCGGCGCCCAGACACAGCCCTACGGCTAACCCGCGTGCGTGCAATTTCATGGATTTGTCTCCTGAGGTTTATTTTTCTGCGTTTGCTACCGTCTTCGCGGCGCACAGCCTTTTTGACTTAATTGGCTTTGCAATTAAGCGTCTGACTGCCGACCCAGTGTAGATGTGTGAAAATTGACAAGCAACACCATTAATGCACATTCGATGTGCATTAATACACAACGAAAATTAATGGATCTGCCTGCATGCTCGCAGGCACGTCCCAAAGGCTTGAAGGAGATCTACGTCATGCTGGATTGGGACAATCTGCGGTACTTTTTGGAAGTCGCTCGCACGCAGCGGGTCAGTGCGGCAGCGCTCAAGCTCGGCGTGGAGCACACGACAGTGTCACGCCGAATCCGCGCCCTGGAATCTGAGCTGGACACCCTTCTTTTTGAGAAATCGCGCAGCGCCGGATTCATTCTCACTGACGACGGACAGCGGCTTTTTGTGCATGCAGAGCAGTTGGAAAGCACGGTACACACGGCTCGCGAGCATCTTTCCGGCATTGGTCAGGCGCTATCGGGCCATGTCCGTATTGGTGCAACTGAAGGGTTTGGCAGCTATGTTCTTACCCCTCTTGCCGCCGATTTTCAACGACGTTACCCCCACATCACGCTAGATATCTTGCCGGTGCCCCGCTTTGTCAGCCTGTCAAAACGGGAAGCCGACTTGGCCATCACCATCGAGCGCCCACAACGCGGGCCATATGTGTGCAGCAAGCTGTGTGATTACACGTTGCGCCTGTATAGCACACCCGCTTATCTGGCGCGTCACGCGCCAATTCGCTCACGTGCGGATCTGGCCGACCATACGTTCATCGGCTACGTTGATGAATTGCTCTTTAGCGAGCGCTTGCGGTATTTGGAAGATCTCTTGCCAGCCAGCCGGGTTGTGCTGCGCAGCACGAGCGTCATTGCGCAGTACCACGCTGCCTTACAAGGGCAGTCACTTGCGATTTTGCCGTGCTTCATCGCGGCACAAGATCCGCGTCTGACACCGGTGCTTGAAAACGAAGTGGAGATCACACGTTCGTTCTGGATGTACTGCCACGAAGATTTGCGACGCCTCAAGCGCGTCACCACCTTGTGGGAGTTCATTCGAAAATCGGTATTGAAAAATACCGATTTGCTCACTGGAAAACGCGGTTCAATGCACTACCTGCCGTAGACGGGCAGCGCATCGAACGACCTTGCGCTATGCCCCAACCTTATCGCTCGGGCCTTTATCGCGTGGTGCCTTAACCCGCAATCTCTTCGCCAGCAGAAAAGCGGTTAGTAGCGCCACGACAGCATGAATGACCCACACACCCACCCCAAAACTGAGTCTGCCATCGCCAATCCATGCGCGCGAGAGGTTAATCAAGTTCATGTACAGCAGACCAACGAGGCCGGCAATCAGCAAGTCACCAGAGCGTCCCAGGCGCGGATTCACGGCACCAAGCGGAATGGCCAGCAGCGCCAGATTCAGCGCCGCCAGGGGCAATGAAATGCGCCACATGATTTGCGACATCGTGTTGTCCGTATGTTCTGCCAGCAGATCCATCGTGGGACGTGCTTTAGAAGAACGTTCTGCAGCGGCACGCGCGAGCGCACTCTGATCTCCGCTTTTGCTTTCCAGACGCAGACCATATTGATCGAAGTTCACCAGGCGAATTTCCGGCGTGCCTGGCTTCAAGTCATAGCGGTGACCTTTGCCCAACACCAGGAATTTGTCGCCATTGGGCTGAATTTCGCTTCGGGCGCTGCTCGCGGTCAGCACACTCAACCACTCGGGACCGGTTTCGCGCGCAAACACGTTACCCAGTTCCTCACCGGCTTTCGTCGGGTCCTCTGCGAAAAACACGCGCTGCCCCGCATTCGACTCCGCAAACTGCCCGGCCGTAACCTTGGACAAATCGGAGCGCTGCTCGAACCGCTCGTGATATTCGCCGATCTGGCGATACGCCCACGGGGAAGCTACCAGAGTCAAACCGGCCACCCCAATTGCCACAGGGATGGCAACGCGCAGCACCGGATTGAACCAATTTGCCAGAGACAAACCGCTGGCAAACCAGACCACCATTTCGGATTCACGATAGTTGCGCGTCACCGTCGTCAAGACAGCGATGAACAAAGAGACGGCCAAAATAGTGGGAAGCGCTGTAATCGTAGACAACGCGGCCAAGCCAAGGACGACATCAGCGCCAATGCTTCCGCTGGCCGCCTCTCCCAAGAGGCGAACCAAGAGCACGCTAAGCCAAACTACAAGCAGCGTGGAAAAGACAACACCAGCGTGACTAGTAATCTCGCTGACGACAGATCGTTTAAATAGAGACATGGGAGAATATGCGGGATAATCGACCGCATCATACAGACGCACACGGGGAAATCTTCATGGAATTTAGCACACAGAGCACTGCCTCCCTTCACCAGCTCAAAACGGCCGCCTTGGCGGTTGGCGTATTTGCTGATGGAATCCTGACTCCTGCTGCCGACCTCATCGACCGCGCCTCGAATGGCGCGATCCGTGCGATCGTAAAAACCGAGTTTCGCGCCCGCGCCGGCTCCTCGCTCGTATTGCGTCAATTGCCCGGTGTGGCCGCGCAACGTGTGGTGTTGATAGGCCTGGGCAAGCAGGACGACTATTCCGCTCGCACGCATGCTTCAGCGGAACAATCCTTCGCGGCAGCCTGCGTCTCTGCACAACTCACCGAAGGCGCTTCCACACTGGTCGCCAATCCGATCAAAGATGTGCCACTCGTTGCTCGCGCCCGCAGCGCTGCCGTTGCAGCGGGACACGCCACTTATCACTACGACGCTACCTTTGGTAAGCCCGATCGTGACGCCCGGCCCAAATTAAAGAAAATTACCCAAATCGTCGAACGCGCTGAAGCCGCACAGGTGCAGCTCGGTCTGCGTGAAGGCGCCGCCATTGCGCACGGTATGGAATTGACCCGTACCTTGGGCAATTTGCCGGGCAACATTTGCACGCCGACCTACCTTGGCGACACTGCCAAGCGTCTGGCCCGCGAGTTCAAATCCCTCAAAGTGGAAGTCCTGGACCGCAAGCAAGTCGAGGCCCTGGGTATGGGTTCATTTGCCTCGGTAGCCAAAGGCTCCGATGAACCGTTGCGCTTCATCGTCTTGCGCCACTCTGGCAAGCCGGTCAAGAAAACCACGAAGGCGGCCAATGGCCCGATCGTCCTGGTGGGCAAAGGCATTACCTTCGACGCGGGCGGTATTTCGCTCAAGCCGGCAGGCACCATGGACGAAATGAAGTACGACATGGGTGGCGCGGCAAGCGTGCTGGGCACCTTCCGCGCACTGGCTGAGCTGGAAATCCCGCTGGACGTAGTCGGCCTCATCGCCGCTTGCGAGAATCTGCCCAGCGGCAAGGCGAACAAGCCGGGAGACGTGGTCACCAGTATGGCTGGCCTCACGATCGAAATTCTTAATACCGATGCAGAGGGCCGTCTGGTCCTGTGCGATGCCCTCACCTATGCGGAACGCTTCAAACCTTCGGCTGTTATCGACATCGCAACCCTTACTGGCGCTTGCGTAGTCGCGCTGGGCCACGTAAACAGCGGCCTGTTCTCGACTGACGACGCACTCGCCGAATCGCTGCTCGCCGCTGGCCGCCAATCGTTGGATCCCGCCTGGCGCATGCCGATGGATGAGGCCTATCACGACCAACTGAAGTCTAACTTTGCTGACCTCGCCAATATTGGCGGCCCGCCTGCAGGTGCGGTGACGGCAGCCTGCTTCCTGTCGCGCTTCGCCAAGTCGTACCGCTGGGCCCACCTGGACATCGCAGGCACGGCCTGGAAAGGTGGCAAAGACAAGGGTTCTACTGGTCGTCCGGTGCCACTGTTGATGCAATACCTGCTGGATCAGGTTTGAGCTGCAATAAGGAGCCCGCATGACGCGCATTGATTTCGCCTTCGGTGCGCCGGACCGCTTGCGCACCGCCTGCGAGGTGGCGCGCAAGCGCTATCTCGCAGGTCAGCGCCTGGTGGTGTACTGCAGCAACGGATCGCGTCTGAACGCCTTTGACCGCATGTTATGGGCATTTGACGACACCTCATTTGTGCCGCATGTGCTGGCCTCTGATCCGCTGGCCGGGCAGACCCCTGTGGTTTTAACTGCAAGTGACCCGCTCGCTGCTGTGTCGTCTGCCGACCAGACCCAGCCATTGCCCTGGCTGATGAATCTGGATGATGCCTGTCCGCCCGGTATTGACGGATTCGAGCGTCTGCTGGAAATTGTCTCCGATGATCCCGACGACAAACAAGCTGCTCGCCAACGCTGGCGCACTTATCAAGCGGCTGGCCATAATCTGCAAAGCCACAAGCTGAACCCACAAACCGACGCCTGACCCTGGCTCCGGTTCGCCATTCATATTGATCCCCATGCCAACGCGCCCGACCGACCCCGGCATTCCCACTCTGACAGACCGAGCTGACGCTGAGCCGGGCGCCCAAGCACCGCCCGAGCCAAGAGTCGTCCCCGTGCGGAAAGAGCCGGTAGAGCCCGAGTACGAGCCGCCTGTGCTCACAGAAATCGCGCACACAGATACGTTGCCCTGGGAAGACGACATACCGACCCTGGATGTCGTCACACCAGCACAGCCTGCGGCTGCCGCGCCGCAGGCCCCCGACATACCGATCACGACCGCGTCTGGCCCCGCAGGCTTGCTTCCCGAGCTTGAGCCTCAGGTAGAGCGGGCGCTTGCCTCTTCCGACCCGCAGGCTGCCGTATTACGAGCGGCACTTCAAGCCGAACTTGAACAACTGATGCAAATTGCGCTGGAAGAGGCCATTCTGGGTATTCGTAACCGCATGGACACCGAACTACCCGGTATAGTCGCCCGAGTACTGGAACGGGTACGGCCGGGGTAATCCGTATTTGAAGCTGCCAGGCAAGTGCTAAGTATTCACCACAGTGGATTCTTAAGGGAACTGTCAGGTATCCTAAGCATCTAAGCGTTCAAGGCAATCATTTTTTGCCATATTAAGGAGTCTTCAATGAGCGAATTCCGTCCGTCCCCGTTTAACCGCTCCGGCCCTCTCGCCGGCGCGCCGGGCGAAGTGGTCCGCAATAAAGTTTTACGCAACACCTACTGGCTACTGGCGGTTTCTCTTATCCCGACAGTGCTGGGTTCGGCAGTTGGCTTGTACACGGGCGTCAACCGCGTCATGGCGGGCAGCCCCGGCTTGTCGGCAATGGTCTTTCTTATCGGTGCCTTCGGCCTGATGTTCGCCATTGAAAAGAACAAGAACAGCTCGCTAGGTGTTGTCCTGCTGCTGGCATTCACGTTCTTCATGGGCGTCATGCTTTCGCGCCTGCTGGGCTTTGTGTTCGGCATGAGCAACGGTGCACAACTGGTCATGATGGCCTTCGGTGGCACCGCTATCGTGTTCGGCACCATGGCCACGCTGGCATCCACGCTCAAGCGCGATTTGTCCGGTATGCAGAAATGGTTGTTCATGGGTGTCGTCGTCATACTCGTCGCCTCCCTGGCCAACATCTTCCTGCAATTGCCTGCCCTGATGCTGACCGTGTCCGTCATGGCCATCGTCATTTTCTCGGTATTCATGCTGGTCGATTTGCAGCGTGTGGTGAACGGTGGCGAAACGAACTACGTGTCTGCCACGCTGGCCATCTATCTGGACGTCTACAACGTGTTCTCCAACCTGCTGATGCTGCTCGGCATCTTCGGCGGCAACCGAGAATAAGGTTGATCTGTCACGCAGCGCTTAGCGCGCCGCGCACTTAACGACAGCAGCAATAAACAGAGAGGGGCTTGCAGCAATGCAAGCCCCTCTCTGTTTTCTAGACCTATAGCTCTGTGCAACCTATCGCGGGCGCGACCAAGAAAGGGGCGTAGCGTAGATAGAGCGCGATTGGCCTCACCATGGAGCCGCTGGTGAGCGCGCGTAACGCGCGACCTGAACCCGCGCAATTGCTGTTCATGCAGCGCCGGTTACGCGCGCTCAATGTACGAGCCCTATTCTCGGTTCTATCGCGCTCCACTGCGCGCTTTAAATACGCTGCAAATCCAACAGCACTCGCCGTGTAGACAAGGGACGGCCGACGAGATGCTCCGCCAGTCGTTCGCGCAAATCACGACGCAGGGTGGGCTCTATCGTCAGGTCATCGAAATCAGGTGCGGGTTCATCCACCCCATAACCCGTTTCGTTCAGGAGTGTCCACTCAAAACGGCGAAGCGCACCGGCGGCAGGTGTGCCACTAGACAACTGCTGCAATGCCTTGTCATAGGCATCGAAGAGCAGAGGGTGCGCGTCTTCTTTTGGCAGCAAACGCAGCAGTAATTCATTCATGTACCAGGCCGACATGAGCGAAGCGCCCACCAATGGCCGGATGCCTGCAACTTCGGCACGGGTCAAGGTTTTGACTTCGCCATTACCTGTCCAGGACAGCAGCAAAGGCTGGAACGCTGACAACACTGGCCGCAAAACGGAAAAAGGGCGCTTAGCGCCCTTCGCAACCATGGCAACACAGCCATGGTCACGTGAAAATGTTTGGACGATCAGGGATGTTTCACGCCACGCCGTAGCGTGAAGCATAAACCCCTCACGATCCTGGACGCGAGGCGCCCTTCTACTCATAGCCCAAATCGCGCAGGGCCCCCTCGCGGTCAGACCAACCCTTACGAACCTTGATATAGATCTCAAGGTGCACAGGTTTATCCAACAGTTTGGCGATGTCCTGTCGTGCTTCCGAAGCAATGCGCTTCATGTGCATGCCGCCGGTGCCAAGCAGAATCGGCTTATAGCCCTCACGCTCAACCAGAATGCACGCATTGATATGGGCACCCTTATCGGTTTCGTCCCACTGCTCAATGACCACGGTACAACCATAGGGCAGCTCGTCACCCACCAGGCGGAAAATCTTTTCCCGCACAAGTTCGGCAGCGATAAATCGCATGGGCCGGTCAGTCAGCGTGTCTTCCTCGAACATGGGTTCGTTTTCAGGAAGGCGCGCCGCAATTTCATCGAGCAACTGATCCAG
>JBEBWV010000057.1:0-33267 GCA_040391965.1 Achromobacter deleyi | reverse complement strand
GCTGGCGGGCAACTCGCAACCGCAGCGCACCACCCTGATGAAAGTCAGCACCGTCTCCACCTTGTGGGACTACATTCATCGCGCCATGCCCTGGGACAATCCGAAAACCTTGTCGCCGGATGATGTCTACGCCGTTACCGCCTACATCCTGAACTTGGGAGAAATTGTCAGCGATGACTTCGAGCTTTCGGACAAGAACATTGCAGACGTCCAGGCCCGTATGCCCAACCGCAATGGCATGACGCGTGAACACGGCATGTGGTTGCCGGGTGACAAGCCGGACACGCATAACACAGCCTGTATGCACGATTGCGTCGAGAAGGTAAACGTGACCTCGACGCTTCCCGACTATGCGCGCAATGCCCATGGTGACATCGCGGCGCAAAACCGGCTGATGGGTGCGGTGCGTGGCGCGGCAACACTTGCCCCTGCCTTGACCGGCCCGGCTGGCAGCCACGCAGAAGAAATTCGCGCACATGCCCGCCAGACGCTGCTTGCTGCAAACACCGCCACGCCCGCCAAGAATGGCGCGCCAGAATCTCCCTCAACACCGATTGCATCGAATGCCCCCTTACCTGAGACCATGCCCGACCTGGCCGGCTTTCGGCTGGCCACATCCGGCACCTGCGTGGCCTGCCATTCCACCGAACGAAAGTTGATCGGCCCGAGCTATCGCGACGTGGCTGCCAAATACAAAGGTCAGGCTACTGCGCAAGCGGTGCTGGAGCAGAAAATCCGCAACGGTGGGTCGGGCGTTTGGGGCGCCTTGAGCATGCCACCCAATCCAGGCGTCAGCGACCCTGACCTTAAACGCATCGTTGATTGGATTCTCGCCGGCGCACCTGCACCGGGTTGAAATACAAGGGAGAAAGGAGAGCACCATGACAGGAAAAAAAATAAACCATCAACGGCGAAAAGTGCTGGGACTGGCCACCGTGCTTGGGTTGGCCGTAGCGGCCGGCGTATTGCGGCCGGGCAAGGCCTGGGCAGTGCAGGCAGAGTGGAACAAACTCGCCTTCGATGCCAAAACCATGCCGGACGTCATCAAGGCCCTGGGTGGCAGCGAAGCTACCGAAAGCGATCAAATCACTTTGCTTGCACCCGACATTGCGGAAAACGGCGCTGTGGTTCCCGTGGGTGCCGTGAGCAAACTGCCGAACACGGAGCAGATTTCTATCTTGGTCACCAAGAATCCGGCCGCTCTTGCCGCCAGCTTCACCATTCCGGCTGGCACCGAACCTGAGGTTGCCACGCGCGTGAAGATGGGCCAGACCTCTGATGTTTATGCACTGGTCAAAGCCGATGGCAAGTATTACGCCGCGCATAAGGAAATCAAAGTAACCCTGGGCGGCTGTGGCGGCTAAGCGTTTTGCGCAACAGCACGGTTCACGCATCGCAAGCCATCAAGAATATAAGCGAGGAGACAGGATATGGAAGCCAGGCCAATGCGAATTCGCGCCTCTGAGAAAGACGGCGTGGTCGAAGTAAAGGTATTGATGAGCCACATTATGGAGACGGGGCAGAGAAAGGACGCCGAAGGCAAGGTGGTGCCCGCCCACTTCATTCAGGATGTGACGGTCAAGAATAACGACAAGGTCGTGCTGCAAGCGCAATGGGGGCCGGCCGTCTCGCGCGACCCGTTTCTATCTTTCAAGTTCAAGGGCGGCGCGAAAGGCGACAAAGTCAGTGTCACCTGGACGGACAGCGAAGGCGCGACGCGCACCGACGTCGCCACGGTGGCATAGCGCGTAATCCAGATGTAGGTGAAGGCGGATAAACAATAAACGCGCGGCGGTCGATCCGACCAGCGGCGCAACCGCGAGAGGAGACAGTCATGGACAAGAAAAGCATGATCGCCGCATGCGCCCTTGCAGGCATTGCCCTGAGCGCCGCGCCTGCTACAGCGAGCACGGAGAAAGACACCGCTCAAGGTATCGCGCAATATCGCGAGATGCTGGCTGATGGCAATCCGGCCGAACTCATTGAGATGACGGGCGAAGACCTGTGGAAGGAGAAGCGCGGTCCCAAGCAAGCGTCACTGGAGCAATGCGACCTGGGATTGGGCCCTGGCGTGGTCAAAGGTGCGTACGCCCAACTCCCCCGCTACTTTGACGATGCTGGCCGAGTCCTGGACCTGGAGAGTCGTCTGGTGCAATGCATGGTGCAGCAGCAAGGGCTAGATGCCGCTGACATTACCAAAAAACCGTTTTCTGGCGATGGGCAATACGCCAGCGACATTGAAGCTCTGGTGGCGTATGTGGCGGGCCTCTCAAGAGGTATGACTATCGCCGTACCGCAGGCGCATCCGAAAGAAAAAGCTGCGTTTGATCGGGGCCGGGAAATCTTCTACTACCGAGGGGGGCCGTACGATTTTGCCTGTGCGTCCTGTCACACCGGCGACAACAAGCGCATTCGTCTGCAAGACCTGCCCAACCTGACCAAACAAGAACCCGCGCGCGCCGCGTTCGCCAGTTGGCCCGCGTATCGCGTGTCGCAGGGCGCTGTACGCACCATGCAATGGCGTTTGCAAGATTGCTTTCGGCAACAGCGCATGCCGCTCCTTAAATATGGTTCGGACGCCTCGGTGGACTTGACGGTGTTTCTGGGTGTCAACGCCAACGGCGGCCAGATGGCCGCCCCGGCCATCAAACGCTAAAGGCAGAGAACATCATGCGCAAACTTCGCACGCTCTACCCCGGCCTGACTGCCTTGGCTGCACTGCTGGCAATGAATATTGCCGCGGCACAATCGGCCCCGCCAACCGCTGTTGACCACGAGGCACTGGTGGCCGAGCTTAAAAATTCCTTCGTGGAAAAAGGCATTGCCAAACTCGATCGCATCGACCAATCACCGATGCAACGGGCCTGTTCCATCGCGGAAGCGGGCGGCGCCATGCCGGCCGAGGTGGCCCTGAAGATCACACAAGAGGCCACCGCCAATATCAAACCGCCGACTGATGGAAAATTTCTTGGCGACTGGAGACAGGGCGAGAAAGTGGCCCAAAACGGCCGTGGGCTGCAGTTCTCTGACACCGCCAAAACGGTGAATGGCGGCAATTGCTATGCCTGTCATCAGATGACGAAGGCCGAGATTTCTTACGGCAACATCGGCCCCTCGCTGTATCAGTACGGCAAGTTGCGTGGCGCCAGTCAAGAAATGGTCGCCTACACCTGGAACAAAATCTACGACTCACATTCGACCATGCCGTGCTCCAACATGCCTCGCTTCGGCGCAGCGGCCATTTTGACGGAGCAACAACTCAAAGACGTGATGGCCTTATTGCTCGATCCAACGTCCCCCGTTAACGACGACCAGGCGAAACCCTGAATCCGCCAGTCCGGTGCCGTGGCGCCGGGCTCGGCGTCAGGCCCATCACGGAGGATTCATGAATGCAGTCTTAATACGCCACTGCCTCGTCACCATGGCAAGCTTGCTGATGGCGACATCTGTGCATGCGCAAACGCCGCCCAAAGTGGGCGACAGCATAGTGATGCCCGAAGTGCGTTTGCTTGATGGCACACGTCTGTCAGCTTCCGACTTCGTGGGCCAGCCACTCGTGGTGCAGTACTGGGCCTCCTGGTGCCCTTATTGCGCGCGCCAGAATCCTTATCTGGAAAAACTGAGCAAAGCGGCAGCAGGTAAAAACTTGCGCGTCATTGCCATCACCATCGACAAAGAGCCGCAAGCCGCCACTGACTACATGGCCAAACACGGCTACACCTTCAGCGCCGCCATGGATACCGAGGCCTTGCGCGCCGTGTTCGGCAAGCGGCGCGTCATCCCGGAGGTATTTGTCATTGATGCGCAAGGCCGCCTGGCGCAAGTGATCCCGGGCGAGATGTTCGAAGAAGACATGCTCGAACTGATTCGATATGCAACACCTGGCGTCGCGACGCCGGGCGTCGCTACGCCTCGTCCCTGAACGCCCTCCTTCCAGTTTCCTCACGGTTGCACTGATGATCAATCGACGCGAATTTCTACAGTTATTGGCGGTAGCTTCGGCTGGTGGCATGGGGTTGTCGCACTCGCCGCGTGCCGCAGCCCAAGCGGCGCAACAGTTCTATGATGCGCCTCGTTTTGGCAACGTCCACTTCCTGCACTTCACAGATTGCCATGCGCAACTCATGCCGATCTACTTTCGTGAACCAAGTGTGAACCTCGGCATCGGCCACGCATCAGGACGTGCTCCGCACTTGGTCGGCGAACATTTGCTACAGGCCTACGGCATTGCCCCGGGCTCGGCCCAAGCCTATGCCTTCACCTCGCTGGGGTTTGCGCAAGCCGCCGAGCAATATGGAAAGGTAGGCGGATTTCCCCATCTGGCTACCTTGGTCCAACGCATGAAAGCATCTCGCCCCGGTGCTTTGCTGCTAGACGGTGGCGATACCTGGCAAGGCTCTGGCACCGCCCTATGGACGCGTGGCCAGGATATGGTCGATGCGTGCCTGGCCTTGGGCGTAGACGTGATGACGGGGCATTGGGAGTTCACGCTGGGCGCCGAACGCGTTAAAGAAGTTGTCGAGCGCGACTTCAAAGGCCGTGTCGATTTTCTGGCGCAAAACATCGAGACCAGTGACTTTGGCGATGCTGTCTTCGCGCCCTATTCCTTGCGCGAAATGAATGGCGTGTCTATTGCCGTGATTGGTCAGGCGTTCCCTTACACGCCCATTGCCAACCCTCGGCACATGGTTCCTGACTGGACATTCGGCATTCAAGAGCAGCGCCTGCAAGAGACCATCAACGAGGTCCGTGAAAAAGGTGCAAAGGCCGTCGTGTTGCTCTCGCACAATGGCATGGATGTTGATCTGAAACTGGCTTCCCGCGTTCGCGGCCTGGACGCCATTCTGGGAGGCCATACCCACGATGGTGTTCCCGCGCCTGTCGTGGTGTCCAATGCTGGCGGCAAAACACTCGTGACCAATGCCGGCAGCAACGGAAAATTTTTGGGTGTGCTGGATTTTGATGTGAAAGACGGCCAAGTGGCAGATTTTCGCTACACCCTCATGCCGATCTTCTCGAACTATTTGCCCGCCGATCCCGCCATGGACGCGCTGGTGCAGCGCATTCGCGCACCCTATGCGCAAAAACTGGCAGAACCTCTGGCCGTAACGGAGGAAACCCTCTACCGGCGCGGAAATTTCAACGGCACCTTCGATCAACTGATTCTGAACGCGCTCATGCAAGTCAAAGGCGCGGAAATTGCTTTTTCACCCGGGTTCCGATGGGGCACAACGCTGCTGCCAGGACAGACGATCACGATGGAAAATGTGCTGGATCAAACCGCGATCACCTACCCTTACACCACCGTCACCGACATGAGTGGTGCCACGATAAAAACCATATTGGAAGACGTGGCGGACAATCTGTTCAACCCTGATCCTTACTATCAACAGGGCGGCGATATGGTGCGTGTGGGCGGTATGCAATACACCATTGACCCCATGGCGGCCGCAGGTTCTCGTATCAGCGACATGCGTCTGGGGGATGCCGCGATTCAGGCGGACAAAACCTACAAGGTGGCAGGCTGGGCGCCGGTGGCAGAAGGCGCCAGCGGCGAACCCGCATGGGACGTGGTGGCAGCATACCTACGCGCGCGCAAGACGATCACGCAGGTTCATTTGAATGAACCCACGGTCAAGGGCGTGCAGGGGAATCAGGGTTTGATGTAGGCATAGCCCTCATGCTGCAGATGGGTAATGCGGACCACGCCTGATGGTGTGAAGTCCGCTTCCATCACGAATGCATCTTTGCTCAGCCCACGGTTTTTCAGCGTAAGTTCGCACACTTCAAACGCGACACCGCGCGCGGCCAATGCTGAAATCAAGGGCCCGACGGTGGCAGAATCTTTATAGTTCGTCATCAGAAAATCCACCCCGCCTGCATGCGTGACGACCTTGATCTTGGTGTCTGGCGCGGTGTCTAGCTGATTGCGCACGTTGCGCAATGCTGACAACGCCTGCGAGGCAGCATCACTGATGTGATAGACGACTTTATCCTGCGCTTGCGCCACCATGGCCGCACCCATCAAACTCATGCTCAGCGCCACCTTCAACAGCATTTTCAGCATTCTTGCCTCCTCTGTTGGAGACCGCTCGCGATGCACGGTCTTGCATGACGGTTGGCTTTACGCGTCCGCCACGGCACGTTTGAGCAACGCCCGAGATGACGCCGTCTAAACGTTTGCCTGATGATATCAGCGTGGCTCTTGCTTGTTAACGCATGACGCGGCTAGGGTGCCGAATAGTTCTGCATGAAGTCGTCGATGGCGCGCGTCTCGTCGTTGTCACCCCCCGCATCGGCGTCAATTGCCCCGTGCGTTGAAGGCACGCCAACAATCTTCGCCACGTTCGCACGTGCCCGGAGTTGGTTCCCAAAGGCCGTTGATCGCTTGCACGATTCCTCGCGCAAGGTCGAGCAAATCATCAAGGTGGGCGGCACGCCCTCGCCAAGATGCGCGGCAGGAGACGCGGCGACCCAATCGCTGTGCAGCGTCCCAAACGCCGCATCATAAAAAGGCGCGTGAGGCTTGGACATGACATCGAGTAGATCAAAGCCTGCGCCATCCAGAATGATGCTGGCACGCCAGGGCTGTGCGCCGGTGCGTGCCTGCATCTGCTGGTCTGCGGCCAACAACGCAATCATGTGTCCGCCTGACGAGTGGCCCATGAGAAATAGGCGGTTCACATCGGCGCCCCACTGCCCTGCCTGTTGTTGCACCCAAGCTACCGCCTGCCCCAGGTCTTGCGCTTGCTGCTCCGGACGGGCCAGCGGCAGCATCCGATAATTCACGGACACGACCACAAAACCCTTGGGAATCCAGTACGCCACTTTCTGGTTGATGGCCTCAGCGGCCGCTTTGTCACCACTGCGCCACGCACCACCATGCACTACCAGCAGAATAGGTGCGAAACGCGCGGCGTCGGCCAGGTAGACGTCCGCCACTTGCGCCGGCTCTGAACCGTAGGCCAGATTGCGCAGCACTTTTGGGACGGATTGAGCTTGGGCGGGCGGGCTCGTCCACGCAAGACACAACACGGCGGCCGTGCACAGCAACGTGTTACGCGCTGGCCGCTGCAGTGGCGTCAGCATGTTGGTCAATGTCACAAGCAAGCCCATACTCAGTACCGCCTTCACTTGCCTGTCATCACAACGGGAATCACTCGGGCGGTGCGCACCAGCGCGATGCACACCGAAGACAATCAATGCACTGTCGTGCCATCCGGAGGCGTCTGATTCAGGCCCATGGCGGCTTCCCAACTACGCAAGGGCACATACGTCTGTAAACGAATAATGCTCTGCTCGATCAGCACGGGGTGCATCACGTGCCCCACGCCAGAGGCGATATCAATCGTGGCGTCGCCGTGCAACTCGCCCAGGCGCTGGTGTGCCGCCTCAACCAGTTCAACAGGCATCACGGCATCCGCCTCGCCATGAAGCATATGAATGGTGGTGTACTGGGGGGCCGTTTTGGGCAATTGCGCGTAACGACCCGAGAACGCCATGATGCGTCCGGCCAGGCCGTCATGGGCTTGCACCGCTTCCAGCGCCAGAATGGCGCCTTGCGAGAAACCCGCCAATGCCGTATCCGATTGCAGCAGGCCAAACCGCGCCTGCGCAGCCTGAATGTATTTTTCCAATGCAGGCAATACGCGGGCAACGCGCTCCGGGCGGTTCTCGTCTGTCACGCCGTGAACAGAGAACCACTGACGCCCGTCTCCGCCGCCATCAAAGGGCTCAAAACCCGCCGGGATCAGAACGACTGAGGCAGGAAAAGCCGCTCGGACCGCGAGGGCCAACGGGGTCATGCTGTCCGGGGTTCCACCGACGCCGTGCAAGAGAATAAACAGTTGCTTGGGATCAATGCCTGGATTGGGCAGGATTTCAATAGATGTGGTGTCTGCCATGTAGTAGCTCCGTGCGGACAAAGGCCGCCGACGCCGCGGCAGCCGGAATGCTTTTATTCTAGCGTGCAGCGCGCTCGGGGCGACGACGAAGTCCCGTAGCGCCACGCTAGCCCCCTTTATAGGACGTCCGCATGACATCTGCTCTCGAACCCGGCCCGCACGGCTGCGCATCGGCTTTATGAGATCGCGGGCTTTCCAGTGCGTGACACGCGCGTCTATCGATATCAGTCGGTGCTATCGGATACCTCTTCTTCGGCGGCGTGAAATAACACTTGAAGAAGTTGCGATGCGCAAGTATTGTGATTGCGTATCGCAACTTCTTTTGGAATTTCCATGGATTACGCCGACCTGCCCGCCGAGTCTCGGGAAAACACGATCCTCAAACTGCGCCAACTTTCGCGCAAGCTGGTGCGTGAATTGGGCTTTATGCGAACCACGCTGGCCGAAAGCGATCTTGCGCCTTCAGCGGTGCACGCCGTCATTGAAGTTGGCATAACACCAGGGATTCAAGCGCGCGACTTGGCCAACGTGTTGCGCCTGGACAAGTCCAACACCAGCCGCCAACTCGCCAAACTGGAAGCCCTCGGGCTTTTGACGCGAGAGGCAGCAAGCGACGACGGGCGCTCCTCCAAGCTGTATCTCACGGATGCGGGCCAAAAGCTGCGAAGCAAGATTGATCGATTTGCGACGGATCAGGTCTCTGACGCGCTGCGGCGTCTGGCACCCGCAGATCAGGAAACGTTGGCGCGATCGCTCTCGCTTTATGCCGGTGCGCTGGCTCGCAACAATGCCGACAAAGGAGACGTTCCGGACGTAGTCGCAGGCGGTATCCAGGAAGGTTATCAACCTGGATGCGTTGGCGATATCACCAGCCTGCATGCCCGTTTCTACGCAGAGACCTCAGGCTTTGGCGTTTTCTTCGAGCGAAAAGTGGCGACGGAGCTGGCTGATTTTGCCCAGACCTTGCCCGCCAGCGGCAAGGCCCTCTGGTGCTATGTAGAAAACGGAAGATCACTGGCATCGTTAGCCATCGATGGTGACGAAACCACGCGTGTCGCCCATTTACGCTGGTTCATCGTCGATGAGTCCTTGCGTGGTACCGGAATGGGCCGCCAACTATTGACGCGCGCCATGGCGTTCGTTGATGAACGATTTGATGAGACGTATCTCTGGACATTCAAAAGCCTGGATGCGGCTCGCCATCTCTACGAATCTTTCGGATTTACGTTGACCCATGAAGCGCCGGGTGCGCAGTGGGGTACGGCCGTGACAGAACAACGTTTTAGCCGACCAGCGATGCGTAGCTAGTGGGAATGTTATTTCGCTTGAAATCCACATCGCACAAGCACGCGTAAGGCGTGCAGGACTCTGCACGCCTTACGCGCCCACTCAGGGCTATGCGAGGTCGGGAATCAGGCGTTTGCCAAACGAGACAACGTCATCTTGGGCAAATGCCAGGCTCTGATAAAAACCCAATACTGCCGTATTGCTCGCGCGCACTTGCAGGTTGACCTTCGGACACCCCAGGGCCACGAGCCGTTGTTCGACGGCGCTCATTAGGGTCGTGGCGTGTCCTTGGCGTTGATGCTCAGGCGCGACGGCCAGATAGTTGACCCAGCCGCGGTGCCCATCGAAACCGCCCATGACCACACCTACGACCACGCCGTTCACTTCGCCAACCAAAAACAACTCCGGCTGAACGGTCAATTTGCGGGCGATGTCTTTGTAAGGGTCATTCCAGGGACGGGTCAACTCGCAGGTATGCCAGAGCTGAACGACTGCCGCCTCATCGTGAGGTTGGTAAGGCCGGATGGTGAGCGTAGCGGATTGCATATTTCGTTCCTTCATGATGAATGAAAAACGAAGACCATCAAAAATGCCTCGGCCCCAGTTTGGGAAATGCCCAACAAAAAGGCCACGAGGATGTCGTGGCCTTCGGACGGGGAACGCTGAAAAACTCAGCGTTCGAACAGGACGAAACCACTCAACATGGATGCTGAGTGCTTCGTCGCGAACCAGCGCGAACAGAAATGGACCGGCTTGGTGAGTTCATGGCCGAAAGCTTACCCGATTATTTGCGCTCTGTGCCTGGTGTGTTTGACGGCATGCAACGGACCGCATCGGCACCCGCTGAACAATTCAATATTGCACCGGCACTCAATGGATTCAGGCCAGCCGCTATCAGGCGGCTTTTCGCAGGCCAATATGGGCAGAAAAACGAACCAGATACCCGTCGGGGTCCTGCACAATAAATTGGTGCACCCCGGTTTCCATTTCACCTTTGCGATACCACTTCTCCTCTTCCTCCATAAAGAGTGGCCACTTGGCACGCGCCAGGGCTTCCAGAATGGGCGCCGTTTCCTCCACTTCTATCTGCAAATTAATGCCTCGCCCATAAGGCAGTTCAAGCGGACCGGTGATCCAATTCCGCCCTTGGTTGCACTGATCCAACATGACCTGCGCACCATCGCGTTCCAGGTAGGAGAAACACTCCTCCATCCGGTCATATGCCACGGAAAATCCGCAGAGTTCGCACCAGAAATACAGGCTCTTGTGAATATCAGTGACGAGCAGTTCGGGCACGAGACGCGCGGCCTTGAAACGAGTGAGCTTTTGTTCGGATGCGTTCATGGCTAAGAATATTTCCGGCTGATGGGTGTGGAGAGCGAGCGTAACCCGCGTGCTGATTTCCAAGCAATTGCTGTTCGAGATCGGGGGTTACGCGCGGCCTTCAGGTGCGTTCTGGCGCAGAACGTGTCGCGCTCCACCCACGCTACGCCGCTTTCGCCAAGAAGGTATTGCGCGGCATGGACAACACGCCCCGCACATGACGAAGACATCCTCATTGGATTTCGTCTGTTTATTGACAGGCAAGATGCGAAATCCACCGGCTCCCCGGTAGATTGGAATTAACAAAAGGCACTGCCTATAGAGACAACCCCGTTCGTGGAACCCACAGCATGCCGATCATTCCTTCCTCGATGTCGGGAGAATCATCACTATCCGCGTCGTCAACCCTGCACCGCCCAGCACTTGTTTCCCCAAGAAACTCTTTTCTGCCCAATCGGCTGAGCGCTATCGTCGACCTTTCGGCAGAAGGAAAAAAAGCGGCGCTGGGCGAGAACGGAAAGCCTAAAGTGACCGACTCCCCCATGCTGCCGAGCGGGCTGCTTGAGCATCTCCCGTTGAAAGAGCTGATCAGCAGATATAACTTTGAAAGCGTGACGACCAGAGACGTGGCTGCCCTCGCCAGGGATTTGTATTTGCGAAACGAAATTTCGGCTGACGCCAGAGACAGCTTGATTCAAATAGCGGTCGCCGTTTCCGTGCTCGGACACCCAAACAAACTCATCAATTTTGCGGGCCATGTCGAGAAGCGGGGAAATGAGACGGCAGTCGTTGTGCTGTCTGATCCTTACTCGAAGCCAGAGTCCGTACTTCCGCACTATCGGCACGCCAAACGGGTGTTGAAAGATCTGAGATCTTTTGTAGATAGCGACCGGACTCAAATCTCTACCCACTTGCTTGCACGATGGCCCGCTCAGGCAAAATAACGGCTCGGGCACCTCGTGCAATAGCGCTTCAAAATACCTTAACTGGCAGCGTGGAGCACCACCTCAAACCCCTCACTTTCCGAAGGCACCACAAAATAACGGCTGATCTGTTCGAACTGTTCGTCCGTCGTTTCAAAGGGGTGCTCGCCACTGGCATTTCTGGCGCGCAGGCGTGCTTTGCACACGTCATCAGGCACGTCCAGGTAATGCAATCGATGCGGGGCTGAGGCCTTTTCAAAAACGTCGCGAGCCCACTGTCGGCTACTGAGCGTGTTGGACGGAAAATCAAGCACCACCGGCACACCAAGCGTCAGCAACGCGTGAATGTGATTCGCCATCATTGTCTTCAAGCGACCCGCGCAACGTACGTAGTCAGCCAGTTCATGGATCTCGCCGGGATACAGACTGGCCAGCCATTCGTCTTCGCTGATAAGTATGGCACCGGTCTCCGAGGCAAGCTGTCTTGCCAGTGTTGACTTACCCGAACCGATCTTGCCGCATAGCAAATGCAAGGTCGCGGGCACGTTCGGGCTGGGGTTTGAGCCGAGGTTTAAGGCGGTATGGGGTTGGCTGGCAGATACGCGCATTTCAAATCTCCTGACATTTGTGAAAAACACCCAGGAGTCAGAAAAAACCCGCCTCACTGGGCGGGTTGCTGTGGCTACACTGGCCGCAAGCTATCCCACCGTCCACAGGACGGTGCGAATAATGGATGCGTGTTGCAGGTGAGCCATGCTCGCAAGCGTACCCGTCCAATGGCAGTTAGGCAAATCAGAATGCCCGCGAGCTGGGTGCCGCGAAATAGTAAAACCCATCGCCAGGCTTGGCCGAGGCATTCGGAAAAACCACCATGCCGTCACTCGGCGCCAGCAAGGGTTCGCCATTGGCACGCCGGGCAATGACGTCGCCCGCCGTGACCGCATCGCCTGTTTTCCAGGGCTGCGCCAAACGATCTCCCTCATTCATGCACAGCACGACCTGAACCACTTCCACACCACGTGTCATGCTGACGGCGGGCGCGGGCGCATCCACCAGTCCTAAATGCGCCAAGGCATTCAGAATGGCGCGGTAGGCCACGTTGACGGCTTCTGGATCTTTGTGCGTGCCGCATTCCAGCGTCACGGCGTAACCACCCGAGAAACGCATGAATTCTGTGGTGCCCACGCCCTCGGCAACATGGCCCACACGAAATCCGTTTTCAGCGCGTAGTGCGAGCAGACGGGCGTAGTTATCAAGCCAGCCGTGCATGACAATGTCGACGCCCAGGCGAGCGGCAAAAGCGCCCTCTTCGGCGGCCCATCGGAAAGGTTCAGCGGGCCCGGTGTTGTCTAAGGGACCACAGAAAATAAAGGGTTCGCCCTCTGACGAGAACGAATGCAGATCAAGCAGCACCTCGTGTTCGCGCAGCAAGGGGCCAAGAATGTTGGCGACCTTGTCTTCATAGTTCTGGGGAATTGGCTTTTCGCTGAAATCGCGGTTCAGGTTGCGATCCCCTTCGCGCGTGTTCTGGCGATAGGCCTTCAAATTGGCAACCGGCACGAACGTGACCTTGCCACGGCGGATTTTGATACGGCCGGCGCGGCAGTCTTCAATGACGCGCAAGATGGCTTTGGTGCCGCAGACTTCATTGCCATGCACTGCCCCCACGATGATCAGCTTGCGGCCCGGTTCCATGCCCGCGAAACGTACTGTCTCGAAAGGATCATCCGGAGTCACGTTGGCAGGTTGATTGTCCTGCACGACGGTTGACACCGCGTCGGCATAGCCAATATCAATCATCATGCCCGGCTTTAGGCGCGACACGAATTCCTGAAGATGTTCGCGCGGGACGGCCACGCAGCCTTCGGTGCCGCGCATGTCCGAGCGCGCCACATGCACAAACAGGGCACTGCCGCGACCGGGTTCCGGCACGGCGTCGTTAAAGCCGAATGGCACCATGATGTCAAACAGATGATCCGCACGACGACGCACCAAGCGCTCTTCCAGGCGCTGCGCGGGGTCTGTGTAGACGAGACGGTTATAGGCCTCGCCGGAATCTTCCCAAATCATCTCGTCAGTGAGTGGCACAAAGGGAAAACCGAGGCACTGCGGGAAGTCGGGCCAATTGACGGCGTCGTAAAACCCGTAGCGCAAAGGAAAAATACCCATCGGCGTGCAGGTGTCGCCTTCGCGCTTCAGACGTGCTTGCACAAGGCCGCCAGAGCCAACCGTGCAGGGAATCGTCCAGTCATCAATCGTCAGCGTCGCAAGATGCGATGGGCCGCTCGCGCGCGGCAGTCGAACGTGAATGGTCGGGATGTGGCTCATCGTCATGCTCTCTCAGGGATGTGTCCGGCCGCTGCTCGGCAGGGGCTCGCGTCGTGGCATCAAAAGATCGACTTTAGCGTATCAGGCCAGCTCGGCGGATCGCCTGCAACGCACGTAATGCCCGGTTTCCAACTCGTCTAGCGTGGGAACGGCGGGCATGCTGCAGATCTGGCGGGCTTCCGGGCAGCGCGGATGGAAGCTGCAACCGATAGGCGGATCATAGGGATTGGGAATGTCGCCGGTAATTTTGGTGCCCTGGCTGCGGCCGAAGGGGTCAGGAATGGCGGCGATCAATGCGCGGGTATATGGATGGCGCGGTGAGCTGAAAATCTGTTGCCACGTACCCGTCTCAACGATGCGACCCAAGTACATCACGGCGACTCGGTCGCTCATGTGTTCGACCACGCCAAGATCGTGGCTGATCATCACATAGGAAAGCCCGAGCGTTTCTTTCAAGTCGAGCAACAGGTTGATAATTTGTGCGCGAATAGACACGTCCAGCGCGGATACCGGTTCGTCCAGAATCAGAAGCTTGGGTTCAAGAATAAGGGCGCGTGCAATGCCAATGCGCTGACGCTGGCCACCAGAGAATTCATGCGGCAGACGGCTGGCATGTTCGGGGCGCAAGCCCACGCGCGCCAGCACCTGGCTGATGCGCCCTTCTATCTCGGAGCGATTGGTGACGCCGTGCAGACGCAACGGCGCCTCCAGGGTTTTGCGCACGCTTTGACGCGGGTTCAACGAAGAATACGGATCCTGAAACACCATTTGTGTGGTACGCGCCCAGACTTTGCGATCAACACCGGCAGCACCCACTTCGTTGCCGTCGACCGTGATGCGGCCGTGTGATGGACGTTGCAAGCCAAGCAGGGAGAGTGCGAGTGTGGTTTTACCGCAGCCGGACTCACCGACCAAACCCAGGCATTCACCTCGTTTGAGTTCCAGATCAACGCCGTTGACCGCGTGCACAATGCGCTTGGCACCTCCGAGCAGGCCGCCACCCATCGGGAAGTGCACCGCAAGGTTTTCAACTTTGAGGATGTTCTCGTTGGCCGCAAGGTTGGGGCCCGCGCTGGCGATGCTCGATACGTCATTCATGATGATGGCACCGTACTAATCCACCACGCGCAAGCGCAGTTTCTACTGGGTCTACTGTCTTGCATAGCTCGGTGGCCGCATAACAGCGCGGATTAAACCGACAGCCGCTGGGAAAGGAAGACACCGGGGGCACAACACCGGATATCTCTCGCAGACGTTGGCGGCCATGTTTGGCGCGGGAGCCTAACAGGGGTAAGGAGGCAACCAGTCCCTTGGTATAGGGGTGGCTGGGCGATTCGAAAATCTCATCGGAATCACGTTGTTCAACCAGCTTGCCCGCATACATGACGCCCACGCGGCGGCACATATTGGCAATAAGCCCGAGGTCATGGCTGATCATCAGTACCGACGTGCCCTGCTCCTTGGAAAGATCCCGGATCAGGTCGAGAATTTCCGCCTGAACGGTCACGTCCAATGCGGTGGTGGGTTCGTCAGCCAGCAACAGGGCGGGGTCACAGGCCAGCGCAATGGCAATCATGACGCGTTGACGCATGCCGCCCGAGAGTTGGTGCGGATAGTCTTTCATGCGACGCTCGGGCGCTGGCACCCGAACATTGGCCAGCGCTTTCACGGCATGGCGCTCGGCTTCCTTCCAGCCCATGGCTCTGTGCAGCACGAACATCTCGGCAATCTGGCGGCCAACGGGCGACAAGGGATTGAGCGCCGTCATCGGTTCCTGAAAAATCATGGAGATGCGATTGCCTCGCAACGTTCGCATCTCGGGGCCCGACAGGTTTTGAATCTCTTTACCTTCAAATAGGATGCGCCCCCCGCCAATGGCGAGCGGCGAGCGCAACAGGCCAATCAACGCCAGCGCCGTAATGCTCTTGCCGCAACCGGATTCGCCGACCAGGCCGAAAGTTTCGCCGCGCATGATGGTGAAGGACACTTCTTCGACGGCGCTGAGCCGTGAGTCCTCCGTCACCAGATCGATTCTGAGGTTTTCAACCTCAAGCAGTGGTTGATCCGTCATGCCTTGCGCGTCCGATTTTGGGGATCAAGAATGTCGCGCAGACCATCACCCAGCAAGTTCAGGCCCAGCACGGTGATGAAAATAGCCATGCCCGGGAAGACGAGAATCCAGGGTGCGGTGGTGATCTGGTCGCGCGCATCGGAAAGCATGCTGCCCCAACTGGGGAACGGCGGCCGGATGCCCAGGCCCAGAAAGGACAACGACGCTTCAGCCAGTACCGCACCACCCATACCGAGCGTGCTGATGACAATCAGGGGGCCAAGCATGTTGGGCAGTAGCTGCGTGAACATGATGCGGATATCGCCATAGCCCAGGATGCGAGCGGCTTGCACATAGCCCTGACTCTTCAGCGACAAGGTAGACGCCCGCGCCAATCGACACGAGAAAGACCAGTTGGTCAGCCCCAGTGCGATCACCAGGCTGGTCAGGCCCGGCTCCATGATGGCCATGATGGCCAGTGCAAAAATAAGGGAAGGAATCGCCAGCATGAGGTTGGTCAATGCGCTGACGAAGTCATCCCACCAGCCGCCCCAATAACCGGCCGACAAGCCTAAGGCAACGCCGATGACCGTGTTGATCAACTGCGACACGATGCCTACGGTTAAGGAAATACGCGCGCCGTAAAGCACGCGGCTGTAGATGTCTCGTCCTTGGGCATCAGTGCCAAACCAGAAGGCCCAGCCCGGCGGCTCCTCGGCGTTCATCAGGTTGGCATCCATGACAGGATCGGTGTGGGCCAGCCACGGCGCACAGATGCCCGCGATGACAACCAGTGCGAAGATCGCGCCACCGATCAGCAAATTTGCTCTGATCTTCATGAGGCCTCAGGTGTATTTGATACGGGGATCGATGACAGCGCACAAGGCATCAACGAGCGTATTGATCAGCAAAAAGAACAGGACAATTGCCAAGATGGCACCCTGCACTACCGGAATATCTCGCAGCGTGACACTGTCGACCAGCAGCGAACCAATGCCTGGCCAGGAGAACAGTTTTTCCACGACAACGGCCTGGCCAATGACAGAGCCCAATTGCAGGCCGATCGTCGTCAGAATGATGACCAAGGCATTGCGGGCCAGATGCCACTGCACCACCCGGCGTTCGCTCATGCCTTTGGCGCGCGCGGTGCGCACAAAATCGGCATTCATGATTTCCAGCACGGCGGCGCGCGTGGTGCGTGCCAGCAAGGCAAGCGGCCCGACGCCCAACGCAATGGCGGGAAGAATCAAGTATCTGGGATTCCCGTCGCCATAGCCAAAACTGGGTAGCCAGCCCAGCACCAGGGCAAAGAAATACATCAGCATCAGGCCCAACCAGAATTTTGGAATGGACAAGCCCGACACGGCTATCACCATGGACGCAGTGTCCAGCATGCTTCCCGGGCGCATGGCGGCTAAAAAGCCGATGGGCACGCCCAGCACAATGGCAAACGCCATGGCGGCCATACAGAGTTGCAAGGTGGGCCAGGCGCGCTCGGCGAGCACGGTAGTGACAGGTTGGCGTGAGCGAAATGAGGTGCCCAGATCGAACTGGGCGAGTTGGACCACGTATTTGCCAAAGCGCGTCGGCAAGGGGTCATCCAGGCCGAACTCTTTGTTCATCCGCTCCATGACGGCAGCATCAACCACGTTGCGCCCGTCATCACCCATGCTGGAGGCAAAGCTGCCAGGGATAACACTGAAGACCACAAAAATCAGCAGTGCAGCAGCCAGCACAATCGGCACTGTCTGTATCAAGCGCCGTACAAGAAACGACAACATTCAGCTTCTCCAACGCCGGCACTCGGGGCGCTTGCCCCAGGTGCCGGATTCAACGCCTTGCGTGTTACGCAGGTGCCGCGTTACGAATTACTTGGCCGCAGGCGAGGTGCTGTCGATCCAGACATCTTCATAGTTCTGGATGGCCAGTTCGGTGGCGTTGGCTTGCAGGCCGTGCACCCAGGGCTGATAGGCCATGGTTGCCTTGTTGTAATTGAAGAACCACATGGGGGCTTCTTCAAACACAAGAGCGTTGACCTTTTTCAAGTTGGCCAGTCGGACAGCGTCGTCGGTGGTGGCTTTCGCTTCATCCAGCAACTTGTCCACCTCGGGATTGTTAAACAAGGTGTAGTTGCAAGCCGACTGTGGTGTCTTGGAGTGAAAGCACATCAGTACTGTCATCGGATCGGGGCCTGTGCCCAGTGACCAGATGAAGGCCTGGAAGTCGCCCTTACGCACGGTTTCCGCCAGCACGGTGCCTTCTACCGGACGAATCTTGGCCTTGATGCCCACTTTTTCCAGCATGGGAATCACGGCTTCGGCAATCGGAATTCCCCAGCTTTCATTAGCCGTGGCTGTCCACTGGAATTCAAAGCCATCCGGATAACCCGCTTCGGCCAGCAGCTTCTTCGCCTTGGCTGGGTCATACGCATATGGCTTCAAATCCTTATCGAACGCAGGCGATGCCGGGGGCAACCAGCCACTGGCACGATAGGCTTTGTCTTTAACCAGCTTCTTGATGATGAGGTCAGTGTCAATGGCGTAGTTAACGGCCTGGCGCACGCGCTTGTCCGAGAATGGTTTGAACGACTGGTTCATGCCCATGCCGCGCGTGTAGACCTCTGCCACTTCAAGAATGCCCTTGGACAATACGGGGTCATTCTTGTAGGCCATGTATTGGGCGGGGCCGAGCACCGAGACGTCAATTTCTTTATTGCGGAATGCCACGTCACGAGCAGAGGCTTCACCCATCAACTGGATCGTGATCTTGTCGGTATAGGGCTTGCCCGGCTTATAGAACTTGTCAAAACGCTCCGCCACAAAACGCGAGCCCGGCACATGTTCAACAAACTTATAGGGACCCAGGCCGATAGGGTGGCTGAAGAAGCCGTCCTTCACCGCTTCGTCAGCGGGATAGATGGACGTCATGGCCGGGTAGAAGGAGTTGGCTGGATCACCGCGCTCGACCAGCGTCATTTCGAAGGTGGAGTCGTCAATTTTCTTCAAGCCTGAGATGGTCTTGGCCTGACCTTTTTCAACTTCCACGGCACCTTTGATCAAGCGCACGTAGCGCGCGCCCGGAAAGGCTTTGGCACCGTCCATCAAGCGCGTATACGACCAGATCACATCATCGGCATTGAGCTTTCTGCCGTTGTGAAAATACGCATCTTCGCGCAGCTTGTACGTGTAGGTCAGGCCGTCAGGCGAAACCGTCACGGATGTTGCCAACTCGGGCACAGCCTTATTGTTGTTTGCGTCCCAGTTATAGAGCGAGCGATGAATCGCCTTGGCATAAATTTCATCTTGCGCGCGGTTCGACGTATGGATGTCCATATTCGCGAAGCTCGCTCCATAGGGCGCCACAAAGCGAAGCGTGCCACCATGGCGCGGCGTCTCATCGGCGGCAAACGCGCTGGTGCTGACGGCGAAGGCTGCGGCAAGCGCGGCAGCTAAGGCAAATTTCTTGACCACGTCTATCCCCTCAAGTGTTTGTCTACACGAGTTTCGCGAAAATCCGGTCACGCCCGGCTTGCCTCAGGCAAGACGCGGCGTGCTTGGGAAATCGTTGATCTCAGGCAGGTCTGCGCAAAGAATGGGGACAGGTTATCGAGACATTTTCCGAAAAAATTGACTCAACGCGACACTTTCGAGGGCGGCGCGGGATATCCCGCCCCCCATAACAAAAACGCATAACGCCGCAATTCCCGCCACACTTGGCTCAAGACCCAGTATTCGCGCCACCTTCGCTGCTACGCCGCCCACCTACACCATAGAAGCGAGCGATTCACCATAGGGAAAATACTGCCCCTCAACTTTGTGATGGGAGACATGCTTCCTAATTATGATGAGCAAACCATTGGTCATTTTGAACATTTACCCATGGCATTTCGCCCAGGCGCTACATGGCATGCTGTTCACTGACACGCCGATCTGCTGGATATTCGTATGTTGCAAGCCAACTCTATGACTCATGACCCGCATCCAACGTACGCCTTCATTGACGCACTGGAAACTTGGCTGACCCAAACCCTGCCCCGGTCCGATCAGGTCACCCTGACGCAAGCGGCAAAATATTTCGGTATTACGGAGCGCACGCTGCAACGTCGGTTGGCATTGCAATGCACCACATTTATGGATTTGCGGGCTCGCATCCGTATGAAAGCGGCACATCGCTTATTGAGCGATTGGAATCTATCGATGACAGCCATTGCCGGCAAACTTGGCTTTAGCGAAAGCAGCGCGTTTACCCGGGCATTTCGTAGCCACACGGGACACTCGCCGCGCTCGTTTCGCGCCATGATGTCAGCGCAACAAGCCCTCATTCAAAACAAACCCTGCCCTGTCGTGCCAGGAAATACCACGTCATCCAGCCATCGGTTTGACGCCCTCGCGGCCTGAGATATCTCAGGCCATGTCAGGCACTGCCGCAACCACGCGAAAACGCCAACCGCGTAACGCCGCCGCAGCTAAAACAAATGAAATGGGGGAATTCATCGCGGGTAATTCTCCGTAAATATCCTGTGCCATTTCAGGTGTGATCTCGTCCCATATGTAGGGCGCATTCCGGTCAAACCTCAGGACACGGTCGAGAAAATCCAACAGGTCTTCCGCATCGTCCAGCCAACTCGCATCCAGCCCCACGTTGTTGTGGCGGATAAAGGCAAACCACTCTTGCTCCGCAATGCGGACCTTATGCTTGGCAAACAAGAGCGAATCAACCAGCTCGACCACGCCATAGGGAAGTTGCTTGGGCATTACACGGGCGAGCGTCAGTCTGGCCGATGCCAGCGCCATATTGGCTTGCGCCGCCAACATGTGGCTGACGTAGAGAAGTGGCTTGGTGCAGACGTTTGCATAAGATTTAGCGCGTGCTAATGCCTTGGACTGCGCATCAACAACAGATGGCTCTGCCCCCAAATGTGTGGCACGCGTCAATGCCTGAGAACACTCGGCAATATAGTTATCGGCACCCTTGACTGACGCTGCTTGCTGCTCGCAAAGTTGGGTGGCAACCCGCGTGAGTTCATCCGCTTGATTCAGCAGATGCAGCCTGTCTTCTATATCCAGGGTGGTGGGCGTTTTCAGCGCCCGCGTGATGCTGGACGACGCGATCCTGAGTTCCTGGCCTACGGTCAGGTTCGAACTGGGCGGCACGGCGCTGGGGTTGGCACGCACCTGGTTAATGGGCTCATGCTCGCACCAGCGCCCGTTTTCTCGCGCGCGATAACTGTTCAGATGAATGGCATCGTTCCCCTGCGCGCTCTTGATATTGGCGACCAGCAATATTAAAGACAAGGCGGCACCGGCCTTCCAACCCCGAGGCGAGGCCTGCGGTGAGCCCGGCTGCACCGGGCGCAGGCTTATCAAGTTATGCCGCCATAATCCCGGAATTTCTTCGCCTCGGTGACAGCCAGTGCCGAACGTTGTGCGAACCTGGCTTGCGCTTGATCGCGCTGACGATCTTTTCCAATGTGCTTGCTCATGCGCGCCGATCTGTGCGCGATACGTGTCTATAGAATTCATGGGCATGATGCAACGCTTCCCGAGCGATTGGAATCTGTCGGCAAGCACGAGCCTCGCCTGATCAAATGTTAGTAGGCATCGTTAGAGCACCCAGACGCCCGTTCAAATAAAGCTGATCGAACCAAACCGCAGCAATCATGCCCAACACGACGAGCTTCAGTCCATTTAGGAAGTCGGACACCAAACGTTCGGTATACCCCTCTATGCTAAGCATGGAAGCGTCATAGGGTATATCCCGGTCAAACTTGGCCACACGGTCGACAAAATCAGAAAGGGATTCCCCTTCAGGCCAAAACCCAAACATCTGGCCGTGGGTGTTCTTGGCATGGTCAAGCCACTCTTGCTCTGCAATGTGAACCTGGTGCTTGGTAAATAAAACATCAGACATCTTGGCCATGCATTCGGGAAGCGACTCAGACTTCGCCAGCGTCAAGTTGGCCAATGCCAGCACCGCATCGGCTTGCGCCGCCAACATGCTGGCGATGTAATGATGTTGCTTAGGGCATAGGTCAATATGGAATTTGGCCTGCGTTAACTCGTTGGCCCGCGCATCAACAACAGACTGCCCGGCTCCCGAAAACCTCGCATGCACCCACGCTTGTGAATGCTCGGCAATATCGGTTTCGGCTCCCGCGACTGAGGCTGCTTGCAGCTCCCGAAGTTGTGTGGCCGCCAATATAAGGTCGTTGGTCTGATTCAGAAGATGCTGCTGGCTAGCTTTATTCCAGGTAGCGGGTTTTGTTGCCAGGGCGTATTCAATGCCGGACAACGCAACCCTGATTGCCGCCCCCCTACTTACACCTGGATCGGGCAACACCGCGGTGGTGATCGGGCGTGCTTGGTAAATGGGTTCGTCCTCACACCGCACGTCTTTTGTTCCACAATGGAATTTACCCGGATGAATGGCATCGCTCCCCTGTGCGCTTCTGATATTGGCGGCCAGCAATAACAAGGACAAGGCAGCTCCGGCCTTCCAGCCCCGAGGCGAGACATGATGTGAACGCTGCTGCACTGGTTGCAGAGAGATCAAGTTCTGCCTCCATTCCTGAGACGCTTCGCCGCTAGGGCATCTACCACCCGATGTGGTGCGAGCCGGGATTGAGCTGGGACATACAGGCGGTTTTTTCCACTGCGCGTGATGAAACCTGCCGGTGTGCGTGCGATGCGCGGTTGAAGTCGTGGGCATGATGCAAAGCTTCCTCAGTGAGAGAACCAGCCATTCCTGGGTCGCGGTGGTTGGTACTCGCCTACGATTACTGAAAGTTACGCCAGCGCTTTGTCCGTTTCGCTCGTTATAACTATTCAGTCGGCCCACCGTAACAAGCCCTCACCACTGAGGTCACGCTTGCGGTCAGTCGCGTTGTGCTACATCGGCCTAAACACTGTATATTTATACAGTACTCACACCGATGCTCATCATGCAGTCCCCTGAACACATCCATCCCGCGCTTTGGCGTGCCACGCAATTGGCCCAAAGCGCCGCGCGCAGCATGCCAACCGGGCACGCAGCCCTCTCCGCCGAGCTGCCCAACGGCGGCTGGCCGTTAGGCACGCTTATTGAATTGTTGTCCCCTCACCCCGGTATTGGAGAAATGCGCCTGCTGCGCCCCGCCCTGGCACAGTTGGAAACCCGTCGCCCCATTGCGCTGGTGTCTCCCCCTCATGCGCCGCATATCGCCAGTTGGATGAGCTGGCGTCTGGACCCTCGGCAACTGCTCTGGGTCG
Source organism: Achromobacter deleyi (assembly GCA_040391965.1). Taxonomy (GTDB): domain Bacteria; phylum Pseudomonadota; class Gammaproteobacteria; order Burkholderiales; family Burkholderiaceae_B; genus Achromobacter; species Achromobacter deleyi_B. The sequence continues at coordinate 10,205 of JBEBWV010000057.1, read as the reverse complement.
CCCCTGAAAAGCCGGCCGATGCCTTATGGGCTGCCGAACAAATTCTGCGCAACGGCAGTTGCGGCGCCCTGCTTTGCTGGTTGCCCCAGGTGCGTCCCGAGTCATTACGGCGCCTGCATCTGGCCGCACAAACCAGCGATTTGCTCTTCATTGCCCTGCGCCCGGCCACCGCAGCACAAAACCCCTCTCCCGCGCCTTTGCGCCTGGCCCTCACGCCCGCCGCAGGCGGGCTAACCGTGCATATCCTCAAACGTCGCGGCCCGGCTTGCAACGCCCCGCTTTATGTCGGTCTGGAACCCGGCGTCATCACTCCTTCTTCTTTGCCTCGTCATGCGCCTCTGGATCGCCGTCTTCCTGCACTGCCTGCCGCTGGACGCGTTGCGCCCGCGCTGGTCACATGAGGACGAAGCCTTCGCGGTCCTGGATCAGGAGCGCGTGCTCGCCCTCACCCCCGCCGCCCGGCGCACCGGCATCAAGCTGGACATGCGCCGGGCGGGTGCCAGCGCCATCGCCCCGGAGGTGGTGCTGCGCGACCGCCAGCCTCATCTCGAAACCGAAGCGCAACTTGGTGCCGCACTGGCCTTGCTGCAATACACCCCAGAAGTCACCTTGAGCGGCACCGACACCATTCTGATGAGCGTAGGTGCCAGCCTCATGGCCTTTGGTGGGCCGCTGGCCCTGGGCCGCCGCGCAGCCTCCACCCTGCAAGCCCTGGACTTACACGCCAGCGTCGGCATGGCACCCACTGCCGGCGGAGCCTGGTTACTGGCCCACCATGCCGCCAAACGCACGCAACGTCGTACCTTGCGACTATCCACATTGGCGCGCCGACTAGACACCCTGCCCTTGCGCCTGCTTCCCGAAGCTCAGGCACGCCAGGACTGGTTGCAAAACATTGGCTGTCGCACCTTGGGTGAACTGCGGGCGCTACCGCGTGCAGGCTTGCAACGCCGCAGTAGCACCGAGCTGCTCCACGCACTGGATGCCGCCTACGGCCTGAAGCCCGAGCTATATGCCTGGCTCGAAGCCCCCAATCAGTTCTCACGCCGCATTGAGCTTAACGATTACGTCGAACACACCGACGCCGTGCTGGCGGTGGCGCGGCGTTTGGCAGAGCAACTAAGCGGCTGGCTTATCGCCCGACAACTCGCGGTTCGACGCGTTGTGCTGCAACTGGAACACGAGCGTGGCCGCCATGCACGACCGCCCACGGAACTGGAACTCGCGCTGGCTCAACCCGCCTGGCAAACCACACACCTGTTGAATTTGCTGCGAGAAAAGCTCAGCCGACTCAGCTTGCAAGCCCCGGTTATTGCCGTCGCTCTGCATGCCCCCGACACCGTAGAGCAGCCTGCCGTCAGCACTACCTTGTTTCCGGAACCCGGTGGCACGGCGGCAGATCACGCGCGTTTGCTGGATCTGCTGGGTGCGCGCCTGGGCGCCCAGCGTGTGCGCCATGCCCACCCTGCTGCCGACCACCGCCCCGAGGCCGCCAACTGCTGGGGCAATGCCAACGAGCCAGAAGTTCGCCCACCCGTTTTACCCATGCTTCTCGATCGCCCATTCTGGCTACTCGACCCACCCCTGGCACTTAACGTCGTCGGCAATCGTCCGCAATACGCGGGCCAGGGGCTTCGACTGATGCGTGGTCCCGAACGAATAGAAAGCGGCTGGTGGGACTTCCCACTCACCGTGCGCGACTACTTCGTAGCCGAAGACGAAGCCGCTGCCCGCTACTGGATTTACCGCGAGCGCGATGCCGAACACGCCCGCTGGTTCTTGCACGGGCTTTACGCCTGACCTCTCATGCGCTCCCCCGAAGACACCCCACTCAGGCCACCGGCTACGCTGAACGATGTGCTGCCCGGCTATGCCGAGTTGCAATGCCAGTCGAACTTTTCCTTTCTGCAAGGCGCATCGCACCCTGAAGAACTGGTTGAACGCGCCATCCTCCTGGGTTATGCCGCGCTCGCCATCACCGATGAATGCAGCCTGGGCGGCGTGGTGCGCGCCCATGTCGAGGCCAGAAAAAAAGACCTGCATCTCATCGTCGGTGCCACCTTTCAGATACGTGCCGCACCTGACGCGCAAACACTTGGCATCACCTTGCTGGCACAAACCCGCGAGGGCTACGGCAACCTGTCTGAACTGATTACGCTGGCTCGCACCCGCGCCCCCAAAGGGGAATACCTGCTGGCACCGGAAGATTTCACCCACCCGCCCAAAGATTATGGGCATCTGCGCCATCTGCCCGAGTGCCTGGCCATTCTCACGCCCGCCTACGGCATCGATGCCGACACGCTGGCGCAGCAAGCGCAATGGCTGGCCCGAACCTTCCCGCATCGCGCCTGGGTGGGCCTCACGCTCCTGCATCGCTCACGCGATGACCTGCACCGCGCTGCCGTTGAACATGCAGCGCAAACATCCGGCCTGCCCATCGTGGCAATAGGCCAGGTACAAATGCATGTGCGCTCGCGCAAGCCCCTGCACGACACCTTAACGGCCATTCGCACAGGCAAGCCCGTTGCGCAATGTGGTTATGAACTCAGCGGCAATGCCGAACAACATCTGCGCACCCGCCTGCGGCTGGCCAGCCTGTACCCGCCTGACGCGCTGGCACAAACCCTCATCATTGCCCGTCGTTGCGCCTTCAAGCTCACCGACCTGCGCTACGAATACCCCGAAGAAGTCGTGCCTCGCGGCCAAACCCCCGCCTCGTATTTGCGTCAGGAAACCTATGCGGGTGCCACATGGCGCTTTCCTCAAGGCACGCCGCCCCATGTGGCCGAGCAAATAGAAAAAGAGCTCAAACTCATCACAGAGCTGCACTACGAAGCCTACTTCCTGACCGTCTACGACATTGTTCAGTTCGCAAGAAGCCAACGCATCTTGTGCCAAGGTCGCGGCTCTGCGGCCAACTCTGCCGTGTGTTACTGCCTGGGCATCACCGCCGTAGACCCCGTGCGCGGTAATAACCTCTTCGAGCGTTTCATCAGCAAAGAACGCGACGAGCCGCCAGACATTGATGTCGACTTCGAACATCAACGCCGCGAAGAAGTCATTCAATACATCTACACAAAATACGGCCGCTTGCGCGCCGGGCTGACTGCCGTCGTTATTTCCTACCGCCCTCGCAGCGTGTTGCGCGACACCGGCCGCGCCTTAGGCGTAGATAGCGGCGTCATCGATGCCGTGGCGCGCGCCCACCAGTGGTGGGATGGCAAACAAGAAATGCTGCGCACCCTAGACGCCTGCGGACTGGACGCGCAATCACGCGTGGCACGGCAATGGGCCTCGCTTGCACAGACGCTCATGGGCTTTCCCCGGCATTTGTCGCAACACCCCGGGGGGTTCGTCATTTCACGCGGCAAGCTGTCACGCCTGGTTCCCATAGAAAACGCCGCCATGCAAGACCGCAGCGTCGTCCAGTGGGACAAAAACGATCTTGACGCGCTGGGCCTGCTTAAAGTCGACATCCTCGCTTTGGGCATGCTGTCTGCACTTAGACGCACCCTGGAACTGGCCGGGCAACGACGAGGACAAGTCCTGAACCTGCAAGACATTCCCGAAGGCGACGATCCCACCTACGACATGATTTGCGATGCCGACACCGTAGGCGTCTTTCAGATTGAATCGCGTGCGCAAATGAGTATGCTGCCCCGCCTTAAACCCCGCAGATACTACGATCTTGTCGTGCAGGTTGCCATCGTGCGGCCCGGGCCTATTCAAGGTGGCATGGTCCATCCCTACCTGCGCCGCCGCCAAGGCAAAGAACCCGCCACCTACCCCAGCCCCGCCGTAGAAGGCGTGCTCTGCCGCACCCTGGGCGTACCCATTTTTCAAGAGCAGGTCATGCAGATCGCCGTCGTAGCTGCCGGTTTTACGGGCGGCGAGGCCGATGAATTGCGTCGCTCGATGGCAGCCTGGAAACGCAAAGGCGGAGTCGATAAATTTCGCACCAAACTCATCAGTGGCCTACTCGCCAACCACTACACCCTGGACTTTGCCGAGGCCTTGTTTCGACAGATCGAGGGCTTTGGTGAATACGGTTTCCCAGAAAGCCACGCCGCCAGTTTCGCGCTGCTGGCTTACTTCAGCTCCTGGCTCAAACGACACGAACCCGAAGCCTTTCTGGCCGCGCTGCTGAACTCTCAGCCCATGGGGTTTTACGCGCCCTCTCAATTAGTCCAGGACGCCAGCCGCCACGGCGTGCGCGTGCTGCCCGCTGACGTCACCATTAGCGGTTGGGACAGTACCCTTGAATACGCATCTGCAGGCACCTCCTCAAACACACCACCGCAGACTAGCCGCCCCCATGTTCATCCCCATGCTCCCGCCGCCGATGCCTCCCGCCCCGCCGTCCGCTTAGGCCTGAGCATCATTCAAGGCATGCAAATCGCCGCCGCACAACGCATTGAACAAGCCCGCAGTGGCGCCCCCTTCACCGACACCCGAGACCTGGCCCGCCGCGCGCAGCTTACCCGCCACGATCTGAACGCCCTGGCCGCCGCCGATGCCTTGCGCACCCTCGCCGGTCACCGTCGCCAAGCCAACTGGGAAGCCGCTGCCAGCGTACACAGCACAGACCTGCTGCGCGACACCGTCATCGTCGAACCCGAAGCGCCCACACTGACTGCCCCCACAGAAAGCCAGACTATCACTGCCGACTACCGAAGCCTGGGCCTCACCCTGAACCGCCATCCGCTAGCGCTGCTTCGCCCGCAATTGGCAGCGAAGAATTTTCAGACGGCGGAAGTCCTCAACACCTACCCAGATAAACGCATCGCCCGCGCCTGCGGCATCGTCACCGTGCGCCAACGCCCTCAAACCGCAAAAGGCACAATCTTTGTCACGCTGGAAGATGAGACGGGACCAGTGAATGTGGTGATGCGACCTGAGTTAATTGAACGTCAGCGTAAAGAACTATTGGGCGCAACATTGATGGGGGTGTTTGGCACATGGCAGAACGTAGACGGCGTTCGGCATTTGATTGCACAGAGACTGGTAGATTTGTCGGAGTTATTGGGGAAACTGGATGTGGCTAGTCGAAATTTCCATTGATGAGGGTGCGTGGTGAATTCGACGATGATGGTCAAGTATGCGGGGCGTGTTTAGAGTCGAGCGATGGCTGGCATAAGCCGGAAACAGACTGTCGATAGTGTTCGATGCAAGGGAAAGCGTCTATCGCGGAGGGAAAGTGCTATGCCATCTGATTGCAGGGCTTATTCCTGTCGCGGCCAGAACAGGCAGGATTTCAAAAGAACAACGTTGTGCCTACGTTCGCCCTTGGAGATAGGGTCCTTCCGCTACAAGGCTGCCAAGCCGTACGGTGGCAACCTTGGGCAGATATTCGAAGAGTTCAAGAAAGACGACTGATCTACCGAGCAAACCCATCGTCATCCACCGGATACAGGAACTTCCCGTCATGGGATGCCTTGGCACTGAACATGTCATTTTTCGGCGTACGCATACCTGCAACGGGCATGTCGCAACATGGCATGCCCGCACACACATTGATCGATTATTCCGTTGCAGGTTCTCTGCCCGGCTTTCCAATACCCGCCGCTGAGATCTGCACCACAATCGCCACGACGACATTAAGCGCCAACGCTAATAAGCCCGTATATACCGAGTACGAACCGCCGCCGATCAAGACGGTATGCACAGGCTTGATACCATCGGCGTATGCCAAATAGCTACCACAGACCATACCCACGGCCCAGCCAGCCAACAATGCTGGGCCACGAAACCACCGACAAAACGAGCCAAATACGACGGACGGGAAGGTTTGCAGAATCCAGACGCCTCCCAGCAATTGCAGATCCAGCGCGTATTGCGTCGGAAAGAAAAGCACAAAGGCCAGCGCACCCACCTTCACCACTAACGATGTCAGTTTGGCTACATGAGCTTCGCCCGCAGACGTCAGGTCGGGGCGCACATACGCCTTCCAGAAATTGCGCGCAAACAAGTTAGCCGAGCCAATCGACATCACCGCCGCCGGCACCAGAGCGCCAATCGCAATCGCCGCGAATGCAAAGCCCGTAAACCAGCTTGGAAACAAGGCACTGAAGAGCGTCGGCACCACGTCGTTAGGCGTCGCAATCTTAAGATGCGCGGCGTAGGCCATATAGCCCAGCAATGCGATCAAGCCCAACAGCAAGGTATAGGCGGGCAAAAACACGGCGTTCTTGCGAATGGTGTTGGCGCTTTTAGCCGCGAAGATACCGGTAAGCGTGTGCGGATACATGAATGCCGCCAACGCCGAACCAATAGCCAGGCTGGCGAATGCCAAATATTGCTGCGGATGCAGCAACAGGCCCGTCGCCCCACCCTTTGCATCGAACGCGGCACCGGCTGCAGCGAAAACAGCGCCATAGCCGCCCAGCTTGGTCGGCACGAGAACCACCGCCACCAGTACGACGATATAGATCATCAGGTCTTTAACAAAGGCGATCAAGGCGGGCGCACGCAAGCCAGCCGAATACGTGTAAAGCGCCAGGATGACGAACGCGGCGGCCAGTGGGAATTCACCGCCCAGGCCGAGCGCCTTGATAACGACCTGCATCCCGACCAGTTGCAACGCAATGTAGGGCATGGTGGCCATGCACACCGGTCAACGCCACCGCCAATTCAAGTGGGCGCAAGTGATAACGCCCATACACAACGTCGGCCGCCGTCACATGCCCCGCCTTGCGCGCGTTTATCCATAAGCGCGGCATCACGACAAAAACAATGGGATAAACCAGAATCGTATAAGGCAAGGCGAAAAACCCATACGCGCCCACGGCGTATACCAGCGCTGGCACGGCAATCACGGTATAGGCCGTATAGAAGTCGCCGCCAATGAGAAACCAGGTAATCCAGACACCGAAGCGGCGCCCACCCAGCCCCCATTCATCGATATGTGCCTCTTTGCCGCCCGCATGCCAACGTGAGGCCCAAAAACCCATGATGGTTACCAGGGCAAAGAAGAACACAAAGACGCCGAGAGCCGTCCAATTGATGTTTTTTACGGTTTCCATTATTGGTCACCCCGCTTGCTCAACAAGTCGCGATAGACGAGCCAAATGAGAAATGCCGTAATGGGTACCCAGAGCAACTGATACCAATAAAAAAAAGGGAATCCAAGAAGCTCAGGCAAGGCCTTGTTATAGAAAGGTACCCATAACAGACCTATGAAGGGAAGCAGAAGCAAGGTCCACATATCCAGCTCCTTCAACGCAAGGTTTTTCTTCGAAAAACCAAAGGATCTAGTCGCGCCGATCCTTATTACTCCCCACCCGAAATACCAGATTACTCCTATGGGTGCTGCCGTTTCCACTGTTTGCGCTTCGCGCTCGCATCACATCTGACACACGAGAGAATTGCCATGTATCTATCCGTTCCTCCGTGCAGGTAATCAAGCTCTTATAGAAATTTTCGAATGTGTCGTGGAGATTGGGATAGGTCGGGCGGACGGCAGTTTTCACCTAGCTAGGTATGGCGCTGCGAGGCAGCAATTGCTGCCCTGCCACGTCATTAACTGAGGTGACTAGCGCATAGTTGTATCCCTGCCCTGACCAGTAGCGGGCCAGCAGATCTCCGTCGCGTCGGCTACCGTGGGCCAGGAACTGTTTGCCCGGTCCGGGTGGGCGAATATAGAACGTGGCGCGCTGTTCGGCGTTTTCGTAGATCACGATGGCGGCCGGCCCTTGGTCGGTTGCCAACAAGCGCGCGGCAACGGGCTTGAAGCCGCTGGCGCTCAAGTTGGGCAAACGTTCGGCATGAGCGAAGTAATCATCCAGCCAGCCTTGGAGATCGTCAGCATTGGCGCGCACATCCGGCCGCGGCGCATCCACTGACGTAAACAAGCGATACGCTTGCACGGCGTCCTGCATGGGTAGTACCCGATTTTCCACGACAGTATCGTGCGCGCTCCAACCCGTGACGCCTCCTATTGTGAGCGCCACGACCAGGCTGGCTGCCATCGCAAGACGGCGCCGCGAGCGGGTGCGCCGCCGCGCGCGCACCGCGGCGGGATCGAGTGCGGGATTGGGTGCCAGGCTATCTCGGTTGGAAGTTTCGCGCAGCCGCTGCGCATCGCGCTGCCAGGCGGCGAGCTCTTGCGCTTCCTCGGGATGCGCTCGCAGGTAGGCTTGTATCTCTAGTTGTTGCGAGGGGTCTAGCTGCCCGTCTACAAACGCGTTGCGCGCCAGATCGTCGATAGAGCGTTTATTCATTTCAGTATCCTCAGATGGGCCTCGGCGGCCTGGCCCTCATTCAAGGCACGCAATGCGCTGCGCGCGCGCGACAGACGGGACATCACCGTGCCCAGCGGAACATCGAACAGGTCCGCCGTGGCCTTGTAGCTCATGCCTTCCACACAGATTAGCCACAGCAATGTGCGCTGGGCCTCGGGCAGGCGTTCAAAGGTGTCCAGCGACGATCGAGCAATCGCCTCTCGCTCTGCCGAGGGCGCCATCGCGTCCGACCCAGCGAACCAGTCGAGCACTCGCGCATAGCGGCGCGACCGGCGCTGAGAATCGAGAAACTGACGATACAGAATCGTAAAAAGCCAGGCTCGCACATTGCCTTGCGGACGGCGGCCGGGCCATCGCTTCAAGGCTCTTTCCAGAGTGGACTGCACCAGGTCATCGGCCGATGCAGATTCGTGCGTCAGGCGCAGCGCAAACCGCCGCAGGCGCGGCAATAGCTGGCGCAGCACGGCGTCGGACAGCTCGTCTGCGTGTATCGCCTCGTCGTCGGTGTATGCCGGGCCTGACGTAGGCAAGCGTACCGGTCGAATCATGTCGGGTTCCTGTCCGGGCCAGCGCCCGTGGCGTCACTAGCTTACTGGCCAATACGGTAAGACGCCGCTCAGACGGGTTTATTCCATTGAGGAATAAATTTTCTGGCCTGGCGTCTTACAAGGGTATTCAGCGCCCCATGGGCAAGGAGCCTTATGCAGCAAGAACCTAAACGCGATGCCCAGCCGCCCGGCGCGTGGCAAATCTGCCTGCGCCTGGGCGCAATCGGCGCCATTGTGCTTTCCTCGGGCGCCGCTTTCGCGTACGTGGGCGGCTGGCTGGACACGCAGCGACTTACCCCGGACCGAGTGGTGGACTCCCTGGAAGCCAATAGCGGCGTCCATGCAGGCTTTCGCCGCAATCATGCAAAAGGCGTCTGTGTCGTGGGCCATTTTGAAAGCAACGGTGGAGCGCATGCCCTGTCCACGGCGGCGCTGTTCGCCGCGGGCAACACCCCGGTGATGGGCCGGCTAGCCCTTCCGGGCGGCAATCCCTTTGCACCGGATTCCAGTGTCCCCATCCGCAGTTTTGCATTGCAGTTCACGTCCCCCAATGGTGAACAGTGGCGTACCGGCATGAACAGCATGCCCGTATTCGCGGTAGGGACTCCGCAAGCGTTCTACGATCAACAGCTTGCCAGCCGCCCGGATCCCAAGACGGGCAAGCCCGACCCACAGCGCATGCTGGCCTTTTTCGCCGCGCACCCCGAGACGGCAGCATTCCGGACATGGGTGAAGACCGCCAAGCCTTCGGCCAGCTACGCCACCGAAAGCTACTACAGCCTGAATGCCTTTTACTTTGTCGATGCGCAAGGCATGCAGCAGCCGGTGCGCTGGAGTCTGGTGCCATTGGGGGCTGCGGCGGCGTCCGCGGCCCAGCCACAGCATGACGCCGATTACTTGCAGGCCGATCTGCAGCAACGCCTGGTGCAAGGGCCTTTGCGCTGGCGCCTGCTGGTGACGCTGGGGTCAGCCGGCGACCCCACCAATGACGCGACCAAGCAGTGGCCAACTGATCGACCCACCATCGACGCAGGCACCGTGGTGATAACGCGCAGCGTCTCGCAAGATGAAGGCCCTTGCCGCGACGTCAACTACGACCCGACCGTGCTACCACGTGGCATGGCTATTTCTGACGACCCGCTACTGCCGGCGCGTTCGGCCGCCTATGCAGCCTCCTATGAGCGCCGCACCAGCGAAGGGCCACCCCAGAGTGCCATGGCCGCATCCCATTCGAACCAACCGGAGCACGCACAATGAGCTTGTCAGCCTATTCCATTCGTCGGTCTCCGGCCAGATTCAGCCTGCTTGCACGCTTGCTGCACTGGTTGATGGCGATCGGCATTATTGCAATGCTGTTTATCGGCGTGGGCATGGTGGCCTCGGTTTCCGAGCGGCATCAATGGCTGATGCAGATCCA
>JBEBWV010000056.1:0-33492 GCA_040391965.1 Achromobacter deleyi | reverse complement strand
GGTCCCACCGAGTGGGTCTAAATTTCCAGGCATACAAACGCTGTTGCAGATCAGCATTCCGGTGTTCGTTAGCCCGAAGGTCCAGCAGGAAAAGGTGTTCTGGCAATTAACGCGAGGAGTCAAAGGACTGGTGCTGGTTGCAACCAACGATGGCAATGTCCACCGAAAAATCAATGCAGTTTGGCTAAGCGACGCTGATAACAAGGTGAGTGTGCTGGTTAGTTCGCCAGCCTATGTGTTGCCTGGCCAGCGTAAAGCATGGCCGTTGAACCATTTGAAAATCCGTGCGGGCGAGGTACGGCTGCGCGTTCTGACCGACAAGGGCGAGATTGAAAAAGTTCTCACGCTGGAGGCTGATCCAGTATCTGGCCGCTAGCTTGATCGTCTATCTGCATCCGGCATTAGCGGCTGCGCAGCAGCCAATCATTGAGCAGGAGATGCTATTGGCCGTTGTCGTCAATGACAAACCTATCGTCGATTCCGCGCGAGTTTTGCGCTCGGAAGGAAGCGGAATTTTGGTGCCGCTGCCGGTGCTGGAGCAGGCGCGATTGAAATTGCCGGACGAGCCTTCCATCCGAATTGGCGATGAGGACTATTACTTCATCGACGCGCTGCCAGGCATAGAGGCTCAGATTGAAGCCAACACGCAGACCTTGTCTATTCGGGCTGCTGCAACGGCATTTATCAGCGCGAATTTGAACCTGCGAAATCATGGGCGCTTGCTGGAGCAGTCTTCCGAGACGGGTGCTTTTCTGAATTACGACATCAACTATGTTGATGGTTCGCAGCAACGCACGCTTTCTGGTCTGACGGAAATTGGGGTGTTCACAGCTGGTGGCACATTTACCAGTCGTTTTGTCACTCAGAATTTGATCGACGATGGCGCTGTTTTTCGGCTTGATAGTCAATATGTCCGAGACTTTCCTGCACAGCAGGCAACTCTTGTCGTAGGTGATAGCGTGACTGGCGTCAGTTCTCTCTCACGCCAAGTGTATTTTGGGGGTATTCAATGGCGCACCAATTTTTCGACCACGCCTGGTTACGAGGCCATACCCCTACCTGCGTTTAGCGGTACTGCGCTGGCACCCTCTGTGGTTGATATCTACGTAAATAACGTCTTGCGCCTTAGGCAGCCTGTAGATACCGGCCCGTTCAGCATTCAGAATCTGCCCGTGTCCACGGGACAAGGCAATATGCAGATGGTCGTGCGCGACGTGCTGGGACGACAGCAGATTTTTACGCAAAGCTACATCACCAGCGCGCAATTATTGCGACCCGGAACCAAGGATGTTTCCTTTGAAGTGGGCGCTTTGCGCAATAATTTTGGCAGACGCGACAGCGATTACGGACAGCTCTTCACGTCTGGCACGTTGCGCTACGGCTTGCGCGAAAGTGCGACGGTAGAAGGCCACGCTGAAGTGATGCAAGGGCGAGAGCAGCTAGGGCTTGGCGCGGCGGTGGCAATTGCGGACGTGGGCTTGTTGAGTGGTGGGCTTGCTGCAAGTCAGTCTGAGCAAGGTACCGGTACGGCGCAGTACGTGCAGTTTGATCGACAGGGTGATCAGTACGCGTTGACACTGCGTGCGCAAACAGCGGCGGCGCAGTTTTGGCAATTAGGCTGGAGCAAACGCTTTCAAACCCCCGCTAAACAAATTCAGGCTCAGGCAAATTTTTCGATTGGGGCACGCACGAGTGTGGCGATTGGCTACTTGTCCCAAGTCAATCGCCGTTTTGAGAATGTCCGTGGCCTGAATGCAGGCTTTAACGTGAACTTGCATCGTTACGGAAATATCAGTGTTGGGGTGCTCAAATCTTTGACGGGACGTCGATCACTGGCTGGCAATATTGTTTGGGTGATTCCGCTTGAGCGTCAAAGCGTGCTGCAAATGATGGCAAATGCACAACGCGGCAGTAAGTCCGTTAGCACGGAGTACCAGAAGACGTCGCCGCCGGAAGGGGGGTGGGGTTTTCGAGCGCGCAAATCTGCCTTGGACAATAGTGGTGAAGACGTTGGCGTGAATTACTTGGGCACTTATGGCGAGTACGCATTCAATGCGAACCACGCGGGCAGCACCAGCAATGTGCAACTTGCGACACGCGGTGGAGTGGCCTTGCTGGGTGGCCATGTTCGGCCAACACGTTGGCTGGACGAGAGTTTTGCAATGGTTGAGGTGCCCGTGTCAGACCCCATTGATATTTACGCCAACAATATCAAGGTGGGCCAGACAAACGAACAGGGCGTGGGGTTTATTCCCCGGCTGATTCCGTATGAGTCGAATAACGTCTACCTTGATGCGACCGGTCTGCCTTTGTCCATGACACTGGATCTGGCCCCGCGCTCTGTGATTCCAGGGCCACGGACGGGCAGTTTATTGAAGTTTGACGCCCAACGTGACGAAAGCGCCACGTTGATTCTTGAAGACGTATCCGGAATGCCGTTGCCCGCAGGCACCCGTGTCTATGTGGGCAGCGATCCGCAGGCCTATGAGGTGGCGCTTCGTGGGCACGTGTTTATTGCGAAGATGGACTATCCGGTCAGAATTGTTGTACAGGCGGCAATGCCAGACAGCTCAACGATCTGTCGTGTTGATGTTGCTTCACCGCAATCGAACGAGCCGTTCCCGACGCTTGGGCCATTTACTTGTGGAGAGGTCCACAAATGAGACGAGGCTTGATGTGCCTGGTGGCTTGCGGTGCACTCATGCTGTCCAGTGCCGCGCATGCGATATTGGCGAATTGCACGGTGGCGGGAACCGGCATAGTGTTCCCCACCTACGTCTCGCCTGGAGGTGGCAATGCTGACAGCAGCGGCACCATTGGCGTGACTTGCACGGGCCTGGGCTTGCTGGTGACTTACACCATACAACTCAGTACGGGCAGCGGCAGTTTTGCGCATCGTACGCTCGTATTCGCGTCGGTCAATGCGCTTGCGTACAACATGTATACCGATACAACCCGATTAACGATTTGGGGCGATGGCACCGCCGGCACCAGCACCGTGTCCGATAGTTACTTACTGAGCATCGGCCCCAATCTCAAGAATTACACGGTTTATGGGCGCGTGCCGGCGGGCCAGAACCAGCCTGCCGGCACATATACCGACCAAATTACGATCACCATCACGTTCTGAAGGGTAGATGGCTCGCGCCGTTTGGCGCTTCCCGCTGACGCTCAGGCTTATCGGTTCACCAGTTCACGCGCTATTGCACGGGGCCAGCATCGCACCGGCGTCAGGGACGATGGCAGAGCAATCAGACTATCTCTTGGTCCTTTCAGGGGCACTGGGCAGCAAATAGTTCTTGTGAATGCCGATAACGTGCAGAACTCGCAAAGCGCGACGATTTCCTTGCAGGCGTTGAGTAGCTTGTATGCCTGGCGTGGGTCTTCAGTCCGTTCGTGCATGAACTGAAAACTCAGATCATGCACGCACGGATTGATCTTGCTCAGCCTGGCCGCCTTACGTGCGGCGCTGCCGATTCAACGCCAAGCCGCCCAGCATGAATGTCAGGCTGACGGCAACGGCCACACTTGCCATGGCCATGCCTTGCCCGATCGAGCCTTGTTCAAACTGACGCCAAACATAGATAGATACTGTTTGCACGCCAGCGGGCGCCAGCAGCAAGGAGGTGACGAGCTCGCGTGAGGACACCGCGAACACCATCAGCATGGATGCAATCAGGCTGGGCAATGTCAGTGGCAAGGTAATGCGCAGCAAGGCGCGTAGCGGGTTCGCCCCATGTACTCGGGCCGCCGCTTCCAGGTTGCTGCCTATTTGCGTCAGCGCGGCGCTCACGTAGCGCACTGGGTATGGCAGCAAGAGGCACGTGTAGGAAAGCAGCAGAATTCCCCAACTGCCGTAGGGCGTAGCTGGCCAAAAAGGTTGGTTCCAGAGCAGGATGAGTCCGACGCCCACGACAACACCGGGCAACGCGGCTGGCAGTAGCGAGAGGGCATCAATGACGGCAATGCCAGGGACGCGGCGCCCGACGACGCACCAGGCCGCCATGAAGCCGACAGCGCCTGCGAACGCCGCCGTGCCTGTGGCCAGTGTCAGACTGGTTGATAGCGCGCTCCAGGCGTCGTCAGAGACATCGAACAAGGCCGCAAAGTGTTGGGCTGTCAGGTTTGTCCACGACAAGCCCCCCGAGACGTTGCGGCTCAGCGCAGCAGCAAGCATTGACGCCAGAGGCAGGGCAACCGCACATAGTGCAGTCACAGCAAATAACGCCATCACCGGTATGCACCAAACACCCAATTCCGTGGGTGCGATCGCTACCGGTTTTCCTGTGGTGGTCTCGAAGCCTTTACCCGCGACCAATTGGCGTTGCACGGCATAAGCGGTAAGCGCAAGTGCCACCAATACCAGCGACAGCAAGGCTGCGCCCGGGAGGTCTATTGGCCAGTCTGCCAGACGCCGCTCGATGGCTGTTGTCAGTACGCTAAGACCTGCCTGTGAACCCAGTGCGGCAGGCACGCCATATTCTTCAATGGCCAGAGTGAAGGCCAACAGTAAGCTTGCGGCCATGGCGGGCAAGGCCAAGGGCAGCGTCACACGCAGAAAGGCACGCCAGGGGCCAGCGCCAAATACGCGGGCCACGTCGGCAAGCCGGGCACCTGTGGCCGCCATGCTGCGCGACACGGCGAAATAGACGACGGGGAAAATCGAGAGACCCATGATCAGCACTACGCCGCTCGTCGAAAATAAAAGGCCTCCCAGGTGGATGCCCGTGATCTGCTGCAGATAGCCGCCGGGCTGGGCCGCCATAGTCCACGACAACGCGGCGATGTAGGGCGGCAGTAGAAAAGGGACCAGGAACAACAGGTCCCATAGCCGGGCTAATGGGATTCGGAACAAGCCGCGCAGCGCGCCCAGGGGAATGCCGATGACTGCACTGACGAGAGCGACGCCCAGGCCGAGTTTTAGCGTTGAGAACACCAGCCGGGGAATGGCCGGGTCGCTGAGTGTGCTGGACCAGGCGCCAAAAGGGTCACGCCACGAGCCCGCGCCTAGGTGAGGGAATATGGCCTGCAAGGTCACGAACGCCATAGGCATTGCGACGAGCACGGTCAGGGCAGCCACGGTAATGGCCGCCATCAGGTAGATGCTTTTCATGAATTGATGGGCAGCGGGTCTTGTCTTGCTTGATGGCAGACAAGACCCGCCGCGCCTTGATCTCAGTGTTGGCCGAAAATCTGACTGAAACGCGCCAGCACGTCGGCGCGTGAGGCGCCGTTGGCGGATTCGGTTTCGGGCAACAGCTTGAGGTCTTTGAAGACGGGCCGCTTGGCTGCCACATCTTGACGCACTGGCATTAACCAGGCATCAGCAACGGCTTTCTGGCCCGCTTCAGATAACACGTAGTCAACGAAGCGTCGTGCTGCGTCGGGTGACTTTGCCGTTTTCAGAATCATCATGGGGCGCGGGGCAATGACCGTGCCGCTGGCGGGGAAGATGACCTTTACGGACTCGCCTTTTTCCATGCTGGCATACGACACGTAATCGACGGCGCCAAAGACAGCAGCGCGCGCGCCTTGCAAGACCGGGGTCAGCGCCTGAGCGTTGGGGCCAGATACATTCATTCCGTTATCGCGCAGGGTCTGAAAGAGTGTCCAGGCGGCGTCGCCCTGGGCATTTTGCAGGCCCAGCAGCAAGTCCAGGGACGCGCCCGACAGGGCGGGGTCGGGCATGGTGACGGCTTGCTTGAAGGGCGGCGTGGTCAGGTCGGCCCAGTCGCGCGGTTCTGGTGTCTTGCTGCTGGCATTCCAGACGATGCCGAGCGCGGAAATGCCTTGCGCCACATAGCTTGCCGATTTGAATCGATCGGGCACGTGTGCCGCGTTCGGGCTTTGATACGCCATGAGCCAGCCGCGCTGATCCAGATCTTTTGCAGTGTCCCAGGAGGCGGATATGAGAACGTCGGCACGTGGATTGGCCGCTTCGGCTTCTAGGCGGGCCATGACCTTGCCCGTGGTGGCTTGAAATACGTCGACCTTAATGCCGGTTTCTTCCTGAAACCCGGCAGCCAGTTGTTTGATCAGGCCGCCTGGCCCGGCGGTGTAAACCGTGAGCGCGCGGGCCTGACCGGTAGCCAATCCGAACGAAAGCGTCATAAAAAGCGTAGCGATGAACAATGAGGGTTTTTTGAGTGTGTATGGCATTTTAGGCAGAGTCCTTGGGTGAAGACACGACAAGTTCCTGGATGCGGCCATGCGCCATGCGCGCGATGGTGTGCGCCAGGGCGTGGGCTTCGTCGTGGTCATGCGTCACGTAGACGGCGGTGGTGCCCAGCCGAGCCAGCAATGCGCCGATTTCCGTGCAAAGCGACTCACGCAGATTGCGGTCAAGGTTTGATAGCGGCTCGTCAAAAAGAAGCACACGCGGTCGGGCAACGATGGCGCGGGCAAGCGCCACGCGTTGTTGCTGCCCGCCTGAGAGCTCGCTTGGGGCGCGCGTGCCATGCTCATGCAGGCCCACCCGTGCGAGGGCATCGTCCACCAGCGCCTTTTGCTGATTGCGCGGCACACGCCGCATTTGCAGGGAAAATGCCACGTTCTGATTGACGGTCATGTGTGGCCACAAGGCATAGTCTTGAAAGACCATGCCAAGGTTGCGCTGCTCAGGTGGCAGATGCAGCCCGCTATCGCAGACCATTTTGCCGGCAAAGGAGATGCTCCCGGCTTGAGGGCGCAGGAGTCCGGCCAAGGCTTTGAGCAGGGTGCTTTTGCCGCAACCTGAAGGTCCGAGCAGTGCGAGCACGGTGCCTGCAGGCACGTCCAGATCCACACCATCGAGCACGGTTTGCGTGCCGAAGGCGTGGCGCAGCCCGCGCGCGCTGATGCGCACGCCGGCCGCGTCCTGAGTCAGTGCGGCAGCGTTGTGCGGGCCGTTCAAAACCGGTGCCGCAAACCGACGTTTACACCCAACTGATCTTTGCCGGGTTCGACGTTGGCACCATACTTTCCACCAACCACGCTCAGCGAGGAACCGTGGCTGTTCAAGGCATAGGCTGCCAAGGCATACAAGGTAGTGCGCTTAGATAAATCGTATTCACTGCCCAGCACAATCATGGTTGGTTTTTGCTCGGATCCGGCGCCTTGTTTGGCCGGGCAGGCTGCCACGTTCATGTCGTCGCAAACAGTGCCGTTCAAGTGATATACGGCCAGCGACAGGCGAGTGGCCTGGGTTGGCAAGTAGGTCGCGCCCACCCACGTCATATTGCTGGTGTAAGTGCGTTGAGTGAGCTTTTGCTCCAACCAGCGATAGCCGCCATAGAGCTTGAGCCCGTCGAATTCATAGCTCAACCCCGCCACGATACGATCTTCACGGTTGTCGCTGGTGGTACCGGTTTTAGGGCTGTCGGCATTTTTGCTGTGATACAGCAAGGCGGCATCCAGGCCATTCT
This sequence comes from Achromobacter deleyi, assembly GCA_040391965.1. GTDB lineage: Bacteria > Pseudomonadota > Gammaproteobacteria > Burkholderiales > Burkholderiaceae_B > Achromobacter > Achromobacter deleyi_B. The sequence goes on along the minus strand of JBEBWV010000056.1, from coordinate 26,089 downwards.
CTGCATAGCGCAAGCCTGCGCCAAACAGGCGCCCACGCGTTTTGTCGTCCCAGACCTGCTCGTTGTTCCAGCCAAAGCTGTAGTAACCCCCGACCGACACCGGTCCGATTTTGCCCACGTACTTCACTGAGTTGTCGATGCGATCCGAGAACGCTGCGTCAGGGCGCTTGATCGAGAAGTTAGCGTTGTCAAAGGGGTTGTACTTGCTCATCCAGTCAATCATGAGCGAGTTATGACGGCCCAGGGAAAGTTGGCCCCATTTCTTGTCTGACAGCCCAACATATGCCTGGCGGCCAAACAACCGCCCGCCTTGCAAGGTGGTGCCATTGTCGGAGTCAAAGCCGTTTTCGAGCACGAAGACGGCGCGCATTCCGCCACCCAGATCTTCCGTGCCTTTCAGTCCCCAGCGCGAGCCGCTGAGGTTGCCTGTGCTCATGCCAAGCTTGCTGGTATTGCCGGGTCCATTACTGAGGTATTGCAGACCGGTGTCGATCAAGCCATATAGCTGAACCGTGGTATTGGCCGCGCTCGCTTGCGCAAGAGCCGACGTGAGAGGTAAAGCAGACAGGCAAAGGCCGACTGCTGCAACGCGCAGATAAGTTTTCACAACAAGAGTCCTCTTTGGGATTCAATCGGAGCCGTCACTCTAGGGGTGGCGTGCTACATCCGCGTGACAGAGGACGTGTGTGTGAATCTTAAAAAGGCAGCTTGCTGGACGACTTCACTTCATGCATTGACAGGGTGCTAAGCATTTCCTGTACGCCTGGCAGAGTGCGCAAGCGGTTGCGCACAAATTCGGAGTAGGCATCGAAGTCGGTGGCGATAATTTGCACCAGATAGTCATGCTGCCCGGTGGTGTTGTGGCACGCCACAACTTCCGGCATCGCCATGACGCCGGCTTCGAAGGCGCGGCAGGTTTTTTCGTTGTGGTTTTCCAGGGAAATGCTGACAAAGGCCACTACACCTAATCCTAGTGCCCGGCGTTCCAGCACGGCCTGGTATCCGCGAATAACGCCGGTGGTTTCCAGACGTTTGAGCCGCTTCCAGCACGGTGAAGGTGAGAGCGACACGCGTTCGGCCAAGTCGGCATTGCTGAGACGTCCATCTTCTTGAAGAATTTTCATAATCTTCCAGTCGATTCCATCAAGTTGATGTAACAAAGCAGTTTCTTTCATTATTTTTAACCGTAGGGAAATAATCGTTCTTAGGCTACGTCATTCAGTTATGGAATGGAAAGATAATTCTGGGTGTCTATCTCTACACTTTTGATCAGAGCCGGGCAGTCGGCGCTATTGTTTTACCAGGGCCATTCACGTGAATCAGGCTCTCGCACTACGCGCCAGCCCGGTCGGCCGGATCAACAACAAGAGTGGCACACCATGACTTATTCCAGCTATCACAAGAAAGACCTCAGCGGCCGACCTTTGCACGCCGAGACCCAGATGATGTCTTACGGCTATGACCCCTTCCTGTCCGAAGGCGCGGTCAAGCCGCCGGTGTTTTTGACCTCGACATTTGCCTTTCGCAGCGCAGAAGATGGGGCTGAGTTCTTCGACGTCGTGTCAGGTCGCAAGCCTGCCCCGGAGGGTCAATCAGCAGGCCTGGTGTACAGCCGCTTTAATCACCCCAATCTGGAAATCGTCGAAGACCGCTTGGCACTTCTGGATGGTTCGGAAAGTGCGGCCGTGACGTCCAGCGGCATGTCTGCCATTAGCGCCGTGCTGATGGCTTTTCTGAAGCCGGGCGACCAGCTCGTGCAATCGGTACCGCTTTACGGCGGCACCGAAACCTTGATTGCCAAGATTTTTCCCGAATGGGGCATTGGCTCGCATCCCATCCCGGATGGTTTGTCCGCCCAGAGCATGCGTGACGCGCTTGAGCACGCCGCCGCCGTTGGGCCCGTGCGCGTTTGCTACATCGAAACGCCAGCGAATCCGACGAACGCTTTAATCGATTTTGCTGCGTTGCGCCAAGAGTTGGATGCTTTCGAAGCGCGTCATGGCTATCGTCCCATCTCCGTCTGCGACAACACCTTGCTTGGCCCCATCTTCCAAAAGCCCGTTGAACACGGCGTGGATCTATGTGTTTACTCGCTCACGAAGTACGTGGGTGGTCATAGCGATCTGGTGGCAGGCGGCGTCACCGGTAGCAAAAATCTCATCAAGAAGGTGCGTGCCATTCGCAGCGCATTCGGGTCTCAATTGGATCCGCATTCTTCGTGGATGATTACGCGGTCTATGGAAACGGTGGTGCTGCGTATGAAGCATGCGGCGCGCACGGCAACCAAAGTGGCGCAGTGGCTCTCGGGTAATCCACATCAACGCGTGAAGATTTATCACCCCGAATTCATTACCGATGCGATCTACCAAGAGGTCTATCGCCGTCAGTGCACGGGTCCGGGCTCGACGTTTGCGTTTGAGCTGGATGGCGGCGGGCGTGAGCGTGCGTTCCGATTTATCAATGCGCTGAGGTTGTTCAAATCGGCTGTCAGCCTGGGTGGCACGGAGTCGCTGGTATGTCATCCGGCATCTACGACGCACTCTGGCGTGCCTGCGCAAGCGCGTGCGGCGGCTGGTGTGTCTGAAGGCTTGATTCGTATTTCAATTGGTCTTGAACATGAAGAAGACCTGATTGCAGATATGGATTACGCGTTTCAGAACTGCTGATAGGGCGACACGCATCGCATGTAGCGATGCGTGTTGTTATCAGCCTTTATTTGGCCATAAGCCCAAGGTGTTCGATCAACACCTTGTCACTGGCAAAGGTGGCTTTGGCCCATTCTTTATAAGCCTCGCTGTCCTGATAAGCCGGTTCCTGATTCAATTGCTGCATGACGTCCAGGCTGGCTTGCGAGAACAAGGCTTTCTTGAAGGCGTCGTGCAGTATTTTTACGATTGCCGGGTCCATGCCCTTGGGGCCCGCCAGACCATAAGGTGACACCGACACCACCTTATAACCAAGCTCTTTGGCGGTTGGCACATCGGGCCAGCGCTTGGTGCGCTCGGTGCCGAACGTCACCAACAGGCGCATCTTGCCGGAGTCCACGAATTGATCCCAACCCGTGGCGTCGCTCTGAGCCATCACGTGGCCGCCGAGCAAGGCTTGCTGCATGTCGGCATTGCCCTTGAAAGGTACATGGTTCAGTTTGACGTTTGCATTGATCGCAATTTCTTCGATCAGCAAATGCGGCGACGATCCAATGCCCGTAGAACCGTAGTCCACTTCGCCGGGCGACTTGCGTGCCGCTTCGATATATTCGTTGAACGATTTGAACGGCGAGTCGCTGCGTACGGTGAAGCCGAAGGTGTAGCCGGATAAACCGAGAATGTAGGTGAAGTCTTCGATGGGGTTCCACGATGTCTTCTGCATATACGGCATGCGCAGCATACCGAGCGGAAACTGGGTGATCGTGTAGCCATCTGGTTTGGCACTCTTGGCCATGTTGGATGGGCCTAGCGTGCCGCCCGCACCCGGACGATTTTCTACAAGTATGGGTTGGCCGAGTGTCTTGGATGCCTCTAGCGCCAGGATACGCATGTGCCGATCTGTCGAACCCCCTGCAGGGAACGGGACAATCAATGTGATGGGCTTGGTCGGAAACGTGGTTTGTGCTGCGACCGTCAGGGGCGCGGCTGCAATCGTGGCGGTGAGTAGGGCCAGGCCTACTATGTCGCGGCGTGTCAGGTACATGGTGCGTTGTCTCCTTTTTTATAATGGACTGCTCGTTCAGGCGTCGATGAGGGCGACCTTGACGGGCAGGCGTGCCAATGCTTGCTGCAACTGTGCTTTGAACTGCGGTGACACGGTGCTGTCGACGCTAACGGCGACATCGGGTTGTGCTTGTGCCAGCACTTTCAACCCGGTGGTCGAGATGGGTAAACCGGCTTCGCGCAAGGCGAGGTCAATGAGGGTTTGCGCCGCTTGGGCGGTAGCCAGACGCCGCAGATCGGGTTTATAAATTTTTCCCACGTTCGTCATTGGCATAGTGTCGAGCACAATGACGCGCTTGGGACGTGCGGGTGCCTCATCCACATGTTCGGCCGCGTAGGCCAGCAATTCGGCCTCGGTGACTTGTGCGTCGTCGACCAGAGTCACGAAGGCAAAAGGTAGTTCGCCCGCATACGGATCAGGTGCGCCAACGGCAGCGCAAATTCGCACCGCCGGGTGTGTGGCCAGGGCGTCTTCAATGGTCTTCGGGTCGATGTTGTGACCACTTCGGATGATCAGGTCTTTGGCGCGGCCTTGCAGGTGCAAGCGACCTTCGGTGTCCATGTACCCGACATCGCCCGTGATCAGCCAGCCGTCTGGCGTAAAGGCGCGAGCCGTGTCTTCGGCATCCAGGAATCCGGGGAATACGTTTGGTGCCTTAAAGAGCACCATGCCTGCCTCGCCTATAGGCAGATCCAGGTTCGGACCGTCGCCCGCGAGTGCGACGATGCGCACGCGCACGTAGGGCAGGGGAAAACCGACGCAGTTCACCGGCAAATGCACGCCGGATGGCGTAATGGACGATATGCCTGCCATTTCCGTCATGCCCAGACTTTCATGCACATGCACGCCGAACAGCCGCTCAAAACGTTCGGCAAGCTCGGCAGGCAAGGGGGCGGCACCGGTACGACACGAGCGCAGCGAAGAAATGTCAGCGTCGCCCACCGGAATTTCTGCCAGTGCAGCAAGAATGGTGGGCACGCCTAACAAGGACGTGGCCCGATAACGTTCAACCAGGCGCCAGTAATTGCGCAACACGTCGCGATTGCGCAGCAACTGCGTGGTCGGGATGACGGTGTGCACGCCTGACGAAAGGGCCGCGAGGGACGCGGGCAATACACCCGCGACGTGAAATAACGGATAGCCGTTGATGACGACGTCGCCCGGGCCTGCATTCTGCAGTTGTACCGCTGCCCATGCCGTGAACACCTGATTCGCATGTGTGTGCACGGCCAGCTTGGGCGAGCCGGTAGTGCCACCGGTATGGAAATAGGCGGCGATGTCTTCGCCTTTAATGTTGCGCTCACTGATCAAACGATCGTTCGGATGCCGGCTGCATTCCTCTTGAAAGTCCAGGACCCCTGGGGGTAGAGGCACCCGTGTGCTGCGGTCTTCGTCATGAGGCGCTACACGCAATATCGTGTGCAAGCTTGGTACTGCCTCGCGCAAGCGCAAGCCCTTGGACCACAAGCCCGCGTCGGTGTCGGTGCCGTAGACGATCAATACGCGCGCTTGCGCGGTGTTCATCAGAGACGCGAGCTTGTCCTCGGTGAGCAAGGGATTCAAGGGCTGGACGATGCCCGCCGCTTCGCCGCCCCAGAGTGCCAAGTGGTAGTCAAGACAACCCGGCAGCAGAATCGCGACGGTGTCGGTGGCCTTGATGCCTAGCGAGTGCAGGAGATTGGCGGTCTGATGTACACCGGCCAGCAACTGCGCGTAGCCCAGTTGAATCGGGGCATCTTCCGGGTTCGCCGTCCGTAGAAAACTGAGCGCCGTGCGCTCGCCGAAGGCCGCAGCCGAGTTTCGAAAAATCTCGTATGTGCTGTGTACCTTGAGCGTTTCTGCTAATGGGCGGCTTTCCAGACGCCGCACGTCTTCGGCGTTTTGAACGCGAAAGGGCGCAGCAAACGCGGGATTGATGGCGGGCGGAATATAGGGATAGGCCTGGCTCATTCTCATGCTCTCACTGTCAGGCCCGACCGAGGGCAATGTAGCGTTCAAGATGGAAGTCTTCGTCGCCCAGTTGGTGATCGATCATGACCAGGTGCTTGGCATAATGGGCCAGCGGCAGTTCCCAGGTCATGCCAATGCCACCATGCAGTTGAATGCACTCTTCGGCGACCAATGTGCCAATGCGGCCAATCGAGTATTTGGCGGCAGACAAAGCGCGTTCGCGCGTCACGCGGTCTGTGTCATCCAGCGAGGCGGCCGCGTTGATGACGGAAGATCTGGCCTGTTCGATTTCCAGCAAGACGTCGGCCATGCGGTGTTGCAGGGCCTGAAAGCTGCCGATGGGCACGCCGAATTGACGGCGCGTCTGCAAATATTCCAAGGTGGCGTCGCGAGCGGCGTCCATGGCACCTACGGCCTGTGCGCACAGGGCGAGTACGCCACGGCCAGTGGCATATTCAAGCAGCGCATGGCCCTGGCCGACATTGCCCAGGAGGGCGTCTTTTGGGAGCGTCACGTTGGACAGCGTCAACTCCGCTGCACGGCCGCCGTCAATGAGAGGGTAGCCACGCACAGTCAGACCAGGGGTACTTGAGGGCACCAAAAAGAGGCTGATGCCGTCTGTGTCGTCCTCGGCACCGACATGGCGCGCCGATACTACGAACAGATTTGCGTGCTCGCCCAGCGTTACGACGCCTTTGGCGCCGTTAATAACCCAGCCCTCACCCTGTGATTCAGCACGTGTGCTCACCCGCGCCAGCTCGTAACCCGAATCCGGTTCCGTGTGCGCGAGCACAACGACGGACTCGCCCGCAATCAAGGCATCCAATTTTTGCTTCTGCGCAGGCGTGCCGGCTTTGGCAATGGCACCTCCCGCCATCAAGGCATCGAGAAAGGGCTCAACGACCAAGCCACGGCCCAGCGCCTCAAAGACGACGGAAATGTCGAAGCCTGCCCCACCCAGGCCGCCATCGGCCTCGGAGAACAATGCGCCGATGGTGCCCAGTTCGGCAAAGCGTTGCCAGAATTCCTGGCTGTAACCGTCCGGCGAACTGGCAATGCCGTCGCGCACGGCAAAACCATACTGCTCGGCCACAAAGCGGCGCAGCATGTCCGACAGCATGCGTCGGTCTTGTGTGTGTTCGAAGTTCATGGCGTGCCCTTACAGTCCCAGGATCATCTTGGAGATGATGTTCTTCTGAATCTCATTGGAGCCGCCGAAGATCGACAGCTTGCGATTGTTGAAGTACAGCGCTGCGGCGCTGTCTGCGCCCGCGGGGCCGACAGGCTCGCCGTGGTAGCCATCGTGCATGGCCTCGGGGATGAAGGGGCGGGCATATGGGCCCATGGCCCGGCGATTGAGCGACGTGAGTTCCTGACGGATCTGCGTGCCACGAATCTTCAACATAGAGCTCTCTGCTCCGGGTACGCCGCCACCTGCAACTGCGGCAATCACGCGCAGGTTGGTGGTGCGCATATTGGCAAGCTCGATTTCCACGCGCGCCAGTCTTGCCGCAAACGCGGGGTCCTGATCCAGCGGTCGGCCATTTTTGCGTTGGCGAGCGGCCACAGCCCGCAAGCGGCCCAATGCGGCGGTGGATTGACCCACCCCGGCAATATTGGTGCGCTCGTAGGTCAGCAGGTACTTGGCGTAAGTCCAACCCCGGTTCTCTTCGCCCACGCGGTTATGCACGGGCACGCGCACATCGGTGAAAAACACTTCGTTGACTTCATGCTCGCCATCAAGCGTTCTGATGGGACGAACCTCGATGCCGGGGCTTGTCATGTCGATCAGCAAGAAGCTGATGCCTTCTTGCTGGCGGCCCTCGGTAGACGTTCGCACCAGGCAGAAAATCATGTTGGCGTACTGGCCCAGCGTGGTCCAGGTTTTCTGGCCATTGACGATGTAGCTGTCACCGTCGCGTACGGCGGTGGTTTTCACCGAGGCCAGATCCGACCCTGCGCCGGGTTCGGAATAGCCTTGGCACCACCAGTCAGAACCGTCCAGAATGCGGGGCAGCCAATATCGCTTTTGGGCTTCGTCGCCATATTTGATGAGCACAGGGCCCAACATGCTCAGGCCAAAAGGCACGATACGGGGCGCACCAGCCAGGGCGCACTCATTTTCAAAGATGAATTTTTGTACCGTGCTCCAACCCGTGCCGCCATACGTTTCTGGCCAGTGGCTGGCGAGCCAGCCACGGTCATTGAGAATGGCATGCCATTGCTCCATGTCGGCTTTGCTCAGGTGCTTGCCGTCGAGCACTTTGGCCGACAGGTGCTCGGGCAGTTCTTTGTTCAAGAAGCTGCGCACCTCTTGGCGAAACGCTTCTTCTTCGGGGGTGAAATTAAGATCCATGACGCGTCGCCTCAATAAATTTCGAACAGACCGGCGGCACCCATGCCGCCGCCCACACACATCGTGACCACGGCATAGCGCGCACCGCGTCTGCGGCCCTCGATCAGGACGTGACCTGTCTGGCGTGCGCCCGTGACTCCAAAGGGGTGACCCAAGGCAATAGCGCCGCCATCCACGTTCAGTTTGGCCGGGTCAATACCAAGTTTTTGCTGGCAGTACAACGCCTGCGAGGCAAAGGCTTCATTCAGTTCCCATAAGTCAATGTCGTTCACGGTGAGCCCGTGGCGTGCCAGTAGTTTGGGCACGGCGTAGACCGGGCCGATGCCCATTTCATCGGGTTCGCAGCCGGCAATTGCCATGCCGCGAAACACGCCCAATGGTTCCAGACCTGCGCGCCTGGCTTCGCCTGCTTCCATAAGCACGCAGGCGGCGGCGCCGTCTGACAGCTGTGACGCATTGCCAGCCGTCACAAATTGGCCGGGGCCGCGTACCGGCGCAAGCGCGGCCAGCGATTCGTAAGTGGTGTTGGGGCGATTGCAGGTGTCGCCAGAGAGCGTCACTTCGCGATGGGAGACTTCACCAGTCGCCTTGTCAGTGACGGCCATGATGGTGGTCACCGTGACGATCTCGTCGCGATACCGACCCGCTTCCTGCGCCTGCGCAGTGCGAAGCTGGCTTTGCACCGAGAAGTGGTCTTGCGCTTCACGGGTAATGCCATATCGAGCGGCCACAATGTCGGCCGTTTCAATCATGGGCATATAGAGCTCAGGCTTGTGTTCGACAATCCAGGGGTCCAGGCCGGTTACACCGTCGTCACGAGTGCGGATGTGCGAAATGCACTCCACGCCGCCTGCAATCATGGCAGGGGCGCCATCGAGCACGATGCGGCCGGCAGCCACGGCAATGGATTGCAGCCCCGAGGAGCAATAACGATTGATCGTGGCACCACCAATACTCACAGGGAGGCCGGCGCGAATAATGGCTTGGCGGCCGATATTGCGGCCCGTGGCGCCTTCCGGATAGCCACATCCAAGAATGGCGTCTTCAATCAGGGCAGGGTCGATGCCAGCGCGATCTACCGCCGCACGCACCGCAAAGGCGGCCAGGGTCGCGCCGGGTGTGATATTGAATTCGCCGCGATGCGCCTTGGTGATAGGGGTACGGGCGGTAGAAACGATGACGGCTTCACGCATGGGAGGTTCCAGAGGAATTGAACATGTGGGGAGTGATAGGAGGCGCCGGTTCGAGGCGCCTCCTTGGCTAAGCGATACCGAGCCTGCGTCTATTTGCCTGCGTTCAAGCTGGCGAAGGTTTCACCACGTTCTGCAAGCGATTGCAGCAACGCGGCAGGCTTCCAGAAGCGCGGGTCTTCCTTAGCGAATTCAAGTACGTCAGCCAGAATTTTCTTGACGCCAACCTGGTCGGCATAGTGCAAGGGGCCACCCCGATAGCGCGGAAAACCATAGCCAGACAAGAACACCACGTCGACGTCTAAAGGTCGGAGCGCAATTCCTTCACTGACGACATTGGCGGCTTCGTTGACCATGGCCGCCATATAGCGGCGCATGATGTCTTCTTGCGTGAAGCGGCGCGGCGTGACACCGGCACGAATGCGTTCGGCATCAATGATGGCGAGCACTTCGGGATCTTGCGTACCCACACGTGAGCCCTTTTCGTACACGTAATAACCGCGTCCCGTCTTCTGGCCAAACCAACTGCGCTCGCAGAGTCGATCCGCAATTTGCACATAACGCGCCGCCGGGTCGCGGGTGGGGGCCAGACGCTTGCGTGTGGCCCAACCGATATCGCCACCCGCAAGATCGGCCATCTGGTAGGGGCCCATGGGGTAACCGAAGGCGCGCACGGCATCGTCGATCTCATAGGGCGATGCGCCGTCTTCCATCATGCGATCCGCCGCTTGTCTGTACACGGCCAGAATACGGTTCCCGATGAAACCGTCGCAAACGCCCGCACGCACGGCAACTTTGCGTAGCCTGCGTGCCAGTTCGAAACCGGTGGCCACGGTGTCAGGGGCGGTCTGCGTGCCCACTACGACCTCCAATAGCTTCATGATGTTGGCAGGCGAGAAAAAGTGCAGGCCCAATACATCCGCTGGCCGCTTGGTGGAGGCTGCGATGCGATTGATGTCCAGGTAAGACGTATTGGTGGCCAGCACGGCACCAGGCTTGGCGACACGGTCCAATTCCTGGAAGACGGCGGTTTTGACGCCCATCTCTTCAAAAACGGCTTCGATGATCAGGTCCACATCGCTCAACGCGTCGTAGCGGGTGGAGCCGGTAAAGCGCGCCATCCGCTCGGCGTGTGCCTCGGGTGTCAAACGGCCTTTCTTCTCTAGCGATACATACACCAGGTCGACACGGTCACGCCCGCGTGCCAGCGCCTCGTCGTTTTGTTCCACCATCACCACAGGGAACCCTGCATCGAGCAAGGACACGACAATGCCTGCGCCCATGGTGCCGCCGCCGACGACACCAATGCTGTTCAATGCGCGAGGCTTGGCTTGACGGGTTTCTGGGGATTTAGCCGTTTCTCGCTCGGAAAAAAATGCGTGGATCAGGCCGGTACGCTGGGGGCTTTCCAGACATTGGGTGAAGAGGGCGCGCTCTTGGCGCTGGCCTTCCTCAAACGGCAGATCAACGGCCGCTTGCACGGCATCAACGATTTTTGCGGGCGAGAACAAACCGCGTGCGGTGGTGGTGACGCGAGCACGCGCGGCATCAATTGCTGCCTGAGCGGCAGCGCGATCGCGCAGTCCCTGTGCATCACGTGTTCGGCGCACAGGGGCGTTCGAGGCCAGCAGTTCCTGCGTATAGGCCAGTCCGGCCGCCAGTGCGTCGTCGCCTTGCACCAGCTTGTCAATTAATCCGAGTGTCAATGCCTCGCTCGCGGGCACATGGCGGCCTGTCAGCATCATGTCCAGCGCGGCGGCGGCGCCGATCAGGCGCGGTGTGCGTTGGGTGCCGCCTGCTCCGGGCAACAGGCCCAGATTCACTTCGGGCAATCCAAGTTTGGCATCGGGCAGGGCCACGCGGTAATGCGCGGCCAGTGCCACTTCCAGGCCACCGCCCAAGGTGGCGCCTCGCAGGGCCGCCACGACGGGCTTGGCGCTGGCTTCGATCAGGTTGCACACGTCGGGCAATGACGGCTGCTGTGGGGGCTTGCCGAATTCGCGAATGTCAGCGCCCGCAATGAAATTGCGGCCTGCCCCAAGAATCAATATTGCCTTGATGGCGGGGTCTGCCTGCGCGGCTTCAACTGCCTGGGCCAAGCCACGGCGCACGTCTGTGCTGAGGGCGTTGACGGGTGGGTGATCAATGGTTACTGCCAAGATGTTGTCATGCCGGTGCGTGGCAACGGCGCCGAATTCAGGACGCTCACTCATTAGTCTGTCTCCATGCGTGCGGGTCATGGATTGACCCATCTAGTCATAACCCTATTCTTTCCTAGCAAGGAAGTCTTGACAATGGCATCATTTGTTGACATCACGTTCAAATATTTTTGACAATCAAGGCAAATGGACACCAAATCACTCACCTTATTGGTTGAAATTCTCGATGCTGGCAATCTCAGCGAAGCGGCACGGCGCCTGAAGATGACCCGAGCCAATGTCAGTTATCACTTGAACCAGCTTGAGCGTTCGGTGGGTATGCAGTTGGTGCGGCGTACGACCCGCCGAGTGGAACCCACGGAAATCGGGCTCAAGCTCTATCAGCACGGTCGCACTATTCAGGAAGAATTGGTCGCTGCCCGGGAGTCAGTCGAAACGCTTGGTCAAACCCCTCAGGGCAAGGTGAGGCTAAGCGTGCCCAGCGGTTATGGCCATTTCGTGATGACGCCATGGCTGCTGGAGTTCAAGGAGGCTTATCCCGATATTGTGCTGGACGTGCTGTTTGAGAACAGCGTCGATGATCTGCTGCGAGACGAGGTAGATCTGGCGGTGCGCATCATGTCTGAGCCGCCCCAGAATCTGGTGGCGCGTGAATTGGGACAAGTCCGATATGTAGCTTGCGCCTCGCCTGCTTTTGCGGCGCGAGAGGGTTTGCCGGAAGAACCGGCAGATTTGGCGGGCACGCGCACGATCAGTGCAGCGGTCATTGGCCGCCCCTTACGCATTTCTGCTTATTTGGGTGAGCAGCCCCGGCAACAGGTGATCCTGAATCCCACGGTGGTGTCTCGCAATTACCCGTTCTTGAGAAGCGCCATTCTGGCCGGTTTAGGCGTTGGCATCGTGCCGGATTATGTGGTGCACGAAGATATTCTGGCCGGTCGCGTGGTCACGGCACTCGATGAGTGGCGTCTTAGTATTTTCGGGCGAGCCATGTACATGCTCTATATGCCCAATCGCAACCATCCCCGGGCTATTGCCATGCTTATCGCCTTTATTCTGGCCAAGGCGCAAATGGCGCACGAAGGGCGACCTGGGCTGATCGTGCCGCCGCCAGGCAAGCGCAGTGGGCCGACCCAATTGCCGTGAGGGGACGGTCAGGGTCAGATTGCGCAAGTTTGGGATTCGCAAGATATACATAATGGCGCGGCGTTGCCGATTGTCGGCGCGATATCCTGACTTGGAGCGCCATGCCGAGTGCTATTACCCCTGGTTCGCCACCTGACTCAAACAGTCAGGTCGTTCGGCCTCAAGATCTCAACGAGGGCAAGCTTACTGACGGCCACGCCTCGGTCCAACAGCTTGACGCTCGCTGCGGCAACCGTGTGGCGAGCGAGCTCCTCGCAGTTCGGCCGCGGATTCAACTCTGTGGTGACCCTAGGGGAAGGCTGAACGGGGCCGCGCGTTTTGATGCGTTGCGCATTCAGGCCTGGCTTGATTCTGTGCGACCTTACTTTCGCCATGGCACGTCGCATGAGCGTATCGCCTTGCGTTCCACCAAAACGCGCTTTGAAGAAAATATGAAAATTGTTTGCGCAGATCTCGCCTATCGAGAAGGCCAGATGATGCGAGCTTGGCGCCATAGCGCGAACCAACAACGCTTGCCGCGCGCTGCACAACGCGCCATGGACCTGGCCAACGTCACGAAAATTAGCGAAGCCATGGTACCGGCCCATGAGTATGGACGTCATCTCCTGCGGGGCTCGAGCAACGCGAAAACGGTTGTGGGCGAATCGGGATGGCCATATTTTCTGACAGCCGCATTTTCCGGGCTCTCGCCCGATGAAGGATGTACCTATCTGGCGGTCAGCAACAAGCACGCTACCGCATTTGATTTGCGCCACAAAGCGGCAAATCCGACAAAACCTGCCCGGTATGTGCTGCTTGCCTATGACCCAAACTTTACGTGGATGCACCGCAAGCTTGTCGTCAACGATCTTGGAGCGCTGGCTGGAACCGGTTTGAGCACCTTTTTTCCACGTGCTGCGCTCCCGGCCTATTACTCCGGCAATAACCGGTTGACGGCGCTCACGGCGTTGGCCGAGCCGGGGCAGAGCCAGAATCGTTTGGCAATTGCTTCTGGCGACGTGACGGAATTTCTTGCCGAGGAAGAACAGTACTCGCCCAAATATTTGTATTTTTTGTTGTTCGCCAACGCGCATGATGCGGTTGCGCGGTTGTGCAAAGCGTTTCTCGCGCGGCCCTTGGCAAGACAGAATGTGATGTCATTTCTGGAAGCCAGGGGCGGCGAAGGACCGGGTCATTTTTATGGTTTTCATTCCGCCCTGTTGTTGGGACATGTCGAGGCGGTGAAAACCTATATCACCACTGTGATCGACGCGTTCGAACAAGGATTTTTGGCAGAGGCGTGCGCCTATAAGCTCTTGCAGGCTGAATCGGATTACGCCGTTTCGGGGCTGGCTGGCGCAATGCGAGCAGGGCATGTGGAAGTCGTTGAGGTCTACCTTGCGGGCGTGGAGCAGGCATGGCGCAAGCAAGTCCTGGCTCGGGGTTCCTTGCAGAAGATCTTCATGGCCCGCGTGCAAGGCAGCACGGTGGGACTTTACTTTGCGGTGCACCAGGCGCACGCGAGTGCAGTGAAAGCGTACTTGGCTCGGGCGTTGCGCGCTTTCGATGATGGCGTGCTGTCACAACAGAACGTGGCAGATATCTTTGAGCTTGAAAATTCGCCATACAAATCGGGCCTCGAATTGTTGTTTGACCTTGCCAGTGGATCCACGCTTGATGCCTACCTTCAGGGGCTGCTAGCTGCGGTGAAACGAGCAGCCTTACCCCTCGAACGGGCGAAGCAGATACTGTTGGCCAATACGTCAGATGGCACATCCGCTTGGCACGCCATACGCTTTCGCCATGCAGGCGGTCTCCTCAAGGCTTACTACGCCGGAGTGTGCAATGCATTCGACAAACAGGTGCTTTCTCAACCGGAGGTGAAGGCGTGCTTTGAGCCACTCATGAAAAATGGCCAACCTGTTACGCACTTTGCACTGGCCCATGGCCACGCGGCGTTTGTGGTGAATTACTGCAAGGCGGTTTTCGAGGCGAAGAGGCGGGGAGCGCTGGCCGAAGCAGACATCGTTTCGCTATTCGGGTCTGCAAGCAAGGACGGCGTGCCGGGTCTAGTGGTTGCGGCGATCAATGGGCAGGGGGAAAATGTGCGCGTATTTTGCGCAGCCGTCATCGACAGCTTCGAGCAAGGGTTGATATCGGCGGAGTCTTTGAAGACCTTGCTCAATGGCTCACTACCTGACGGCACGCCTGGGTTTCGCTTGGTGATGCGGCAACGATGGGGGGAATCGGTACACGCGTATCTGGACTCCGTGTTTCGCGCCTGTCAGTGCGGTGCAATGACAACTGCAGAACGTGGCGCCTTGCTGGCGGCGATTCGTTGACACGACTGCGGCGCGGGCGGCGTCAGCGCCGTTCCGGATGGGGTAGGCAGAGCTTCGCAAGACACAAATAATCGGGGACTTGGCATATCCTTTCAAAATACCAATAATTGATAGCCAATTCAGAGAAAAAACTGAATGGTTTGCGAGGGGACAGGGGTGAGTCGGAATTCGAATGTCGTGCCGACGATATTGGCCATTTATGTCGCAGTTGCCGTGATGCCCGGGCCGGCTGTGCGTTTGGTTAGCGAAAAGATCTGAGATTTCAATACTCATGCTAACTACGAAGCACAACACGTATTACCCGACGTTGCGTCGTCTTGAACCGCCGGACGCGGAAGTCTTGTTGTCCATGGAGTCGGATGCAGAAGTCATGCAGTTCAGCACGGGCGTCATTGACCCCACTGAAGCACGGCGCGCGCAACTATCGGCCTTTATTGAACAGTCAGCCTGCAAACTTGGGCACTGGGCAGTCGTGGTCAACGGGCAGACGATGGGCTGGGTCAGCCTCACGCCCCTGGATGGCACCACGCATATTCAGTTGGCCTATCGCCTCTGTCGTCAAGCGTGGGGGCACGGCTATGCCACGCTGGCAGCCAGGCAAGTCTGTGACTATGCCTGGGAAACGCTCGGGCTACCCGAGCTTGTGGCGGTTATCTGGCCGGGCAATGAGCGCTCCGGGCGCGTGTTGGAAAAACTGGGTTTCCAGTTTGAAAAACAGGCCTATCACTATGACAGGCTGACATTGCTCTATGTTTTGAGGAATCCGGCGGCGCTGACTTTCCTGTAACAGTGTTGCTTAGGCATAATGCGGCTTCTGAAATTTAGTTACAGAAGTTAATCGCATGAAAGATCTGACCCCTGAGGACCCCATAAAGCGCTATTTCCAGACAAGAAATAGACGTCCGTCGAACTGGCGAGACCGTCTTTTCGTGCGCAATCGTGGGGCTCGGGGTGTGCTGCTTCTGACGATTGTCACGCTCGCCTATTTGCTGATCGAGTTCGCGTTCAGTGCCTGGTTGCTGGATGTGATGGCGGCAGATTCATCCCCGCATAAAATTGAAATGGCGGAGCGCCGCGGGCGTTTGATCTCCGGTTTTGCCGTGGCACTGTTGTTTTGGCCGGTCATTTTTTCACGAACGAAAAAATGGTGGGTAACCTCGCTCACCTTGGTCGGGGTGTCAATTGCCGTGATGGTCGGGGTCTACCACGGCGAGCGACGGCTGGTCGACTCCCTGGTTGAACGTTCTTCCGAGCAGAGCCGTGCCGCAGCGGTTACGGGCTCCTTGCTCCGCCAAGGCTTGGCCACCGGCACGGTGGGCGACCAGATGCTTGATGGCCTCTGGGCAGCAGACAACGCGCAATCTACGGCGGGCAAGGCGTTTGTCGGCGTCGTGGCGTATATGGCGTCGCAGTCAGATTCGGCTCAGAAGCAGACTATGGCCATTGCACCCGAGGTGATCAAAGCCGTTATTGCACAGAAGAGCGGCGGTTTGGAGGCGGAATATGCGCGCTACCAGGAAAGCCAGGATTCGATTCGCCACCGGTACAAGTACTTTTATCTTGCGGATCTTGACGCTTATGCCAAGCGGCTTGAGGGCACGAATAAATCGGCAAATCTGCTTTGGGAACACTATCTGGACAAGCTCGAGATACGCAACAAAGATTGGGGGCGCAAGCGTATTGGTAAACATCGAGGAGGCGAATTGGTGCCGGGTTTTGTGGCGCCGAGCGTACGCCGCGCCGTTCGTGAGATGGGCATTCCTGTGAAGGACAGCTGGAGCACAGGAGACAAGGCGACGTTTATTCGGCTGGTCGAACAACAGAAACGTGCCGCGCTTCAGGCCGGACTGGAAGAGGCCCTGGACGGTTTACCGACCAATGCCTCGCTTGAAACATTTTCGGCGCACCGATCCGTGCAAAAGCTATGGCGCGAAAAACTGAACTATCCGCAAGCAAATACGCCGCTGTCCTTGCTGCCGATCAGTGTTGAGGAGTTCTCCAAACGTTATTACGAGCCACTTCTGGCCACGCGCACCACAGATCAGTTGAAAAACTACGCCGGGCAAGCCGCCTCGTATGGCGATGGGAAAAAGCAGGAAGAGAAAGGCAAACATGCCTACGAGGCCATGCTTGCGCCTGTCTTTGCGCTGTCCTTATCGTTGATCGGTGCCTTGGTTCATTTGGGTAAAACGGGTCTGCTCATGACCCAGGTGGTCTCTGGCTGGCGTTTTCGCAGTGGCCTGATCAAGGGCCTGTCCGTTTTTGCCGGGGTGTTGCTGATATCGCTGGTGGCCAGTGTCACATTGAGTACACCGCTGACCTCACACCCGACGTATCGCGCCTGGACGCAAGCAGAAAAATCGAGCGAGGTCAGGAGTGGCGACCGAGTCATGATCTTCGGTCTGGATGCCATGATCAAAATGCAGTCAGTGGCGTATCCGGTCTTTGATGTCGTGCGCCGGGGTGTGATACTGATCGCCAAGAACGTGCACATTTAAGCAATCAGGTGCACCAACGCAGGTGTTGCGCGCGTCATCGCTTCATGCGTTGATCTGGACTCGGGTGGCGCGCCGCCTGGATGCGCGCGCTGAATTCGCTTGCGGCTGCCTTCGGATCGGGCATGCCACAAATGGCAGAAACGACAGCAATGCCTTGGGCGCCGGTTTCAATGACAGCGCGTGCATGCTCAAGTTTCAGCCCACCAATGGCCACCGTGGGCACATTGCTCGCCGCCACCAGTCTGGCCAGACCATTCAGGCCCACCGGCGCGTCATGATCCGGTTTGGTTGAGGTGCCAAAGACCGGCCCGATGCCGATGTAGTCCACGATGCCAGGATTGACCGCGTCAACCTCAAATCGAGTATTGGTGGACAGTCCGAGGATCATGGCGGGGCCAATGCGGTCGCGGGCAAGTTCCGGGGCGATATCTCCCTGACCAATATGAAGCCCGTGGGCGCCCACTGCAATGGCTGCCTCCACGTCGTCATTGATGATCAATAGCGCCTGCGTGCCAGCCAGTGCGGCTTTCAATGCGTGCCCCAACGCAATCCGTTCGGAGGTTTGCGCGTCCTTAAGTCGCAATTGCACGATGGTGGCACCGCCAGACACGGCCGCAATGGCCGTCTCGACCATGCCGTAGTGCCGACAGAGTGGTGCATCCAGGACGAGATAGAGAGATAGATCAAAGGCCTTCATACGGAGGCCACCGTCATATGTTTGCTCATGGATTCAGGGCTCAGGCTGGCCAGTGCATCAAGGAAGCGCCAGGAGAATGAGCCCGGGCCGTTGGCCTCCTGGCCCGCGGCTTCGCCCGCTATCGCAAAGCAGGACAGAGCAGCCACGACCGCAGGAAACGGCGCACCGGGTGACACCGCGGCGAAGGCGCCAACCAGGCACGTCAACGCGCAACCCATGGCCGTAACTTGCGGCATCCAGGGTGAGCCGCCCACGATGTACAGAGCCTGCTGGCCATCGGTCACGAAATCGACTTCGCCTGTCACGGCCACGACGGCGGCATGCTTCCTGGCGAGATCAACCGCGCAGGCCTCGGCTTGCGCCACGCTATCTTTGCTATCCACGCCGCGGCTGGTACTTTTTCCGCCAGCCAGGGCGATGATCTCTGATGCGTTGCCGCGAATAATTGTGGGAGTAAGGGCCAACAATTCTTGAATTGCATTGCGACGAAACGTGGTCGCATGATGCGCCACGGGGTCAAGTACCCACGGCGTGTTGGCGCGTTTGGCGGCGCTGGCCGCCAGTCGCATGCCCGCCAGCCAGGGGGACGATAGCGTGCCGATGTTGATGGTCAGTGCCGCGCAAAAACTCGCGAATTCGCCAGCTTCTTCCTCGGCGTGAACCATAGCCGGAGAGGCCCCCATCGCCAGCAGCACGTTGGCCGCAAAGTCCATGGAGACATAATTGGTGATGCACTGCACGAGCGGCGCGTGTTGGCGAACAGCGTCAAGAAGGGCGGCAGACTGAGCTGCCATTTTCTCGACATCGATGTTTGTTTGGGCCACGGGTAAAGCTCCTTGCTTCACGACGAATCGTCAGCGCGTTTTAAGATCCATTTCTGCCACCCGCGCGAAAAGGGCACGCTTGTCGGGATAGTACTCAGACCAGCACATTTGGTAGAACGCTTCAAAGGGCGCATCGACGGCGTGCACTTGAATGCTCGCGGCAGCCTCGGCGTCTTTGGGGGCGAAAGGACTAGCGGGGTCGGCGTAGAGATGCCCCTCGAAGACGGCGTTGCCGCAGTGCTCGCAATGATTGGTCCAGTGCCCACCGCGCTGGCTATCTTGACGGTAATGGGCCGTGAAACCCTTCATTTGGTGCGCAACCGTATCGGACAGCGCAGCCACGGATGACACCATGGCCGGGCCATTCACCTGATACCACTGATCAGGGGCGAATAACCAGTCGCGGAAGTCTTCGCTGTTCAAACCCAGCGAGTTGTCATCCAACTCGACGGTACTGTCACCTTCGATATCTTCGTGGCCAGGCGGCACGGCCAACGCAAATACCTGTGTTGCTTGTTTGCAGATCTTGCACAAGTGCGCGGCCTCAAGAACGAAGTAGCGAGAGGCACGGATATTCGACGGCGTCATCCGTGCGCACGCTCCAGGCGATACACCAGCGTATCCAGACGTGTAACGCCGCGTTGGGCAAACTTGGGTTCTTTATCAAGAATGTCGCGGCGGCTAAGCAAGGTGGCTACGGAGTGGGGTGCGTATAACGCTTGCACTTGGGCATCGTCCACGGCGAAAGGAGGGCCGGGCATTTGATCTTGCGAATAATCCAGCGTGAGCAGCAGGCCACGGTATTGCGCCGAGAGCTGGCTGTACACAAACGTGGCGTATTGCGCGCGCAGCGCGGCGGGCAACGCCACGAGTGCCGCACGATCGTAAACACCCAGACAAGCACCCAGCGTGGTGGCATCCATGTTGAAGATGTCGCCGCAAATGATCTCTATATTGCCAGACACATAGTGCCGGCCCATGGGCGACGCATGCGTTGTCGCAGCAAGCTGGTTCTCGGCGAAAAACTGCTCCACGGCCAAGGGTGAAAGCTCCACACCAAGCACCTGGAAACCCTGTTTGGCAAGCCACAACATATCTAATGACTTCCCGCAGAGTGGCACCAACACTTTGCTGCCTGAAGGAAGATCCAGCGTGGGCCAATACTTTTGCAGCAATGGCGTGACGCGGTTCTGATGAAAATGGGTGCTTCCTTCGCGCCAGCGTTCGAGCCAGAAATCGGGTTCCATAGTCTTCCTCGGTGTGTTTTGCCAGTTATTGTAGAGCGCTCGCGCGCGGCGTCAGGCCTGTGCCTCCGCTTGTGGCGCCAACGCCTCTGCTTGTTCAGGTGCTGCTGTCCTGGCATCCACGGCGGCTGTGCGAGCCTGTTGTTTAGCGTGCAACTGTTTGAGCTGTTGATCCAGTTTGTCAATAATGCCGATGGGGTCCAGCCAGTAATCGGTAGACCACAGCCGCAGAATTTCCCAACCCAGGCCGCGCAGGACGCTTTCACGCACCAGATCCCGATCACGCGCCGTGGCCGAACGATGGTAAGTGGCTCCGTCACATTCCAGCCCGGCCAGATAACGTCCTGGCGCATCGGGGTCAACCACGCCCAGGTCGATTCGGAACTGAGATACGCCCACCTGCGGATGCAAGATCCAGCCGCGCTCGCGTAAATCGCTGGCGACGGCTGCTTCCAAGGGAGACTCAAAATCGCCCTGTGAGCCAAATACGGCGGCCGCTAACGCGCCCACTCCTTTATCTGCAAATTCCAGGAAGTGTTTCAGGTCGCGCACCCCCAATGCGGCAGTGCGAGACAGGTCAATATGTTCCGGGCGCAAGCTGGAGAAGACTTTTAGCGCAATGCGCGCCCGGGTGATGGCCACATTCAGGCGGCGCTCGCCGCCATTCTTGTTCAAGGGGCCGAAGTTCATGCTGACGCGTCCCGTTATATCGGGGCCAAATGTCGTGCTGAACAGAATCACATCGCGTTCGTCACCTTGCACGGACTCCAGATTTTTCACGAACACCGGTTCGATCAAACCTTCAGCAAAGAAGCGGTCCAACTCCGGATTGCGTCGTCGAGCGGCGTCCAGCAGATCCAGAATGAGCGTTTGCTGCTTCTGATTGAAGGTCACAACGCCCAGCGTTTGGGTATTGGTGTCGGGGTCAAGCAATCGTTGTTCAATTTCCGCCACGATGGCGTCAGCTTCAGCGCGGTTGGTCTGCGAGCCGCCACGATCATAAGTGCCGTTAATAGACCGCATGCTGACGGCGGCGTCTTGCGTCACTGGCGACGGAAAGGTCACCAGACCACCCTTGTAGTAACGATGGTTGGAAAACGTAATCAAGCTTTCGTGACGCGAGCGGTAATGCCAGGATAAATTGATGGTGGGCAGGTTGGCACCCAGCATTTCGTCCAGGATGCTCTCCAGGTCTTCTTCGTCCTGGATGTCTTCTTCGCCCTGTTGGCCGCCACTGAAGAAATTGGTGGGTGGCAACTGCTTCGGGTCGCCGACCACAATGGTTTGCTTGCCCCGCGCGATGGCTCCAATGGCGTCCCAGACGGTGATCTGTGAGGCTTCGTCAAAGATGACCAGATCAAATGCTTGTTGATCGGCAGGCAAGTACTGCGCAATCGACAATGGCGACATCAAGAGGCAGGGCGTCAGCGTGGGAATAGCCGTGGGCGCTTCGCTGATGAGCTGACGCAAGGGCTTGTGGCGTGTTTTCTTTTCAAGTTCTCGGCGAATCAGACCAAACTCAGAGCTGCGCTTGGCGTCATCTTTTTCAATCAGTTTGGAACGGATCCGCGTGCGAATGGATTCTGCGGTGATCTGGCGAACCTGGGCATCAAGCTCTCGGAAGTTCTGAATCTTGCGCTCATGCTCAACAGACACGAAGCTGCGCAGGACGGGATTGCCGTCAATGGCTTGCGCCGCCCACCATCTTGCATGGTTGATATGAATGGTTTCGCGCGCCGCGCCAATGGCAATTTGGCCATCTTCGAGCGCGGTGATGATTGGCTGCAAACCCAGGGAAACGGCTTGTTCACGCGCTCGACGCCACGCGCACCAGGCGTTGAGTTTCTGCTGTGAGGCTTGCAGTTGTGCAGCAAGCCCGGCCAAGGTGGCGAGGCATTGCGGCTGATTCAATAGCACCTGCGGCGTTTGGCCGACCAGGTTGGCAAAGGTAGCCAGACTTAGCGTAAACGCCGATTCCACCTGCTGATAATCGTGGAGTTGCGCTCCAATGACGGCGTCGGGAGCCAGCATATCGTTGGCATCTACAACCAGCTTTTTGACTTCAGCCCGAAGGTTTACCAACGCATCCGGATTATCGGCCAGTGCGGACAACGCGGCGCGAAGTTGTTCGGCCACCCGGGCAGCACTTTGCATCTTTCCGGTGTCGCTATCCCATTGCTGCCAACCTGGCACGTTTTCCAGCACAGGCGACAAGGCGATGAGTTGGGCGTTCAAGGCCTGCAAACGGGCCAGCACGGGCAAGTCCCGGGCGGGATCTGCGTCAACGGGTGCGCCAACATTCGTGTTCAGGTATTGCCGGCATTTTCGCGTGCCAAGCACGCGGGGCAGCCACCAAGATTGCGCCGCTTTTTTCCAAAGCAGGTCGGCCGGGCCGAGATTGGCCAGGAGCAATTGCTTGCGGTCATAAGGGCCTGATAGACGAGCCGTTTCTTGCATAAATTGCGCCACCAGACTGTCCATTTGGGCAATGGCCTCCAGTGCAGCACGGGCGTTGGGCAAGAAGGCAAAGCTCAGATCGCGTCCGGCACAGTCTATAAGGGCCGCCACCAACGCGGAAAGCGCTTGCAAGCGCGCAGGCGTTTGCAGGTCTTCCTTAATGTTCAGCCGTTGGGCCAGCACATTGACGGAATCGTTCCACTTTTGAGCCAGACCGGACAGGTGCGCGACCTGCGTCAGCAAGGACTGTTGCCACGCCATACTCCAGTCAGCAGTATGAATCAGGCTGAGCGGGTGATTGCGTAAATCACCAATTTCGGCGGCGTTCAGGTCAATGCGTTCACCCACAGCCAGCAATTGGGCATAAGCCTGCTGATCGTGTGGATCGGCACTTGGCCACGCCAGCGCGACCTGTTCAACCTGAGGATTTCCCGCCGCATAGGCCAGTGCCATATGAGCGGTCATGCCGTTACGATGCGGTTCGTGCAGCGCCAGAACGAAGTCATTTAACGCGTCGCGTTGTTGGCGCAAACTTTGCGTGCGTTCCTGCCAGGCTTGCGGGGCCAATTGGCTACGCGCTTGCCAGGCATCTCCCAATTGTTTGAGCACGTCGAGTTTGCGCGCTTTGTTGGAATGCAGCTCCAGGCAGAACTCGCCCAGACCGTGTTCGCGTAGCCGCCGATACACCACGTCTAGCGCGGCAGATTTTTCCGACACAAACAAGACGGTGCGGCCGATGCCCAGGTTGTGCGCAATGATGTTGGCAATGGTTTGCGACTTGCCGGTGCCCGGTGGACCAATCATGACGAAATTCTTGCCAGCCCCTGCGGCAATAACTGCCGCCAGTTGGGAGGAATCTGCGCTGAGCGGCGTGAACAAGGATTGCGGGTCTACCAGTGCATCTAGCTGACGCGGCTCGACAAACTCGCGCTCTTCCCGGAAGGCTTCGCGTGGGGTGTCGATCAGGTGGCGCACGACGGCGTTTTGCTTGAGTTGATCGCTGCGATCAACCAAGTCTTTCCACATGAGATATTTGGCAAATGAGAAGGTGCCGAGATAGACCTCTTCCCGCACTTCAAAGCCAGCCACGTCTCGTACTTCCTGGCGCAGTCGCGTCAGTATGGCCGGGATGTCGGTGCCGTTGCCATCGCTCGGCAAGGGACCATCGAGGCCAGCAATGTCCAGATCGAAATCCTGACGCAACATTTCCAGTAGCGTCGTGTTCATGCGCGGCTCGTCATCCGAGAGCGTGAGCTTGATGCCGGAACGTACGGATTGGCGCGTAATGGTGACGGGAATCAGGATGAGAGGCGCGCGGCAACTGCGCTCGTCTGTGCCGGTGCGCTGCCAATGCAAGGTGCCGATGGCCAGGAACAAGGTGTTCGAGCCACCTTCCTCCAGGTCGTTGCGCGCCTTGCGATACAGCTCAACCAGGGCTGCGTCCAATGCGGCTTGCTCGGCCTGCACGTAGACTTTGCCTCGCTTGAGTGCCGTGAGCGCAATTTCTTCTTCCAACTTGGCGCCAGTGCGCTGCGTGTGCAGTTCCTGATCGCGTTCGCCGAAATCGGGTGCCGCCTCGATGGAGATGGACTTACCCTCAGTCAGCATGTCTTCCAGCAAACCCGGGTCGGGCGCGATCAAGGCAATATTGGTCTTGCTCGAACGCATATTGAGCAAGGGATTGCGCAAACTCAGGTCCAGCAGTTTGCGCTGCCATTGGCCCAGGCGTCCTCCTGGTCCCAAGCCTTCTTGCGCCACGGCGGCGTTGGCGCCGCCTAACTGTGCCGGATTGTCTGGCGCATCATCAAGGCGAATGACCAGCGGCGGGTCTTCGGGATGGCGTTGTGGCGCGGGTGTGTTGGCGTCTACGAACGACAACGGGCGCACGCGTTCATCACGCGCCCGCGCGATATCCAGCACGCCGATAAACAGGGAGTCATCTTCCAGCAGGCGATCTTGCGCGTGCACGAGCGCGGTCTTGAACGACGCCTGCTGGCAGAGCAGGGTGGTTTCAATGACCAGCACTTCTTTAAGCGCGACTCGCTTTCGCAGCGCCTGCAAGTCTTCGGTGTAAGGCCGCGAAAAACCCTCTGCCTTGAGCCAAAGACCCACATAGGCATGGCCCTGCTCAAGTATCACAATGGGATTGTGCCCCATTTGCTCGAACAGCGCGGCCAGAAACATGGTGGAGTCCAGGCACGTAGCTCGCCGCGATTCCACGATGGCGTCGGGGGTGCGCACTTTCTGGCCGGTTTTCTCAAAGCTGCTTGGCGGGTAGGCGTAATCAAGACCAAGCGCCAGCAAACTGCTCCAGGCGGCAGATGCTTGCACCCATACCCGGGTCGGGTCCGCTTTGGCGTAAGGATGCAAGGTGCCATCATGGCCGCTGGCACGAAGCAGGTCTGAGGTGGCGCGCAGCAGCTTTTCCACCGCGGGATTATTCGGCATGGAGAAGGCGGCAAGCAATTCGGGGGTATTGCCGTAGCCCCCCCATTCGTTGCGTGCCAAGACTTCAACCGCCTGGCGATGATGCAGCAGTGCCGCGCCTTGGCTGTTGTTCAACTGAAAAACCAGTTCGGCCTGCTGGCTCTCCTGAAGATTCAGCAGATAGTCGGCGTCGAGTCGCGTATCGCGATCTATCAGGTGCAACTGGGCACCCGCCGCAAGACGATCAATGTGCCAGGTTTTGGTGCTCAGGAACGCGGGCGATGCGCGCATCTCCAGAACCAGATTGTGCAGATCCTGGTTCGACGTGTTGCATAGCGTGATTTCGCGCAGCAAAGGCACCGCGTTTTGATGGCACGCGAAATTGACCTGAGGAGCAACGGAAACACTGAGCGTCACGCTGTTTTCCGATTCCGCTGGGGTGTTAGAAGCAGAATGTTGCTGCTCAGACATAGCTTCTCTCCGTTCTCTGCATACTGATGGCTCGTTCTCAAAAGGTGTTTTGGCGTGGGCGCCAAAACATCCGTGCTGCTGGCGTCGCGTCTGCGGTTAATGCGGGTCGTATTCTCTTGCCCGAGCAATGGCCGGGTATCTAAGAAAGGCTGTGCTGTCGCGTTTGCTCGCATCAAATGGGTCGCGCGCATGGCGCGCATAAAGCATGCAAGTTGCTCACTGCCGACAGGCCCTAGATATTAATGCGCGAACACGCATGCTCAGCGCGTAAACAGGTAGTACGTCTGTTTTTTCTCTATCTTTTTGTATGCTTTGATGCGAGTTGATGCAGATTCACGTGGCGCGCCGTGATTTTGGCTCGAATTCGAGGGTTGTTATGCTCGACGTATTGTTCGACTGGCTGCCATGACTGATACCTCTGAATGCTTATCTTCTCTTGATCCGCGTCGCACGCAATTGCGGCGCATGAAAATCGGCGCGGCGGCGTTGTTGGTGGCGATGGTGAGTGGCTTTATCACCAGTCACGTCATGGGCGGCCAAGGCATGTGGGCCTGGGTGCGTGCATTTTGTGAAGCGGCCACGGTCGGCGCATTGGCGGACTGGTTTGCCGTCGTGGCCTTGTTTCGCAAGCCCTTGGG
>JBEBWV010000055.1:0-33671 GCA_040391965.1 Achromobacter deleyi | reverse complement strand
CGTCCATCTGCGTGTGCTGTTCCCAGGCTTCCGGGATCATCATCATCATGGCGTGCGCAAGCGAATAGCCCGCGTTGACCAGGAGTTCAAGGCAGTTGTCGAAGGTGGCGGTATCCGACTGGCCTTCATAGACAATCGGATAGAGCTTTTTCAGATCTTCGCCCAGCACGGCCGATTGCATCATGCCTTCGCGGGCGCGCAACCAATTGAAGTTGCCCTTCACTGTGTTGATTTCGCCGTTGTGCGCGATCATCCGGTATGGGTGCGCCAGCGGCCAGGCGGGGAACGTGTTGGTCGAGAAACGTTGGTGAACCAGCGCCAGGGCGGACACGGTGCGTGGGTCGGCCAGATCGCGGTAGTAGCGGCCCACTTGATCCGCCAGCAGCAGGCCCTTGTAGACCACAGTACGCACGGATGCCGACGGCACGAAATATTCTTTGCCGTGAGCCAGACGCATATTCTGAATAGCGTGGCTGGCCGTCTTGCGAATGACATACAGCTTGCGTTCGAGGGCGTCGGGCACCATCACGTCGGCACCACGGCCGATGAACAACTGGCGAATCACCGGCTCGCAATCGCGTACAGTAGGTGACATGGGCATGTCGACGTCTACCGGCACGTCACGCCAGCCCAACACCACTTGGCCTTCAGCGCGAACGGCGCGCTCAAGTTCCTGCTCACAAGCCAGGCGCGAAGCGGTTTCCTTAGGCAGGAACACCATGGCGACGCCGTACTCGCCGGGAGGGGGCAGCGCAATGCCATGCTGATTCAGCTCATCGCGATACAACGTGTCGGGGATCTGAATCAGAATCCCGGCGCCGTCGCCCATCAGCTTGTCGGCGCCGACGGCACCGCGGTGGTCCAGATTCTCGAGAATCTTCAGACCCTGCTGAATGATGGCGTGGCTCTTGCGGCCCTTGATGTGTGCGACGAAACCGACGCCACAGGCATCGTGTTCATTTTTCGGGTTGTACAAACCCTGCCGCGTCGGAAATCCGATTTGGCTTGCATCAATAGGGGTCGCCGTAAGAGGGCGACAGGAATCTTGCTGGGGGGTATGGGCCATAGCGCGCTCCGCAGATATCTGCGTAGAAAATGTTGCAGTGCAGGAGGCGACAATACTGCGGACTTTTCGTTGGCGCAATAAAAATAAATGGGGTGCGTCCCCGATTAAACCATGCCGCTGGCATAGGAGAAGTAATTGGGGACATATAATCGATTTGCACCACGAGAGTGCACCATCGGCCGCCGCTCTCTGAGAGCAAGGCGTGAGCCGCCGCAAATTTGACAGGCATGAGTAATGCGTCCCTAATTTTTCGGGACAAACAGCTGTATTGTGTTGTGTCGGTCAGGCGCGACAAAACGCTTGGCGGCAAACGCCGCCCACCTCAACTTCAGGTGGGTTCAGCGTTTGTGGCGGCTTCTACCGGTTTCTTGCGGGGACGGCCACGTTGTCCGGGTGCGACTCGGCGGCTAGCCGTGTGCGCCAGACTGGCGATGAACTCTGGCGAGCCCAACGCCCATTGGCCGGACACAGCCTGGTCGATGCGCTGCGTTTCTTCGCGTGACAGGCCGTCATGGAGGCGCTTGCGGTAATTGGCCTGACGATCGAACGGCGTGTTGCCGCAAGCCCAGTAATCGGCGTGATCGCTTTGCCATGGCGGTGGGGTAGCCGAGGTGTTGCCGGTATGGGTTGCAGCGGAAGACCAGGGCCAGGAGTCAGCGTCTTGCGAGGCGCCACTGCGCACCGGGTAGGTTTCCAGCCATACCAATGAAGGCAGCACCCACGCACCTGGCTCAAGCAGTGCAGAGCGGTAACGCCCGGCAAAGACCCGACCACCTCGCAGACGAGCTGCCAGATTGCGACCTAGGGTCTGCATCAATCGAGGCAGACCTTCTTCGTCGGCGGGGGTTGCCAGCAGCAGAATGCGGTCGTTGGCGAGTAGCCAACCATGCACGGCCACTCGATGTCGCTGAGCGGATTCGCCCAGCCAGGCGGCCAGTTGATTCAGGATATCGGCAGGCGCTGGCTGCGAAGCAGCAGCCAGGGGCTGGATGAAGTTGGCCTGCACCAATTGGGGCAGTCCTGGGGCGTACAGGCGGGGCAGACGGGCCATATCAGGGCTTGCGCCTCCGGAAGGACGGATTGGGTTTGATCACTATATATAAATAGTGCCACTATCGTCGATGGTCAAGCCCCGCGACTGCTAAATAGACGCGGAATTGATTTTATTTTTCAAAAAGTGCCAATGTAGCTGGCGCCAGCTCTCGTTCCGAATGTGCAGGTTAACATTCCAACCAGTCTCGCAGTACCCGTGGATATACCCTAGGTTTTGGGTCTGCAACGCGGCGTGGCGGGCTTGGGTGATACCCCGCGGCTGTGAATCTCTTTGTCTGGCAAGGGTCTATGAAAATGGCAAAACTGGAATTGATTTCGCAGCACCGCTGCTTTGGCGGGTGGCAGCGTTACTACCGGCACGATTCCGTGCAAATTGGTCTGCCGATGCGGTTTTCGGTGTTTATTCCCGAGCAGGCAGAGCAAGGTCCGGTTCCTGCCCTGTTCTATCTGGCTGGCCTGACCTGCACCGAAGAGACCTTCATGATCAAAGGTGGCGCACAGCGGGTCGCTGCGAAGGCTGGCGTCATGCTTATTACGCCGGACACCAGCCCGCGCGGAGCTGGCGTGCCCGGTGAGGACCTGGATTGGGACTTTGGCACCGGTGCGGGCTTTTACGTGGATGCCACCATGGCACCCTGGCGCGACCATTACCGCATGTACAGCTACGTCACTGAAGAACTGTATGACATCGTGACGCAAGATCTCTGCGCAGATAGGTCGCGCATCGGGATCTTCGGGCATTCGATGGGCGGTCATGGGGCGTTGGTTCTTGCGCTTCGCAATCCGGAGAAATTCCGCAGCGTGTCCGCATTTGCGCCCATCGCAGCCCCCAGCCTGTGTGCGTGGGGAAAAAAAGCGTTCAGTGCTTATCTGGGCGCAGATACCCAAGCATGGCGAGCCTACGATGCCTCGGCCCTGATGCTGGACGCCAAACAGCCCTTCCCCGGCCCGATACTGATCGACCAGGGTCTGGAAGATACCTTTCTTGCACAGGGCCAACTTCACCCGGAAGCGTTTGAGGTGGCCTGCGCCCAGGCAGGCCAGGCGCTCACGTTGCGCCGACAAGCGGGCTACGACCATGGCTATTACTTTATTTCTACATTTGTAGAAGATCACATCCGGTTTCACGCCGAGCAGCTCGGCCATTCGTAACGGCCACCCAGCGGCTATGCTGGGCGTCCTACTGTTCCAGAACGTCTCCCGGGCGCCTGCCAAGCTTGCGCCCGGCAACTTGAAGGCGGGTGCAATTTGATCAATGGTTTCGCTCCTTTTATGTGGATTGCGCTGGCGGCAATCGTGGTGTTGCTGCCTGGGCTGGTGATGTTGCTTGGCAAAGGTGGACCGCGCGATGATCGAGGTCGACGCCTTTTCCGCGTGCGGCCACTGAGACGGCTGTGCGGCCTGTGCCTGGTTTGTCTGGGCTGCGTGTCCGGCATTCTGGCGCTGACGCTTGTGCAGTTCTATCGTCTGACCAACGATGAACCCGTGGCGCTCGTGCAAGTTCGCCAGGACGGCGATGGCCGCTTCCAGATAACTACCTTGCCGACCGGCAGCACCAACGAGCGCCACTACGTGGTGTATGGCGACCAATGGCAGATTGACGCGCGCGTAGTCCGGTGGCGGCTACCAGCCCTGATGGCAGGCGTGCCGCCGCTGTATCGCCTGGAACGTCTTTCAGGGCGTTACAGCGACGTTGAAAAGGAACGCACGGCAGCGCGTTCGGTCTATTCTTTAGACGATTGGGCCGCCCCTGATCTGGTGGCATTCAAACAGGCCTTCCCTGATTGGCTGCCCTTTGTCGACGTGCAGTTTGGTAGTGGCGCCTACATGCCACTCTTTGATGGCGCGAGCTTTCAGGTCTACCTCGACCCCCGCGGAGCGCTGTTCATTCGGCCCGACACCCCAGCAACCGAGGCCGGTTTGAAACGTCTGGGCTGGTAGCGCTTGAAAATAAATAGGGCCGCATCAATATTTCGTGAACTTTTGCGGCAGTGCAGGGGTCGAATTAGCAGTCTCAATACTAGAGTGCTAACATCGAATCCATGTCTTTACCCCCTCGATTTCCGGAGACCGCAACTATGAAACAACCCAGCACTTCGTTGGCCATGTCCGGCAACGCACTGGCGTTGGCTATTGCCAATCCGGGCGCCCTCGGCACAATCGACGCTTATATCTCCGCCGTGAACCGCTTGCCGGTTTTGACTGCGGAGCGCGAGACCGAGCTTGCCCGTCGCTTGCGTGACCAGGAAGACCTGGGCGCTGCACGTGAGTTGGTGTTGTCGCACCTACGCCTGGTGGTGTCGGTGGCACGTCAGTATCTTGGCTATGGTTTGCCGCATGCTGATCTGATTCAAGAAGGCAACGTTGGCCTGATGAAGGCCGTCAAACGATTTGACCCGGAGCGCGGTGTGCGTCTGGTGTCTTTCGCTGTGCATTGGATCAAAGCTGAGATCCACGAGTTCATCATCCGCAACTGGCGCCTGGTGAAAGTGGCTACGACCAAAGCGCAGCGCAAGCTGTTCTTTAATCTGCGTCGCATGCGACCTGACGGCCAGACGCTCAACCCGAGCCAGGTCGACAGCATTGCCAGCGAATTGAATGTGCGTAATGAAGACGTCAGCGAAATGGAAGTGCGCCTTTCTGGCCGCGACATGTCGTTGGAAAATCAGGATGACGACGATGACAACTACGCGCCTATTGCGTATCTGTCTGATGATGGTCGCCAAGAACCCACGCGTGTGCTTGAACGCGCAGCCAATGATGAGTTGCAAAGCACGGGTTTGAATACCGCGCTGGAAGCTCTCGATGCACGCTCGCGTCGCATCGTTGAAGCGCGTTGGTTGCAAGATGATGGTGGTTCCACCTTGCACGAGTTGGCGCAAGAGTTCGGCGTTTCTGCCGAGCGTATCCGCCAGATCGAAGCCGCAGCGCTGAAGAAAATGCGAGGTGCCCTGGCGGCTTAAGTTTCGCCATCGGCATCAATGCTTCGGGCTTGGTTCATCGCTGACGCGATGAACCAAGCCCGATTTTTTTGTCGTGGTCTTGAACATCGAGCCAGGCTTGATGCATTTGCGCTCTGGCAGGTCGTCGAAATTCAATATTTAGATACAACTTCGGCGAAATTTCTGCAGGTTTACAGAAACTTAATGGCCGAACACCCGACTAACTTCATGTAGACCGCGAACTTGGCTTCTGTCACGGTAGCAGTCTTATCATCCGTCTCGGCTTCTCCTCTTTCCCCTCCCCTATGAGACGGATGTTTACGGGGCACCTGCAACAGGTGCCCCGTTTTTTATGCGCGCTCGAAACGTAATGGCTATGGTGATTGCCGGGGGTCGGCAGATTTTATGGCTCGCGCAATATTCCCTCTGCAGGGCACTGAACGTAGCGTGGGTGGAGCGCGTCAAGCCCTGAAGAAGAGAGGCACGGATCAACGCGCGTAACCCGCGATCTTGAGCGGCAACAGGCATGAGCCAAGCATCGCGGGTTACGCGCGACCAAGATTCAAGTGCATGCATAGAGCGTGTCGCGCTCCACCCACGCTACTGTCTTCTATGCCGCAGCCGCAGTGGGCACCTGCCATGACGTGTCCTGTACTCGCTGCACACCCGTGGCCATGGAGCCATCGCTATAGAGTTTGATCCAGCGGTAGCCGGGGGCCGAGGCATCTACGCAATGCTTGCCGTCGCGAATCACGAACTGAAAGCAGGTGGATGGCGTTGCCAACATGCGCAAGTTGTGGCGTCGGCGGTCAAACTCCTGGTGCACATGACCCCATAGCAGCATTCGAACCTGTGGCCAGCGCGACAAGCGCTGAAAAAGCGCTTGGGCGTTGTTGATCATCATGGTGTCGTGCCAATTGCTATCGACCTGGATTGGGTTGTGATGCAGCGCGACCAGCACGTGTCGGTCAGGTGCTTGCGCCACCGCATGGGCCAGCAGGTCAAATTGCGATTGCGCGAGGTGTCCGCCGTTTGATCCGGCTACGGTGGTGTCGAGCGTCACGACGCGCCATGCCCCGATGTCTGTGATGGGATTGCACCACTCGCCAAGGACGGCACGCAGCGTCTCGGGTTGATCGTGGTTGCCCGGCAGGCATCGCACACAATCACTCAGACCGGCTACTGCCTGGCGGAACCGTTCATAGCCGCCGGGCTCACCATCTTGTGACAGGTCTCCCGTTGCCAGCAGCAGATCCGGCTGACGCCCGTCTATCTCTATTTGACGCACGACCGCCCGTAGGCTGGCGTCGGTGTTGACCCCGAGCATGACGGTTTCAGGTTGACCAAAAAGATGGCAATCTGTCAGTTGAACCAGCAGCGCTGGTGGGTCATCGAACTTAGGCAACGCGTGTACTGCGGACAAGTGCCGCTCCTGCGGAATGCGAACAGCGCTACCTTACCTAAAAAGTTCGCAACCCGCGTGTCTTCTTGCATCCTGCCAGTAACGAAACTTGCATCTTCACCTGGGCAGCGTGCCGAGTCAGTGGCAAAACCCGCTATTCTTGCGGAACTTCTTATTCGGTTTCACGCGGGGCAAGCTTCTACTCATGGATGTCGGTTTTCTCGTTTTCGGCCTGGCCGGACTACTCACACTGGTTTGCTTCATGCCGCCACTGGCGGGTCGCATCAAGCTGCCCTATTCAGTGCTGCTCGCCATTGTGGGTTGCTTGCTGGGCATCATCATTCATGTGCATGGCTGGGCGCCACCCGTCGTCAGTGATTTTCTCGATTCACTCGAGAAGTTCGAGATCTCGTCTGAAACCTTCCTGATGGTTTTCTTGCCGGTGCTGTTGTTTGAAACGGCACTGTCGATGAACGTTCGGCGCTTGATGGATGATATCGGCCCCATCATGATGATGGCGATTGTCGCTGTGGTGGTTTGCACGGTGGTGGTGGGCCTGACCCTGGATGCAGTGTCGTCGTATGGCTTGGTGGTATGCCTGTTGCTGGGAGCCATTGTCGCCACGACGGACCCTGTTGCCGTGGTGGGGATCTTCCGCGAAGTGGGGGCGCCCAAGCGCCTGACCACCTTGGTTGAAGGTGAAAGCCTATTTAACGATGCCGCGTCGATTGCCTTGTACTCGGTGCTCTTGGCCGTTTTGAGCGGGCATGGCGAGCTAAGTGCCAGCGGTGTCTTCAATGATTTTGTCGTCCACTTCATCGGCGGCGGTGTGGCCGGCTTCGTCATGGGGCGGATTGCGTGCTTTCTCTTTGCATGGTTGCGAGGCTTTCCGACGGCCGAGATTACGCTCACGCTGACGCTTGCCTACTTATCCTTCTTCATTTCCGAGCACTATCTGGGCGTGTCAGGTGTGGTGGCCACAGTCATTGCCGGACTGGTGGTTGGTTCGACCGGCCGCACCCGGATGTCGCCCACCACGTTCGAGCACCTTTCCAGCGCCTGGGAACAATTCGGATTTTGGGCCAACTCTCTTATCTTCCTGTTTGCTGCCATGCTGATCCCGCGTCTGATGGCGGCGGCCGACTGGCAGGAGTTGCTGCTGGTGTTGTTGGTGTTCGTGACTACGCTGGTGGCGCGTTCGGTGGTGGTGTTCGGCTTGTTGCCCCTGCTGGGGTTGACCCGCTTGGGCACCAAGGTCAGTAACCCCTACAAAATTGTGATGGCCTGGGGGGGGCTACGCGGGGCGGTGTCGCTTGCCCTGGCGCTGGCGGTCACGGAGCAGACGGCTGTCGCACCCGAGGCCCGTCAGTTCATTGCGGTGGCCACAACGGGCTTTGTACTCTTGACCTTGTTCATCAATGGCATCAGCCTGCGTCCGCTGATTCGCATGCTGGGTTTGAACCAGTTGTCGTCAGTGGAACGCACGATCCGCAATCAGGTGCTGACGGTGGCGCTCGAAGATCTGCAGGGCAAAACGGACGAGGTGGCCAAGCGCGAGCATATCGGCAACGAGGCCCGGGATCGAATTCACGCGGTCTTTGACGCCAGTTTGGCGAGCGTTCACGATGGTCACGTCAGTCAGATGACCGACGAGCAGCGCGTGGCTGTGGGCCTGGCCATCGTGGCGCAGCGCGAAGAGGAAATGTTCTTCGATATTCTCAAGGCGCAGATTGTTGATTGGCGCATGGCGGAGAACCTGCTGGCGCGCTCTGAACGGCTTGAAGATGCGATCCGCATCGGTGGGCTGGCAGGTTTCGAGTCTGCCATTGTGGCTGACGTGCGCTATTCCACGGCGTTTCGCCTGGCCTTGCGCATGCACTATATGTTCGGGTTTCAAAGTTGGTTGGCCCACGAACTGGGTCAGAGGTTCGCCAATCTCATGAGTAAGCGCTCGGTCGCGCAGCGGCTCATTACCTTCGCGCGCGAGCAGATCACCCCTTTGCTGGGCCAGGACGCAACTCAGCGCATCATCGTGGCGCATCAGCGCAGGCTGGATCTTATCGAGAGCGCCTTGCAGGCGCTCAACTTGCAGTACCCCTCTTACGCGCTCTGGTTGCAGGAAAGCTATCTTGGGCGAGTGGCGAGGGAGCTGGAACGCATGCGTTACCGCGACATGCTTGAGCAGTTTCTGATCAGTGGCGAGGTTTATGCCGATTTGATGAGCCAGTTGAAAAGCCGTTGGGAGCATATCGACACGCACCCGCCACTGGATATTGAATTGAGTGCGGCGGATCTGATTAAACGCGTGCCGCTCTTCGAAGGGCTGGCGCCTGACTCGTTGCGCGCCATTAGTACGCTGCTCAAGCCGCGCTTGGCGCTACCGGATCAGCCTGTGCTCACGAAGGGGCGGCATGGCGAAGAAATGTGTTTCGTGGCTTCAGGCGCTATTGCGGTTCACCTGCCAGACAACACGATGATCGAATTGGGTAGTGGCGAGTTTTTTGGCGAGCTGGCCTTACTGGGGGAGCAACAGATCAATCCGGAGGTCAGCTCACTGGGCTATAGCAAGCTGCTC
The DNA here is from genome assembly GCA_040391965.1 of Achromobacter deleyi. Classification (GTDB taxonomy): domain Bacteria; phylum Pseudomonadota; class Gammaproteobacteria; order Burkholderiales; family Burkholderiaceae_B; genus Achromobacter; species Achromobacter deleyi_B. Next base: position 24,633 of record JBEBWV010000055.1, on the reverse strand, counting down.
ATGCTGACGTCGCGAGATTTTCACGCACTATTGGCGCGCGATGAGCACTTGCGTGAGCGAATTCAAGTGGTGGCCAAACAGCGTTTGCGTGCCATTGAGGTGTGGAAGCAATTCTCCGAAACAAACTCGAAGGCAGCGGCGCAGGCGGCGGTGTCGAGCACACCGGCGCCCAGCGCCGCGGCCGCGGCGGCGGCCGCCGAGACCCTGGTGTCCGACAAATCGGATGATGATCAGTCCGGCGGCGCACCGGTCACGCCGACACCCCAGCCTCAAACGTAGTTAGAACAATAAGGGGGGGGCGCGTGCGCCCTCGCCTCGCGGACTGGCGTGTGCCCGCTCAGATTTCGCCGCTGGCCTGGCGCTGCAGAATATCTTCAACCATGACGATCGCAGCTTCGAGTGTGAACTCGCCCTCTTTGATGCGGCGAATGGCGGTGTCCACATCAATCGTGTCGATGTCCATGACTTCGCCATCCCGATTGGCTGGTCGGACATTGTCAGCCAGCACGCAGGTGCTGGTGAGCACGTCTTCCACTTGATACCCCTCAGGCAAGCGGCGATGAATACGCATCACTGTGCGTAGCGGTGAGCGCTGGGCGAGGTCGGGCGCGTCGAGGCCCGCTTCTTCGCCGCATTCGCGCACGAGAGCCAATTCAAGCTCTTCGCCTTGAGCGACCAAACCACCTACCAGGGTGTCCCACATACCAGGGTCGGTGGACTTGCTCAATGAGCGTCGCGCCACCCATATTTTTCCGTCAGGTGTCCACGCATTCAGGTGCACGGCCTTTGTCGACAAGCCGAGCGCACGCACTGCCGCCCGTTCAATGACGCCCAACACGAGCTCACCATCAGTGACATCGAGCAGTTCATCGCGCCAGCCACGCAGGCAATGAGCCTCGCGCAATTGATTGGCGACATTGCTCAGTACGGCATTCAACGCTTCGCCCGGTGTCAGCGCGGGCGCAATGTGCATGGTGTTGGCGTCGATGAGCACTTGCGGGTCGCTGCGGAGCGCATCGCACGCAGCATGCGTGGCCCAGCCGCAACAGTGGCCCGCTACATAGAGCTTGCGTGCGCCATCAGGAGGAAGTTCCTGTGCGCGGGCGTTCAATGCGGCGTACAGCTCCGGCAATGACGCGTGTTTTATGAAATCTTGGATGTCGGGCATAGCTGGGATTTTAGTGCAGGCGGGAGATGCCAGGCTTGTAGCGCGCGCACAGATGGGGGCATCGTGGCATGAATTCAAGACTACTAAATTACATTAGGTTGCGCGTCCGCTATAATCCTGCGGTTTCTTTGTGAATTCGAGTGGGTACGACAGGGCCGCTCTATATTTATCCCCTGCATCGAGCCTGCCGTCTAATAATTGCGCGCTTCCCTGTCTCGGTGACTTCTATGCCACTATGCGACCTGGGCAATCCGCGCCGTGTTTCGAGGTAAGCATGAAGAAGTGGAGAGGGGTACTGGGCGCTTGTGGAATGCTGATTGGCAGCGTCGCCGGCGCGCAGGTTCGAGATATGCCCGGCGGTCCGCGAGTCAATCAGCTTAATCTGCACGAAGGTGTGACGCAGATTGCGCATGAGACGATGTGGCTGCACTGGATGTTGCTCACGATCTGTATCGTGATCTTCGTGGGTGTGTTCGGGGTGATGTTCTACTCGATTTGGGCACACCGGAAATCACGGGGGCATAAAGCCGCCACGTTTCACGAACACCTGGGTGTAGAAGTTGCCTGGACGGTCATACCGTTCATCATCGTGATCGCCATGGCGTTGCCGGCCACCAAGACCGTCGTCGCCATGAAAGATACTTCCAATGCTGACCTCACCATCAAGGTGACCGGCTATCAATGGAAGTGGGGCTACGAATACCTCGACGGCAGTGCTGCCGGCGTGAAATTCCTGTCCACGCTGTCTACGCCTCGCGCGCAAATCGAAAACCGCGAACCCAAGGGCGAGTTCTACCTGATGGAAGTGGACAACAACCTCGTTGTCCCAATCGATAAGAAAGTCCGCATCGTATTGACCGCTGCGGACGTTATCCATTCCTGGATGGTCCCCGACTTCGGCGTCAAACAAGACGCGATTCCCGGCTTCCTGCGCGACACCTGGTTCCGTGCTGAAAAAGTTGGCACGTATCGTGGTCAATGCGCGGAGCTCTGTGGGAAGGATCACGCCTTCATGCCTATCGTGGTGACGGTGTTGTCTCAGCCTGACTACGATAAGTGGGTCGAAGATCAGAAAAAACTGATGGCTGCGAATGCGGATGATCCCAGCAAAGAATGGACCGAAGCTGAACTGGTTGCCCGTGGCGAGAAAGTTTTTGCCGCCAATTGCGTAGCCTGTCATCAGGCCACAGGTAAGGGTATTCCTGGTAGTTTCCCTCCGCTTGATGGCGACCACGTCGTGCTCGGCCCCATGGCTGCTCAAATTACGACCGTCCTGAAAGGCAAGCCCGGTACCGCGATGGCACCGTTTGGCGGCCAGCTCAACGATGTCGAAATTGCTGCGGTAATCAGCTACACGCGTCATGCGTGGAGCAACGCCGGCAAGGGCCAGGATCCAACGGTTCAACCCAAGGATGTGACGGCCGGCCGCTAGGCCCGCCCGATCCTGAAAGTTAAAACCGCTTCCGTATAGGAATACCCTGCCGGCCTCTTGGACAGAGGCCGGCAATCAGCAGGAAGGAGTCCATCATGAGCAGCGTCACTGTAGACCACGTGTCGCCGGGCCACGGCCACGGTCACGAAGATGACCATCACCACGACAAGCCACACGGCTGGCGTCGTTGGCTTTTTGCTACGAACCATAAAGATATCGGGACGATGTATCTCATCTTCTCGTTTGTCATGCTGCTGGAAGGCGGCACGTTGGCATTGTTGTTGCGCACAGAATTGTTTGAACCGGGCTTGCAGTTCTTCCGCCCTGAGTTGTTCAACCAGTTCACCACCATGCACGGTTTGATCATGGTGTTTGGCGCGATCATGCCGGCCTTTGTCGGGTTCGCCAACTGGATGATCCCGATGCAGATCGGTGCGTCAGACATGGCGTTTGCCCGCATGAACAACTTCAGCTTCTGGTTGCTGCCGGTTGCCGGCATCATGCTGACGGCATCGTTCTTTGTACCTGGCGGCGCGACTGCTGCTGGCTGGACCTTGTATGCGCCCTTGTCGCTGCAAATGGGCCCAGGCATGGATCTGGGCATCTTCGCGATGCACCTTATGGGCGCTTCGTCCATCATGGGCGCGATCAACATCATCGTCACCATCTTGAACATGCGCGCGCCTGGCATGACCCTGATGAAGATGCCGTTGTTCTGCTGGACCTGGCTGATTACGGCGTTCCTGCTGATCGCTGTGATGCCTGTGCTGGCTGCTGCCATCACCATGGTGCTGACCGACCGCCACTTTGGTACCGGCTTCTTTAACGCCGCCGCTGGTGGTGATCCCGTCCTGTACCAGCACGTATTCTGGTTCTTCGGGCACCCTGAGGTGTACATCATGATCTTGCCGGCGTTCGGTATCGTGTCGGCCATCGTGCCCACGTTCGCCCGCAAGAAGTTGTTTGGCTACGCCTCGATGGTGTATGCCACTGCGTCGATCGCTGTCCTGTCGTTCATCGTGTGGGCTCACCACATGTTCACGACGGGCATGCCGGTTACCGGCCAGCTGTACTTCATGTACGCCACGATGCTCATCTCCATCCCGACCGGCGTAAAGGTGTTCAACTGGGTAGCCACAATGTGGCGCGGCTCAATGACATTTGAAACCCCGATGCTGTTCTCGATCGGCTTCATTTTCGTGTTCACGTTGGGTGGTTTTACCGGCCTGATTCTGTCTGTGGCCCCGATCGACATTCAGGTACACGACACGTATTACGTGGTGGCTCACTTCCACTACGTGCTAGTGGCTGGCTCGTTGTTCGCATTGTTTGCCGGCACCTATTACTGGTTGCCCAAATGGACGGGCCGCATGTACAGCGAAAAGCTGGGCAAGCTGCACTTCTGGTCTTCCTTGATTTCCTTTAACGTGACCTTCTTCCCGATGCACTTTCTCGGGTTGGCAGGCATGCCGCGCCGTTATGCGGACTACGCAGCTCAGTTCACGACGTTCCACCAGATCGCCACCATTGGTGCGTTCTGGTTCGGTTTGTCGCAGCTGATTTTCCTGTGGGCCGTGTTGCGTTGCTACATGGGCAAGGGCGAAGTTGCCTCGGCCAAACCTTGGGAAGGTGCAGAAGGATTGGAATGGACGGTGCCTTCGCCCGCGCCGTACCACACCTTTGTCACGCCGCCCGAAGTTAAGTAATCGTCTTTAAAGTCTTCAGGTAATAGCAATGACACCCGAGCAGCGCCGTCGTAACAAGATTGCAGGACTAGTTTTACTCGTGTTTGTCCTGGCCGTATTTGCTTGGACGGTGCTTCGGGGCTCGTCGATCCTGACGGGCGTTGCCGTCAACTAGAGACGAACATGGCTGATGATCTGCGCGATGTCTCGCAACGCAAGCTGAGTTTCCTGCAAACGTTGAAGGCTGTCGCGTGGGGGTTTTTCGGCGTACGCAAGGGTTCGGGTTACCGAGAAGACGTTGCCAAGCTCAATCCGGTTCACGTGATCGTGGCGGGTTTGCTGGCAGCAGCAGTTTTTGTGGTCGTGCTGGTCACGATCGTGCGTTGGGCCGTTTCCAGCCTGACTTGAGCCACATATTCTACAAATCTGTACCAGGGAGATAACCATGAGTGCTGCAAGTCACTCGGTTCAAGGTAAAGAGGCACCGTACTACTATGTGCCCGCCGACTCGGGTCACCCCGTGCGTATGGCGGTGGCGTTGCTATTCATGGGCTTGGGCGCGGCCGGTTGGGTAAACGGCGTCAGTTGGGCCAAATGGTCCGTCCTGGCAGGCTTTATTGGCGTGGTCGTGGTGTTGTACTTCTGGTTTGGCGACGCCATTCAAGAAGGGCGCGATGGCCTGAACAGCAAGCGTATCGACGACTCTTACCGCTGGTCGATGGCCTGGTTCATTTTCTCCGAGGTCATGTTCTTCGCGGCGTTCTTCGGTGCGCTCTGGTACGTGCGCACGATCACCACGCCTTGGCTGGGTGATCTGGATCACAAACTGATGCTGTGGCCTGATTTCCAGGCGGTATGGCCCAACTTCGGTCCGGCCGGCGTTGTAGAGCACTTCCAGTCGGTAGGTCCGTTCTGGTTGCCCACCATCAACACCGCGTTGCTGTTGAGCTCGGGTGTAACGCTGACGATCGCTCACCATGCCTTGCGTGAAAATCACCGTAATAAGGCGATTTTCTGGCTGGCCGCCACCGTGATTCTGGGCTTTGTGTTCGTAGCCTGTCAGGCCCTGGAATACCACCACGCCTATACCGAGCTGAATTTGAAGTTCAACTCGGGGGCGTTTGGTTCGCTGTTCTACATGCTTACCGGTTTCCACGGTTTCCACGTCATCATGGGCGCCACCATGTTGACGGTGATCCTGGTCCGCTTGATCAAGGGCGACTTCACACCGAATCATCACTTCGGATTTGAAGGCGCTGCATGGTATTGGCACTTTGTTGACGTGGTGTGGCTTGGCCTGTACCTGTTCGTCTACTGGTTCTAAGCGCTGAGAAGACATCGCGAAAAACGAATGCCCCCGCATGGGGGCATTCGTTTACACATCGGTCCGGGTGGGTAATATCCCGACTTGATGACGGAACCGGCAGGTCCGATTCCTATCTAAAGCCTGTGCTTTCGATCCAGCCCATGTGGTGGGCGAAAAGAACAAACAGGAACAGGGCTACGGACAGCCCGATACGCATAGTTAAGGCATTGACGGTTCGGTTTGTAGAACCTTTATCCCTCATCAGGTAAACCAGGGCCGCTGCCAAACTGGCCAAGATGCCGATGAAGGCCAGGACGACGAAAACGCGCATTTTTTGGCCTCCGGGTAAAACGGAATTATTGCAGACATGGCACGACCGCACTCAACCAAGCTCACGGTAGCCGCATTATTGTTGCTTGGCCTCGCAGTCGTGATGCTGACCTCATTTGGGCAGTGGCAGTTACGCCGTGCGGACGAACGCCGCGCTGTGCTGGCCGCCACGCAGGCCGGCCGCGCCCAGCCTGCGCTGGTTCTGACACCAAACACGCCCGTTAATGAGCTTACCGCCTGGCGTCCCGCGCAGGCTAGTGGCACCTGGTTGCCCGACTTGAGTGTGTTGCTGGAGAATCGCAACCACGACGGTTTTCCTGGGTATTGGGTGGCTACCCCGCTGTTGTTGGATGCGTCGACGAACCGGGCGGTGCTGGTGTTGCGTGGCTGGTTGCCGCGCGTGATGCCCGGCCAGGGCGAATTGGTGATTCCTTCGGCGGAAACCGGGGTGCAAACGGTGACAGGCGAATTGGCGACCCATGTGCCCCGTTTGTTTGAAATTTGGTCAATGGGCCAGGGACAAAGCGGTCAATTGCCCTCGTCCTTGCCGTTGGCCGATGGCAAAGTGCCACACGCGCAGAACCTGGAGCTTGATGCTTATGCCCGCGCGGCAGGCCTGGTGTTGTTGCCTGCCGTTTTGACGCAGACGCAAGCGAGCAATCCGAACGACGGTCTGGTGAGAGATTGGCCGCAACCGTCAGTCGATTTCAATCAGAACCTGGGCTACGCGATGCAGTGGTTCGCGTTTGCGGGCATTTGCGGCATTGCATGGCTTGTGGTCGCGTGGCGTGCCATGAAGCGTATGCGGCGCAAAGCGGTGTGACATTGATGAGTCAGTGTCGTTAACGCGCATAACGCAGGGGTGCCAATGCGCCCCACTTCGACTCCCGCAGGCATCAAACACCGCACTTTGTTCAATACGGTTTTCAGGATATTCAATTGGCTCACGCAACCCCCACTTCAAGCGCTACCGGTACCCCTGCGAAAAAACGTTCGCTGGTGCCGATGATCCTGGTGTTTCTGTGTTCGCTGGCACCTATCGTGGCCGCATTCGTCGTGTACATGAACCCGCAGTGGTGGCCTGAAGATTCCAGCAATTACGGCACGCTGGTCAGCCCGCAACGCGCTTTGCCGCAAGCGCAGGCGCTGACGCTCACGACGCTGGATGGCAAACCGTTTGATATCCAAAGCCTGAAGGGCAAATGGTTGTTAGTGGCCGCTGACGGCGCGGCGTGCCCGGAAAGCTGCGCACGCAAGCTCTACATCACGCGCAACTCGCACGCCAGCCAAGGCAAGAATGTGGATCGCCTGGCTCGTATCTGGTTCATTACGGATGATGCCGTCGTACCTGACGCCGTATTGGAAGCCTACAAGGGTACGGTAATGCTTCGTGCGAACCCGGATCAACTGGCTAAATTCCTGCTGGCCCGCGATAGCGCGGCCGCCGTAGCGGGTCAAGCAGCGTTGCAAGATCCGATCTGGATCATTGATCCGCACGGCAATTTGATGATGCAATTCCCGGCCGACTCCGACGGCGTCAAGGTACGCAAGGACATCAGCAAGCTCATCTATAGCTCCCGCATTGGTTAATTTCATGGACCGTATTAAAAGTCGTTATCGCAAGCTGGTTTTCTTTACCTGGTTTCTCACGCTGGACCTGATCATGTTCGGGGCGTTTGTGCGCCTGACGGACTCTGGTCTGGGCTGCCCCGATTGGCCGGGTTGCTACGGCAGCGCGACTCCTTTTGGCGCGATGGGCGACATTCACGAAGCGTCGCAGTCGATGCCGTTTGGCCCGGTGACCCTGTCCAAGGCGTGGATCGAAATGATTCACCGCTATGCGGGCTCTATTCTGGGCATGCTGATTATCGGCATTCTGTATATGGCGTGGCGCTACCGGCGCGAGCTGGGTCGCTCGCCGGTGCTGGCCGTCACGACCTTGGTCGCCGTCTGCGTTCAAGGGGCATTTGGTGCCTGGACAGTAACGCACAGGCTGATGCCAGCGGTAGTAACCGCTCACTTAGTATTTGGTTTGGGGGTGTTGATGCTGATGACCTGGCTGGCGGCCAGAGAGCGTCCGCATCTGCCCGTTCCCGCCTCGGCGGCAAGGTTCATGCCCTGGATGGTGGGGGGGCTCTTGTTACTCATGGTCCAGGTCACGCTGGGCGGTTGGGTCAGCACCAATTACGCCGCCCTGGCTTGCATGGACTTCCCTATGTGCCACGGACAGTGGGTGCCAGACATGGATTTCCATGGCGGGTATTCGGTTATTCGTGGTCTGGGTGAGTTGCCCTCAGGCGAGATGATTTCCCAGAATGCGCTCACTGCGATCCACTGGGTACACAGGAACTTTGCGTTCGTCGTGTTCGTCTACCTTGGTATTCTGGCTTGGCGCATGCGTGCGCAGCAGGGTCTGAAAGGGCCCGCCACACTGATGCTGGCGCTATTGGCTGCGCAACTCCTCACCGGTCTGACCACCATTTTCTTCCAATGGCCTTTGTTGATTGCCGTGTTGCATAACGGTGGTGCGGCGGGTCTGACCTTGGCGGCGGTGGTACTGCTGGTAAGGTTGGCCACGGCCGGCCGTGAACCTATTCGCATCGCTTGAGCCCATGAAGACGCCAGCCCATGACCAACATTTACCGGTGACAGATCACTCTCGCCGAGCACGTTTAAAATACCCGTTATGACCAGCCTTGCCGCATCCCAATCCGGACTCTTTCGCCAATATCTTGTACTGACCAAACCGCGTGTGACACAGCTTGCTGTGTTCTGTGCGGTAATTGGCATGTTTCTCGCCGCACCGGGCCTGCCCGATATGCGGCGGGTGGTGTTTGGCACTGTAGGAATCTGGCTGCTGGCGGCAGCTGCATTTGCGATCAATTGCCTGATTGAGCAAGAAGTTGACGCACGAATGCTGCGCACGGCACGTCGCGCAACGGCGCGTGGCACCATTTCTTCCGCGCAGGTGTTGACCCTGTCTGGCCTGTTGGGTGGCACAGGCATGGTGGTGCTCTACACCTTGGTGAACCCGCTGACCATGTGGCTCACGTTTGCCACGTTCGTGGGTTACGCGGTTATCTACACCGTGATTCTCAAGCCACGCACTCCCCAGAACATTGTGATTGGTGGCCTGTCCGGTGCCATGCCACCCGCCTTGGGCTGGGCCGCTGTGGCAGACGCCGTACCAGCGCAAGCCTGGGTGCTGGTGCTCATTATTTTCATCTGGACGCCACCGCATTTCTGGGCCCTGGCCTTGTATCGCAGCAATGACTATCTCAAGTCAGGGTTGCCGATGTTGCCTATTACGCATGGCGAGAAATTCACTCGCCTGCATATCTTGCTCTATAGCTTCGCGCTGGTCGCCACCACCTTGCTGCCCTACGCCATCCGCATGAGCGGTGAGTTGTATCTGGTCTCGGCATTGATATTGGGCTGGATGTTCGTGTCCTACGCATGGCGGCTGTATCGCGTTTATAGCGATGATCTGGCGCGTCGCATGTTCCGTTTTTCCATTCTCTACCTGGCCCTGCTGTTTGCTGCGCTGCTGGTGGATCATTGGGTCAGCCTGCTGCGCTGATCGTCGGAGGTTTTCATGTCCGTTTTTTCCATCGGCCGACGTGCGGCGCTGCGTTTCGGCGCGGCCGCGGCAATGGCCCTGGCGCTAGCTGCTTGCGGCGAGAAGGCACCCGCATTCAAGGGTAGCGATATCACTGGCACCCAATTGGGCAAGGCCATGGAACTGACCGATTTCAACGGTCAGCCGCGCACCCTGAAAGATTTTTCAGGCAAAGCGGTGGTCGTTTTCTTTGGCTTTACGCAATGCCCAGACGTGTGCCCCACGTCTTTGGCGGAATTGTCGGAAGTGATGAAGAAGCTCGGGCCTGATGCTGACCGGGTGCAGGTGCTGTTGGTATCGGTTGATCCCGAGCGCGACACGCCCGAGATTCTCAAGCAATATGTCACCGCATTTGATCCGCGTTTTCTGGGCCTGACCGGCACGGCAGACCAGATCAAGAAAACGGCGGCCTCATTCAAAGCCTACTATGCGAAAGCACCCAGCAAAGACGGCACGAACTACACCATGGATCACACTGCCGCGTTCTATTTGATGGACGGTAAGGGCGAAGCCCGGGTGTTGGCCAACAACACCATCGGTGTTGACGCCCTGGTTCATGACATCAAAGCCTTGCTCTCAGGATCTTGAGGCCAACGCGGGTGTCTGCCAACGACCGTTACGCTGGCGTAGTTTCGGTCTCCGGCATGTAAATCTGGGCATAACCTTCGCGGATCGCGGAGGTTATTTGATCGACCCGTCTGTCTATATGCTTCTCCAGCAAGGCCACACAGGTCTGCTCGTCGCGCGCCTTTAAGGCCTGCAGTACCTGACGGTGCTCAGACTGTGTCTTGGGGCGGTCGGTACGCTTCATATCTATCCAGCGCACGAAACGAATACGGGCATTCACGTTGCGCAGCACGCGCAACATTTCCAGATTGCCAGACATGGCCAGCACGCGTTCGTGAAAGGCCTCGTCCAGTTCTACCAATTCAGCAATGCTGCGCTCGCCGGGTTCGGGGCCCGTGGCATTCAGAAAGTCCAGGGCCTGGTCAATGTCGTGGTCATTGGCACGCTGAACTGATAGTCGGATGGCCGCTGTTTCAATGGCTTTGCGCAACTCATACAGAGAATAGATCTGCTGTACATCGAGATCGCGGCAGAAAAATCCTCGCCCCGCCTCAAATCTGAGCAATTCCTCAATACTTAAGCGATTCAATGCCTCGCGCAGAGGGGTGCGGCTGACTTCGAGTCGTTTGGCCAGCGCGACCTCGTTAATGCGCTCGCCGGGCTTGAAGTCATAGCGGATAGCCATGTCGCGTAATTGGTTGTAGACGCGTTCGACGGTGCTGTCGCTGACGGTAGTCACGCAGTCTCCAGGGTGGTGTGGACGGGGCGCGTGCAGGCGCCGTTACAAAAAAGGGGGCATGAAACGACAAGACCCGATGGCGAAAAGCATACCATTTCACTGAATACAGAGGCACAATCATGACCTGTATACAGCTCGTGATACACCAGTTCCAGAAGTGTTCGGCGCGTGGGATGTCTGTTTCGCATCTTGCGCATCAATGAATCAGGGGGGGCATTTTCAACATGCTCCCCCGCAGAGAAATGTTGAGCCAACCCGCCATGAAAGCCATTTTTGTCGATGCCAACCCCACCCTGTCGGCCGTCGCCGAACGTTTGCATCAGGCCGATGACCTGAAACTGGTCATCAATCGCCAACCTGATATCACGTCCGATCAATTGCCCGCCCTGTTGCGCGGCGCAGATATCGCGATCATCGACCATACCCATTTGCCGACCGACATTGCACGTCAGTGCGAGGGTCTCAAGCATGTCGTGTTCCTGGGCACGGGCGCACGTTCGTATATGAACCCGGAGGAACTGGCCGAACTGGGCATCGAGGTTCACATTATCAAAGGCTATGGCGATACGGCCGTCGCCGAATGCGCGTTCGCCTTGATGTGGGCTTCAGCAAAGGGCTTTTGCCGGATGGATCGCGCCATGCGCGAAGGCAACTGGCTGCGCTCGGATGGCGTGCAACTGACGGGCAAGACGCTGGGTCTGATTGGGTTTGGTGGCATTGCCATGGAACTGGCGCGTCTGGCGCGTGGCGTTGGCATGGAAGTGCTGGCCTGGAACCGCAGCCCCAAGACGCACGCTGGCGTTACTTTTGTTGAACTGGATGAACTGCTTGCGCGCAGCGATGTGGTGTCGCTGCACCTCCTGTTGACTGACGAAACGCGTGGCCTGATTTCACGCGAGCGGATTGCGCAGATGCGGGACGGCGCTATTCTTATCAATACAGCGCGTGGCGCACTCGTGGACGAAGCGGCAATGCTGGACGGTTTGGCTAGTGGAAAAATCGGCCATGCGGGGCTGGACGTTTTCGTGACGGAACCCATGCCTAAGGATCATCCACTGACGAAGCTGGATAACGTGACCTTGTCTGCGCATTCGGCGTTTCGCACGCCTGAAGCGAGTGACAATCTGATCGAGGCGGCACTTAATCATTGCCGTCGCATTTCCGGCCTCGGTACGCAGCACTAATTTTCTGCGCAACAACGACCCCACGCGAGCAAACCATGTCTATCTCTACGACCTCTCCGTCCAGCAGCCAGGACGCCCCAGTTTTTCGCCGCGCTCAGCGCATTGCCAGCATTTCGGTGTCTGAAATTCTGCGAATTGGCGCGCAGGCGGCTCAGCTCAAGCGCGAAGGCCGCGATGTGATTGTGTTGGGCGCAGGTGAGCCTGATTTCGATACGCCAGACAACATCAAGGAAGCTGCCATCCGCGCAATTCGCGCAGGCGACACCAAGTACACGTTGCTGGATGGCACGTTGGCACTCAAAGCCGCCATTGCCGCAAAGTTCGAGCGTGAAAATGGCCTGACGTATGCCTTGGACGAAATCACGGTTGGCGCCGGGGCCAAGCAAGTTATCCACAACGCCCTGTTAGCCACTGTGGACGCGGGCGACGAAGTGATTGTTGCGGCGCCCTACTGGACGTCGTACGCCGACATGATCGCGATTGCCGGCGGCACCACTGTAGAAGTGGTGTGCCGCGAAGAAAACGGCTTCCGTCTGGACCCGGCAGACCTCGAACGTGCCATTACGCCGCGCACGCGTTGGTTGATGCTTAACTCGCCATCGAACCCCACGGGCTCGGCCTACGATGAAGCACAATTGCGTGCCATTGCTGAGGTGTTGTTGCGCCATCCCCAGGTATGGCTGATGAGCGACGACATCTACGAACACCTGTTCTATGGTGATTTCGCATTGCGCAGCATGGCGCAGGTTGAACCGCGTCTGAAGAACCGCACCCTGACGATTAACGGGCTCTCCAAGGCCTACGCCATGACGGGCTGGCGTCTTGGGTATGCCGGTGGTCCAAAGGCGCTTATCGGCGCCATGGCAGTCGTGCAAAGCCAGAGCACGTCGAATCCTTGCTCGATCAGCCAGGCAGCTGCCGTCGAAGCACTGAACGGCCCGCAGGAAATTCTGGCCGAGCGGCGGGAGTCGTTCAAGGTGCGACGCGATCTGGTTGTGAATGCGCTGAATGCTATTGATGGTATTTCATGCCGTTTGCCAGAGGGTGCGTTCTACACCTATGCGAACTGCGAGGGCTTGTTGGGCCGCATCACGCCAGACGGCCAGCGACTGGAAACGGACACCGACTTTTGCAGCTACTTGTTGCACGCGCACGATGTCGCGGTGGTTCCGGGCACGGTGTTTGGTTTGGCGCCCTACTTCCGTATCAGCTATGCGACCTCCGAGCCGCAGTTGCGCACGGCCTTGGCTCGTATTGCCAAGGCGGTTGAGCAGTTGCGCTAACCGTGGTGGCTCAGGTGATTTTGATCGCCTCGATCAATATTGCCTGGGCCGGCTGCAGGCGTGCGGCCATCGCTTCAGGCACGCCCGTCTGCGTCAGCATAGGCACCACGGCATGAAACGACACCAACACACGGTTGGCGGTGTCTTCCCGCAACAGCACGCGTAAAGGCAGATCCAGCGCCGCCTGCGGCGTCTGCAGCATGAGAGGTGTGCCGCCCTTCGGATTGCCATAAATCAGCACCGTGGTGGGTGGCATGGTAAGCCCCGCGTCGCGGGCAGCATCTGCATGATCAATCGTGGCAAATATCGTCATGCCAGCCGCTTTAATGGCGTCGACAAGACGCGCGTGCGTGGTCGTGAAATCTACAGCACTGACATGTTCGACGGGCGTGGGTTGATGAGCGTTCGTCATGATGGCTGACCCTGTCGCGTGTGGAAGATTGGATAAGCATACGACTAGTCGTTGAGTAATTGCTCATGTATTGCCACCGATGGGCTCGTTCCTTGCTACATCAGCGCTGAACTTCGCATTCTGTTGCCGGAGCCTTCGCAATCATAGCTACGGCTACGGTAGCGATTTTTTATTGCGACGGTAGGTATTCTTTTGACGCTGTGCGAGGGGAGCCATTGCCGCGTTTCTTTAGGTTCGGAAGAACTTCAGTCGCGCCACGGAGATCGATCGTAGCGTGGGTGGAGCGCGCGATTGGCCTGACCAAAGAGACATTGGCGAGCGCGCGTAACCCGCGATCTTGAATCCTCGCAATTGCCGTTCAAGCATCGCGGGTTACGCGCGTTTAACGATGGTTTTGCTGTGTCAGATTGTTCGCGCTTCACCCACGCTACGCGAACGGTTCAGCCCGCCATAGGGGGCGCGCGACAGGGGGCACCCACCCTTCGATCTTCTTCTTTAGAACTCAACGAATTGCCACAAAGATAATTCCCTGTAAAGCGCAGTGCGCGGTGCAGGAATCCGGGCGAGCCTCTCAGTGCCCCTAAAAGATTGCAAGCTCCTAATCTTTTGGCCGCAGTTCATTCGTTGAAATTTTTCTTGCCGAAATTGGTGCGCAATGGCAGCGATGCAGGGCCTTTCATTCGCTGAAATGTCGCTTCGTCAAACCCGCATGTTGATTCGAAAAAAACGCTTGAGTTACCAAAAGAACTATTTGATGATGCGCCGATAAATCTCATCAAAACGGGGCGTTTGTGGCTGGCGATTTCAGGTGCTTGGGGTGGCCACACCCATGGGGTGTTGGTGCCAACATATTCCTCTCATGAAGCAAGCTTCCCGACGTGGATGGGAGCGCCGTGGCAGGGGCCGGACAAACGCGGCGGCGCTGCGAACGCTTGTCTTGACGATGACGTGTTGCACGCTTGCCAGCGGCAGTATTCAGGCATGGGGGCAGAATCGCGCGGAGATCTTTGTGGACCCGGGTGCACCGGCGAGTATCAGCCCGGATGCTGACGCCTTGGGTACCTTTCCGACGGTGGAGGGGCAAGTGCTTATGGTGCTGGAAGACCGGCGTATTTATTCCATTCAGTCGGATCGCGGCGGACCGCCGATTCGGGGCTGGAACACGCTTGAGCCCATTGTGCAGGGCTTGATGGTGGCCAAACTCAGCTCACGCTTTAGTTTGTCGAGCATGGTGCAGGTGCGCAGTTTCGGCACCGATAACGTCAATCGTCGTTTCGATAGCCTGGACGGACAGGTCATCAATTTTTTTGCGAGTTATGAACTTGAGCGTGGCAGAAGTATGTTGTTCGCCGGTAAGTATGACGCTGGATTTGGGGAGGCCTGGCGCACGGTGGACGGGGTGTACTCAGGGTTTTCCGACGACTATTTCTATCAGGGTTCGGTAGGCGTTGGCGCGCGTAAAACGTGGAGCGCAGAAGCATCACCCACGCACACCGTGACGGCACTGCTGTTCAAACGGGATACCAGCGTGTGGAGCGACACCCTGGTCAAGCGGCGCCCTCTCGTCCGGCTTCAGTCCTCTGATGGTGGGCCAGGCAACACGGATTGGCCGCAGTCATATGGGGTGTCTTACGGCCTGTCAGACATACCGGGTGCACCCGGTCTCGCGTTGGGTCTGGATGTGGCGCGTTTAGCCAAGAGTCATCACGACGAACGTGCGTTGACAGGAGTGGCGGCAACGGTGAATTACGCCACACAGATCGGTCCGCGCACCGGCTTGCATTTATTTGGTGAATGGATGCATGCCGATGGATTTTTGGGCAAACCGTTGGTGGCGGATTACGGCACGATATCTGCCTCGTTGAGTTTGGGAAACATGGTCTGGACCGCCACGGCGGCGCGACGAAACATTCGGGCGCAACAAGACGATCTGGCGAAGTGGGGAGTGACAAACGCGGTGGACAACGGGTATGCGCTTAGCGGCACGTACAACACGCCAATTGGTCTGCTGGTGCAGGCGGGCGTCATCCGGCAGAAAGAGCAAGGTATCTCCGCGACACAAGGAGTCATTCGTTTGATTTATCAGTTGTCATTTTGAAGCTGGTGCGACGACGTCGCGGCAGCAACAAGAGGGTTCGATTTGCGTGATGAACTCAGCAGTGCGTCATCACGTCAACCATCATGAGACGAGGGTTGTTATGCAAGTAGTCAATGTTTTGCGTCGTCGGGTGCTCAGTACCAGTGCCTTGCTTGCTCTTGCCGCGTGCTCACTGCCGGTTCATGCACAACAGAATATTGTGCAAGCGGAGGCGGTGACCAAAATCCTGCCTGCGTTTAATGCCTATGTTGAAGATGTGCGGCGGCGCAGCGGGGTACCCGGCATTGCGATCGGCATTGTGGCTGATGGCAAAGTCGTGCTGGCGCGTGGTTTCGGGGTGCGTGACGTAGGAGGAAAAGAGCTCGTCGACGCCGACACGGTGTTTCCGTTGGCCTCGGTCTCCAAGCCTATTACGGGTGCGTCGGTGGCGGTGCTGGTGGGTGAAGGGGCAATAGGCTGGGACGACCCGTTAAGTGACTACGCCCGAGGCATTCGATTTCAAGACGGGGCGACGACTGCCGGCATGACTTTTCGCGATGTGCTGGCGCAGCGAACTGGCCTGCCCGCGTTCTACGGCGATGAACTGGAGACGCAATTTCACTATTCACGCGAAGAGATTTTCAAGCGTTTGAGATATTTGCCGCCCGTAACGCCGTTTCGCTCGGCGTATGCCTATTCCAACTGGAACCTCACGTTGGCAGGCGAAGTGGCAGCGCGCAGCGTGGGTATGAATTGGGAACAGATGGTGCAGGAAAAATTGTTCAAACCACTTGGCATGACGTCCACCATGACAAGCAGCGCACAGTATCTGGCTACCCCGAATCGGGCCGTTGCCCATGGCGTGCATGAGGGTCAGGCTACGGCTGCCAAATTCGTGGGACGCGAGAAACAGGCTCCCGGCGGCGGCGTCGCGTCAAGCGTCAATGACATGTTGCGCTGGATGTCATTTGAGATAGACGGTGGGGTGTACGCCGGGCGTCAAATCGCGGCGACCAGCGCCGTGCGTGAGACGCAGCTTCCGCAGGTCATCGTCAATCCGCATTTCCCTGATACGGAATATGGCTTGGGCATTGAGGTGCGCAATGATCATGGTCGTAAAGTCATTTCACACGCAGGGGCATTTGAAGAAGGCATCAACACCATGGTGTGGATGCTGCCCAATGAAAAACTTGGTGTGGTGGTACTGACAAATGGACCACCCCTGGGGGTGCCCGACGCTTTGGTGAATCAGCTCGCCTATCTTGTATTTGCGGATCGTTCTGGTGAAGATCTTTGGCCGAAATACCAGAAATTCTGGATTCATGCAGTGGCCAGTCTTTTGAATCGGCCCGGGCGCTTGATTGGCGACCCGCCTGCACAAGCGGCTGCAGCGCAAGCCGCGGAGCGTTACGTGGGCACCTACGTGCATCCCTATTACGGTGCGGTTCAGGTTGCCCAAGATAAAGGCGTGTTGACCTTGACGCCAGGAAAAGGCCAGGCGCATCCCTTGCAACACTGGACCGGCGACACGTTCCGCGCGGCTGCCATGGAGAACGGCGCCGTCTCGTTTGTGCTTAGACCGGGTGGTAGCGATGCGCTCCTGATTTCCGAACTCACTGACGTTCCCAACGCGGTGTTCACCAAGCAGAATAAGGAATCGAAATGAACTCACTTCCGTTGACGCGCCCTGCCGCGCTCTTTTTGACGTGTACGTTGGGCTTGGCGAGCAACGCCGCTCTGGCCGCAAACCCTGCCCTGGAGGACGCCGCGAATTTTGCTGGCGTGTCCATGTGGTTGAACTCGGGTGCGCCCGGTTTGTTGATTGCCGTGGTGAACGGCGACGACACGTTCATTGAGGGTTACGGAGAAACCAAGCGTGGCAATGGCATAGCTCCTGATGAAAAGACCATTGTTCATGTGGGTTCGGTATCGAAGGTGTTCGCGGCGGATTTGTTGTCTGCCATGGTGGCGAATCACACGGTGGCGCTGGCTGACCCGTTGTCCAAGTACGCGCCCAAAGGTGTGACGATACCCAGCGTAGACGGTCGCACGATCACCTTGCTGGATCTGGCGACACACGGTGCTGGCTTGCCTCGTGAAATAAGTGATCCGACGCCAGGGAATCCGTTCTCGGGTTATTCGGCAAAGACCTATTGGGATTGGTTCGGTACACATAAATTGGCGTATCAACCCGGCACCACGGCCATGTATTCGAACTTCGGCTATGGCTTGCTGGGTGAGGCCCTGGCGCAAGCCGGTGGCAAACCATTCGCCAGCCTGTTGCAGCAGTATGTGACGGGTCCTCTAGGCCTGACGGATACCGTGACGCGGCTGTCAGAGGAGCAACGCAAGCGGATGATGACGGGTACGGATATCGATGGCAGTGAGGCACAGGATTGGGAGATTCCACCTGTCATGGATGCAAGTGCCAGCGTGTACTCCACCGCGCACGACATGGTGCGCTGGATGCGGTGGCACCTGGCGAACGATGCGGCAGGCATGGAAACCCGAGACATCGTGCATGCCATGTATCGACCTCATGACGGCTTGAAGCGCTTGGTTGGCGTAGAGGCCACTCAAGCGCAAGGCATGGGCTTGGGTTGGGTGGTCTCGATGCCGCAAGGCGCTACGCCCTTCATCCTTGGGAAGAGCGGCGGCTTGTCCGGCTTCATGAACTACGTGGTGCTGTCGCCAAATCGGCGTATTGGCGTGTGGGTGGCTGTGAACCGGGTGAACTTTGCCATGTTCGAAGGCATTCACAGCACGGTGTTCGATCTGGTCGCCAGCTTGTCGCCTCGCTAGGGGCGCGCGGCACCTGTTTTCCGTTCAACCTGCGCGTGGGAAGAGCGCGCAGGCTTGATTAAAGAGCGCTGAACCTGGTGTGGAAAAGGGTTCGAGCAAGCTGAAGTGATCGGTGTTCGGCTCAATGTGCAGGCTGGCGCGGTTGCCTGCCTTTGCCCAGGCTTGTTGAAAAATCTGACTTTGCGCCAGAAACGCAGGCGTTTCGTCTGCGCCAACCACGACTACGGCTGGCGGCAGGGCCGCACGTAGTCTGTGCAACGGCGAGCAAGCGTGTGCCGTCGAGGCATCGAGCATGAGTTTTTCGTTAAGGGTGGTTTGCAAAAGCGCTTGCAGATCGAAGATGCCGCTCATGGCCAGTAGGCCCACCACGGCGCTTTCTTGCCCTTGGCGCAGCGCAAGCTCCGCCGCAATATGTGCTCCGGCGGAATGACCTGACAACACAATCGGCACGTCTGGTGCGCGCTTGTGGATAACCGGAATACTTGCTTGCACCGCGTCAATCAAGGCTGGCAAGCTCACGGAAGGACACAGCGGATAGTTCACCAACGCCACATGAAAGCCCGCTGCCGTGTAGGCGGGGGCAATGAAACGAAACGTGGATTTATCGCGCGATTGCCAATAGCCCGCGTGGAAATAAATCAGCACGCCTTCTGGCGTACCCTGCGCTTCAAACCAGTCAAAAGTCTGGCGTGCCGCCGAGCCATAGGGCACATCCAATTGGCAGGCAAGCGTCACCACGGCAGCTGCGCTTTCGGCTTCGTACCGGGCAAGCAATGCCGCAAAGGTGGGGCGAGCCTGTCCTTGTACGTATTGGAATTGCGCGTCTTTCATGAGGGCTTCCATGTTATGTAGCCGCCTGTATCGGAGGCAGGCAGGATTGGCGGGTTGGCATTGCATTTTTCCACATCAGCTCGGGCGACGCCACGCTTCCGGGAATGGCAGACGCCAGAATATTGCCGAGTTAGATCTTTCTTTACGGGTACAGTGAACCTCCTGCTCAGACTAGAATTCCGCAGTCAATCATCCGCCCGCTTCACGGGCCTTTTATAAGTGCTCACCATGACTTTGCGAGTTGCCGTTGTTGGTGCGGGAATTATTGGCGTGTCTTGCGCCATTGAGTTGCAACGCGACGGCTGCGAAGTGACGCTGCTTGAGCCTGGCGAGCCGGGTGGCGAACAGGCGACCAGTTTTGGCAATGGCGCGTGGTTGAGCCCCGCGTCCGTGGTGCCAATGTCGATGCCCGGCCTCTGGAAGAAATTGCCGGGGTATTTGCTGGATCCTCTCGGTCCATTAACCATTCGTTGGGGCGCCCTGCCCGCATTGACACCCTGGTTGCTGCGTTTTGTACTGGCTGGCAATACGGTTGAGAAAGTACAGCGAACCGCCAAGGCGCTGGCTGCGTTGCTGCGAGATGCGCCGCAACGCCATCAGGCGTTGGCTGAAGAGGCTGGCGTGCCGGAACTAATACAGCAGCGCGGCTTGCTCTATGCCTACCCTGACCGAGCGGCTTTTCTGGCCGAGGCCTTGTCGTGGCAATTGCGCCGTGAGAACGGAGTGCAATGGACGGAGCTCGACAGCGAACAACTGCATGGCTTGGTGCCGCAATTACACGCACGCTATGGGTTTGGCGCGAGAGTGGATGCTGGCGCACACTGCCTGGACCCCGGTGCTTATGTTGCCGCCCTGGCGCGCCATGCGGTCGCACAAGGCGCGCAGCTACGTCGATGCACCGCCACTGGCCTGGACATCTCCGGTGGCCGTGTACGCGCCGTGCTGACGGACGCTGGCCCCGTTGCGTGCGACCGGGTCGTGATTGCGGGCGGCATTGCATCCAAGACGCTGGCACGCGCAGCAGGTGACGTGGTGTACATGGAAAGCGAGCGCGGGTACCACGTGTCGATTACAGACCCGGGCTTTTCCTTGTCGCTTCCAGTGATGCCCAGTGATGGCAAGATGGCCAATACCACTACGCGGGCGGGGCTGCGTGTGGCGGGTCAGGTTGAGTTGGCATCAACGGCCGCCGCGCCTGATTGGCGCCGTGCAGACATTCTGCTCAAGCACGCTCTCACGACCTATCCGGCATTAGGGACGACTATTGCGCCATCGCGTTTGACGCGATGGTTGGGTCATCGACCCTCCAGTGCCGACGGTCTGCCGATCATCGGCCCGGCATCGGGTTGTCCTGATGTCTTTCACGCGTTCGGGCATGGACATGTCGGCTTGGCTTCGGGGCCCATTTCGGGTCGGTTGGTGGCGGATTTGATCGCCGGAACCACACCCGTCGTAGACCCCCGCCCCTACGCGGCCAACGGGTCAGGTCGTCTGGCCATCAAACGCGCGTGAGCGGGGCTAGGCATCCAGCAGATCAGTGCCGTAGGAATTGTCTATGACGCATAGCCACTCCCCAGACGCCTCCCGGCGGAACACATACGTGGCGCGTCGGGTGGTGGACGTGGTCAACCCGGTCTGATCCATGGTTTCCAGAATGGTCTGCATGAGCACCAGCGCGGTGCCGGCGCCTTCGATGACCTGCATTTCGCCTTGCTTGACGACAATGCTGTGATTGAAGTGGTCGGCAATGGCGGCAAAAGCTTGCCGGATTTGTGGCTTACCGGTGGCGTGGCGTCCCGGCATGATTACCAGGGTGGCGTCTTCGGCGTAAAACGACATCAGCGCGTCAAAATCTTCGGCGGTGATGGCAAGGTCAGCCGCTTCGATTACGGCGCGTAGTTGTTGCTGCGTGGTGCTCATGGGGTGTTCCGTCAGGGCAATGTTTCAGTGGTCGCAGAAGGCGCGGGGATTGCTTGTCCAATGACCAGGCGATGTCCATCTGGCGTGGCAACGGTGATTTCTCGCATGCCGTGCGGGCGGTCAACTGGGGATTGCAGAATCAACGCGCCGTTGGTTAAAAATTCGTCGTAGAGCGCATCCACGTTATCCACATGCAGATAGCCAAAATAGCTGTGATCGCCAATAGCCTGCGGTGCTAACGCATCGGGGCAATTTCCAAGCATGACGCGAACACTGCCTCTTGAAACGAGTGCCCAATCTGTGGCGACTTCCCATTCAAGACGAAACCCCAGTGCGGATTGAAAATAGCTCAGGTTGCGGGCCAGATCGGGTACGGCGAGCACAAACGCAAAAGGGCGTAGTTCGGGAGATAGAGACATGACGCTTGGCCTGCAAGAATAAGTGTGGGGTCGTGATGTTTGCACGATAAGCCACTTTTGTGGATTCTGGTCGTTACTGGCCAGATGTCCAGCGGGCGGCAGGCGTTCATGGGTAATTTGTTCGCATGTTCGTCGTCATTCCCTTAGACTGCCAGAATTTGCCAGCCGGACAATGCCATGACCGACATACGCGCAGGGGCGATAAATGACGCCAGAACCAAAGCGGTTGGGCGCCCCAGGACAAAGCCCGCTGAAGTGCGCTTGGACGAGCTGATGGGCGCTGCCGAGAAGCTCTTTCTGGAAAAAGGCGTAGAGGCCACTACCATTAGTGAGATCGTGGAAGCTGCACAAGTGGCCAAAGGCACGTTCTATCACTACTTTGCGTCAAAAAATGAAATGTTGACCGCACTCGGTCAGCGTTACACGCAGCACTTCCTGGCGAAATTGGAAACTGCCGTGAATCAGTGTGCGCCCGCAGATTGGGTGGGCCGTTTTCAGGCCTGGATAGAGGCCAATGTCGCCACTTATCTGAAAAGCTATCTGATTCACGACATCGTCTATACCAATCACCATCACCACGAGCGCAGCAATAACGAGCAGAATGCCGTCCTGGAGCAATTGATGGGCATTCTTGAGGGCGGGCGTGCAGCAGGTGCGTGGCCCTTGGCACAACCCAGAATCACGGCACTTTTAATTTACTGCGGCGTGCATGGAGCGGCCGATGACGCAATTGTGTCTGGGCTTGATGACACCACGGCGTTCTCCAGGAGCGTGTCCGACGCGTATCTTCGAATGTTGGGCGCCGTCGGATTCGCGCCGTAATTGGGACGTTGAAGTTATCCACAGGCTCGCCAAATTCTGTCGTGAACAGCGCTTCGCCGAGGCGCTTCTCAGGCGTAACGGTGCACCCATTGTGAAGCGGCGCTGGCAGTACTAAGGCGAGATTGCCCCCTTTTTTTGCGCTTTAGCGGAGGGTGTTAACCCTTACCCTGGATGGCCCCCCGCAGTTTCCTTCGCTGGCGCCGCAGGAGGGACTGCCCCTCAACTCCCTCACGAGTTCGAGGGGCTTTTTGTAGTGCCGCGGGTAGTGAGCGTCGCTTAACGTGTAAACGCGCGCCAGACCCACCAGGCGCCAACAACAGAAAAAACGACGCCCATCGCCATCATTCCGTAGGGCACGCCGTGATCGCCAAACTGTTGATACAACCAGCCAGACCGCTCAACCGCCTGCGCCGGCTTGTTGAGCCTTACCGCGCCAGAGATGAACGAAGCCACGCCGATGAGGGTCAAAGCGATGGGTCGTAAAGGTAAAAACATGGGTACTCCATTGAATATATGGAAAGAATGCGTCGCGGCCCCCGTTTATCGAAGGCAGTAGACGCTTGCTCATATTCGGTTGTTTGCCGGTGTCGCTTGTGTAGAAAATGTAATGCACATTACATTGCTGGATTGTCGCAGGTGGTGTGGAACCCCGTGCGCCCCAAGCCGTCAACCGGGTATGGATAGTCGTGGAAAAGATGAGTACTGATCGGCCAGCGGTAAAGCCCAGTGCGATACGGGCTGCGGCATGTTTTTTTGCGCGTCTTGGCCTGAGTCTGCTCGTACTCTTGACGGCCATTTGGGGTGGTCTGGCGCTTTGGTATCAAAGCCTTGGCCCCACATTGATAAGAGGGTTCTTTGGCACCTCCTGGGCGCTTTATTGCCTCTTGGTGATTGCCGCCTTATGGCGGCGCAATACGCGCCTTCGTCAGCAGCCAGTGCTATGGGGTTACCTCATCCTTTTCACCGGCATGTGCATCTGGTGGGTCATGCTGGCGCCGTCCAATAATCGGGTGTGGGCGGATGACGTGGCGAGAATTACTCATGGCACGGTGGACGGTCCCATTGTGACCTTGGAAAATGTGCGCAATTTCCAGTGGCGCTCCGAGACGGACTACACACCTCGCTGGGAAACGCGGCAGTACAACCTGGATCAATTGACGTCGGTTGACATGATTCTGTCGTACTGGGGTAGTCCGGCCATTGCCCACACTTTGGTCTCTTTCGGATTCGCTAACGGTGAGCACGTGGTTTTCTCAGTTGAAATCCGCAAAGAGCGCCATGAGGCCTTCTCGGAAATCGGCGGCTTCTTCAAGCAATTCGAAATGAGTGTGGTCGCGGCGGACGAGCGCGACATCGTTTACGTGCGCACGGCCGTTCGTGGCGAACGCGTGTATTTGTACCCGATCGAGATGCCCGTACCAGCCATGCGCGCGCTGTTTTTGTCGTATGTGGAACGGGCGAACGGCTTGGTTAAAACACCGCGCTTCTACCACACGCTATGGGCCAATTGCACGACCATCGTCTACAGCATGGTGTCAGCCATTGTGCCGGGCTTGCCCATGGACTATCGAATTCTGCTGTCGGGGTATTTGCCGGAATATATCTACGATATTGGCGGGATTAACCACAGCGTTCCGTTGGAAGAATTGCGTACTCGCGCGTATATCGGTGATCGCGCGGCCAAAGTGGGAAATTCGCCAGATTTCTCGCGGGCCATTCGTGAAGATTCCCCTGCATCGCCAGCCTTGAAATGAATGGCTGGCGACGCAGGCCGTGTACGAGAGGCTTGGAAAGTAGACCGTATACGCGATGATTTTTATGCAGACTCTATACGCGATGCCCTGTATGGAGAGGAGGTATGTGATGGTTGGTGTGCCGATGCTGTATGTGGTGTTTGGTGTGAAGATCCTGTAGGCGGTGTTTGGTGTGCCGATGCTGTATGCGATGTCTGGATCTGGCGATCCGGTACGCGATGGCCGGTATGCCGATGCTGTATGTGATGGCTGGTGGTCGATGCTATATGCGACGTCTGGTCTG
>JBEBWV010000054.1:0-34168 GCA_040391965.1 Achromobacter deleyi | reverse complement strand
TTCTCTCGCGCTCCACCCACGCTACATGTTTCAGAATCCCTGGATCCTCATGTTCAGCACGAGGTGTAGCGTGGGTGGAGCGCGCAATCACCTGAACAAGAAAAGCACCGAGGAACGCGCGTAACCCGCGATGCTCGCACGTCAATTAACCGCGCAAGAATCGCGGGTTACGCGCGCTTGACGGCGGTTCTCTACTCCCTGTTCTCTCGCGCTCCACCCACGCTACATGTTTCAGAATCCCTGGATCCTCATGTTCGACCCGCGTTGTGGCAAGGGTGTTGCGCCAAACCTATTGAACCCGCCTTCAATACTTCACTGTGGAGGACGTTGTGGAAAGCTGCGCTCGAAAATGCCTTCCGCAATGCGGTTCTTCAATATTTCGATAGAACCACCGGCAATCATCCAGCCTCGGCATCGACGTACGCAATATTCAACCAACGAATCCCGGCTATAACCCAGTCCGCCGAGCACTTGCAAGGCATCGTTGGCCACGTCAAAGCCGATCTGATTGCAGTAGGCCTTGGCAATAGCCGTGTCCGTGGCCGAGGGAAAACCGGTATCGGCGGCACTGGCCGCCCGATAAAGTAATAGTTGTGCCGCGTCGAGCTTGATCCGCATATCGGCGAACTTCCATTGCAGCCCCTGGAATTCACACAGCAAACGCCCGAACTGTTTACGCTGCATCGCCCAGTTGCGCGCCTCTTCATACGCGTAGCGGCCCAGCGCCAAAGAGCGCGAGGTATTGCCAATGCGCTCGACGTTAAATCCGGCAATCTGCTTCTTGAAGCCTCCCTCACCCAGCACGACCATGTCGTCCGGCACAAACGCATTATCAAAAAATATCTCTACCCATTCCTCGCCTGACATGAAGGCAGAGCGCTTACCTAATTTCACGCCTTCAGCCTTGGTGTCGATAAGCACGGAACCAATGCCGGAGGTGCCTGGACCAAAGCGAACGTAAACCAGAATGACGCTGGCATGCGGGCCATGCGTCGTGAAGATTTTCGTACCATTGATGCGCCAGCCGCTGCCGTCGCGAGTTGCGCTGGTTTTCAGCTCTGTCACAGCCGAACCAGCATCAGGCTCGGTCATGCCCACCGAAATCAACCCTTCACCTGCCAGCAGAGGTGTCAGGTACTTCTGCTTTTGCAGCGCGCTTCCGTATTCAGCCACCACCCTGATGGCACCAAAATTGCCGGCCTGCACCACGTCTGCACTACGCGGGCACACCGAGGCAATCGTTTCAATGGCGATGACCGCATCCATTAACGAGCCGCCAACGCCGCCATCGGCCTCTGAAATGGTGATGCCCAAAAGACCTTGCGCGGCCATCTTGCGCGCTACGTCCCACGGGTAATCGTCAGAATGTGCTCGTTCGACTGCGCCCGCGCGTAATTCACTTTCAGCGAAGCGCCGAACTGCTGTCTGGAAATCCCGTTGTTCGGGTGTCAGGTTGAAGTCCATAAGTGGGTTCCTGGTTGTTTTTAAAGTTAAGGGTTCAGGCGAGGCGCACGAGACCGTCGACCGCGATCACGCCGTCTTCGCGCACAAATAAGGGGTTAATTTCAGCTTCTTCAATACGCGCACCGTGGGTATTGGCCAGTTTTGAGAACGCCACAATGGCTTGAGCCAGCGCTTCGCAATCGCCTGTGGGCAGCCCGCGAAAACCTCGAATGAGCCTTGTCTGGCGCACCTCGACAATCATTTGATGAGCCTGATCGATGTCTACAGGTGCCAATCGAATGGCGTAGTCAGGTGAGAGTTCTGCGGCAATTCCGCCTGCACCAAGCAGCACCGTGGGGCCCACCAACGCGTCATGGCGGTAGCCCAAAATCATCTCGATCAGGCGAGTTTCCATTTGTTGAACCAGAATGCCGTCCACACGTGCTTGAGGCACCTGCGCACAAACGCTGGCCAACATCTCGTTGGACACGAGCCGCAAAGCGGCGTCGTTGGCGACACCCACGCGAACGGCACCCACTTCCGTCTTGTGCGGCACATCTCTTGAGCAGACTTTAGCGACGAGCGGATACGCTAGATCGTGCGTCAAGGTGCCCACCGGCATTAGCCGACTGCGAGCCACGGATACGCCAAGTTCGCTTAGCACCTGCCCGGCCTCGTACTCACTAAGCAGACCCGAAGCAGGCAAATGTTGGGGCCATTGAAAAGCGGCAGTCGGGACTGGCGGCTGACCAGAAGGCGCGAAGAAAACGGCTAACGCATCTGCGCAGGCCTCAGGGGTGCGAAAGCCAGCGATGCCACCTGCACGCAAGAGTGCCAACGATTCCGGTGCTTCGGGCGCCAGGAAAACTGCCAGCGGTTTACCCAAGGGTTTAACAGCCTCCAGCAGGGGTTTGACCGCCAGTTCAGGATGAAACTGCGCTGACGATCCGACCACGCTGAGGACGGCGTCACACCAATCTGCCTGCAAGAGTTGTTCAAGCAAGTCCTTATATTGCGCACTACTGGCCGCAAGCGTCAGGTCAATAACCGGCGTCTCACGAATTTTCAACCCGCGCGTCCCCATGTGCTCGACGAAAGTGGCTGGAGGCGCCACGGCCACCATGCCATGCAGTCCAAGGTTGTCTACCACGGTGGCCGCCCCGCCGCCCGTGGTCGTGATGACAGCGACCCGCGCAGGTCCCGGGCTCCCGGAGCGACTGACGCGTGCGCCAGCGTAGCGTGCCGCCAGCGGGGCCATCTCGAAGAGTGTCTCCAACGCCGTGACGCGCATTACGCCATGAGCGCGAAAGAACGCATCTACCGCAACGTCATTGCCCGCCATGGCACCGGTATGCGACTGCGCCAAGGCATCGCCTTGCTCGGAACGACCAAGCTTGTAGGCAATGACGGGCTTGTTGGCGGCACGCGCCCGGGTGAGCGCAGCGGCAAGCGTCGGGGCATCGCGTAGCGTTTCCAGAAACAACAGAATGACTTTGCTGAGCGGGTCGTCGACCAGAGCGTCTACCACTTCGCCCACCGTAATATCGCTCTCGTTGCCAACAGAGACGGATTTGGCGAAACCAAAGCCACGTGCTGCCGCGCGCGACAGCAACGAGCCCATCATGGATCCACTCTGCGACACCATGCTGATATCGCCCGCCAGCAGTGATTCGGTTTCAAAGGCAGCATTCACCGACACAATGCCACCTGAGTGCAAATTGGCCGAGCCAATGCTATTGGGCCCGAGAATTCGCAAGCCAAGCTGGCGTGCATGCGACACGAGCGCCGCCTGACGTGCCTGCCCTTCCGGCCCTGACTCGCCAAAACCATCGGCGTACACGGTAACCACCTGGGCGCCGGCCTGGGCGCACTCCGCAAGCAAGGGCAGAACCTGATCGCCCGGAATCATCACGAATACGTGGTCTACCGGCCCCGGCAATTGCGCCAGACTTGGGTAGGCCTTTTCTCCCAGAATCTCAGCACGAGCCGCATTAATCGGATAGATCGCTCCTGTGTAGCCATGCTTGCGCATAAAACGTAGTGGCCTGGCGGTATTCTTTCGAATATCGCCAGACGCGCCGACCAGAGCGATAGAGCGAGGCGCCAGCAGCGCCTGCGCGAAGGTTGTAACGGGCATGGTTGGTGTGAAAGTCATTGAGGCTGAATGAAAGAAAGCACTAGACGCAAGGCTGATCGGCGGCAAGCGCCAAATCGCGAACAGACATCCGATCCATGCGCCAAACCGCTGCACGCAGCGCGGCGGCGCGGGCGCGACCAAGCACCGGGCCCGCAAGCTCATCGAACTTGTCGTTCAATTCCGCATCGGACAATGGCGATTCAGGGTCCCCCTTGCGATAAGGGGCATGGTGTTCAAGCGTGGCACCCGTTCGCGTGGTCAAGGACACACGCGCCGCGCGCATGGCGGGAAACCCAGCGGAAAATGTCGGGTCGGACCTAAGCTCCAGACGTTGCATCAACGCCCTCACGGCCGGGTCCTGCAGGCGATCTGGTTCGAACGCGTTCAAGCGCACCGAGCCATGAACCAATGCGTGAGCCACGACATAAGGCAAGCTGAATTTCGCTTCAAAGGCAGTCTGCGGAGCGAAGTTACCCGTGACATCCAGCGCAGTTTGGTAGGCATCAACACGAATCGATGCAATATCTTCTGCACGCACGCCGCGATCCCGCAACGCCAGCGCGCCGTCAATGGCGGCGAAGGTATGGCCGCAACAGCCATGATTCTTCTGCGTAATATCTGTGATGTTGTAGCGTTCGCCTAATTGCGCTGTCGCGGCAAGCCAATTGGGTTCAAGCGCCAACGCCGCCCCAAAGCCCACCTCACCCTCCAGAATCTGAGGCACACCCGTAATGCCGTGGGCGGCGCCCTGCCCCGCCCGCACGCCCACCGCGGCGGCATGGCCCGCGTGCAACGCCTTGCTCATCGCATCGGATCGGAACGCCTGTTGCAAGCCGCTGGCCAAGGTGCCGGCCGTGGCCAGTGCATGCAGCATGACCGTCGCGTCACCCGGCGCACATAAGGCCGCAGCAGCAGCAGCGCCACCAAAGCACCCCACCGTACCTGTCGTGTGGAAATAGCGGTAGTGCGAGGGCTGCACCGCGACCCCGATGCGCGTGGAAATTTCATAGCCAACCACAATGGCATTGAGCAACGCCTGTCCACTGGCATTCGAATCTTCGGCCAGCGCCAATGCGGCCGAAATAGTTGGGCACCCCGGGTGGTAGATGGCATCTCGGAAAATGTCATCAAACTCAACGGCGTGCGACACGCTGCCGTTGATCCAGGCCGCCGTCGCCGGGAAGGCCGTGGTGGCGCAGCCCGGCAGACTGGACGCGCCGAACCCCAGCTCCGCGCCATGCGCTCCCAGCAATTGAATACACGGCGCCGTTCGTGTGCCGGGATACAGCGCGGCAAGCCAATCCAGAAACGCGCGTTTAGCGTGGTGAATAACGTCTTCTGACAGGCGAGCCGTGGTGTCGCGGGCGCCATAGTCCGCCAAAGTTTGAAGCAGCATGCATGTCTCCGATGCAGGTGCGACGCGGCAAAGGCGTCGCTTAAGGTTGCCATTCACTCTATTCGTCGGCCTACTCTCCAGGATTGAAAAAAAGGAAAACCAGCGTTCTTCAATGACGGGGGGGTGGAAATTGAGAACGTTGCTTTGCCAATTTTTCATACCAACCACCCACGACGCTCCGTAAGCTTTCTGGCAATAACCAGAAAACCACAACACCACGTAAGGAGACAGTTATGAGTGAGACAACGACAACGCTAGGCTTCATTGGTCTGGGCGTCATGGGCGAACCTATGTGCGCCAACCTGGTACGCAAGTCTGGCCATCCGGTGTACGTAGCGGATCTGAGTCCGGAACCCGTGCGTCGCATCACAGAATTGGGTGGGCATGCGTGCGCCTCGATCATCGAAGTGGCTCAAACCGCGGAGATCGTGTTTCTCTCCTTGCCCAGCATTGTCCAAGTCGAACAGGTCTGCACAGGACCCGGCGGTTTGGTGGAAGCGGCCGGTAAAGTCCGCATCGTGGTTGATATGAGCACCAGCGATGTAACCCGCACACGCCAGTTGGCTGAGCAGTTGAAAACACACGGTATTTTGCTGATCGACGCGCCCGTTGCTCGCATGCGCGAAGCCGCCAGGCTTGGCACGCTGATGATCACTGTGGGTGCCACCCAGGCAGACTTCGACCAAGTGCTGCCGTATCTGTCGTGCATGGGAACAGACGTGCTTCTGTGCGGAGGCATCGGCAATGGACAGGTCGTGAAGATCATGAACAACATGGTGGTGTTCATGACGGTGCATGCGCTGGCGGAAGCCATCACAATTGGCCGCAGCGCGGGGGTAGACGGCAAACTGCTGTTAGAGGCCCTGAGCAAAGGTTCTGCCGACAGCTTTGTCTTACGCAACCCGGGGCAGAAAGCACTCGCCGCCGACAACTTCCCCGAGAAAGCATTTCCGACGGAATACGCCATCAAGGACATCCTGCTGGCCTTGGAGTTGGCGAATCAGGGCGATGTCGATGCGCGCGCCGCCAAGCTTACGCACAGTTTGCTCGAGCAGACGCGTGCCGCGGGCTACGTGAAGGAGTACTACCCAGTGATGGTCAAACTCATCGAGCGCGGATACGCCTGAGCGCCACCTTTGTCCGCTGGCGCACCCCGCGCCGCCCAGAAACTTCACGAGACAGACATGCACTCCACCCTAAGAGGGCTGGCGCTTTGCGCGCTGGCCGCCTTCAGCTTTCCCGCCTTGGCGGCCAATTACCCAACCAAGCCCATCACACTGATCATTGGTTTTACCGCCGGCGGACCCACAGATGCCGTGGGTCGATACCTGGCACGAAAACTGGAAGCCGAGCTGGGCCAGACCGTGGTGGTTGAAAACCGGGCTGGCGCGAACGGCGTCGTTGCGCTGCAAGCCGTTCGTCGCGCGGCCGCAGACGGCTACACCTTGATGCTGGGCAGCAGCGGCACGCTTTCCATCGAACCGGTCTATAAGCAAAAAGTTGACTACCAAGTATTGAAAGATTTCCAGCCCGTGGCCCTGGTAGCAAGCTATCCCTATCTCTTGGTTGTTCCTCAAAACTCGCCCTTCAAGACCGTCCAGGAACTTGTTGTCGGCGCGCGCCAAAAGCCGGGTTCACTCACGTTTGCCTCCGCGGGCAATGGTGCAGTGAACCATCTGGCCGGCGAATGGTTCAAGAGTGCAGTGGGCCTGGACATAGTCCATGTGCCGTACAAGGGTGACTCGGCGGCAATCTCGGATCTCGTAGCGGGACGCGTCGACATGGCATTTTTGAGCGCCATCGCTGCAATGCCACAGGTTCAGGGCGGCAAGATGCGAGCGCTTGCCATCGCCAGTGAGAAACCGTCTACGGTGGCACCGGGGTTGGAAACGGTCGCGCAAGCGGCCAACATTGCCGGATTTTCCGCTGAACCCTGGAACGGCGTTTTGGCACCCGCGGGCACGCCAGCCGACGTGACGGCGCGCCTGAATACCGCCATCAACAAGATCATGACCACGGACGAAGCGCGCGACACCCTGCTCAAACTGGGCCAGTACCCCATGACGGGTACACCGGACGACTTCGCGCGCCATATCAGCACCCAGACAGCTCGTTGGCAACAAGTCATCGAAACCAGTCATATCGCCAAAGCGGAGTAAGCATGCAATACCCCGAATTGAACTTGTCGATTGATGGTCGACTACACAGCGGCCAAGGTCGAGACAGCATCGACGTCATCGACCCAGCAACGCAATCGACGCTGGGTCGACTACCCGTCGCTACCCGCGAGGACATCGACAGCGCCCTCGACGCCGCGCACCGAAGCTTCCCACTCTGGCGACGCACGGCCCCGATTGAGCGCGCGGCAATTCTGCGACGCGCCGCCACGCTGATGCGCGAGCGAACATCCTTACTGGCTTGGCTGATTACGCGCGAACTCGGCAAGCCTCTGGCCGAATCCGAAAAAGAAGTGGCGACTGCTGCCGAGATGTTCGAGTGGGCCGCCGAAGAGGCGCGCCGCGCTTATGGCCGCATTATTCCGGGCCGAACGCCCGGCATCCGCCAAATGGCCATTCCCGAACCTGTTGGCCCAGTCGCCGCATTCTCCGGCTGGAATGCGCCCGCCATCACCCCGTCGCGCAAAATCGCTGGCGCGCTGGCGGCGGGTTGCTCGGTGGTCATCAAACCCTCCGAAGAAACGCCTGCCATCGCCCTCGAAATTGCCCGCGCGCTGACGGATGCCGGCTTGCCACCGGGCGTGCTGAATATGGTGTTCGGCAATCCCGGGGCTATTTCGCAGCAATTAATTGAGTCACCCGTGATCCGCATGGTCACGTTCACCGGATCAACAGAAATTGGCCGTGAGTTGGCGACCATGGCGGCACGCGGTTTGAAGCGCAGCACACTGGAATTAGGCGGACACGCTCCAGTGTTGGTTTTTGACGATGCGGACCCTGAGCTTGCCGCATCCACCCTGCTGACCGCGAAGCTGCGGAACTCTGGCCAGATCTGCACCTCGCCCACACGAATGTATGTGCAGCAAGGCATCTATGCGCGCTTCGTCAAAAGCCTGTCTGAGCGAGCCGCCGCGTGGCGGGTTGGCAATGGCATGGACACCGGCGTGCAGATGGGTCCCATGGCTAACCCGCGACGCCTGGCGGCCATGGAAGCAATGGTGGCAGACGCCAGTGCCCACGGCGCGCGCATTGCAACAGGCGGACATCGACTGGACGGTCCGGGTTGGTTCTGGGCACCTACGGTGCTTCAAGACGTAGGCATCGATTGCCTGGCCGCCAATGTTGAGCCCTTCGGCCCAATGGCACTCGTGCAGCCCTTCACCGATATGGACGAGGCATTGTCACTGGCCAACCGCCTGCCATTCGGCTTGGCTTCTTACGTGTTCACGCGAGATATCCAGACAGCGCAAACGGCCAGCGAAGGCATTGAAAGTGGAGTGGTCTGCGTGAACCATTGCCAGGCATCGCTGCCCGAGACACCGTTTGGTGGCGTCAAGGACAGTGGTTTGGGTAGAGAAGGCGGCGTGGAAGGATTGCAGGAATTCATGCAGACCAAATACATCAGCCAAATGTAGTGAACCTGGCACCACGGCTTGCCCCGTGGTCGCCTGCCGCGCCACGCGCAACTCATAAGCGCGTGCGTATAACAAGGAGAAGACAATGCAAAAAATCACAGCCGTACTGGCCTTGCTTGCCAGCGCAGGTTTGGCCCATGCTCAGGCCCCGGTTCCCGAAGGTATTTCCGATGGCGTCGTGCGCATTGGTGTGCTCACCGATATGTCGGGCGCCTATTCCGGCAACGTCGGCCCCGGGTCCGTACTTGCCACCAAACTCGCCATCGAGGATATGGGCGGCAAGGTGCTCGGCAAACCGGTGGAAATGCTGACTGCAGATCATCTGAACAAGACAGACGTCGCTGCTGGCCGGGCCCGCGAGTGGATAGACCGGGACCACGTTGACGTCATCACTGAACTCGGCAATAGCGCAGTAGCCCTGGCCGTCATGAACATCGCCCGCGAGAAAAACCGCGTGACAATGGTCACTGGTGCAGGCGCCACTCGTATTACCGGTGAAGACTGCTCACCAAACAATGTGCAGTGGGTCTATGACACCTACGCATTGGCCAAAGTCGGCACCCTCCCGCTCGTCGAGGCCGGTGCAAAAAAATGGTATTTCGTCACGGCCGATTACGCATTCGGGCATTCGCTTGAAGGTGACGGCATGCGTTTCGTCAAAGAAGGCGGTGGCAATGTGGTGGGTTCCACACGCTACCCATTCCCCGGCAGTGATTTCGCATCGTTCCTGATTTCTGCGCAAGCCAGCAAAGCAGACGCCGTGGCGTTTGCCAGTGCGGGCGCTGACCTGCAAAACGAGATCAAACAAGCGCGTGAATTCGGCTTGGCAGACAAACAGAAATTGGTCGCCATGCTCATGAGTATTACCGATGTACATGGCGTAGGCCTGGACGCGGCGCAAGGCATGACCTTCGCTGAAACCTTCTATTGGGATATGGACGACGAAACACGCGCCTTTGCTCAACGCTTTTTCAAAGCCGCCGGCAAAATGCCCACTGCCTTGCAGGCCGGTCAATACTCCGCCGTGTTGAACTATTTGCGGGCCGTGGAAAAAGCGGGCACAGACAACGCAGACGCTGTCATGAAAACGCTGCGATCCATGCCCATTCACGATGCCTTCGCACGCAACGCTCACCTGCGCGAAGATGGAAAGCTCATTCATGACACCTATATGGTGCAAGTGAAGTCGCCTGCCGAATCCAAGGGTCCGTGGGATTACTACAAAATCGTCAAAACGGTACCCGGTGAACAAGCCTTCATGCCTCTGTCTGAGACCCAGTGCAAGCTGGTCAAACGTGGCTCATGACAAGCGCCATGAGTTCATCGCCGCCGTGCTACGAGGTGTATGCAATTCGCTATGCCAGCGTCGCGCGTCGCACCATCGACAACTTTCTGGTGCGCGGGGATATGCACGACGGCCCGATGGCACTGGATTTCTACTGCTGGCTCGTGCGCGGTCTTGACCGCGTCGTCTTGGTAGACACCGGCTTTAGCGCCTGCTCGGCCAGAGCCCGCAATCGGGAATTTCTCTTGCAACCCCAAGAGGCCCTGGCGCGGCTCAACCTGCAACCCGAAGACATCAGCGACGTCGTACTGACACACCTGCATTACGACCATGCTGGCAACGTGGACGCCTATGCCAATGCTTGCGTACATCTGCAGGATGCAGAAATGCACTACGCAAGTGGGCGCTATATGTGCTTTGAAGCCATGCGCCATTTCTTCTCGGTAGACGACGTCGCCACCGTCTTGCGCAGCGTCTATGCAGGCCGCGCACGCTTTCATGACGGCGACTCTCAGGTCTGCCCGGGCATAGAACTCTATCGTGTTGGAGGTCACACGCCCGGCCTGCAAGTAGTGCGCGTGCATACGGATCGTGGGTGGGTTGTACTGGCA
Organism: Achromobacter deleyi; assembly: GCA_040391965.1. Lineage (GTDB taxonomy): Bacteria > Pseudomonadota > Gammaproteobacteria > Burkholderiales > Burkholderiaceae_B > Achromobacter > Achromobacter deleyi_B. The sequence continues at coordinate 23,704 of JBEBWV010000054.1, read as the reverse complement.
TCTGATGCCCTTCACTACTACCGAAATTTCACCGAGAACAATCCGTTCCCTGCGATATTTCATGTGGGCGATATGCTTGAAGGCTACGGTCGTATTCGCGCCTTGGCCGCATCGCCCGACCACATTGTGCCGGGGCACGACCCAGCCGTCGCTCAGCGCTATCCGCAGGCAGACGCGCTCGGCGGCATTTACCGGCTGGATACGGCACCCATTCAATTTGGAGACGAGTCTTGAACGACGACGATTTCATTCTTCATCGCCTTGCAGAGCAAGTGAATGCCAACGAGCACCTGGTGTGGCGCGGTCGGCACCTAGACACCACGCTTCTTCTTGAGGTGGGCGACACGGCGTACCTTATTGAGATCAGACAGGGGCGGATTGGCCGCGTGCAACGTGGCCCCTTTGTCATGCCTGGCTGGCAATTCGCGCTACGCGCGCAGGCGGACACCTGGGCGCAATTCTGGAGCGCCACACCGCCCCCCGGATTTCATGATCTGATGGCGTTGGTGAAATTCCGTCGTTTGCAGGTTCAGGGCGATCTCCACCCGTTGATGTCCAACCTGCTGTATTTCAAAGACGTGCTGGTGTGCCCTCGCGCGCAAGGAGTGTCGGCATGAGTACGAACCACTCGAATTTCGAACCCATTATTGGCCGCTACCTGCGACTGAATCTGAACGGACGCCCCCATCGCGTCTATGTCGAAGAAGCGGGCCAGGGCACGCCATTATTGTGTTTGCACACAGCGGGTGCCGACACACGGCAGTACCGCGCCATCATGAATGATCCTCAAGTGCTGGAACGTTTTCGCGTCATTGCCTTCGATCTGCCCTGGCACGGAAAATCCTCGCCTCCCGAAGGATGGCATGAAGAGATTTATCGGCTGACCTCCCACGACTACACTCAGGCCATTCTTGCCGTCGTCGACGCGCTGGCGCTTGATCGTCCTGTGGTCATGGGCTGCTCTATTGGCGGGCGCATGGTGCTGCACCTGGCGCTTGAACATGCGGAGAAATTTGGCGCTGCCATCGGCTTGCAATCCGGTGCTCACGTCGATCCCTACTACGATCTGGAGTGGCTCAACCGACCCGACGTGCATGGCGGAGAGGTCTGCGCGGGCATTGTGTCCGGCCTTATCGGACCTGCCAGCCCAGCCGAACATCGTTGGGAAACGCTATGGCATTACATGCAAAGCGGACCCGGCGTCTTCAAAGGCGATCTGCATTTCTACACCGCTGACGGAGACATTCGCGACCGGGTCACTGCCATCGACACCGCGCGCTGTCCCTTGTGGCTGCTTACTGGTGAGTACGACTACTCTTGCACGCCGCAAGACACCGAGTTCCTGGGTCGCAGCATCGCGGGCGCGCAATGGCAGATCATGAAAGGCATGGGCCACTTTCCGATGAGCGAAGATCCAGAGCGTTTCCTTAACTATCTGCGGCCCGTGCTGGAACAGGCCGCGGCAGCACGCATCAAGGTTTGATCGTGTGCGGGAGCCTGCCGCGCAGTGTTCCCGTTGCCCTAGTTCACTTCGGGCGCTGTCAGCGCCTGAAGTAACTCACCGATGGGGCGAGTCATTTGCGCCGGATCGCGCACGCAAACGAAGAACTGCCGCTCGGCCCACTCATCGCGCAACCGCAACAACACCAGGCCCATCGCGCTTAAGTAGTTGCGAGCAATGCGTTCAGGCACGACCCCAATCCCCAGACCTTCCCGAATCATCCGGCAGCGAGTTTCAAAGTTCGACACCTGCAGCTTCACATTCGGCGGCCGCGACAAGGTCTGTCCCACATACGCCAGGAACTGATCCAGAGAATGCCGGGGGAAATAACCCAGCAGGTCGTAATCCAGAGCCTCTTCCAGGAATAACTCAGAGCGGTCGGCCAGCGGGTGCCCAACGGGCACTACCAGCCCGACGCGGTCTCGCCGAAACGCGAATGACGAGACACCAGGCACAGGATGGTCTGCATGATAGATGCCGATATCGACTGAGCCCTCGCCCACCAGGCGCGGAATATCGTAGCTATGTCCTTCGAGCAAATCGACACTGACATCTGATCGGCCAGCCAGGAATTTTCCCATTACACCCGGCAGGAATTGCAAAATGGTGGATGGGTTCGATGCCAGTCGGATCTTGGCCTGGCCATTAACGGAATAGCCGCTAATAGCCTGCTCGGTCAGTTGCACGCTGCGCAAAATAGCCTTGGCGCGCTGATAAAGCAAAGCACCTGCCGCCGTCGGCTCCACCCCTCGGCCATGCCGGTGCAACAAGGTGCGGTCCAGGTGGCGCTCTAATTCGGCCATGCGCTTGCTGGCCGCCGACGTGACGACATTTTCGCGTTCAGCAGCCTTGGACAGGCTTTTCTCTTCAACGGCAGCTACGAAAATTTCGAGCGCAGGGATATCCAGCTTTTTCATAGCTGCACTATACCCGCCGAGACGCGTGCTTTCTATGGTGAATGTCCCTGTGCGAGCGTAATTTCCGCGTGAACGCTCACGCAAAAATCACAGTTCAGAGTGCCCTTATTCTTCGACGTTGCACGGATAAAGCAACTGCTGCGCTCGTGCGCGCGCCGGGTCGATATCGACCACCAACAAAGACTGGCCCTCGCTTGAGCGTGCCAATAACTCACCGTCTGGCGCGAACGCAAAGGCCGTGCCGCCAAAGGTCTGGTTCGCCTGGGTGGTACCCACTCGATTGGAGCTGAGCACATAACAGCCCGATGTGATGGCCGCCATCGCGCCCGCAATCATCCACCGACTCGTGGAAGTGCCACTGGCACGCGGCACCACAATCAATTCGGCCCCTGCACGGCCATAAGCACGCGAGCGTTCGTTAAACATAAGCTCGGTGCAAAGCTGCACGCCTACCTTGACGCCCGCGACCTCGGCCACCTCAAATCCCGGACGTGTGGGCGCAAACCATACATGCTCGTAAAAACCGGCATCCCGAGGAAAGTAATGCTTGTGATGAAGAAAGCGATACTCGCCGTCTTGCAACACAAACGCCTCATTGGCCAAACGATCCGTTCCCGCCACCGGACGAGAGGAAATGATGCAAGGCAAGTGCAGTGCATGCAGTGCCTCCAACCCCTCTTCATGAATCCTGACCGACTCCGCCGCCTTATCTGCGTCATAGCGCGTCAGCGCCGCCAACCACGGACCAAACGGCATCTCGTTGGTCAGCAGCAAATCCGGCTTCGCGTCTTTGATGGCTTTGGCCAACGTCCGCCATTCCTCGCTACCGGGATAAAGATCAACGGGCCCTTCCATGATGCAAACACGCATTGTGAATTCCTTTATACCGTCTCGCACGCCGCGAGTGCTTGCGAGCAGTCTAGGCGGTGCCGCTCACACCAGCAACGGCTATTCGAGACATGTTTCGGTCAATTTTCACCCTTCCGTCAGTGGCCACCCCCGCTCACGCCGTGGCCTCGGATTCCCCCCCGTCATGCTCCGCCATGCGACAGAATATTGATCAGCTTGCCGAACGGATCGCGCACATAGAACCGGCGCACACCCCACGGTTCGTCGACAGGGCCGTACTCAATGACAATGCCCGCATCAATCATCCGGCGAAGTGCTTCATCAAGGTCGTCCACCTCGACAGACAAATGGGGCACCGGCGTGCCGGACCCACCCTCGGAAGCAAAGCTGACCTGAACACCCATCTTGTCCGGGCTTCCATAGGTTTGAATCCAGCCATGATCCATCAGCAAATCCAGACCAAGAATGTCTGCATAAAACCGATGCGCAAGCGCGACATCGGGAACGTCAATATTGGCAACCAGGCGTTTGACTTTCATGGTGATCCTTGCAATGCGGGCTGAGCCGTAAACACAACGTACGTTCAGCTGCCCGGTCAGTGTTAAGCGCGGAGTTTTCGGCACAAGTCTTAAGCCTATTGGCAATAAGCAACGCGCAAACAAATCGTTAGCCAAATCCGCCATTCTCTTTAGAGTGCTACGCGCATGCGCCTAGCTTTCGTTGCGCGCCCACGACATAAGAGTTTATTGCCCTCATGAGTATTTACAGCCGCTTTCTACCCAAGCACCAGCAATGGTTAATCGCCGCCGCTTGTGCGCTAGCTTTCGCCGGCCACGCACAAGCTCAAACACGCGTGGTTCGAATCATCGTGCCCTACGGCACAGGCGCCGTCCAGGACACCATCGCCCGTGCCATCAGCGAAGAACTCGGTCAGGCGCTCGGCGCCACCATTGTGGTCGAAAACCGGGCGGGCGCAGGTGGCACCGTAGGCTCGTCGATGGTCGCCAAAGCCGCCCCCGATGGCAACACCCTGGTATTGGCTGCGGCCAGTCATCACATTGCGGGCTATCTTTACAAGAACCTGACCTACGACCCTTACAAAGACTTCACCGGCGTCGCGCTGATTGGCAACACTGGCTACATTCTGCTTGCTTCGGCCAGCCTGAATGCACACACCACGTCGGAGTTCATACAAGCCATCAAAGCGAAGCCAGGCGCGTATGACTATGCCTCAGCAGGCAATGGCAGCGCATCCCACCTGGGTATGGCATCGTTTCTGACCGGCGCGCAGTTGCAGATGCAGCACATTCCAATGAAGTCGACGGGCGAAGCCGTAACAGAGCTGCTTGCCGGACGCGTTCAGGCGGTAACCGCCGCCACCATTGGTGTCACGGCCTATCGCAAGGACCCTCGCATTGCGTTCATTGCTTATACGGGCAGCACGCGGTCACCCTTTGCCCCCGATCTGCCCACCGTTGCTGAAAGTGGCTTGCCCGGCTTCGCCTTTGATTCCTGGCTAGGTTTACTGGCCCCGGCGGGTTTGCCTTCTGCTGAACGCGAAAAAATCAATACCGCCGTCAATGCCGTATTGGCCCAACCCAAGGTCCAGGCGAGATTGGCCTCGTTAGGCGTAGAAGCCCAGGCGCAAAGCACGGCGCAATTCCAGAACCTGCTGCAAGCAGACTGGATAGCCGCAGGCAAGTTGGTGGAAGCCTCCGGCGCACGCGTGGAATAAACACCACACGCGCCTTGAGAGCCAGCAACGCAAAGAACTTAACTGCCCTCTCGGGTCTGGGCCATGCGCGCGCTATACAGTCCGGCCACCAGATCTGCCTGCGTCACCATGCCATGCAACCGATGTTCTGCGTCAACAACAGGCAAGTGATGATGCCCGGCATCGGTGAACGCCGGCACTAGTTCAGCTATCGGCCGGTCCAGACCCACGGTGCGCACCTTCGTGGTCATGACGTCGCGCACCGTCAGTTCGTCCTGGTTTTTATCGCCTGCGAAGATGATTCGACCACGCCGCTTCAAATCCGCAAACGTGCTGATATTCGCGTGCCGGACGAAATCGGTTTGCGTCACAATGCCAACCACTCTGCGCTCGGCGTCAATCACCGGCAGCGCCTTGATTCGATGCTTCAGCAATATTGACCAGGCCGCATCAGCCGCCAGTTCCGGCGGCACCGTCCTCACGTCGCGCGTCATGATTTGCTCGGCGCTCAGATGTCCGAACCTGCGACCATACGCGCGCATCTCCGCCGCATGCAAGATGGCATCCAGGTCATCCACGTCCACATCCAATAACTCTTCGCGGCTTTCCAGTACCGCATCCAGATCAGCGCGGGTGAACCCCAGGCGTTCCCGAGACGCGGCGGCAACGGCCGCCGCCGCGCGTTCCACGCGGGGCGCATGCGGATAGCGGTATCCAGTCGAACGATGAAAAATGATCGCCAAGACAAGCAACAGCAGGGAATTCACCGCGACGGGTGTCAGCACAAAAGCGAAACCCAAGGCATGAATATCCGGGCCGCCCAGCACGGCTGTCAGCGCAATCGCCCCAGATGGGGGGTGCACGCAGCGCAACACAAACATCAGGCCGATGGAAACAGCCACCGCCAAGGCGGCCGCGAACGGTAAAGAATGACCAAGCCATGTGGCACAGCTAACGCCGACCAGCGCCGCCACAGTATTGCCACAAAGCACAGACCAGGGCTGAGCCAACGGGCTCGACGGCACCGCAAACAACAGCACAGCCGATGCACCCATCGGCGCAATCAACATCGGCCACGCCGCCGAGCTTCCTAAAAGCAGCGAACTCAAGATGGCCGTCAAGGCAATACCGATCAAGGCCCCAACGCAGGCGCGCGAGCGCTCGCGCCACCCGAGGTGAATTGCCATCGGGAAATAGTCCTTCAACCAAGCACCAACACTGCGCACAGCACACCCAACATCAAAAATATGGCTTGGTGCGTGATTAACTGCTCCGTGGACCCGACACGCACAACGGCGCTGTATTTTGCCATGCCCCCTTGAAAATACCGAAGCCAAGTCAGGTCGGACGGCCAACCTGGACGCGCGGCGCTTGCCACAGATCGGTCACAACGAGGTGACGCTGCGGCCCAGCACCCGCCCACATCCGGCTTCTTCTTTTATCTACGCTATATTACGCATCCATTTACACTCATTGATCCCCATCACTCACCTCGCCCTGACGCGTTGAGCGACCCGGGATGGAGCAACACCGCCTTATGTCCGTCTTACCCGCCTGCCCCCAATGCACGTTGGAAAATACCTACCAAGATGGGGACAATTTTGTTTGCGCGGATTGCGCGCATGAATGGCCCGCTGCTGCACAGCAAGACGACGAAGACAGTGGCGCTGTCATCAAAGACAGCAACAACAATCCCCTGACTGATGGCGACGCGGTGATTCTGATCAAGGACCTGAAGGTCAAGGGATCATCAATGACGCTAAAGAAAGGCACGAAGGTCAAGAGCATTCGCCTCGTTGATGGCGACCACGAAGTCGACTGCAAAATTGACGGCGCCAGCTTCATGTTGAAGGCATGCTTTTTGAAGAAAGCGTAAACCCGGCCTGGCCGGGCTCACGCGTCGGACGCGTGCCCGGTTGCGGATCGCTGCTGCATTCCGTTAAGCAATAGGTCCGACACAAAATCAGCAAGAGATTGCTGCTTAAGTGCGTCTGGCAATTGCTGGGTAAAGCGCTCGATTACGCCCATTAATGACTGCGCAAACCACTGCGCTGACAAGTCCGAACGGAAAAAACCGGCGGCCTGCTCAGCGCTTACATTGGCAGCCATCATGTCGACCAACTCATCTTTAAGCGCTTGCGCCGCGGGCGCTTGGAAAAATCCAATTCGCGTCAGATGGGGGTCTTCCTGAAGAATGCGCAGCAAGCTCCACACCGCGTCACGCAAGCGACCCTCTACGGCCACAGGCGGCATCGCTTCGGGTAAGCGCGCCAAGGCAATGGTGTGGCGCAAGCGCTGAGAAAAGATATCAACCAGCTCGTCGTATGCCGCTTGCTTAGTCGCAAAGTATTGGTAGAAAACGGGCTGAGACACGTGAGCGCCTGCCACGATATCGCTGATTCGAGTTTGTTCAAACCCGTTTTCAGCGAATCGGGATGCCGCCACGGACAAGAGCAGCATGCGCGTGCGCTTGCCTTTTGTGAGGGGCTTGGCTTCGGATGGGGGAAAGATACATTCCTGACTCATAACTGACAAAATACTACTGGAAAGTAGATTTAGTCAAGATCTGAGGTCAGGATACGCCTCGCTGTACTAGTGGCTGGCCTCGGCGCCTGCCCACTGATACACCAGTAGTCTGCCCTTGTACGCGGCCACCCCGTCGCCCAGCTTTTGATCAAGCCGCTCTTCGCGCATGACAAAACCGAGTGCAGCCATTTGTTTGTTGAACGCCGGGCGGTTCGCACGATCAGGGTCAACAATCCAGACTTCTGCGTCGGGTGCTGCATGCAGACCGATAAAACCCGCCAACGTGGCTTTGGTGTCACGCTCGTAAAGCACGTCGCTGCCAATGATGAGGTCAAACTGACCCTGAACGCTGACACGTTCGATGGCAATTTCGCCTTCTGCCAGCTCAGGCGGATTCCATTGACCGTGGCAATATTTCATTGGTGGCAGATCATTCAAGCGCACGTTTTCCAGCAGGAAATCGGGTGCCAACGGGTGGCAATCGCTTGCGGTGACGTTTGCACCGCGACGATGGCTGACCAGACTGGCCAAGCCCAAGCCACACCCAATTTCCAGAATGCGTTCGCCAGCAAGTACGGGGCGGATCGCCATTCGGGCCGCCAAATGCGCCCCGGATGGCCAAAGCAGGCCGAATAGCGGCCAGACGGCAGACGAAATGCCCAGCCGTTCTGCTTCACCCAGTGGGTCGGCGAATTGTTGTTTGTCTAGAAGAGAGCGAATGATCAGGTCATCAACGCCCTTGACGGCGATGCTCTCTTGCTTGGTTAGATAGCCGGGCATCGGAAGTGGCGCGAAACCCGTTTGGGGATTTCGGAAGGTAGATAGACCAACGAGTATGCCCTAAATGCGCCCCCTCAATAGATAGGGTCTTGAAATCACTTGAAATTTCCGTATTTCTTGACACAACTAATACGCGCTCAAGCGTTCCCATTTTTGAGTAAAGTGGAGATGTCGTCCGGATCACCAGCAAAGTGCCGATTCCAGGACGACCAAGGAGCATCATCATGAAGCGGTTTTCTTGGCGAATGGTTGGCGTTGCGCTGGCATTGGCCGCAGCCAGTGGCTCTGCCATGTCGGCGCCCTATGGTCGAGGTTATGGCTACGGCCATGGCTATCACGGCGGATATTACGGCGGCTACCACGGTGGCTACCACGGAGGTTCTAACAACGGTTGGTGGATAGGCGCAGCAGCACTTGGGCTCTTCGCGACCGGCGCCTATTTGGCCTCGCAACCGGTCTATGCGCCGCCCGTGGTGTATGCCCCACCTGTGGTGTATGGCGCGCCGGTCTATGCAGCGCCGCCAGTGGTTTACGCGCCGCCCGTGCAATACGCGGCACCGCCCGTGCAGTACGCTCCGGCGCAATACGAGCCTGTCGCAGCCCCCGTGTCATCCAAGCAGGCACGCGACACCACAGATTGTCATCGGTGGGCCATCAACCAGAGTGGCTATGACCCCGCGACTATCTCGCAATACACAACACCGGTTATGGTCAACAGCTATAACCAGATGCTGAACTCGTGCATGACGAGTCGCGGTTATCGCGCCAATTAAGGCTCACTTGAATCCGGCCTCTCGGCCGGATTCATTCGTCTGTCTCGTGCGCCGGGTGAGCTACGCTGCCCAAAAATTACCGCTATCAGAAACTCCCGGAAGTTGCGTGGCCGCGTTAATACTAATTGCCCAAACCCACAGCCGTGTCCAACACTGCTTGGCCTTGGCAATTTGCGCTAAGGCCACAACACAGCTGGCGACCATGCCGGCACAGGGGAAGGTTCGATGCGCACATTCAGGGAAATTGCAAAACTCTTAGGCGCGGCTGGTGCCGTGTTGGCGATGTTGCCAATGAGTGTCAACGCCCAGGCAACAGCAAGCAACAAAGTCCTGACGATTGTGGTGCCCTACGGTGCCGGTGGCATCGTCGACAACACGGCGCGCAGCTTCGCGCAGAAGCTGGCGACAGAGTTGGGTCGATCCGTCGTGGTGGAGAATCGGGGCGGCGCGGGCGGCATGATCGGCATGAACGCTGTCGCCAAAGCGCACGACGAAAACACCATCGCATTCACGGCGGTGAGCCCAATGACACTCTCGCCGTATGTCATGAAAACGCTCTACGATCCGATGAAAGACTTGGCACCCATCGCCTCCGTGATGTACTCACCGGTATACCTGGTGGGCGGGCCGAAATTTACTGGCCAATCTTTTCAAGACATGCTTACCCAAGCCCGCGGCGACCCTGCCGGATTATCACTGGCGACCGCTGGGGTGGGCTCGCTGGGCCATCTGATGCTTGAACAGATCAATCGTCAGTCCGGCGTGTCGATTACGCATGTGCCTTACAAAGGCATGGCGCAAATGGTGCCTGACGCCTTGGGTGGGCAATTCACCCTGATGTTGGTGAATGCCTCGGGACCGGTCAACAACTTGATCACTGAAGGCAAGCTGAAATTATTGGCGGTGGGCTCCCCTGCCCGCCTGCCCAGTTGGCCCAATACGCCCACGCTGGCCGAATTGGGCTTCCCCGTTGCCAACATGACATCCACCTTTGGGTTCTTCGCGCCGGGATCCAGCAGCCCTGAGTTTCGCAATCACATGAACGCGATCATCAATAAAGTAGCGGCCATGCCAGAGGTGAGCAAGCCATTGACCGAAGGCTTCAACATTATGTCCACGGGCACGCCAGAGAAGTTCGCCGCCCAAGTTCGCAAGGAATATGTTGAAAACGGCGAAATCGTGAAGCAGGCCAATATTCGCGTGGAATAAAGGCTCAGGACCTGTCGGCGCGTGGCCTGCGGGCCTGCCGACGGGCAAGCCACACACATGCCAGCGCCGCGATCAGCCACGCAACGGCGGGCAGTATCCATACAAAGCCAGACGAGGTGTAAACCACCTGCGTTTGCGCATCGTAGTAGCGGCCTTGCTCATTGAAGTCCCACTTCAAGTAGCGCTCGTAAAAGGTCCAGAAAAAGAACCCGGAAAACGCCAGGCACACGACTACGGCAAGCCAGACTCGTCGTTTAAGGGCCATGGCTTGCCTCAATATTCGACAGAAATGCCTGCGCTTCATCCCATTGGCGTTCGCTGAATACGCGCACACCGGCTTCGGTCAGACATGCGGCAGTCACACCCATATCAGCAAGGGTCGAGCCATTGAAATTACCGTCGTAGATATAGCCGCTGCCGCAAGACGGGCTGCCCTCTTTGAGTACCGCAACACGTATCCCTCGTGCTTGTGCCGTGGCACGCGCCTGTGTCGCGCCCGCAACAAATTCAGCAGACACATCGTTACCCGTGTTCTCAATGACCCGAGCAAGACCGAGCAACACCCGCCCACCATTAGCACCTGGCTCAATTTCAGCGGGTGGTCTGGGGATAGGCAATCCACCGGCGACCTCTGGACACACTGGCACCACACGTCCGTCTTCAAGCCAGCGCGATAACACCTCGTGATGGCAAGGCACCGCCCGCCCGTTATAGCGCACGGGCCGACCTAATAAACAAGAGCTGACAAGAACGTATTGCATGAAGGCTTGAGCGGAAGAAATGGGCATTACGTCCGCAGTGAGGAACGCAAACCAAGAGCCCTCAATGATAGCGGACAGGTGCGACTCCCTTTGGATCACAAGGCATGGGCAAGTGTCCGATTCAGGTTGGCGTTACCTGAATCGCCCATTCGGCGCGTAGAATGAGCCACGCTCGTATGTCTAAGGCAAGCTCCCTACAGGAGATTCTCATGCCAGAAATGAAAGACAGCGCCGAGCTCGACGATGATTGTGTTGCACCTTATAGCCCGCGCAGACGCGCCGTACTGCTCGGTTTGGCAGTCACCGCGCTTGAGGCTGGCGTGCTTGGCTACCCCGCCTCGCTTAACGCGCAAGCTGCCCCTGCCCAGGCCCCCGTCGTTGATGACGGTTTTCTGAAACTGTCCCAACGTCTCTGCGACAACCAGGCCCTGAATCCCGTCACTGCCCGCCGCATTCGCGATGCCCTCGGCCCCGCCGGGGTGGCTCAGGCCAACCAAATAGCGCCCCTGATCGCACTCGCGCAAAAGCACGCAACCTCTGACACATTGTTGCAAGCTGCCGATCAGGCGGGCATGAAAGATCTGGCACTTGGCATCGTGGCCGCCTGGTACACCGGTACCGTCGGCGCAGGCGAAAACGCCGTGGTGGTGGCTTACCAGGAAGCCCTTATGTATCAGCCTGTGCGCGATGCGCTGCCCGTACCAACCTACTGTAATTTCGGCCCAATGTGGTGGAGTGGCGCACCGCCAGACGTGGCACGCATGCCCGCTGACCCAGTCACACCGGGAGCGCAAGCCTCATGAAAAAAGTTGAATTTTTGAATGGTGGCGATGCCAATGCGGATGTCGTCATTGTCGGTTCCGGCGTTGTCGGCGCCATGATTGCCGACCAGTTGGCTGCCGCCGGGCATTCCGTACTGATACTCGAAGCAGGTCTGCGCATTCAACGGGCACAAGCGGTCGAAAACTGGCGCAACATGCCGTTCGCGAATCGCCTGGGCTCTGACTACCAGGGCCTTTATCCGCAAGCCCCCAACGCGCCCGCCCCCCTCTATTTCCCCGAAAACAACTACGTAGCCTTGTCGGGGCCGAGCGGCAGTAGCTTCAAACAAGGCTATTTGCGCACGGTGGGCGGCACCACCTGGCATTGGGCCGCCTCCTGTTGGCGCCATCTGCCCGTCGATCTGAAAATGAAATCCACCTACGGCGTGGGCCGAGACTGGCCCATGTCGTATGACGAGTTAGAGCCCTATTACTGCCAGGCCGAAGAAGAAATGGGGGTTGCCGGTCCGAATGATCCGGCCTTGCAATCCCCCGCGGAACGTAGCCGCCCTTACCCGATGGATATGGTGCCTTGGAGCTATGGCGATCAACGCTTCGCTGATGTCGTCAACCCATATGGTTTTCGATCCGTACCTATCCCTCAAGGCCGCAGCACCCGGCCATGGCAAGGCAGGCCCACATGTTGCGGCAATAACAACTGCCAACCGATCTGCCCCATTGGCGCCATGTACAACGGCATTCACCACGTCCAGCGCGCCGAGCAAAAAGGCGCCACCGTCGTCGCTGAAGCCGTGGTCTACAAGATAGACACCGACGAGAACAACCGCGTGACCGCAGTGCATTGGTATGACGCCGCGCGCCAGTCTCATAAGGCTGCAGGCAAGCAATTCGTGCTCGCCTGTAATGCGCTGGAAACGCCGCGTCTGTTGTTGATGGCAGCGAATGCAAGCAACCCGAACGGCATCGCCAACCGCTCCGATCAGGTTGGACGCAACATCATGGACCACTCCGGGTTCCATTGTTTCTTCCTGGCCAATGAGCCGCTGTGGCCAGGCCGGGGACCGGCACAAAGCAGTTGCCTGGTGGGCCCTCGCGATGGCGCCTTCCGTGGCGAGTATTCCGCCAACAAAATGATCTTGAACAACATCACCCAGGTGGCGTCGGCCACGCAAAGTGCGTTGAAGATGGGGCTGGTCGGCCACGCGCTTGATGCCGAGATCCGACGTCGTTCAGCGCATGGCGTTGATTTGTCGATCAGTCTTGAGCCGCTGCCCGATCCCAACAACCGCCTGACGCTCAGCAAAACACGGATGGATCCGCTCGGGCTGCCCTGCCCGGACGTGCATTACGACGTGGGCGACTATGTGCGTAAAGGTGCAGAAGCCACACACCAGCAACTGCGCCAGATCGGCGATCTGTTCGGCGCCACTGACTTTGTCATTACAACCAGCCTGAATGCCAACAACCACATGATGGGAAGCACCATCATGGGTAGCGACCCAAAGAACTCCGTTGTCGACGCCAATTGCCGCGCCCATGACCACGCTAATTTGTGGCTACCCGGTGGCGGTGCAATGCCTTCTGCCAGCGTCGTGAACAGTACCTTGAGCATGGCGGCATTGGGCCTGAAGGCGGCTGTCGCCATCGCCGATCAACTGGCGCACAGCTAAGGGGCTGCACATGAACACCTCGGTGCGCGATCACATGTTCGCCTCTTTTGCACGGCGATTGGCCTGCCTCTCGCTTACGTTTGCCCTGCCGTTTTTTGCTGCAAACAGCGTGGCACAAGCGGCACCCGACGATGCCCGTCTGCTGGAACGCGGCCGCGCGCTTGCCGTCGCCGCCGATTGCATGGCTTGTCATACGCAACCCAATGGCGGACGCCCGTTTGCGGGTGGCTATGCCATTGCGAGCCCTCTGGGCAGCATCTACGCCACCAACATCACGCCATCCAAAAGCGCGGGCATCGGGCAATATACAGAGGCCGATTTCACCCGTGCGCTTCGAGAAGGCATTCGTAAAGATGGCAGTCACTTGTACCCGGCCATGCCTTACACCGCGTACACGCAGTTGTCTGATGACGATGTACTTGCGCTTTACACCTATTTCATGCGCGGCGTGGAGCCCGTAGACACGGTAGCTCCCGTGACTGAACTGCCTTTTCCGTTCAACATTCGCCTCTCCATGATGGGATGGAACCTGCTGTACCTCGACAACAAGCGCTTTACGCCCGACCCTGCCAAGAGCGAGCAGATTAATCGTGGCGCTTACCTGGCGGGTGCATTAGCGCATTGCAGCACTTGCCATACACCGCGCAACGCCCTGATGGGTGAAGATTTGTCGCGTGCCCTGGGTGGGGGCCAGGTTGGCCCCTGGTATGCGCCCAACATCACGTCCGACAAGGTAAGCGGCATTGGCGCATGGACCAACGAAGAACTCGTGCAATACCTGCGCACGGGACGCGTCGTTGGCAAAGCGCAGGCCGCAGGCCCCATGGCCGAAGCGGTCGAACACAGCCTGCAGCATTTACCTGACGCCGATTTGCAAGCGATTGCGGCCTACCTACGCAGCACTGCACCGGTACGCAATACACGAGAGCTGCCTGCTGCGGCACTCTCTCCCGCGCCGCAAAATGGCCCAACCAGCAGCGAGGCCGAACGACGCGGCATGGATCCACAAACCGCGAACCTGAGCTTACGCACCGGTGCTGCCCTCTACAGCGGCTATTGCGCCAGTTGCCATCAGCCCAACGGCGCTGGCAGCGTCAACCAGGCCTACCCTGCCTTGTTTCACAACACGGCGACAAACGGACCCAACCCAAGCAATCTTGTTGCGACCATTCTTTATGGCGTTGATCGCAGCGTCGGAGACCAGCACATTTTGATGCCGCGCTTCGACGAGTTGTCGTATGTCGATCCATTGACGAACGAACAGATCGCAGCCATTGCCAATTACGTTCTGGCACAGTACGGTAATAAACAGGTATCTGTCAGCATGGCCGATGTGCAAACAGCGCGCGATGGCGGCCCCGTACCGTTGCTGGCCAAGCTGAGAATCTATATGGCACCGTTGGGCGTAGGCGCCCTATTACTTATTTGCCTACTCATTTTGTTACGCATTCGCCGTCGTCACGCACACTGAGGAGCACCATGATTCGTCATCCAGATAGCGCACAGCAGCGTATCGATCAAGCCGATCGCGTACTGCTGCGGCTGGCTGACAGTTCGGATCCGGAATTGGAAGAGCATTTGTACGCCGCCTGGATATCAAAGGCGGATGCGTTGCGCGAGCAAGAGGCCTTCGATTCCGCCGTACAAACGTATGACGCCATGATTGCGCATGGCGATAATGCGGCGTCGCCCGCACCCCCGCTCTGGCTAGCGCAAGCCCTGATCGGACGTGGCCTGGCGTTGCGCGCACAAGGCCGCCACAACGAGGAGCTGGCAAGCTTTGAGGAGGTGCGCAAGCGCTACAGCGAGTCGGCCGATACTGACATTCGTACGCAGCTCGCCACCGCCGAACTGCATGACGCAAGCACTCGTGGCGAACACGGCAACACGTTTTCCAAAGTAGACATCGTGCGCGAATGCCAGCGCATTGTTGACCGCTACGGCAAAGACAGCAACATTGCCACGCAAGAGGTTTTGGCCCGAGTCCAACTATTACGGGCCGACTTGCTGGGCCAACTCGACTATCGGAAAGAGCAGCAAGAGGCACTTAACGGCATCTACGATAACTATTCAAAGCTCGCAGCGCCAACGTTACGCGCACGCGGCCTGCAAGCCCGCATGCAACAGGCAAACATACTTGAACTGGCGGGCCACGCGCATGAGGCCATTGCGCTGCTGGATGAACTACGCCAGGCACATGACGCGGCCACCGATCTCCCGGTTCAGGAAGCCCATGCCAGAGCTCAGCATCAACTAGCCTATTTGTTGGGCGAAACCGAACAGCGAGAGCGCCAGTTGCACTACTGCAACGACATGCTCGCGCAGTACGAACACAGCGATGCGCCAGTCATTGCCGAAGCCGCCATCAATGTTGCGCGGTTGAAGGCACAAGCCATGCAGGTGATTGACGGGCAGGCCGATGTTCTGCCGCTCTATGATCAGGTGCTACGCCGCTATGGTGAGCATCCGGACGGATTTGTCCGCAACGAACTCGCCAAGACACTGCACGCAACCGCAACCGAGCTGCAAACGCTGGGCCGCGAACAAGAGTCCTTAGCCAGCTATGACGAGGTGTTAAACCGTTACGGTGAAGACGCCTCTGCTTCTATGGCACATTGGGTAGCGCGAGCGTACTTGATGAAGGCGTCGGTGCTGTCCTCGCTTAAACGCCACGACGAAGCCCTGGTGGCGTTGGACGCTTTGTACGCCCGCCACCATACCGCCACTTCACCCGCGATGGCGCTGAACATTGGACGTGGTTTGATCATGCAAGCCGACATTCTGGGCGAGCTTGGCAAACTTCAGACGCAGCGCAATGCCTATGCAGAAATTGCCCGACGCTACACATCAAGCACTCATGCCGACATTCGGGAACTCGCGTCCAAGGCACGTTACCGTCTGCAAGCCAGCCTGGCCCTAGAGACCGACGCCTTGCCACAGTGCACAGCGATCGTTGACGAATTGATGCAGCACCATGCCCAAGACAGCCGGAGCACCTCACGCGCATATGCTGCCAACGCGCTGTTCGACCTGGCCGTCATGCTGCGAGCACGTAACGAGTTCAAGCCCGCCCTCGCCGCCTATGACCGCCTGCTTCAAGCCTTCCAGTCAGACACCGACCCCGACATCGAGTCTCGGGTGGCAAGCGCCTACCTGAATAAAGGTTTCCTGTTGATGGAGCTGCTTAAGCGCCCCGCCGACGCGCTACCGGTTTATGACGCCTTGTTGGCGAAATTTTCTCACCGTACCGACCCGCAATTTCGCGATGTATTGGCGAAGGCGGCAGCCAGCCGGCACACGTGCCTGACTCGCCTGAATCGATCAGGCTCCCAGGCGCCTTATGACAACTACCAGTCAGTACCCGTCGCAGAGCGCGACTCTATTGATGACACCATCAACCAGGCGCACAAGATGGGTGCCTCAGGGCAACATCAGGAAGCCATCGCGCTGATGGACGTCTTGCTCTCGAACCAGGGGGCATCGCCACATCCCGAATTGCGCAGACTCATGGCGCGGGCCCGGGTGGAACGCGGTTTCCAACTGGCGCAACTCGGCCAGTCGCCGCAGGCCATTTCGGCATTTGATGAAGTCATTGCGCTATACGAAGCCGACACCTCAATGCATTTTCAAGAGATGGTGGCGCTCGCGCTCTACAACAAGGCCATCCAATACAGCAAGCTGGAACAACCGGCGGATGAGGTCGCCGTCTACGACGATTTAATTACGCGTTTTCAAAGCGCCAACACCCGGGAATTGCGCGAGCGCGTGGCCAAGTCCCTGTTTGGCCGCGCCCTGACGCTGGAGCGCATCGACACGCCCCTGGCGGCCATTGCCGCTTACGACGCCACGGTGCACCATGCGGCCGACGCAGACGAAGCCGTCACCCGACTACAAGCCGCCCGCGCACTCATCAGCAAAGCCGCGCTCTATGGCAAGCTCGGCCGCCACAATGACGAAGTCATGACCTGCCAGGAGCTCATCGCCCGATTTACCGGTGCCGAAGACCCAGACATGCGTGCCAGACTGATCAGCGCACATGAACGCATGGCCAATGCGCACGAAAAGCTCGGCCAACGTGCCAAACAGGTTAACGCCTATGAAGCCTTGCTTGCCCGGTATGGCGCACTCATGGACGCCAATGCCCGCCATGGCATTGAAAACAACATCATCAAGGCCGAGCCCTCCGTGACGCGCAGATTGCGCCTGGTGCTGGCAAGAGCGATGCGGGGTGGACGCTAGGCCCTCATCCAAGAGGAGGATTGAACCAATCCGCGTATCCCTGTCCAATCCTTAGCTTGTAGTCACCGGGCCCCAGCGTGAGCGGCCCCATTTCTAAGCTTGTCCCGCTGGCCCACATTGCTGCCAGCCTGCCATGGGCGCCAGCTCGCGTCATTTCACGTATCGGATATGCATTCCTTCTGGGTAGCAGTTTCCTTTTTCGGCGAATTCAAACTTCTGGCCCCTATCGCGGTCGCGGCGGCACTGTGCATGAGCGCAGACGCTACCTCAATCGCCACTCGATGGTTGGCTGGTTTAACCGTGGTCGGCTTGATCACGCTCGTCTCACAATTGGCCTATCTCGGCTGGCGCCTAGGCGTGGCTGAGTGGAATTTCACGGGTTTCAGCGGTCACGCTACGGCGGCCACTGCCATTTACCCCGTCCTGGGCTACGCCTGGGGTAACCGCCGTTCACCGTTGGCTGCCAAAAGTTGGGCATTGGCCGGCTTACTATTTGCCGTCCTGATTGGAATGTCTCGCGTTGCACTATCGGCCCACTCCATAACCGAAGTTGCTGCAGGATGGGTATTGGGTGGCGCTGTTACGGCAATTGTCCTACTGAAAGGACATAAAATCGGTCCGGTGTTGCGCCCCACGCGCTTATTCGTGGCGTTTGCACTCGCTTGCGCCATCGCCGCGGCCGCACTGCCGCAAATGCGTACGCACAATGTAGTCATTGCGCTTGCCTTGGCGCTATCAGACAAAGACCAGCCATATACCCGGGCAGATTTGCACCGTCCACCGGGTTGACATGACGGCTCGCGCATTCGCCACTGACCGGGCACCTTAGCCCGGATCAGCGCGCATTTAGCAGACAAAAAACATCAAAACGTTCAAGCGTCTTCCGAAGCCGCCGCCGTTTTACGCGGACGACGCGCCCGTGTTGTCGTTTTACGCGGCGCTTTCGCAGGCTTATCTTCTGCCTCAATGGGCGCCTTGGCCGCCGCAGGCTTCACTGGCGCAACATCAGGCACGGCAGCTGCGACGAATGTGGGGGCCGTTGGCGTCACATTAGCTTGTGCTTCAGAGGCCGCGGCCCTTGGCCCGCCGGCATCGGCCCTCGGTTTTCTGGTGGCCGTCTTGCGCCCCCCGCGCGTACCGCGACGCGTTTCAGACTTCGCGGCGTCCACCACCGGCAATGTGGCTGACACCGCGTTGGCTTCCTGCGCCACCGCAAGCGCTGCGGCGTTACTGTGCTCCAGCGGCACAGGCGATTCCACCGTTACCGGGGCGGCAGTTGCCGAAGGCGCGCGCTCTTGCTGCGAATTATTGCGACGGCGTCGAGGCTCACGCGCAGATCTGGGTGCAGGGGCCGATACAGGGGTCGAAAACGTCTCGACAGCTGTCTGCGCGGAAGACGGTGTCTCGAGTGATGCATTTTCCCGATACACATAAGCGCCTGACTTCTCGTCTCGCCCAAATTGCAGCAGACCTCGCGATTGCGCTTCTTCCAGCAAATTGCCAAAGGCTCGAAAACCGTAGTACGACTCGTTGAAATCAGGCTTGCGGCGCTTCATGGCTTCCTTCAGCACAGAAGCCCAGATTTTTCCGCTGTCGCCACGTTCTGAAACCAGGGCGTCAAACGTTTCCACCGCCATTTCAATGGCCTCGGCCTTGCGCACTTCCATCTCTTCGCGACGACGGCGCTCTTCTTCAGGCGAGCGCTTCGTGGCTTGTGAGTTGCCACGCGTGTCGCGCTTGGCTTCGGCCCGCTGGCGTTCGCGCACCAGGTCGTCATAGAAAATGAACTCATCGCAGTTGGCAATAAGCAGATCTGACGTGGACTGTTTAACGCCCACGCCGATCACTTTCTTATTGTTCTCGCGCAATTTAGAGACCAACGGCGAAAAATCAGAGTCTCCGCTGATGATCACAAAGGTATTGACGTGCGACTTGGTATAGCAAAAGTCCAGCGCATCTACCACCAGACGGATGTCGGCCGAATTCTTGCCCGACTGACGCACATGAGGGATTTCGATCAACTCAAAGTTTGCCTCGTGCATGGGCGCCTTGAATTCTTTGTAGCGCTCCCAATCGCAGTAGGCTTTTTTCACCACAATGCTGCCCTTGAGCAGCAAACGCTCCAACACAGGCTTGATATCGAACTTCTGGTACTTGGCGTCACGCACGCCTAGCGCTACGTTCTCGAAGTCGCAAAAAAGCGCCATGCTGACGCTTTCGTTGGGGGAATTCATTGTGTTCTCCGATCTCGTTTGTCGTGCGCCACTGGTTTGCACACTGTCCTGGTCTCGCGCGACGCCGCAACAACGCGGCTGTCAGGTATTTCGCAATTTTATGCGCTCGCGGCGTTCCTGCTCGATTCATCGTCCAAATAGCACCGTCTGAACGCCCGGCCCGCATGTCTGCGCCACATATTCGAGGCGGGTTGACATGCTCGTACCCTTGCCCTATATCAGGGAAAATACGCATGGAATTGCCCTCCACAGTTGCCCAAAATGCATTCCAGACGTACATCGTCTCCAAACATTCACCGACTGCCAATGTTGCCAGTCAGGTGCAGGGCAAAAAGGCCCGAACCGGTATATCCGGTTCGGGCCTTTTTGCGTTCTGTCTATCGAGTGTCGTTTCTCCAAAAAGCACGCTTTTGCGTGAGGGCGCAGCTTTGCCTGGAGATACGCCAGTGGATGGCGGATGGACGATTTTCGTCGGGTGAGATGAGTAAGCGGACATTGCCACTCAATCCCGAGTGATCACTGTTCACGCTTGCCGAGACAACGCAGGGACAGGAGCGCAATGATGAGCGAAAACGACCGCCGCCGCTTTCTGAAGCAAAGTGGCACCATGGTTTTACTAAGCGCCACAACCGGGGCCGCAATAATTCCCCGAATGGCATTTGCTGAAGACACCGTCAAATTAGGCTTGCTGCACTCACTATCCGGCACGATTGCCATTGCGGAAGCGTCGCTGGTGGATGCCGAGAAACTCGCCATTGATGAAATCAATGCAACGGGTGGCGTAATGGGTCGAAAGATCGAACCGATCGTTGAAGATGGGGCAAGCGAGAACGCTATCTTCGCTGAGAAAGCACGAAAATTGCTGGACCGAGACAAGGTAGCAGCCATCATTGGTTGTTATACGTCGGCCTCACGCAAAGCACTGCTTCCCGTGCTGGCTCGCAGCAAGGGTTTGCTCTACTACCCCACTTACTACGAGGGTCAAGAGCAAGATGCCCGTGTGATTTACCCCTCCCAGGAAGCCACGCAGTCTGTAATTGCGGCCGTGGAATGGATGGCTCGCGAGAAAGGAAAAACCTTCTTTCTGGTCGGTTCTGACTACATTTATCCACGCACTTGCAACAAAATCGCCAAACCTGCCATCGCGCGTATGAACGCCACAGTGGTCGGCGAAGAATATGCGCCGTTGGGCCATACAGAGTTCTCCTCGATTATCAACAAGATAAAAGCGGCCAAGCCTGACTGCATCTACAGCACAGTGGTGGGCGGCTCGAACGTCGCTTTTTATAAGCAACTGCGGGCAGCAGGTTTAGATGGCACACGCGTCGTGCTCCTCTCAACTGTGGTCTCGGAAAATGAAGTGGACGGTATCGGCAAAGATAATGCTGCAGGCTACTTCGCCTGCATGGGCTACTTTCAAAGCCTGCAAAACCCAGCCAATGAACGCTTTGTAAAGGCTTTCAAGGCCAAGTATGGCCAAGACCGCGTCATTGGCGACCCGATGGAAGTGGCCTACAACAGCGTCTATCTGTGGAAACTGGCCGCCGAGCGGGCAAAGTCTTTTGACCCGGACAAAGTGATCGCCGCGTCTGCAGGTCTGACGCTGGATGCTCCCGAAGGCACCGTCAAGGTGCATGACACGAATCATCATGTCTGGAAGAAGGTCCGTGTCGGACGCGCCAGACCTGACGGTCAATTTGACGTCGTGTGGGAATCCCCAACGCTTATCGAACCCAATCCCTTCCCGAAAATGTAGCGAGGTGTCTTGTGGCGAGCACATTGCGCGCTCACCACAAGCGTGCCCACGCTGGCGCCGATCTGTACAACGCTACGCACTGTTACGCGTCGAACGATGAGTCTGGAAGGACATCATGAATATCGATATTGCGGTAATGCAGGCTTTCAACGGTGTGAGCCTTTTCTCTATCTTGCTGTTGATGGCAATCGGCCTGGCCGTTGTATTCGGCCTCATGGGAGTCATCAATATGGCTCATGGGGAATTGATGGCGATGGGCGCTTACACCACTTATGTCGTATCGCTGGGCTTTCACCGCTTTGCCCCTGCCTGGATGGACATTTACCTGTTCGTTGCAATTCCACTGGCGTTCCTGGTCACGTTCGCTTTCGGCTACGCGCTGGAGCGCGGCTTCATTAGATGGTTCTACAACCGGCCCCTGGACACCTTACTTGCAACGTGGGGCTTGAGCTTGATCTTGCAGCAAGCCTATCGATCTATCTTCGGCGCACAAGAAGTCAGCGTGCCACTAGCCACCTGGCTAAGCGGTGCCTGGGAGCCCACACCAGGCATTCAGTTGCCCTTGAATCGGATCTTCATTCTGGGGCTCACCTTGCTTGTCGCGATTGGCGTCTATGTGTTGCTTTATCGAACGCGTTGGGGACTACGCGTGCGCGCCGTTACTCAAAACCGCGCGATGGCGGGTGCCGTAGGCATAAACACCCGGCGCGTGGACGCCATGACATTCGCATTAGGTTCTGGCTTGGCAGGCATTGCAGGTTGCGTATTCACCATGATCGGTTCAACCAATCCCGGCACCGGACAACTTTACATCGTGGACTCCTTCATCGTGGTGGTATTTGGCGGTGTGCAAAGCCTGATGGGCACGGCCCTTTCCGGGTTTGTTATTGCGCAGACTCAGAGCACGCTGGAATACCTGATGAGCGGATCAATGGCCAAGGTGAGCATCCTGGTCCTGGTAATTGCCGTTCTGTACTTCCGGCCAAACGGTCTGTTTGCCAATAAAACACGGGGCTAGCGGCAATGAAAACCTTGACTCGAAACACCGAAACCATCGGCTTTCTACTCGTCATGCTGCTTCTTCTGGCGGTCTTACCTCTGTCTCTTGACGCCTTCCGTCTGAACTTGATCGCCAAATATATGGCCTTCGCCTTTGTGGCCATTGGAATCGTGCTGACGTGGGGTTATAGCGGCGTATTGAGTCTGGGCCAGGGTATTTTTTTTGGATTGGGCGGCTACATGATGGCGATGTTTCTCAAGCTGGAAGCCTCTGCGCCAGAACTGCCGGATTTCATGGTGTGGAGCAGTGTCGACACTCTGCCCGTCTGGTGGCAACCGTTCCATTATCTGTTCCCTACCTTGCTACTGATCGTCACCCTGCCCGGCGTGGCTGCTTATCTCTTTTCCTATGCCATTTTTCGAAAACGGGTCAGCGGTGTGTACTTCGCGATCGTGACGTTGTCGCTTGCACTCACCCTTACCGTGCTCATCGTCGGACAACAGGGTGACACGGGTGGTGCCAACGGCATCACCGACTTTCGCACCCTGCTCGGCATGGATATCGTGAACGACGATGGCAAGTTCATTCTGTACTTTATCCAGGCCATCTTATTGCTTCTGGTTATGCTCGCCTCACTGTGCATTGTGCGCAGCCGACTCGGCAAGATACTGATCGCCATCCGTGATCGCGAAGACCGGGTGCGATTTAGCGGCTACAACACCGCACACGTCAAAGCCTTTGTATTTGCAATCGCCGCCATCCTGTCTTCCATCGGAGGCGCGTTCTTCACGCTTCAGGCAGGCTTGATTTCGCCCGGGTCTATCGGGGTGGTGGCGTCCATCGAGATGGTGATCTACGCCGCTGTTGGTGGCCGTTTGTCCATTCCTGGCGCGGTCATTGGCGCCCTGCTCATAGGCTTTCTCAAATCGTACTTGTCGGAAACCTTCCCCGAGATCTGGCTCTATTTTCTGGGTGCCATCTTCATACTCGTTG
>JBEBWV010000053.1:0-34302 GCA_040391965.1 Achromobacter deleyi | reverse complement strand
GTTATGCCCAACGGTCTGGCCGGATTGGTGAGCCGCTTGATTGCGCCTCGTGCCGCCGGAGAGACTCGATGAGCACCACCATGAATCTGCCCCAGAACGGACGAGCCGAGACTCAGCACAGTGAGGTCACTGACGAGGCGGCGGCCATCTTGAAAATCGAAGACCTGACTGTTTCATTCGATGGTTTTCGCGCCGTAGATGGCTTAAGTCTTTCTATTGCTCGTAACGAACTGCGAGTCATTATTGGGCCAAACGGCGCAGGAAAAACTACGTTGCTCGACATGATATGTGGAAAAACCAAGCCTTCGTCCGGCAAGGTGCTGTTCCGGGGACGTGACTTGGCACGTATGCCGGAATACGAAATCGTGCGGGCAGGTGTGGGGAGGAAGTTTCAAACGCCTTCAGTCTATGAAGACCTGTCCGTTATTGAGAACTTCGAAATCTCTTTGCCCAATATGCATGGCGTGTTTCGCTCATTGCGCTTTAAGCGCGATGCACAAGTACGCGAGCGCATTCACGTCATGGCAGAGCAAGTGTTCCTGGCCGAGCACCTCAAACAAAAGGCCGGGCGGCTGAGCCATGGGCAAAAGCAATGGCTGGAAATTGGCATGCTGCTGATGCAAGACCCAGAGCTATTGCTGCTTGACGAGCCGGTAGCGGGCATGAGCCCACGCGAGCGCGAGCAGACCGCTGATCTTCTCAACCTCATTTCACAAGGCAAATCCGTGGTCGTCATTGAGCATGACATGGAGTTCGTCAAGCGAATTGCCCGCAAGGTGACGGTTCTGCATCAAGGCCGCGTCTTGAGCGAAGGCACGATCAACCAAGTGCAAGAGGACCCCCGCGTGCTTGATGTGTACTTGGGCCACTGAGGAGAAACGCCATGTTCCACGTCCAGAATTTGAACGTCAGCTACGGGGAGTCTCAGGTCATTCATGACTTTTCCTTCACCGTGGGGCCACAAGAGTCGCTCGCAATCATGGGCCGCAATGGCATGGGCAAAACCACGCTACTCAAAGCCTTGATTGGTATGTTGAATGCACGCTCGGGAAGCATCGAGCTCAACGGTGCTGAATTGACTCGCATGGAAAGCTACGAACGCGTGAAGGCTGGCCTGGCATTCGTGCCCCAGGGCCGGATGATTTTCCCATTTTTGACGGTGGAGCAGAACATTCTCACGGGTGCCGAACATACGGGCTACACCGCGGTGCCCGACTACTTATATCGCGTGTTTCCGGTGCTCAAGGAAATGCGTCTGCGCCGGGGAGGAAATTTATCGGGCGGCCAACAACAAATGCTGGCAATCGCGCGCGCCCTCATCTCAGATCCGAAGGTGTTGATCCTGGATGAACCGACCGAGGGTATCCAGCCGTCCATCATCAAAGACATCGCCCGCACGCTCAACGCGCTACGTGAGGAGCGCGGGTTCGCCATTGTGGTGTCTGAGCAAATGCTGAACTTCGCGCTTGATCTGGCCGATCGCTTTCTGGTGATCGACCGGGGACGCATTGTGCACGAAGAGTGCAGAGCTGACCTTAATCAAGAAAAAGTCAGATCTTTTCTGGCTGTTTGACCCCCTAACCCGCAAGGAGCATTGTCATGAGACACGGAGATATATCAAGCAGCAACGATTGCGTCGGTGTGGCCGTTGTTAACTACAAGATGCCGAGCCTGCATACTCGCGCCGAAGTGCTGGAAAACGCACAGAAAATTGCCGACATGTTGGTCGGCATGAAGCGCGGCTTGCCGGGCATGGATCTGGTCATTTTCCCGGAATACTCGACGCACGGCATCATGTATGACGCCAAGGAAATGTACGAAACCGCCTCTGCGATTCCCGGCGAAGAAACAGCCATCTTTGCACAAGCCTGCCGCAAGGCGAACGTGTGGGGCGTGTTTTCTCTTACGGGAGAACAGCACGAAGAACACCCCAACAAAGCACCCTACAACACGTTGATCCTGATGAACAACAAGGGTGAAATCGTGCAGAAGTATCGCAAGATCATGCCCTGGGTTCCCATTGAGGGCTGGTACCCGGGCGATTGCACGTATGTCTCAGAAGGCCCGAAGGGCATGAAGATCAGCCTGATCATCTGCGATGACGGCAATTACCCTGAGATCTGGCGTGACTGCGCCATGCGTGGCGCAGAACTCATCATTCGCTGCCAGGGGTACATGTACCCCGCCAAAGATCAACAAGTCATGGTTTCCAAGGCGATGGCCTGGATGAACAACGTCTACGTGGCCGTAGCCAACGCTGCCGGATTTGACGGCGTGTATTCCTACTTCGGCCATTCGGCCATTATTGGTTTCGACGGACGCACATTGGGTGAGTGCGGTGAAGAAGAAATGGGAATTCAGTATGGCGAGCTGTCTGTCTCGTTGATTCGCGACGCACGCAAGAACATGCAGTCGCAGAATCACTTATTCAAGCTGGTGCATCGCGGCTATACGGGCAAGATTAACTCCGGCGAGGACGCCGCCGGCGTCGCTGCCTGCCCCTATAACTTCTATGCCAACTGGATCAACGACCCGGAAGGCACTCGCAAGATGGTGGAGTCCTTCACGAGGTCTGCCGTGGGAACGCCAGAGTGCCCCATTGAAGGCATTCCGAACGAAGTACCAAAACATCGTTAAGAGCCTGACCCACCGTTGCTTATCTCTGCTTACGTTACCTGGCTGGCACATAACCCGCGCTGGCCAGGCTCGACACAGGATTTCACACGTGCCCTCTTTGATCGATAGTTACCGGATTGCGGATGAACCGTTTTATCGCGCCACGGGCAGGGAAACGGCGCTATATGAGCATGCGTACGCCCATCGCCTGCCGCTCATTCTCAAAGGGCCCACCGGCTGCGGCAAGACCCGCTTCGTGGAATACATGGCCTGGAAGTTGAACCGACCTCTCATCACGCTGGCGTGCAATGAAGACATGACTGCCTCCGACCTGGTGGGTCGTTTTCTTCTGGATGCCCAAGGTACCGCATGGCATGACGGGCCCTTAACCCTGGCTGTGCGCCACGGAGGTATTTGTTATCTGGATGAGATTGTGGAGGCCCGACAAGACACCACCGTCGTCATTCACCCGCTCACCGACGCGCGACGGATTCTGCCGCTGGATAAGAAGGGCGAAGTGGTTCATGCCCACCCGGATTTCCAATTGGTGGTGTCCTACAACCCGGGCTATCAGAGCAGCGCTAAAGACATGAAACCCTCCACGCGGCAACGCTTCGCCGCGCTGGAGTTCAATTACCCGGGACATGCAATTGAAACAGAAATCGTTGCCCACGAAGCCCGTGTCAATCCGGAAATAGCGTCCCGGCTCGTGCGCATTGCGCACGGTTCACGCGCGCTGAAACACCACGGTCTGGATGAGGGAATATCGACTCGTATGCTGATTTACGCCGGCATTCTTATCCGAGACGGCGTCAGCCCGGTAGAAAGCTGCGACATGACCATGACCCGCGCACTAACTGACGACCCAGATATGGCCACGGCCTTGCGCAGCCTTATTGACGCGAACTTCTGATCACCATGGCACTCAGCCCAAAACCCATCGCGCCGACTACGTTATTGCACTCCGGGCCTCGTCCGGGCATGGGTGCGCCACTGGCCACCCTGCTTGATAACAAAATAGCGGCACTCGCGACGGACCGCTCGGCAGAGCATGTGGCACAGATTCTCCATTGGGTTGAAGCACTTAACGAGGAAGATCCAACCAGCGCCCGGTCAGTGGTGGATCAGCTCGACGCCCTGCTCGAACGCCTCACCCCAAACGGGCTTGGCCGCTGGATTCTGACGGGACTACGCCGGTATCCCAACGAGGCCGCGCAAAGACGTGATTATTTTCGATTGGCCGATCTGCATGCCAGGCAGGACTTGCACAGCGAGGCTGGTGCGCTGGACGTTGAGCAAGCCCGGGCCGCAATGCGCTATTTATTGACCGCGCTGACGGGCTGCAACGTCAACGTCGACCCAAGACGCCAGGCCGGTCTGAACGGCCCGGCGCTGCGGCCGATCCTGACGCGCACTCATTTATTGGTCCCGGACAGCTTCACCTTATTGGATGGACCCGACCGCGCGGGTCTTTACCGTGCCGTGGTCGCCCACGCCGCCGCGCATTTGCGCTACTCCCTGCCCGGGCAACCGACACAAACTCTGAAACCCATGAGTCTGGCCCTGGTTTCGTCCATAGAAGATGCCCGTGTTGAACGCCTGTTGGCGCGCGCCTATCCCGGCGTGCAACGATGGTTTCACGCGTTCGCCTGCAGCCCTGGCGACGACCAGGACCTGAGCTTCGCCGGGCTGGTAGGCCGGCTGAGCCGTCTGCTGATAAACCCAGGGCTGCACGACGGTAACTACTGGGTCAATAAGGCACGCGATCTCTTTGAAGCTCAAGCGGGAAAAGATTTGCGAGATGTAGAGTCCTTTCGCAAGTTGGCATCGGTACTGGCGAATGACTTGGGACAAATGCGCGTCCGGTTCAACGCGCAGGCCTATTCTGACCCCATTGCTTACCGGGATGACAACAGCTACTTGTGGGACTACGGAGAATCGATGCAGCTGCCGCCCGATGCGCAAGACTTGAACGCAGGCGGTGTGACGCCTATGCAGCAAAATTTGACACCATCCGGCAGGAGCGATGCGGGCAGCACCTCGACCGAGACCGAAATTGGCCGTTTTCTGTATCCAGAGTGGGATTACAAAACTCAGCGCGCACGCCCTGATTGGTGCACTGTCATCGAAAAAATAGCCGCATGGCGGCCTGCTAGCGTAAGCAATACCGCCCTCAGCCCGGCCCGTATTACGCTGACACGCTCACGCCGTCTGAACCGCGCAAAGCGCCTTCGTCGGCAATGGGATGGGGACGACATTGATCTGAACGCTGCCATAGAGGTGCTGATCGACCGTCGGATGAACTTGGCACCCGACGTGCGCATGTTCATCCGGGCTGGCAGACAGGAATGTATTGGTAGTACGTTGGTGTTGCTGGATCTATCAGCATCTTCTAACGATCTGGTTATCAATACCAAGCTAAGCATTCTGGATATGGAAAAACGCGCCGCGCTCACCCTGGCGAGATCCATCACTGGGGGCATCGAGCGC
Organism: Achromobacter deleyi; assembly: GCA_040391965.1. Lineage (GTDB taxonomy): Bacteria > Pseudomonadota > Gammaproteobacteria > Burkholderiales > Burkholderiaceae_B > Achromobacter > Achromobacter deleyi_B. The sequence goes on along the minus strand of JBEBWV010000053.1, from coordinate 29,196 downwards.
ATTGCCATTCATGGATTTTCCTCGGACACACGCGCGGCGATCAATTACTGCCGTTTGCTCGACTTCGGTACCCCGTTGAGCGCAGTATCCGCTGGCGTTATTGAAGCGGCGCAAGCTCGCGACTCGACCCGGCTCGGTGCCGCATTGCGCCACGCTGGCGCGCATCTGTCTCGTGAGACGACTGAACTACGTTCCATCTTGGTTATTACGGATGGCACCCCTTCAGACATCGACGTGTTCGATGAGCAGTACCTGATCCAGGATACTCGTGAGGCGGTCCTGACATTGCGTAAAAAAGGTGTACGCACTTCGTGCATTGCGCTTGCCTGTGATGCCGAGATCCAATTACAGAAAATGTTTGGCTGGCGTAACTTCCATATCGTGACAGACCCCACCACGTTAAGCACCCAATTAGCTCGTTGCTACGCACGGCTCACAAGCTGCCAACCCTAGGAATCTACGCGTTGACGTCACAACTTGAGATGCCGAAACTGTTGAACTCTTCTGTACTGAGGCCGGCCCGTTCCGGTGCTGCATACCATGGCAAACCATGATCCGATCCGCGTAGGCGTGTTGTTCTCTGAAACGGGAGCCACTTCGACCATTGGCCGATCTCAGTTACAAGGCACATTGCTCGCCATCGACGAAATCAACGAAGCCGGTGGCATTAACGGACGAGAAATCGTGCCCGTGCGCTATGACCCTCGCTCTGACCCGGCCACCTACAGCGTCATGGCCGAACGCCTTATTACCCAAGACCGCGTCAACGTGATCTTTGGCTGCTATATGTCGAGCAGCCGAAAAGCCGTGCTGCCCGTGGTGGAAAAGTGGAACAAATTGCTGTTCTATCCAACGCTCTATGAAGGTTTCGAGTTTTCAAACAACATCATCTACACGGGCGCCGCCCCCAACCAGAATAGTGTGCAGTTGGCTGAATTCATGACAGCCAATTTTGGCGCGCGCGTCTATCTAATTGGTTCGGACTATATCTACCCCTACGAATCAAACCGCATCATGGGTGAACTGGTGATGCAGCGCCAAGGCAGCGTCAAACTGGGAGAGAGATACGCCGCCCTTACTGCCACCGAGCGCGACTATCGTGAAATTCTGGAAGATGTGCGCAACAAACGGCCTGACTTTCTTTTCTCGACGGTTGTTGGCAATTCCACGGCGTGCCTGTATCGCGCTTATGCAGATGCCGGGTTCGACCCTAAAACCATGCCAATTGCCAGCCTCACCACATCTGAGGCGGAAATCTCGCAAATGGAACCGGAAGTTGCCATGGGCCACTTCACGTCTGCCCCCTATTTTCAATCGATCGACTCCGACATCAACCGTCGTTGCCTTGAGCGTCTGCGCCGTCGTTTCGGCGAAGACTGCGTGCCGAATCTGTGCTGGGAAGCCGCTTATTTCCAAACACATATCTTCGCCAACGCTTACCGCGCCACTGGCACCGACGAAATTGCCGTCATTCTGCCCCACATTCTAAACAGCGAGTTCCAGGCGCCGCAGGGCCGCGTCCGCATCGACCCCAGCAATCATCACACCTGCCTGTATCCTCGCGTCGGCAGAGTAAACGCCAAGGGACAATTCACCATCGTGCGCGAAGCCACGCGCTCGGTGCATCCCGATCCTTACCTCGTCACCCATTCGCTCGGCGACTGGACTGCCACGCTTAGTTCGCTGGAGATCTGACGGTGGAAACGGCTAGCCGCTTGCGCGTCGTTCGAGCGACGCCCTCATTGCTCAAAGATCTGCGCACCCTGCGCATTGCTGTTTTCCACCCTGATGACGCTGATGGCCGCCAGTTAACCCAGCAGTTACAGCGCATCGGCTGTCAGGTTCAATCTTTCTGGCCTCCCATTCCAACATTGCCCGACGGTCTGGACGTCGTGTTCGTGGCGGTCAGGCCAGATGTCATCGACCTGGGCTTTGAATGGACCAAAAGTGAAGACGCGCCAATGGTCATCGCCATCGTGACCTATGAAAACCCCACCATTGTGGAAGCAGTGCTTCGCATTGGAGCCAAAGCCGTACTGCCGTCACCGGTGCGTTCATTTGGGCTGCTGTCCGCGTTAGTGGTGGCCCGCCAAGTCAATGACGACATCAAGTCTCAGAGGCGACGGCTCCGAAAACTGGAGGAAAAGTTACTTGGCGTGCGCCGCATCGCCGAGGCAAAGAGCATTCTGATGCGCACGCGCAATGTCACCGAAGGCCAGGCTTATGACCTGATCCGAGAGCAGGCGATGAATAAACGGGTAACTACCGAAGACATCGCTGGCGCCATCGTCAACGCCAATGAAATCCTCTCCATGGGCAAACTGTAACAACGCTCGCGACCTCTGACGGCTCGCTTAAGCCCCGCCAAACCACCTATTTCGCCCCGTTTTCCTGGCGATTGACTCGACCGTCTGCTCGGTAAAATTCTCGCAATCTGGCCCACCGGTGGCATCCGGGCGGGCGGAATCTTCCCCCCAAGGCTTGAATTGCTATGAATCCCTCTACCCTGATCGGCACCGCAGTCGGCTTTTTCACGTTGATTATCGTCGTGGCCTTGTCAGCCACCGACCCGACGCTTTACCTCAACTTGCCAGGGCTTGCCATCGTGTTGGGGGGCACTTGCGCCGCCATTTTCATCAGCTACCCGCTTTCTGAAGTGGTTCGCATTTTTGCGCTGATCAAAACCGTTTTCCGCCACGATAAGCACAATAGTCAGCGAGATATCGACGAACTCGTCGCCATGGCACAGCTTTGGATGAACACCGATGTTCACAAAGTGGAGCAAGAACTCAAGAAGGTATCCAACCCATTCTTGCGTACCGGCATTCAGTTGATCATCGACAACACGCCTGAAGACCAGATTATTGAATTGCTGCAATGGCGCATTGCCCGCCTGCGTGCTCGCGAGCAAGCCGAAGCGCAGATGTTCCGCACTATGTCTACCTTCGCCCCCGCGTTCGGCATGTTGGGCACCCTGGTCGGCTTGATCAACCTGATGTCAGTGCTGGGCACAGGCAGCATGGAGACCATTGGTCAACAACTGGCCATCGGCTTGATGACCACGTTCTATGGCATTTTGCTGGCCAACCTCATCTGCAAACCGATTGCTGTCAAGCTCGAACGCCGGACTGCTCAGCGCGTCGAAGTGATGAATATGGTGCTTCAGGGCATCTCGATGATGTGCGAAAAACGTGGCCCTGCAGTCGTACGAGAGACGCTGAATTCGTTCATGATGCACGTGGAAGATGAGATTTACGATGGTGGCCAGAATGCTGCCGCCGCCGCGCCGAGCCCCAGGTCCGAAGGCATTATCAAGAAGACTGCTGCGGCTATTTCCTTGGCACGGGCACCGTCGACACGACCATGAGCGTTATTTCTCCCACACTGGCTGAACGCATTGAGCGTGCGCGCCAGAACCAATTGCGAGAACAGGCACGGCTGAAAAAACCGGTGCCGACGACCCAGCCCGCCCACAGCAAGGGTGACGACCGCTTCTCGCGGTGGCATGTGCCAGAGACGGTAGAAGCAGACGGCGAAAGCTGGCTACTCAGTTACCTCGACCTGATTACCTTATTGCTGGCCATGCTGGTGGTTATGCTGGCGGTCTCGCGTATGCATGGTCAGGCTTATACGCCCCCAGGTCAGGAGCAGCCCGTCGCGCTTGTGGGCACACTCGGAAAATCTGGTCTGCCGCTCTATGACGGTGAGTATTCTGAATTTGAAACCGCCAGCATTCCGGCTAGCTGGGCCTCGCCCGTCACGCCTGAAATCCATGGTTCGGACCAAATTCTGGCTGCGGCGGAAACGCCCGCGCCCTTGCCTACCGTTGACTCATTGGGTCTGGGCGATTTAGGCAAGACGGTCGACGTCATCATCAACGAAAAATCCGTCAGTTTTCGGATCAGCAACGAACTGCTGTTCCCGTCTGGCCAAGCCACACTCAGCCCGGCAGGCCTGGACGTCATCAAACGTCTGGCAGGCGTGTTGAACAAGAACGCGCACCCGGTGTCGGTGGAAGGCCATAGTGACCCGGTGCCGATCCAGACAAAGCTCTTCCCGTCTAATTGGGAACTCTCGGCCAGCCGCGCCACCAGCGTATTAAGGGAACTGGTGCGCGACGGTGTAGATGGTGGGCGCCTGCGTGCCGTTGGATACGCAGAGACGCGGCCCATTGAGTCAAATGAGACCTTGGCGGGGCGAGCAGCCAATCGGCGTGTCGAACTCATCATGGATATTGCCCCTCCCCAACCAGTGACCACGGCGCAGCGTTGAGCTCTTGAGACCTTGTTCAAGGGTGCTAGCGCTTGCACTCAGAAGATCTTGCAGAATCATCAATGACGGCTGCAGGCACAGCCGCATTGGCGTATTCGTCATGCAAGGTGGAAAGGAAACAGCGAAATCAGTCCATCGCCGCTGCACGCGCCGTGGCGTGCTCCTTGATCAAACGCATGAATCGCTGCACCTGGCGACTTGGCCGATCAAAGCGTGATCGCACCAGGCTGAGCGACAAAGGAATCGTTTCCTTGAGTGGACGCACCACAATGTCGGGCCAGCCAGCGTGGTCTACCGAAAACTCATCCACAATCGCTACACCCACCCCTGCCCGTACCAGAGCACAGGCCAGCTCGGCGCGCACGATGTCCACGCGCGCATGCCAGGCCACATCAGCACGTTGAAATGCAGCGGCCACCAGTTGCCCGAAGGGAATGTTGCGGCTGTATAGCACCAAGGGATACGCCGCCAACTGCGCCAGCCCCACAAATGGCTCTGCCACCAAAGGATGACCCGACGGCAGAATGCAGACCATTCTGCCCGAGGCAAAGGGCTCCACGATCAGGTTCGGGTTGTCGATGGGAAGCACCGATACGGCGAGTTCGGCTTTACGGCCCAGTAGCTCGTGCGCCATATCGGCCAGCAGTGTCGTGTGATATTTCAAATGCACGTCGGGATGAGCCTGCAAATACGCCGCGATGACGGGCGGCACAAAGTTCAGCGCCAGACTGGGACTTGAGCACAGGTGCAAAGTACCTGCTGGCCGGGTAGCCAGATCGCGGGCGAACTCATCAATGCGCACGGCCTCTTCATAGAGAGGCCCTACCTCGCGATAGAGCAGCAGCGCCTCCGGCGTTGGCGTGAGCTTGCCTTTATCTCGTTCAAATAACTGCAATCCCAAGCTTTGTTCAGTATGGGCAATGAGGCGGCTGATTGCGGGTTGCGACACAAACAACAACTTGGCCGCGCCATTCATCGACCCCGTCAGCATGATGGCCCGGAACACTTCCATTTGACGTAGTTTGAAGCGCATTTTCCTATTAACCGATAATCATTTGTTATAGCCCACAGCCATCAAAGTATAAGCCTGTAAACCCCTGAATCTGTAGCATTTATGTCGACATGATCAGCCATGATGGCTAGCTACTTATAAGGGTATTGCATGAGCTTGCGTTTGGGTTTTGTGGGATTGGGAATGATGGGATTTCCCATGTTGGAGAATCTGGCGAGCGCCACGGCATACACGATCCGTGCCTACGACCAGTCAAGTGCGGTGCGCGAACGGCTAAGCGCTCATCCCGCCTGGGGCCGCCACCTCAGCGCCGCCGACAACCTGGCGGCCTTGGCAGACTGCGATGTCGTCATCACCATGCTGCCAAACAGCAAGGTCACCAATGCCGTGCTCGACGGAGATGCGAGTGGGCCAGGACTTGCGTCCATTCTTCAGCCAGGCGCGACGGTGATCGACATGGGCTCTTCCAATCCGGCTGACACCATGGCGCAGGCAAAGAAGCTGGAACATGCTGGTTTGACGCTTATCGACGCGCCAGTCTCGGGTGCCGTGGTGAAAGCACGCGCCGGGACGCTCGCCATCATGGTGGGTGGCGACGAACAAAACGTGGAAAAAATGCGCCCCATCCTGAGCCATTTGGGCAGCACACTTATCCATACCGGCTCCACCGGTTCGGCCCATGCCATGAAAGCGCTGAACAACTACGTGTACGCCGCCGGTCTGCTTGCGGCCTCTGAGGCGCTGCTGATCGCCGGCAAGATGAAGCTGGACCTGAACGTCTTCACTGACGTGCTCAATGCCTCAAGCGGTCGCAACGTGGCCACCGAGACCAAGCTCAAGCAGTTCATCGTGCCGCGCAGTTTTAGCGCCGGCTTCGCGCTGAACCTGATGGCGAAAGATCTGGCGACCGCCAATAGCCTGCAAGCCTTGACTGGCGTGCACACCACTCAGTTGTCCTTATGCAGCCAAATGTGGGCCGAGGCAGTCACCCGTCTGCCCGCTGGTGTCGACAACACCGAAATCTATCGCTTTCTGGAAACGCAGCAAGACCTGACAACAAGCTAGTGACAGTGTCTTGATCAGTACGTCATACCCAAAACAGCGCTACCAAGCGCCGCAATCAAAAATAAAAATGAGGAGACCATCCAATGTTCAAACACGCGCTTGCCCTGTCCTTGTCACTTATTGCCAGTGCCTCCGCCCAGGCGGCCTACCCTGAACAAGCCATCAAGCTGATCGTGCCCTTTCCGCCGGGCAGCATCACGGACGTGGTGGCACGCAGCCTGGGGAAAATGATGTCGCAGGATTTGGGCCAACCCATTGTGGTGGAAAACAAACCTGGCGCCAACGGCATCATTGGCACGCACGACGTGGTCAAAAGCAAGCCAGACGGCTATACCTTGGGCATTGTGGGGGTTTCCACAGCAGCAAGTGGCGTGAGCCTGTTCAAGAACCTGCCCTATCACCCGGCCACGGACTTGGCGCCCATTGGCGCCGTCGCCGAAACACCCTACCTGCTGGTCGGCTCACACACCACGCCGGGCAAAAATGTGGGCGAGCTTTTTGAATACGGCCGTGCTCACCCCGGCAAACTGACCTATGCGTATGGCTCGGGCAGCGCCCAGGTTTTCGGCGCCAAACTGGCATCCATGGGCAAGATGAACGTCACTGCCGTGCCCTATAGAGGGGGCCCCCAAGCCTTGACGGACGTGATCGGCGGCACCGTTGATCTCACCTTCACGGATCTGGCCAACGGCCTGCAACAAGCACGCGCCGGCAAGGTGAAGGTGTATGGCGTGAGCACGCCGGAACGATTCAGCCTGACGCCCGACGTGCCGACCTTGAATGAAAGTGGCGCTACGGGCTTTAACTTGACCGTCTGGTTTGGTCTTGTGGGCCCATCCGGCTTACCACCCGCCATCACCACCCGACTGGCAAGCGCGCTGAATACAGCATTGGCATCAAAAGAACTGCAAGACGTGTATGCACGCCAGGGTTTGTCGGTGAAGACTCAAACGCCTGAGCAATTTGGAGATTTCGTGAAAAGCGAGATCGATAAATGGGCCGATATCGTCCGCGAGACTGGCATTCCTGCCCAATAACGAAATGATCTTCCACGCCCGGGCTTCTTGTTCTCACACCGGGCATTTTGAACACCAGGGCCTTCAACATGTCACTTATCGAAATTCGCAAACGCACCCTCATCAAAGAAACGACCTTGCATGAGAATGGTCCGGCTCCAGCCAAGCCGTTGATTCTGGCGGCCTCGTGTGCCGTCATCAAGAACCCATATGCAGGTCGCTATGAGCCCGACCTGATGCCGTTCATGGCAGAGTTGCGCACACTCGGCACACTACTGGCCACTGAATTGATAGATACCTTGGGGCGCGAAAACGTCGAGGTTTATAGCAAGGCGGCAATCGTTGGGGTAGATGGCGAAATGGAACATGCTGCAGTCTGGCACGAGGCCGGCGGCTGGGCGATGCGGACGGCGCTCGGCGAACCCAAAGCGATGGTGCCCGCCGTCAAAGCCGTAGCCAGCGCAGGCTACAGGATGATGGTGCCTGTGCATTACATCCATGCGTCCTATGTGCGGAGTCATTTCAATAGCATCGAGATTGGGATTCAGGACGCGCCTCGGCCCAGGGAAATTCTGTTTGCTTTGGTGATGGGCACCGGCGGACGGGTTCATTCTCGCTTGGGTGGTTTAACGAAAGAGGCCGTTGCAATACATGATGGACAGCGGTGATTTAGCGAATTTTTTGATAAAGCGCTGCGCCTGCAGCGTGAGATAAGACCGGCCCTTGCTGACATCGCGTCACTAATGCCAACGGTCAGCCGCCCCTGCGGCCGACCGTTGGCGGGCCTGCACACTCCTGCGGCCTCGATCCGCCCTTGCCCGCGAAGCGCAAGAACATTGGCCACGGCCAATCCCGTGAGTTATCAAACACCTCTTGACCAGCGGTTCAAGAAGGAAAGCCTGCGCAAACTACAAACGACGATCGCTACATCTGCGCCATTCAATTGCGAATTTCAGTCCTAAAACGGCAAAAATTATCGATGAATTGTTGCTTATTTCGATGTAATTCCTGCGCTTAAGCGCGCCAGATAGAACCTTATGCATCTGCCACATTCGGCGCTAAGCTATCAAACTATTATTGCGACGCAGCTCTCTGCGCCGCTTATTCCCCCCCCCAGCGGAGCCCTCATGGCCTACATGTTGCTCATTGTTGAGCCAGTTGGACAACGCGCCCAGCGCAGCCCCGAAGCTGCCCGAGACGCCTATGCCCAAATGTTGCGTTTTGCCGAAGACCTCAGTTCGCGCGGCGTGCTGGTACGCGCCGAATCTCTCAAATCCCAAGCCGACGGCGTGCGGGTGCAAGTCCGTGACGGTCAGCGAACCCTGACAGACGGTCCATTCGCCGAAATCAAAGAAATGATTGGCGGCTTCTTTTTGCTAAATTGCGACAACCTCGATACCGCACTCACCATTGCCGCCAACTGCCCTGCTGCGCAATGGTGCACAGTAGAAGTCCGCGAGTTGGGCCCCTGCTTTCTCTAAATCTTGCCCAAGCGCGAAAAGCCAGGGTTTAGTCAAAAAAAAATAAAAACATGTCGATCCGGCTGCGCGTCATTCGTCGTGTCAGTACAAGCCAAGGTCTGAACACCGAGGCAGTCCTGACACAACGAGGAGGTCGCCATGCGATTCATGATTATTGTCAAAGCCACGAGCGATAGCGAGGCTGGCACCATGCCTGAAGACACGCTCTTAACTGCCATGACGGTCTACCACGAGGCTCTGGCCAAAGCAGGTGTACTACTCGACGCCAATGGCTTGCGCCCCACAAGTCAGGGCTGGCGCATTCAATATGAAAACGGCCAACGCCATGTGCTTGACGGCCCTTTTGCAGAAACCAAGGAACTGATTGCTGGCTACACCCTGATTCAGGTTCGCTCACGTGAGGAAGCCCTGGAATGGAGCAAGCGCTTTCCCGCGCCATTTGGTGAACTGGCCCACGGGGAAATCGAAGTGCGTCAACTCTTCGAGCTGGAAGACTTCGCGCCTAGCCCGGCCATTGACCGTTTTCGCGAGCTACCTACGACGTCGCGCTAGGCACGCATCGCGTCCTTGCCAACCTGCTTGTCTCCTAAAAGTGACCATCATGCATAAACAGATCTACATCAACCTTGCCGTGCGCGACCTGCCAAAATCCAAGCGTTTTTTCGAAGCGCTTGGGCTGAGCTTTAATGCGCAGTTCACCAGCGATCAAGGTGCCTGCCTCGAACTTGGCGAAAACATTTACGCCATGCTGCTCACGCACGATTTCTTTAAAAGTTTCACCAGTAAAACGATTTGCGACTCTACGAAAAGCACGGAAGTACTGTTGTGCCTGTCGTGTGAAAACCGCGCTGAAGTTGACGCCCAAGTTGCGCGTGCCATCGCCGCAGGAGCCACCACGCCTCGCCCTGTGCAAGATCTGGGCTTCATGTACAGCCACGGATTCGAAGACCTGGACGGGCACACTTGGGAACTGATGTACATGGACATGAACGCTGTTCCTGCCCAGTAATGACCCAGACCGCCACGAAAAGCGCTATCGAAACGGTCTGGAAAATAGAGGCCGCTCGCATTATTGCGGGCGTTGCCCGTCTCGTGCACGACGTTGGTCTAGCGGAAGAGATGGCGCAAGATGCGTTGGTCGCAGCGCTGGAACGCTGGCCAACGGACGGCGTTCCAGACAACCCGGGGGCCTGGCTCATGACCACTGCGAAGAATCGGGCACGGGATTATCTTCGCTTGCATGCACTACATGCGCGTAAGCATGAACAGATCGGCCTCGACCTCGATGCGCTTGGAACCAGTGTAGAGCCCGACTTTGTGGAAGCGCTAGACGCGGCCCGTCAGGACGATATTGGCGACGACCTGTTGCGCCTTGTGTTCACCGCGTGTCACCCAGTGCTATCCACAGATGCGCGGGTAGCCCTCACCTTACGCTTGTTGGGTGGGCTTTCGACCTCAGACATTGCACGAGCCTACCTGATGCCTGAGGCAAGCATTGCGCAGCGAATCGTTCGGGCCAAAAAAACCTTATCAGTCGCGAATGTGCCTTTCGAGGTGCCACGACGCGATGCGCTGCAAGCACGGCTGGCATCCGTGCTGGAAGTGATTTACCTGATTTTCAACGAAGGCTACACCGCCACCGCCGGGGAGGACTGGATGCGCCCGAGCCTATGCGATGAAGCTCTGCGACTTGGCCGTATCCTGGCGCAACTGACGCCTGATGAGGGAGAAGTACACGGACTGGTTGCCCTGATGGAAATACAAGCCTCCCGTATTCACGCTCGCGCAGACGCGCAAGGGCATCCTGTGCTTCTCATGGATCAGGATCGAAGCCGATGGGACACTCTCTTGATTCGCCGGGGTCTGGCCGCTCTGGCACAAGCAGAGAACCTGGGCACAGCCTTCGGCCCCTATGCCTTGCAAGCAGCACTGGCGGCATGCCATGCCCAAGCACGCAGCGCCCCCGAAACAGATTGGCCTCGTATCGTCGCGCTTTATGACGCGTTGATGCAGGTAGCGCCTTCCCCTGTGGTGGCGCTGAATCGCGCTGTCGCCGTCAGCATGGCGTTTGGCCCGGAAGCGGGTTTGACGTTGGTAGACACCCTGGCGCGCGATCGTGCCTTATCAACCTACCATTGGCTACCCAGCGTTCGAGGCGATCTTCTGGAGAAATTGGGTCGCACGGACGAAGCACGCACGCAATTCGAGCTGGCCGCCAGCATGACGAAAAACTCGCGCGAACAAGCCTTGCTGCTGGCGCGGGCGCGTGCTCTGGAGAGTTCTTGACACGTCAATACCAAACACCAATAGCGCTCTTCTCGACCCGTGTTTCCTTGCGCTGAGCGATATCATGAAACTCTGGAACCGAGGTTCGTCGATCGTCAAATTTTGTTAAGTCCGCATTCGCCTGGGGTGCGATGCGGTAGGCTAAGGTGCCATCACAGAAAACAAGCTTGCTTGTCGGTCTTCTGTGACCAAGCGTCACCGTAGCTCTGCAACTGGCGAGGACACGATGCGTAAAAGGACCCTGGTCGCCCTGGCCATCTGTGTTGGCGGCCTTGCCATCGCAGCGCCCATCGGCCTCGCCATGCACCTCGCCGAAGCGCAAGGGCGCGACGCCGCATTCAACTATCTTGACGAGTTGGCCACCGATGTCTTGCGGCGCAGCAGTTCGACCCGCCTGCAAATCCATGACGCCATTGACGCCTTAATTAACCACCCCTCAGAAGCGCCCTGTTCTCCTGAACAACTGGCCCGCATGCGCACGATGACGGTCACATCGAGCTATCTGGCCGGCATGGGTCGTGTCGAAAACAATGTCCTGGTGTGTTCCACCTTGTCACAAGGCAATGCCGTGTTTCGCCTGGGGCCTGATGACGGTACCAATAGATTCGACGCAAAATCATGGAGCGACATTGAGCTTCCCGGCCTGCCCGGCGAAGAATTCAATCTGATCGTCAGGGATGGCTATGCTGCCTTGATATATCCAGACTTGGCCGTCGATGTGCTGAACAACCAATCGCCGGTCTCACTCGCCACACTTCGTACTGAGCCTCCCTCGCTGCTGCGGTCTCGTGGGTACGTTAATCCCGCTTGGATCGAACGGTACAACGGTCAACAGGTGTCGTTTGTGGACGAGCGCTATTACGTACTTATCCACCCTTCTGACAGCGGCAGAACCGCCGCACTGGCGGCTATGCCCACGACCCTGGTTCAGGCTCAAGTAAAACAATTCGCCTACATATTGGCACCGATTGGTCTGCTGCTCGGCCTGTTGCTTGCGGCCCTCGTGTGGCATCTGGCACGTCGGCGCCTGTCCATGACCGGGGAATTGGAAGTCGCCCTCGACAAGAAAGAGTTCTTTCTTGAGTACCAGCCAATTATCGACCTGCGCACCGACGAGTGCGTGGGTGCTGAGGCCTTGATTCGCTGGCGCAATCATGAGGGAAAGATGATCAGCCCGGATGTCTTCATCCCTTTGGCAGAGGCACACGGAAAAATCCAGCGCATCACGGCATTGGTGATCGAGATCGTCCTGAGAGATGCCGCTGCGCTACTCAAAGCCAATGTCGGCACGCATATCGCCATCAACCTGTCGACCGAAGACGTGCAATCGTCAGGCATGGCAGGCCGCCTGCAAGAAATGACAACTGCGGCAGGCATTGCTCCGGCGAGCATCATGATTGAGATTACCGAACGCGGGTTGATGTCGCCCGAGAAATCTCAGAGCATGTTGCTGGCCGTACGCGCCAGCGGCTTTAGGGTGGCCATCGATGACTTCGGGACGGGACATTCAAGCCTGTCTTATCTGGCCACCTACGAACTGGATTTCCTGAAGATCGACAAAATGTTCGTCGACACCTTGGGCACCGATGCACCGACCAGTCTGGTCACCGATCACATCATTGGCCTGGCCCGATCGCTCGGCCTGCAAATGATCGCTGAAGGCGTAGAAACACCCGAACAATGGCAAATCCTGCGCGAGCGCGGCGTACAGTACGCGCAAGGCTGGTTTTTTGGAAAGCCGATGTCCATTGCCAAATTGGGGGAATTCATCCGTGCGCGCAAAAAACCCTCAGACCCACAGCGCCGAGCGCATTCACAAGTGGTGGAACCGGCGCTCTGAACGCATTTGAGCCGGCGTGTGCCGACTCAAATTTCGACATGGCAAACAGACGCCTAGCGCGTAGCCACAAATAAAAGCCTGGGGAACGGCAAGAGCACCGTGCCATCCGGCATGGCCGGATAAGCGTGGCTCACCGCGTCCTGGTAACGCGCCAGGAATTGCGCTCGTTCAGCCTCTGTCAACGGCGCCAGATAAGGGCGTAGTGCCGTGCCTTTGAACCATTCAACCACGGCAGCAGCGCCACCCGCCAGCGGGTGATGGTAAATGGTGCGCCAGATATTGACCGATGATGCCCCCTGCTCTTTGAGCACGCGGTAATACCAGTCAGGACGACGCCGACTTTCACGGGATTGCTGCGCCTGACCCAATCTTTCTGCCCACACCGGATCTGACGCAAGCTCTCGCATCAGTTGATGCGCAGGCTCATCAAGATTGTCCGGAATTTGCACCGCCAGGCTGCCACCTGGAGCCAGCTTGGCCATCAAGTCAGGTATCAGCGCCGTATGATCAGGCACCCATTGCAAGGCCGCGTTCGCGAAGATCACGTCATACGGGCCAGGGCTGCGCCAGGTCGCGATGTCATCGACCTCAAATTGTGCGCCCGGCATGCGCTTGCGCGCCGCTTCGATCATGTCTGTGGAACTGTCCATACCGGTGACCACAGCGTTCGGAAAACGTCGCGCCAGCAACTCCGTCGAGTTGCCAGGACCGCAGCCGATATCTACGGCACGGGCAACGGACGTATTCGGAATCTGCGCAAGCAGGTCGTGAATGGGGCGATTGCGTTCGTCTTCAAACTTGGTGTACTGAGTGGCTGACCAACTCATCAAAAACTCCTCGTCACGCGAGCAAAGAAAGCATCATATCGAGCACATCTGCTCGTCAGTTAAAGATAGCCCGGCAAGAGGCGAAGATCATCGATCACCGCCGCCGCGCCGGCATCGAGCAAACGCTGCGCCTGGTCGGGACCATTGTGCGAAGCACCGATAAAACCAACGCCGCGCATGCGTGCCGCAACCGCAGCCTGCATGCCAGGCACGCTGTCTTCAACTACAAGACACTCGGCATAGGTGGCGCCCATTTTTCGGGCGGCAAATAAAAAGATGTCAGGTGCCGGTTTACCGTGGGCCACTTGTGCCGTGCTGAATACATGTGGCGCAAAGTAATCCCATAAACCGACCAGGTTCAAGGCCGATTCCAATTTGGCGGGCGTGCTGCTGGAGGCCACGCAGAATTTGATCTGACGTTCTTGCAGACTTATCAGTGTTTCAACCACACCGGGCAGAGCCCGTAGTTCATGCTTGAAAATATCGTCCAGCCGATCGGCATATTGCTGGGGAAAGTCTTGGGGCAACTCGCAGCCGTGCTCTTTCTGCAAGGTAAGCCACATGTCCCGGTCCGGGATGCCGGCAAAACGGCGTGCCGCGTCTTGCGGCGTAATGGCAATACCGTGATCCGCCAATGCATGTGATTGCGCTTTCGCGGCGATGAACTCGCTGTCAATCAGGACACCATCACAATCGAAGATAACCAGGCTTGTCTCGCGAGTAGGCATAAGAACGTCGGCAAGTGACTAAGTGCCCTCATGATAGCGCTGTTGCGCTCTCGCGTTTTTTGCGCATGAATCAGGTCATTGTCAGCTGGCCGACGTCGTTGAGCGTCAAGTCTGTTTGCTCTCTGCCTGCTTGCCCGGTGCCGCGACATAGCTCACGCCCATGCCGGCACGCACATCATTTTGTATGCCATACGGCGGGATGGGATAGCGCAGGCCATTGCTCGACAAGGCCTTCATTCCCGCAATGGCGACGGGCAGAAAACGAGGAGGCATTGCCATCAACATTTCTTCATCTGGCACGCCGCCATAGCGTCGTTCGGCATAACAGGGAATCGACAAACTGGGCTCATCCGTGGCAAGCGCACGCCCCCAGGAATCTGCACAGGCGGTCTCGCCCACCACGCTCCAGTCAAAGCGACGATAGTTCTTCCACTGCAAGCCGTTGATCAAGATGATCATCTGGCCAGGTGTTGCGTAAATCATGCAGATATCGGGTGGGTTCAACCGGCTACTGGCCAGTGGCGACACGGCCATCGCCTGATACTTGCCTGCTGGTACACAGCTCAATGCCTCTTGGCGTGCTTGCGCATCGGCCTGGGTCTCGTGCCAGACCCCAACATAGGGTTCGCCTGAACGCCACTTCTCATCTTGAGGCGCCAGGCCAATCACCGCACGACACTGTTGACCCACCAGATCATCAGCGGTAATACCCACCGTCCACCCAAGGCGCGCGGCCATGCCGACGATCTGATCCGTGGTGTGTGTAGCGGCGGGCCGGCGAATGCTCTTGATGGCTTCCATATCTGCCACCTGCTCGAACAATTTCATGCCTATCACGGTGGTTTTCAGGCGCAGCAGCTTATTAAGCTCGTCCACTAACGCTGGCCAATCATATGGTCCTGTCTCTTCCATTGCGTCCCCTTGTTGGAGTTCTCTTGTGAAGCCTGGTCAGCCGCCGTTGCGGCTGACAACCGGTGCCTATTGTGACACTCACGGCACCAACTCGGCCTATTCACGGGAACCCTATAAGCACTTGGGGGCTGCGCGCTTCCAGCGCAAAATCGGTGCCACTATTTTTCCACCCAGACTAATAGGAGCGGCACCACTCAGATCCAGCCTGTCACCCTCTAACCGGGCGATACGAGCCTGAGCTTGCCCCGTCCAGTTTGGAAAAAGCGAAAGCGCCATCGTATGCGTGAGTGTCCGGTTCTGCTCATCGACGTGAAAAGTCCCGGAATATGCCAGATAGCTGGTGGCTTGGGCCGCGAATTCGTCAAGCGTGCCTGCGTACATATCATCTTGAGAAAAATGGGCGCGCTCGCGTTGCATCAACTGCGCCGACATGTAGCCATCGGCGGTATACATCAACATTCCCAAAGGATAATCACCTAACGGAAACCCATGTGCCGCCCGCTCAACTGGCGAATCGGCCTGCGAAACAAGCTCCCATACCCCTATCAGTTGCTCGCGTAGTGTCTGGCTCATTTTCGTGCTCCGGAAAGATTGACGCTGCCTTGAAGTGCAAGCTTCAAAACGCGGGCTGATGCCAAGCCTAAGGGGGAAGGAAAACGCCCACCACTACCCGAACAGGCGCAATCAGATAAGCACGCCGTGCGGGCGTTTGCCGCAGAAGATGCCAATCTTGTCATTACTGGCAGGAATGCCGCGAAACGGGAAGTGAGCACGGCGTCCACCCGCGCGTGGACGGGACACTACGGCGCACAAATTCCGGCGTATATTGCGTAATCGCCTTTTCGGCTACCGTCGCATTCCTTGTATATGCTTGCCTCTGCTATACCGGACGATCCTGCAATTCCAGCACTTGGGACGGCAATTTCGCGACATTCCAACTGGCTGCCCGATGCTCGGTTTGATACGATTGCCCGGCTTGCCCAGCGCCACTTCAAGCTTGCTGCCGCCATTATTACCAGCCTGGATCCTGGCCCCGTCGGCGCCTGGGCGCAGCATGGGGTGCCCATCGACAACCCGGCGGAAATATCCGCGTTTTGCACGCGCGTACTGACCAGCCAGGGTGTTCTCATTGAGATCGACGCCTCTGGCGTCGCCCCCTCGAGTGACGGCAATTCCACTCAGGGGCTCCCCCAGTTTCGTTGCTGCATTGGGATTCCGCTTTTGAGCGTAACTGGTGAACCGCTAGGTACTCTGTGCCTTTTCGCAGCCACCCCACAGGGGCTTGATGATGCACAACAGCACAGCCTGCGAGACTTCGCGGCGCTGGCCAGCAACCTGATCGAACAAGACGCCGCAAATGCCCGCGAGCAACTTGAGCACGCCACCTTGCGTGCCAGTGAACGCCGCATGGCACTGGCCATTGCCGGCAGCGATACCGGCATCTGGGATCGCAATGTACTCACTGGTGAAATCCATTACTCCGAAGGCTGGAAGTCAATTCTTGGCTACTCGGAGTCCGACATTTCAAATCAAATCCGGGAAAGCTATACCCGTGTGCACCCCGACGACCTGCCGTATGTGAAGGCAAGCATTCAAGCGCACTTTGACGGCCACACGGAAAACTATGAAGTCGAGCATCGCATCCGATGCAAAGACGGCAGCTATAAATGGATTTCAAGCCGGGGCAGAGTCGTTGAACGGGATAAAAACGGGCTACCCCGGCGCATGATCGGCACCACCACCGATATCACGACCATGCGCAATATTTCCGAACGCTTGCGCCAAACTGCGAATCTGGTCACGAATTTGACTAATGAAGTGCCCGGGCTGGTCTTTCAGTACCAACAGGCGCCCGACGGGGCCTCCCGGTTCTCCTATGCGAGCGCGGGCATTGAAGACATTTACGAAATATCAGCAAATCTGGTGGCGGCCAGTGACGCTGCCATCGACCGTGTAATTCATCCTGACGATCTGGCGCTCTATCGCGACTCACTTGCGGCATCAGCGGCCGCGCTGACGCCTTGGCACCTTGAGTACCGGGTGCAATTGCCGCGCCAGGGCTTGCGCTGGCGCCAAGGAGATGCGCGCCCCAGCCGCTTGCCAGACGGGGGCACGCTCTGGCATGGATTCATCACTGATGTCACCGAGCGCAAACGGATTGAGGCCGAACTGCAGGAGTTCGCCACCATCGACTTCCTGACTCAGTTACCCAATCGGCGGCACTTCATGACGCAGCTCAATGCTGCGCTGACAAGCCTTAACCAGGAAATGGGCCAAAGCAGCGCCATTTTGATGTGCGACCTGGATTACTTCAAATCTATCAACGACCAGTGGGGCCATGCCGTGGGTGATCTGGCGCTGACGCATTTCGCCATGCTTTTGCGAAGCCAATTGCGCAAAGAAGACCTGGTCGGGCGTGTGGGTGGAGAGGAGTTTGCGGTTGCCCTCGACCATAGCAACCTAGACGACGCGATTGCCTTCGCCCACAGGCTTCAGCGCCACATCGCCGACTCGCCTCTTATTTGCGATGGTCAATCCATCGCGCTGACGGTCAGCATCGGCATTGCCTTGATGAATGCCGGAGACACGAACGCCGACCTCGCTCTTACGCGTAGCGATCTGGCGCTCTATCGTGCCAAGTCCAGCGGGCGAAATCGCATCGAATGTCATTAGCCGGATACATACCTATCTGCACCTTGTGATTTGCGTCAGGCTTGAATAGCGCGCTAATATACGAAACGTATATGAATCGTATATTCGGGTGAAAACCATGGGAATCGTCAAGGTTTCAGAGCAAATGCACGAAAACATCCGGATCGCCAGCGGCGCGCTGAGTCGATCCATCAATTCCCAAGCTGAGCATTGGCTACGCATCGGCATGCTGTCGGAGCTCTATCCCGGGCTGCGCCACGCAGATATCTGCCAACTATTGATCCGAATTGATCAGGCGGAAGGCTTCACCATCGCTGGACTGGGACAACAACCGATGCCGCAGGGCACATCGCAGGAGGCGGCATAATGGCCCGCAAAGTATCGATCAAGACTGAGGCGGAAATCGCCATGGCCCGCAAGGCGGGCAAACTGGCCGCCGACGTGCTGGAAATGATCGCCCCTTACGTAAAAGCGGGCGTCACGACCGACGAGCTTGATCGCATTTGTCACGATTACATTGTCAACGTTCAGCAGGCGATCCCCGCGAACGTCGGCTATCACGGCTTTCCCAAGACGGTCTGCGCTTCGGTGAACCACGTGATTTGCCACGGCATTCCTTCCGCCAAAGTGCTCAAGAACGGCGACATCGTCAATATTGACGTGGCCGTTATTAAAGATGGCTGGTTTGGCGACACGAGCCGCATGTATTTTGTGGGTGAGCCGTCGACTCTGGCGCGCCGTCTGGTCAATACCACCTACGAGGCCATGCGGGCTGGCATTTTGGCGGTACGTCCGGGTGCCACGCTTGGCGACATCGGTCACGCCATCCAGACCGTGGCCCATCGTGAACATTTCAGCGTGGTGCGTGAATACTGCGGACATGGCATTGGCCAGATCTATCACGATGAACCACAAGTCATGCATTACGGCACGCGCGGTGACGGGCTGGTGCTGCAAAAGGGCATGATGTTCACCATTGAACCCATGATTAACGCGGGCAAGGCCGCCTGCAAACAATTGTCTGATGGCTGGACGGTGGTTACCAAAGACCGTTCACTGTCGGCGCAATGGGAGCACATGGTGGTTGTCACCGAAACCGGGTTTGAAGTGCTGACGCCCTGGCCTGATGGCTACGGCGACTACCCCTCAATTCCCTGAATTCCCTGAATTCAAGTCAGATGGGCCGCCGTTTACCGGGCGGCCCATTTTCATGGCGGCGGCAGGCGGCCCCCAAGGGAACGCCTGCGCAAAGGCTTCGGCCGACGCCTGAGCGCGACCATCACCCGCCGCCCACTCCGTGCGCAAAAGGGTTTCGCGCTCTGGATTCTGGCAGAACCAGAAACCCATAATGCGTTCGCCCGTAGCCACCTGCTCCGGGTTCACGGAAACCGTGCGTCCCGATTCGCGGCGGCTGAATGTGTATTGAACCGATGCCGCACGCTGACAGCCTGCTGCCTGAAACGGCGCACGCACAATCTTGCTTACGTCCGCAGCATACCGGCGATCAAACCACGCCAGCGTTTGCTCCATACGATCTTCGATAGAAAGTGCCACCCCCGCAGTGGGGATCATGGTCACCCCAATTCGTTGCGTCGTCGGCCGTAGTGCCACGTAATACGCGGCGTCATAGTCAGGTTGTCTGAGAAAGTTGCCGATGCGAGGCGGTAGCGCCAACCCGCTGAGGGTCATGGTGAGCATGCCCGTCTCGGGCTCCAAGTCTCCGTTGTAGGGTTGGGTGCGCGTGTAACGTGTCAACGCTTCCGTGCCACCTTGGGTATTACCCTTCCGATAGGCCAGATCAGCCTGTCTGAGTAATGCCTGTTCAAGCAGCGCCTGGGATGCACTGCCAGCGTTGCCTGATTTGCCGTACGTGGCGGCGCGCGCCAAGTATGTCTCGGCTGCCGCGTCTTGACCCAATTGGTAATGCGCCACGCCCAACGCCGCGGCCAGATAGGCGTGCTCTGCGGGGAACAGGGCACCCGCCTGAGCTGCAAGCGCGGCCGGCACCACTTGCGCCCATTGTTCATCCAACACTGCAGCGTTTGTTTCTCGCCAGCGAAGATCAAAATCTGAAGCCTGCATGTGTGTCGGTTCAGGCAGCCAGTCGCTCATCGCTCCGAACAAATCCGCCAACGATTTCCTCATGACAGCATCGGCACGCGCAGGCCATTGGGCCTCTACCTGGAGCACCCAGTCTCCTTGTCGTGCCACCCACACAGCACTTGACCACTTACCGTCTTGCGGCGACTCATGCGCCACCACGCGTGCCGCGCTTGCACCTGGCACCTGCAAATAGGCGGGACCGTCCCAGGGCACGGGCAGCGCGTTTCCCGCCACATCACGGAGGGTATTCGGACGCTTCTGCCATTGCGCCAAGGCCTGTTCTGGCGACCAGTGCGACTCGCGTTTAAAGCGCCAGGACACCGTCACGGCAGCGTCGCTTATCGGCGCTTCCAAACCATCAAAGCGCACGAGCGCAATGTCGTCACGACTCCTTGCCGGGCTCACCAGCGTTCGGATCAGGCCGCCAGCGCTGGCGGGAATACGCAAGCCCGCAGGCAGATACAGCAAGACTGCGCCGTCACCTTCAGAAGGCCAGTCTTCCCCTGTTGCGCCTGCTTCCCGCGCCGATTGCAAGCTAAGCGCACGCGCGGCGGCAATGTCGTGGTCTAAAAAGGCCAATCTGGCCTGCCGGGCCAGCAAGCGCTGCATTTCATCGCCCGGCGATAATAAGGAAGTGGCAGCCGACAAGGTGTTACGCGCCGCTGCGCGTTTGCCAGCACGCTCCTGAAGCTCGGCCATGAGCGTTGCCGCCTCGAAGCGGTAGTAGTCATTGGGGGCTGCGGAGTAGGCCTGACGGGATACGTTGATCGCACGATCCCATTGCTGCGCCCGAGCCGCCCTGCCTGCTTGTTCGATCAAACTCGTAAATTCTGAATCGGCCTGTGCCATGACAGGCACGCTCATCAGGCATAGCGCCAGAAATGTAGTGCGAACGGGAGCCATGAAAGACATTCGGCAGTAACCCTGAAACCAATGAGTTCGCATCTTGAACGTGAGCTGTCTCCTGCGCAAGCCACGCGGTATCACAACAATCCGGCGCGACGCGCCAGCGCCACGGCCTGGGTACGGCTGTCGGCATTGAGCTTCACATTCAAGTGCCGCAAATGGGTGCGCACGGTGCTCTCCGACACGAACAAGCGTGTCGCGATTGCGCTATTGGAATGCCCCTCAGCCAGCAGACGCAGTACGTTCAACTCCTTAGGGGTAAGCGCATCAGGCGAACCGGCCGCCAGCAAAGGCATTATGGATCTTGGTGCCGTAAGGGCAACGCCCGACGCGGCGGCGCCCGACACCCCTACGCCCCGCGTTAACTGTTGGCGAAAGCGAATAAGCCACTCATCGATACCGGGATAATCGGCACGCCACGTCTCAAATGCCGTGCTGTCCATAAAACGCAGCAGCACCCCTGTTACGGCGACACCTTCATCCACAATGACCCGGCACAAACCTTCCGCCTGCGCTACGGCCAGCACCTGCGAGGCAAGCGCAAATGCCTGGGGCTCGTTGCCTTGGCGAGCATACGCTGCGCAGCACAATAACTGCATCTTTAATACGCGTCGATGGCGCCTGGCCTCTCGTGCCTGATCAATGTCCTGCAAGAGTTCCGTCAGGGCCACGGCGGAATCTCCCTCAAAAGCCTCCCACCGTAGCTGTCCTAAACGGGGATACATCAAGTCATTCGCGGGCAAGCGCAGCGCATGCACCCGCGCCCAGAGATCGTCATCTTGTGCCCGGCGCAATTCTTCAAGCGCCGCCAACCCGTGGCCCTGCATCACGAGCACACGCGCGCGCTCAACGCGTGCACTGGCTGCAATACGCGGCAAGCGCCGTTGATGTCCCAGATACTCCAGCTCGCCCAGCAAATAAAAGGTTTGCTCAGGATCGCCTGCGTAGAACGCAATGCGCGCCAACATGACGTAGCCCAAGATTAAATGATCGGGCAACCCGACATCGCGACCCAGCGGCACGTAAACCTGCAACAAACGTGAGGCTTGAGCCAAATCGCCTGTTTCATAGATCCAGGCGGCATACATTACGCCAGCCCAGGCATTGCCATTGGCCAGACCAAATGCGCCCGAGCGCGTGGCGCGAACCGCCATTTGGAAGCGTGCGCCGGCCTGTCGCATCCGGCCTTCTTGCAGATCAATGATTCCCTCAACCGCCTCCGAATACATCAGATTAAAACTGCTGGCCGCCAGGCTTTGTGCGCGTCTTGCTGTGTCCAGCAACCCGCGTGCTTCGTGATAACGGCCCAACACAGCCGTGACGTTAGCCATGGCGTTAACCAGAGCCGTATCCGTAAAAGAAAGCGTGTTGCTCAGCGCGGCAACACTTGGCATACCAATGACGAAGGCTTCTTCATGGCGATCCATCATGGACAGCAATAAGGGTTGCAGCGCGCGCACATGCGCCTGCACCTCAGCTTGGGGGCAATCTGCCAATGCAAGCTCATCAAGCAGCAACGCTGCCTCGGCAGGTCCTCTGGTGAAACAGGTAGCCCACACGTGAACGGCCTGCAAAGCAGGCTCAGTAGCCAGCACCGCCTGCGGCAATTGCGCAAACCAGCGCGACAGCAAACGCATGCGCCCTTCGGACAGCAGGCCCATCGCATGCGATTGCAGCAGATGCATGGCCTGGACGAAATCGCCCCCCTCTATGGCGTGGTCAATAGCGGGCACCGGGCGCTCTTGCTGCAAATACCAGGAGGACGCGGCGGCATGCAAGCCGGCAATTTCCTGCGGGGCCTGAACACGCAACTGAGATTGCAGGTAGGTCGAAAATAAACTGTGGTAACGATAGCTGCGTTCGTCGGCGCGCAAGCGCGTCAACAGCACCTGCGTACTCTCCAATTGGCTGAGTAAACGATCGCAGTCCAAATGCGGGAGCAAGGCCTGACACAGCGGCACACTTAACTGTTTGAGAATACTGGTGCGCAATAGAAAGCCTTGCAACTCAATGGATTGACTCGCCAACACATCTTGCGAAAGATAGTCCGCCACAGATTGGTCCGTGCCCGAGAAGCGAGCAACAAAGGCGTCTGGCGAAGCTTGCCGCGCAAGCGACAAGGAGGCTAGCCAGAGCGCAGCAATCCAACCTTCCGTTTTTCGATGCAACAGCCCAACTTGCACGGGGGCTAATGAAGGCTGGCGCTGGGCAAAAAACCGCGTCGTTTCTGCCTCGGAAAAACTCAGCTGAGACGCGTCTATTTCCAGCACATGACCGCTCGTGCGCAAGCGCCCCAGGCTCAGGCCAGAAAAATGGCGTGATCCGATCAGAAGACGGCCATGAGCGGGAAGATGGCTCAGCAAGTCTTGAACCAGATCGAGAACGCCCGGCTCGGTGATCAACTCAAAATCATCCAGAAACAGAGCAAAGGGCAACGGTTGCGTCGCCACCGCCACAATGACTGCCAGGGCGAGTGCGTCATCCGTCACGGGGGCAGTGTCTGTGCCAAGGTACTCGCCTGGTTCCAGGGACAAGCGGCGCAATGCCACCATCAGGCAGCGCAAAAAACGAGTGACGTCGTTATCGGCGCGGTCCAGATTCAACCATGCTGTCCGGACGGGTTGATCGGCACGCTCGCGCAAGCGCGTCTGGCACTGCGACAGCAGGGTCGTTTTTCCAAAGCCGGCAGGCCCGCGCACGATGGCCACGCGTGGTGCGTGCAGAGCACAAATTTGCTCACACAAGACATCGCGCGGTACCTGTTGCACATGACCAGCTGGCGCACTGAATTTGCCACTGGTCAGCGCGTGCTCCATGGAAAACGATTGACGCATGTGTTGCCTGTAAAGGATGCCAAACCATTGGCCCGGGCGTCTCGGGAAAACCCCATGTCGACCTGAAAATCGTCGTTTCGGACGAGGGCAAAAATGCGTGCCTACGATACAAAAGGAACCGCCGCAGAGCAATACGTCGTGTAGCGCGACGCATCAACACTATTCCCGGAGACAGATCACATGGCAATCCTGAAATTCACCCTGGCGCTAACCAGCGCCGCCCTGTATTGCAGCGCCGCCTCAGCACAAGCTGACACAAAGCCCGTCAAGATCGGCGTCATGGCCGATATGAGCTCGGCTTACTCCGATATTGGCGGCAAGGGACTGGTGGAGGCCGCCCGCATGGCCGTGCAGGATTTCGGGGGTAGCGTACTGGGAAAGCCAATTGAGTTGGTGTTTGTTGATGGACAGAACAAGGTTGACGTGGCCAGTAGCGCCGCGCGCCGGTGGTTCGATCAGGACGGTGTCGATATGATCACCGATCTGCCCACGTCGGCGTTGGCCTTGGCCATTAGCGAGTTGGGTCGCGAGAAAAAGAAGATCGTGATGGTGACCAGCGCGTCCACGTCTGACCTGACTGCCAAGGCCTGCTCGCCCTATACCGTGCACTGGACGTATGACACCTTCGCGCTGGCAAACGGCACGGGCGCCGCCGTCACGCAGCAAGGTGGCAAAGACTGGTTCTTCATGACCGCCGATTACTCCTTCGGCGTGGCACTGCAAGGCGACGCCTCGGCGGTCATTGAGAAAAACGGGGGCAAGGTACTGGGCTCCGTGCGTTCACCCTTGGGCACGCCGGACTTCAGCTCGTTCCTGCTGCAGGCTCAAAGCTCCAAGGCAAAAATCATTGGCCTGGCTCTGGGCGGAGCCGATGTGATCAACGCCATCAAACAGGCGTCGGACTTCGGCATTGGCCGACCCGGCAGCAATCAACGGCTGGTCGCCCTGCTGGCTTTCTTGTCAGACGTCAAATCCATTGGCCTGGAACTGGGCCAGGGTCTTTTGTTGACCGAAGCTTTCTACTGGGATCAGACGGATGCAACCCGTGCCTGGTCACAGAAATTTCAGGACAAGGTCGGTCGCAAACCAACCATGACACAAGCGGGCACGTATGGCGCTGTCACCCACTATCTGAACGCGGTGAAGGCGGCGGGCACGAAAGACTCTGATGCCGTCATGGCGAAAATGCGTGAAACCCCCATCAATGACTTCATGACCAAAGACGGCAAACTGCGCATCGACGGCCGTGTGGTCCGTGACATGTACTTGTTTGAAGTGAAGAAGCCCTCAGAGTCCAAGGGCGAATGGGACCTGTACAAACAAGTGGCCGTCATTCCCGGCGACGTGGCGTTTCGCCCCATGGACAAGGGCGGCTGCCCCCTGGTCAAGTAACAGAACGAGGACCACGACATGATCAGCTATGACGTCACCGCTTTTGGACAGGCCCTGGAACGCATTGAACGCCCCACTCCGGCGCCAACGGGCCGCCAGGTGTTGCTGCGGGTGTTGGCGGCCGGCGTATGCCATACCGACATCCACACCTGGGAAGGTTCGTATGACCTGGGTGGCGACAAACGCCTGAGTATGGCGCAGCGCGGCGTGAACCTGCCGCTCACACTTGGCCATGAAACGGTCGGAGAAGTGGTGGCGGCAGGCCCTCAGGCCACGCATGTCCACGTGGGACAGCGCTTCCTGGTTTACCCGTGGATTGGCTGCGGCGACTGCAAAGTCTGCCAGCGTGGCCGTGAGAACCTTTGCGCCTCGCCCCGTTTCCTGGGAATTTTCCGGGCCGGGGGCTATGCGGACCATATTGTGGTGCCTGACGAGAAGTACCTGATTGATATCGGCGACTTAACGCCTGAACAGGCGGCACCGTATGCCTGTTCAGGCCTGACCACCTATAGCGCCATTCACAAGATTGACCCCATCGTGCTCAAGCAAGAACCGACAGTCGTTATTGGTGCGGGGGGCTTAGGTCTGATGTGCGTGACCTTGCTATGCGCCTTGGGTAGTGCGGGCGTCATTGTCGTCGAGCCCGACAGCACCAAACGCGGCGCCGCGCTGGCCGCTGGCGCGCTGGCGACCATTGACGCCAACGCCCCCGATGCACTGGACCAGATCAAGCAAGCGGCTGGCGGTGCCGTCTGGGCGGTGATTGATTGCGTGGGTGCGGCGAAGACTGTCCAACAAGGCCTGGATCTTCTGGTCAAAGGCGGGCAATTAATTCTCGTCGGTCTGTTTGGTGGCGAAATTTTGCTCTCGCCAGCTCTGGTACCCATGCGGGCAATTAGTATCGAGGGCTCATACATCGGTAATCTTGACGAGTTAAAAGCCTTGATGAAGCTTGTGCGTGACAAACACCCTACCCCCATCCCTAGCTCCTGCCGCTGCCTGGACGACGCACAATCCGCGTTGCTCGATTTGCATGCCGGCCGCGTGGTGGGGCGCGTACTCCTTAACCCGGCGGCAAGCTCCGCCCAGGTATCCACACTATGACGCTGCACTTTGACTCCAACTACACCATGACGGTGGACGGTCAGCCCGAAACCTCTGCCGAGACCTTCGACGTCATCAATCCGGCCACCGAAGCACGTATTGCAGCGGTACCGGATGCGTCGCTGGCGCAACTCAATGCCGCTATCGCGTCAGCCCGCCGCGCGTTCGGCCCGTGGCGCGATACGCCGATGGCGCAGCGTCAAGCGGCGCTGGCCGCCATGGCAGACAAACTGGAAGCCCACACAGAAGACTTCATGCGTCTGCTGACGCGTGAACAGGGCAAACCCCATGCCGACGCGAAATCGGAAGTCGGCCGATGCGTGCACTGGTTGCGTGAATTCTCCAAGATGACGCTACCCGTCGAACGCTTTGATGACGGCGCAGGTCACGCATTCGAAACGCGTCATGTGCCCATCGGCGTGGTGGCGGCGATTGCGCCGTGGAACTTCCCCATGACGCTTGCCATCTGGAAAGTGGCCCCTGCACTGCTCGCCGGCAACACCATGGTGTTGAAGCCATCGCCCTTCACGCCGCTCACGTCCCTCAAAATGGGAGAACTCTTTCGCGAGCTATTGCCACCCGGGGTGTTGAACGTCGTAAGCGGTGGTGACAGGCTGGGTCCTTGGCTCACCGAGCACCCTGGCATCGACAAAATTGCCTTCACAGGTTCCACCGCCACGGGAAGGCGTGTCATGCAAAGCGCCTCTGGCCGGCTCAAGCGCATTACGCTGGAGCTGGGCGGCAACGACGCTGCCATTGTGCTTGCGGATGTTGACGTACCGGAAGTAGCGCGCGCCCTCTTCTGGGGTTCCTTTCGAAATTCCTCCCAATATTGTCTGGCCACCAAACGCCTTTACGTGCATGAGTCCATCTACGATGCCTTCAGCAAGGCACTCGTGGATGTGGCCCGCGACGTCGTCGTAGGCGACGGTTCTCAAGTCGGAACCGGCTTGGGCCCCATTCAAAACCGGCTTCAGTTTGAGCGCGTGAAAGACCTGATTGCCGACGCCCGGCGAACGGGTGTGAAATTCCTGACCGGCGGTGAAGTGCCCGAAGGCAAAGGATATTTCGTGCCCGTCACCATTCTCGACAACCCGCCCGACGACGCTCGCAGCGTCGTAGAAGATGCCTTCGGCCCGGTCCTGCCTTTGCTCAAGTACCGCGACATTGACGAAGTCGTGCGTCGCGCAAACGACAGCGAATATGGTTTGGGGGGCTCCGTGTGGTCTAAAGACGTGGCGCAGGCGCAGGCTATTGCACGGCGATTGGAAACCGGCACCGTCTGGATCAACCATATCCACGCCATGTCCCCAAACGTGGCATTCGGTGGTCAAAAACAATCCGGTTTGGGCGTGGAGAACTCCATAAAAGGGCTTTTGGAGTACACCAACGTGCAAACGGTTTCGGTTTTAAACAGCTGAATATCTACAGCGCTGCGTGTCGCAAGGTGGCGCAGCGTGGGTGGAGTGCGAGAAAACTGAGAATAGAACAATACGGTAGAACGCGCGTAACCCGCGTATTTGTTCCAGCGCAATTGCTGGTCAAGAACGCGGGTTACGCGCGGCCACTGTTCGACTTCGAGCGGAGAATACCTCGCGCTCCATCCACGCCACGACGATTCCGTGAGTCCGGAAATGCGCGACACCGCGACTGCGGAAATCGTTATGCATAGCTAAAGCACGACGACGGTGACGTGCAAACTCACGCATTCACCAACAACACCACGGCATGCAGAACAACGCCAATCAGGCCGCCCACCAAGGTGCCGTTAAACCGGATGTACTGCAAATCAGGCCCAACGCTCAGTTCAAGCTCGTTGACCAGATGCCGCTCATCCCAATTCTTTACCGTGCGGGAAATATGCTCTGTGACACCACTGCGCAGACTATCCGTCAATTTGCGCGCCCCGCTCAGCACATGATTATTGATGGCGTCGCGCAACGCACCATCTTCCCCAAGTTTGCGGCCCATTGCCAGCATCGCACTTTCAAGATGGCGTGCCAGCGCAGAATCTTCGTTCGAT
This sequence comes from Achromobacter deleyi, assembly GCA_040391965.1. GTDB lineage: Bacteria > Pseudomonadota > Gammaproteobacteria > Burkholderiales > Burkholderiaceae_B > Achromobacter > Achromobacter deleyi_B. The sequence continues at coordinate 743 of JBEBWV010000053.1, read as the reverse complement.
AAATCCCGACGCAACGCGGCGTGGATATCGTCCCAAAGCCCTTGCACATATTCCTGCACCTTCGGATGTGCAATCGCCTGTTGCTTCAGAGACTCCACTTGGGCCGCGACCGCCGGATCATCACGCAACCGAGCGATGTAATCAATGACCCAGGCCTCGTAGTTTTTCCGCACCGGATGTTCGGGAGCCGACAGCACCTCTTGCAACTCCTGCACCAACGCACGCGCCAAGCGATCTGCCAGGTTGTCTGCCATGCCTTCCACAGAGGACACCAGATTTACGGCCCCGATCACCCGCGGCCATTCCTTGCGCGCAAATTTCACTAACAACGCGGAAGCACGCTGCTTTACGTCTTCCTCGCCCAAGAAGGCACCCAGACGTTCCAGTGCGGCGTCGAGCAATTCTTGATGACGCCCGTCACGCGTGAGCAAGGTCAGGACTTCACCCGCCGTGTGAGCGGCATCCCAGCGTTGCAAGTTCTCAATGACAAATTCCTGAATCACGCCGCGCACCGCCCGGTCATCCAGCAAATCCAGGGTTTCCAACGCCATTTTGCGCGCGCCCTGGCTCAAGCGATGCACTTGCTCGGGCTCGCTTAACCAGGTACCCAAACGCGCGGCCGGATCAAACACCTTGAGTTTTTCCAGCAAGGTGTCCGGATCCAGAAAATGGTCTCGCACGAAAACGGCGAGGTTGTCGCCAATTCGGTCTTTGTTGCTGGGAATGATGGCCGTGTGGGGAAT
>JBEBWV010000052.1:0-34391 GCA_040391965.1 Achromobacter deleyi | reverse complement strand
GTCCAGACCATGGCAATCGTGCCCAAGATAAACGGAATGGCAGACACCAGACCAATCATCAGCGGGCTTTGCACACCCAGTTCCTTGATGATCGAAGGCGACCAGAACGCGATCGTGGCATTACCGCTCACAATGCAGAAGTAGATGGCGGCGCACAACCACACCTTGGCATTGAAGCTGTCGCGCAAAGACGTGTGCTTGCCAGGCGCTTTAGCATCTCGAGCCACATCTTCAGTGACCAAATCACGTTGGCGCTGCGTCAACCATTTGGCGTTAACCGGACGCTCAGGCAGATAGAACAGGACGGCAATACCGGCCAAGACCGACGGAATGCCTTCCACGACGAACAGCCATTGCCACGACTCCAGATGGCCCACGTCATTCATGCCATTCATGATGAGACCTGCCAACGGGCCGCCCACAATGCCCGCCACCGCAAACGACGTCATGAACAAGCCGTTAATACGGGCACGACGCGCCGCCGGGAACCAGAACGTGATGTACAGCACCACGCCGGGGAAGAAACCTGCTTCAAATACGCCCAGCAAAAAGCGCAACACGTAGAACTGCATCGGCGTCGTCACGAACGCCATCGCAATGGAAGTGAGGCCCCACAAGATGGTGATACGCGCCAACGTGCGGCGTGCACCCACTCGGGTCAACAACAAATTGCTGGGCAGCTCAAACAGAAAATAGCCGATGAAGAAAATGCCCGCGCCCAGACCGTATACGGCTTCACTGAACTTCAGGTCATCAAGCATTTGCAGCTTGGCAAAACCGACGTTGACGCGGTCCAGCCACGCCAGCACAAACAGAAATACCAAGAACGGGATGAGTCGAACCGTAATCTTTCGGTAGGCCTCTGCGCGCTCGGCAAGCGTCTCTGCGCCTGGCTGCCCTGGCATAGCAGGATTAATAGTAGACATAAGGGATCTCCTGGAAGGTCATCGGCAAGCGCCGATCACATGTCCCATGGTTTTCAAAAAAAGCTCAGCCCCGAGGGGCCAGGCGTCAATACAACAGCAAAATCAGGCCGCAGCCGCCATCGCCTGTTCGCAGGCGGCAGCCACTTGCAGCACGCGGGCATCCTGGCCAGTCAGACCACACACCGAATACCCCACACCATTGGTGTGGGTTGGCAACGAGGCAGCGCATCCGTCGAGGAAATTGATGACGGCGGCGTTGCGCAGCACCTTGCCGTTAATGGCAAAGAAAACATCGTCAGCCCCTTCCAGGTCTTGCACCTTGGGTGCTTCCACTGCAACCGTAGGCATTAACCAGGCGTCGGCATCGCGCAAGCGCGTGGCGGCTGCCACTTGCATCGCAGCACGCGCTGCCAGAAGATCGATATAGTCCGCCGCCGTCTGATTCTGGCCACGACGAATCCGTTGTGCCACGCGCTGGTCATATTCCTCACCATGCGTAACCAACAACTCGCGATGCCAGGCCCATGCTTCAGCCGCCGTAAAACCACCACCGGCATTGATGGCTGGCAGGTTGCTCAACTCAGGGAAATCAAACGGCACAATGCGTGCACCACGGGCAGACAAGGCCGATAACGTGGCTTCGAATGCACGGGCCACGCTCTCGTCCAGGCCATCCATGACGAAGTCACGCGTGACATACAAGCGCAAACCGTCAAGATTGGCGGGCGCTGCATCCAACGGGTCTTCGCTGAGAATGCCATCAACAATGGCGCAGCAAGACACGGAACGCGCCAACGGCCCCGCCGAATCCAATGACGTGGAGAGCGGCACGCCCCCTGCCAAGGACACGCGACGCGCCGTGGGTTTGAAGCCCGTCAAACCACAAAATGCTGACGGAATACGAATCGAACCGCCGGTATCCGTGCCCAGCGCAGCGACGGCCATGTCGCCCGCCACACTGACGGCACCGCCCGACGTGGAACCCCCTGCGACACGCGCTGCGTCGAACGGCGAACGCGGCGTACCAAAGTGCGGATTCCAGCCCAGTCCCGAGAATGCGAACTCGCTCATATTGGTGCGACCCAGCAAGACGGCGCCGGCGCGGCGCAAGCGCGCCACGGCCACGGCATCTTGTTGAGCCGGTTCGCCTGCCAGAGCCTTGGAGCCCGCGCCCGTTACTTCACCTTGCACGTCGAACAGATCTTTGATCGACACCGGCAGCCCCGCCAACGGCGACGCCACATAGCCCGCGCGACGCGCCTGATCACTGGCTTGCGCCGCAAGCAGCGCCCGCTCAGCGTCAACGTGCAGGTAGGCTGCCCCACCCTGTTCGCGATAACTATTGATGTTGTCCAACGCTTGTTCAACAAGCTCAACGCTTGTGGCACGACCAGAGGCCAGATCGGCTTGCAGGGAAAGTATGGTTTTCACGTGAATAAGTCCAGAGAGGTTCGCAGACGGGTTCAGGCGACAGGCAGCGTGTGCAGATCGTAGGCAAAGCGCAGCGAGCAATTGCGACGCGGGTCAAACAGTTCAAACTCGAAGCGATCACCAAAACCCAGCTCGCCTTGCACCGGCTGGGTGCCGCAGAACATGGCGGTGCCTATCGGCAATTGGTCGGTACCGGTCAACTTCTGGATCAGATCGCGTGGGTCGAGCAGACTGGACAACGCGCCTTCTTGATACAGGGCACGCTCGCCGTTACGGGTGCGCCAGCAGCGCGCCACCAGTTCGTCCCAATGGCCGACCACATCGTCGTAACGCCAGACTTCCTTGGAAATCGGCTTGGCACACATTTGTTTGGATACGGTGACGTCATACGCCTCGACCTTACGATCCGTATGGTCCGACCCCAATGCCACCAACAAGCCATCCGCCGTGGAAATCAGAACGACTTCAACTTCGCCCGAAGAATCGCTACGCGGCACTTCAACCACGTCATCCGTCGTCAAGAGCGAAGCGGCCAGAGGATAGAAGCACGGCACGGTTGCCGGCGGTGTCACGCCCAGCGCTTGCAGTTCTTTGATGTGGTGCTGCACGCCTTCGGCGTTGCGCCCTGCCCAGCCGGCGATGATCAGGCGGTTCACATCAACAGCCAACGTCTTGTTGTCCTGTCCTTGCAATGTCAGTTGTGTCATTTTGGTCTTTCCAGAAAAAGACGCCGTTTAACGGGCGTCGCAGTTACCTGTCTTGATTCGCCAAGGGCTGGCCCCAGACGTTGTGCACTAAATCGTTCGAATGACGTTCTTGCGGAACTCATCGATATGGTGGCGGGTCGCCTCACACACAGCGGCAACATCACGCCGTTCCAGCGCATCCACAATGCCCAAGTGCTGCTCATAAACATTGTTCAAATGAACAGAATCTTGCAGTGACAGAAACCAGAAACGCGCCTGCCGCTCGTGTAAATTGCGCAAAATTTCAGCTGAGATTGCGTTATGGAACTTCAGATCCAACGCCATCAGACCGTTCAGATCGCGCGGTTCCAGCAACGCGGCTGACCGATTAACGATGTCTCGCATCGCCAGAAAATCACTGGCGTGTGCGCGTTCGGCGGCGAGGGTGACGCAGAGCAACTCATTGCTCAGGCGCACTTCGATCATGTCCAGCACTTCGTTTAGCGAAAGGGGCGACACCAACACCCCTTTTCGCGGCAGGATGGTGATGAGGCCTTCGACCTCAAGCCGATGCAATGCCTGGTGAACCGGCGTGCGACCAATTCCCAGCAACGCCCCCACTTGGGCCTCGTTCAGTGCTTCTCCCGGACGAAACTCACAGGAAATGATCCGCCGCTTGATTTCTTCATAGGCTTGATCACGCAATGGCACCGGCGAAGCCAGGATGGGCCGACTCATCGGCGACACGTGCAAGGCGCTAATCGAGGCAGACATGACAAGCCACTCCTAAAGTTCGAGTAATAATACTGTGATATTTCACACGTATTTAGTAGTGGTTTTCCCTATATACGCAGGACCACCCGAGGATCCGTTACATAGACGTGGGCCAATAAAATTGGGGTCAGGTCAGGACGAAAGGCAAGCGCCGGTCATCACCACGCGCAGCAGAACGCCGGGCTGATGGATTGCAGGTGTTTGAGATGGGAACTGGATTCTGGCGAGCGCCAAAACGAGAAAATGCGCTGCGCAGCGGAAACTCGGTGCATGTCGTTCTCCCAGACGGGACTACAACGAAATGAAGGTTCGCAACCGGTAGTCAAGCTGGCAGACCGGCACTCGGTAGAACGTAGCCTAGCGAGCACCAGCCGTCCACGCCACTTACGCCTTATTGCATACCAAGGCGTCGTGGAGCGGGCTATTTCAAACCGGCCCGTTGTCGTTTGCCGACAAGTCACCGTTTTCGGGGGCCGAGCTGGCGGGCGAGGTGCGCGATTTGAGATGGTAGGCCGTCAGCACGGCATGTGCCTGCATATCCAGCGCGGGTCGAAGCGCCCCTTCCCTGTCTGTCCATACCTTAGGGGTCAAGCTGCCAGACAAGGCCACGCTATCGCCATCACCCAGGGCCAGCAACGCCTGGCAAGCCGCATCGGCAAACGCAATCACGCTCACCATCAGAATCTCACCGTCACCGGCGGCCGCGCGGACCTTCGCCGTCACGTATGGGCTACCGTTTTTGCCCGCACCTTGTTTGGGCTGCCCGTAAATCCGGCCGGATATCAATGCGTCAATCATCACTTCCTCTCTGTGCTTACACAGGTTTTTGCTTTCACTACGCCGCAAGCAATATGTATCGGCGCTTCGCGCAAGAATAAGGCGGCGTCGCCGCGATGTGTCCTTGCAACAGCTGTCGCTGCAATTAATGTCCTGATTTTCTGCTGTCCGTGTTTCTCATACCTTCTCGTTGTACTCCCGATCCGGTCCGTTACACACACAACAAAAAACCCGCGCCTCTATTCGGGAGATTCGCGGGTTAAATCCTTGGGTCGCGTTACGTATGCCAACCCATTTTTCGCTATTTCTTAGGCGTGCCGCCAATAGCAGGTATCGAAGCGCCAACGCCTGAATCATTTAAGCCCGACGCCACTACACACCCGATGAGGGGCGCGATTCTAGCATCGTCCCGCCCCCGCTTACTTGGAGATCTCTTTGTCGAATTTCCATTTATCGGTGCTCTTATCGAACACAAACAACATGGGGATTGACGTACCCAGGGCCTTGTTCTCTATGTTGCAGCGGTATGCATCCCCTGCTTTCTGGCAGTCCTTCACGCTGACATCTTTAGCCAACGCCTGCTTCAGGTCGTTGCCTGCGCTCGTGGTTCCATAAAAATCATAGAGTGCCTGCTTGACCTGAGACTCGCTCGGCGCGCTCGGCGCGCTATTCGAACAGCCTGCCAGCGCAACAACACACAATGCAAGAAAAGACCTCTTCAACATTTCGCATTCCTTGTCGAACGGGATATACAACGCATGCAAACAGGTGATTGTTTACGTTTGCACGTCGGGGAGCGTATCTGCAATTTCGGGGTCACGCCGAACGATTCTAAGCCAAGCCGCACGAACCAGGGCACCGTATCGACATTCGTTGCCACGGTCTCAGCGCTACCCCGGCAGGCGATTAGAAAACGTCTAATGTCACGCCAGAAATTTTCGACTGTCTGCCTTGAAATAACGTCGCTATATTCAGGTGCCCTCGCTTGGCGAGGTGACCTAGAGGATGACCATCCAGCAATAAGGCATGGCGCTCTACGTTAGACACCTTCGAGGAGACAATTGATGTTGCTGCATCGCACTACGCGAAACGCCATAGGGTCCGGTCTTCTGGCATGCGGATTGATCGCTGTGTCACACGCTGAGCAAGCGTACCCATCGCGCCCTATTACCTTAATCGTGCCCTACGCCGCAGGCGGTACAACGGACGTAGTTGCGCGGCAGTTCGCCATGGCACTACAAAAGTCGACCAAACAGACCGTCATCGTCGAAAACAAACCGGGTGTCTCCGGTACGCTTGGTGCGATGGCGCTCAAGAAAGCGGCACCTGACGGCTACACGCTTTCACTGATTCCGGCGACTGTGTTTCGACAGCCCTTTATTCAAAAGGCAAGTTACGACCCGGCGACAGACTTTACGTATCTCTCCCGGATCTCGGGCTACACCTTCGGCATCGTTGTCCAGAAAGAGTCTCCCTGGAAATCCTGGACAGACCTGGTGGCTGCCGCCAAAGCAACACCTGATAAATACACCTATGGGGTACCGGGGCAATACAGCACGCCACACATCACTATGTTGGAGATATCGTCAAAGCTCGGGCTCGCACTCACCCCAATTCCCTACAAAAGTGATGGCGAGTGCTTGCCTGCGCTTCTCGGGGGGCACGTAGATATGTGCGCTGCCGGCAGCTCTGCAGGCACGCTGGTCGATGCCGGAAAGCTGCGCTGGCTCAACATCTGGACCGAGCAACGCTCGCCAAGCTGGGCAGATGTGCCAACCTTGCGAGACCTGGGCATCGATATGGTGTCGTCATCACCTTATGGAGTGGCTGGCCCCAAAGGAATGAGCGAAAACGTTGTTCGCGTCCTGGAGCACGCCATTCGCGATGCAGTCAACGACCCTGAACACATCGCAGCCCTCCAGCGGCAGCAGCAAGACTTGCTCTACATGGACAGCACCGCTTACACGGCATTTGCGATGCAGCAGATTGAGCGCGAACGGGCCGTCGTCAAGCAATTGGGGCTGAACAACAACTGATTGCGCGACAGCGCTTACCCAGTGCGCAGCCATAGGTTGGCCTTCCGGCCAATTACGCAGCTGTGAGAAACACCGGCGCGCACCAAGCATAAAACAGCACAATGAAAGGACCACGCATGAGAGAAGTTGTTGTCGCGTCTATCGCGCGCACCCCTATTGGAAAAGCCTTTCGTGGCACTTTTAATCAGACTCACGGCGCCACCCTGGGTGGACATGCCATTGCACATGCGGTTGCCCGTGCCGGCATTGCTCCGGCTGAAGTCGAAGACGTGATACTCGGATGCTCAAATCCGGAAGGTGCCAATGGCTACAACCTGGCTCGCGTATCGGCCATTCGCGCGGGCTTGCCAGTTAGTGTTTCCGGCGCCGTTGTTAACCGATTCTGCGCATCCGGACTTCAAGCCATCGCGAGTGCCGCCCTTTCTATTAAGGCAGGCGAAACCGACATCATGGTCGCAGGCGGTGCAGAGTCGGTGAGCTGCGTGCGAGACCACATCAACCGGCACATGCGTCAAGAGGCGTGGGTTCAAGAACACAAGCCCGACCTATACATGCCCATGATTGAAACCGCCGAAATCGTGGCGGCCAGATACGGAATCAGTCGCGAACGCCAGGATGCATACGCACTGGAAAGCCAGCACCGCTTCGCGGTCGCACAAGCGCGCGGGTACTTCGCCGACGAAATTGTGCCCATGCAGGCCATGCAGCAATTCATCAACAAAGAAACCGGCATCGCCTCGGAGAAATCCGTCACGTTATCGGTAGATGAATGCGCCAGAGCATCCACGACGCTGGAAGGACTTGGTGCGCTGCCACCGGTTCAAGGTCATGGTGGCTGCATCACAGCGGGCAATGCGAGTCAGCTGTCGGATGGCGCAGCAGCCTGCGTGCTCATGGATGCCCGCAAGGCCGAACAGCGTAATGCACCCACACTTGGCATTTTTCGAGGTTTCGCGGTTGCAGGATGCGAGCCCGATGAAATGGGTATTGGCCCCGTCCTTGCCGTACCAAAGCTCCTGAAGCGGCACGGACTGCAAGCTCACGAGATTGGTCTTTGGGAGTTGAACGAGGCCTTTGCCAGCCAGGTTTTGTATTGCCGGGACAAGCTGGACATTGCACCCGACCGCATAAACGTCAATGGCGGCGCCATTACGATTGGCCATCCTTTCGGAATGTCCGGCGCGCGCATGACGGGACACGCACTCATCGAAGGCAAACGTCGTGGTGTGAAGTATGTCGTGGTGACCATGTGCGTAGGCTCCGGTATGGGTGCGGCCGGCCTATTTGAGGTCTGCTGAAGCTCAGTCAAAAACGTTGCGGGAACATTCCCCGCAACGAGCCACGTCACCCACGCCATGCCACCTCAGTGATTCAGAATCTGGCCTAAAAAATTGCGCGTGACCTCATGCTGCGGATGCTTGAAAAACTGCTCAGGCGGAGCCTGTTCAATAATTTCGCCATCCGCCATGAAAATGACTCGATCCGCCACACTGCGGGCAAATCCCATTTCGTGTGTCACGCACAGCATGGTCATGCCGTCTTGCGCCAATGAAATCATGGTGTCGAGCACTTCCTTCACCATCTCAGGATCCAGCGCAGAGGTGGGTTCATCGAACAACATAATGTCTGGCTTCATGCACAAGGCTCGGGCAATGGCCACGCGTTGTTGCTGGCCACCTGAGAGTTGGCTCGGATACTTGTGCGCCTGGTCTGGAATACGAACACGGCGCAGATAATCCATAGCCAGCTGTTCGGCCTCTTCACGGCTCATTTTCAGCGATCGCATGGGCGAGAGCGTGCAGTTCTGCAAGATGGTGAGATGGGGAAACAAGTTGAACTGTTGAAACACCATTCCAACGTGGCGCCGGACCGACTCCACGTTGCGCGGCCCGCCCGTCAGGTCAATGCCCTGGACCGTTATGCGCCCACCCTGAATAGATTCCAAGCCATTTATGCAGCGGATCAGGGTGGACTTTCCTGAACCTGAGGGTCCGCAAATCACAATGCGTTCGCCTGACTTCACCGAGAGGTTGATGTCATTGAGCACCTTGAAGGCGCCGTACCATTTCTCAACGTTATTGAACTCGATGATTTGCTTGTCAGTGTTCATTGCGGACCATGCTTTATTCGGAATCTGAAACGAGAGTCGGCGTTAGACCGATCAGGGCTGCTTGGTGACCGATGCCGGCAGTGGCGTGCCAATCCATTTCTCGAAGAGCTCGCCGAGTTTGCCGTTTGCCGTATTTTTGGCCACAAATTCATTCATTGCAGCCAACAGCTCCGGACGATCCTTTTGCAGGGTGATGCCCATCAGTTGCTCATTGATGACGTACTTGATCTGGTACTGACCCGGTGCACGCTTTTGTGCCTGGCCTGCAATCACAGAAGATGTCCCTGCTGCATCAATTTGGCCGGCCATCATGGCTTGCAGCGCCGAAGCGTCGTCATCAAAGCGGCGAATGTTGGTGCCTGCTGGCGCTATCTTGGTCACGCCAAGATCCGTCGTGCTGGCACGTGGCACGCCAATTTTGTAGTTCACAAAATCTGCGGGCGAAGAGATATTGACGCGTTTCGGGCCCAATAAAACCATGCTTGCTGCCGAGTATGGGCGCGAGAACTGCACTTGCTTTTCACGTTCAGGCGTAATGGCAAGCGATGCGACCAGCACATCGGTCTTGTCGGTGAGCAGGAACGGAATACGGTTTGGCCCGGTGACGGGAATCAATTCAAGTTTCACGCCCAACTGCTGGGCCAGCAACTTTGCCACGTCGGCGTCGTAGCCATCAGGCTGATTGCTGGCGTTCGTCGAGCCGTAGGGCGGGAAATCCACCACGATGCCGACCTTGATCGTGCCGCGTTTCTGAATGTCGGCCAGGGAAGTATCTGCGGCGTGCGCCATGGGTGCGGCCGCGATAGCGCTTGCACCGAGCAATGCCAGCACGGCGGTGTGCAAACGGTTTTTGATTGAGTGAATACGCATCTTTGTCTCCATTATGGTTTTTCTTAAGTGCTCAGGAAATGCCCCCTGAAACGCCTAAGGTTTACGGTGCAGCAGCGTGAATCAAAACGTTTATTCAGAATGCAATGGCTATCGGCTCGACAGCTTTAGACGGCGTTCCAAATGAGTTGCCCACCGCGATAGCGGCCAGCACAGGCAGAAATAAAGCGCCGCTACCAAGGCAAACACAGGCAGCGGTGCGAAAGTGGCGCTATTGACAACTTGAGCCGTGCGCGTGATTTCGGCAAAGCCAATGATTGCGGTCAGCGAGGTGCCCTTGATGATCTGCACCATAAAGCCCACGGTGGGCGGCACGGCAATGCGAAATGCCTGCGGCAAAATCACGTCTTTCAGTCGATTGAAGTAGCTCAGATTGAGCGCCTTGCTGGCTTCGGTTTGGCCGTGTGGCACCGCCTCAATACAGCCGCGCCAGATATCACCCAAAAAGGCGCTGGTGTTCAGAACCAATGCCACACCCGCAGCAATCCAGGGATTAACCTCCAGACCGATGATGGGAAAGCCAAAGAAAATCAGGAACAGTTGAAGCAGTAGTGGCGTGCCCTGAAATACCAGAATAAAGACGCGCGCCAGGGAGCGCAGCAAGCGACTGTCGGCCGTGCGGCTCAATGCCACGATCAGTCCGCCCACGCTGCCACCCACCAACGCCACCACAGACAGTGCCAGCGTCCACTGCACGGCCTCGATAATGTGCCAGACATCAGAGATCGAGAAATCGCGCATTACCTGTTACCCGGGAAGTAGAGGAAACGTTGATAGCAAAGCTTGAACAACCCCATGAACAACATCGACAGCACAAAATAAATGGCCGTCACCACGATGTAGATTTCAAAGCTGCGGAAAGTATTTGACTGAATGCTTGCGGCCACCGAGGTCAAATCATCGGCAGAAATGGCCGACACCACGCTGGATGTGAGCATCAGCAGAATGAACTGGCTGGAGAGCGCCGGGAAAATGACTTTCAATGCCGGGCGCAGCACGACATAGAGAAATACTTGATAGCGCTTAAGGTTCAGGGCCAAACCCGCTTCAATCTGCCCTTTTGGGATGGCTTCGATGCCCGCCCGAATGATCTCGGCAGAGAACGCGCCCAAATTCACGAACATGGCCACCAACGCCGCTGTCGATGCCGACCATTGCCAGCCAATGCTGGGCAACGCGAAATAGAAGAAAAACAACTGAATCAAAAATGGCGTATTGCGGATGACTTCAATGTAAGCATCAATCAACCACACCAGCGGCCGTATACCAGACTGCTTGCCCCAAGCGCAGAGCACGGCAATACACAGGCCGATCACCATCGCGGCAACAGACAACTGAATTGTGTGAAGTGTGCCCTCTAACAATAAAGGCCACGCATCAAACACGGCATCGAACTGAAAGGTGTAGCTCATGACAGACAGGTTTCGAAGTGGCAGCAGGGTGAGCGCTTAATGCCCTGAGCTTGCGTTGAATACGTTGGCCGGAAGCTCAGGGCACATGGGTTAATCCAGCAGATCCGCGTTCCAGGCGTGAACCTTTTGGTGCTGCTCGCCCAAGCCTTCGATGCCCAGGCGCATCACGTCGCCGTCTTTCAGGTAGACAGGCGGCTTTTGGCCTAAACCCACGCCAGGCGGTGTGCCTGTGGAAATCAAGTCACCGGGATACAAGGTGGTGAACTGGCTGACGTAATGAATGAGATGCGCCACCGTGAAGACCATGGTCTTGGTGCTTCCGTTCTGAAAGCGCTTGCCGTTCACGTCCAGCCACATGCCCAGATTCTGGGGATCAGCCACGTCTTCTGGCGTGACCAGCCAAGGGCCGATTGGACCGAAGGTATCGCAACCCTTGCCCTTATCCCACGTGCCGCCACGCTCAATTTGATACTCGCGCTCGGAAACGTCATTTACGACGCAATAGCCCGCCACATAGTTCAGCGCGTCTTCCAGCGATACGTAGCGTGCTTTGGTGCCGATGACGACACCCAACTCCACTTCCCAATCTGTTTTTACCGACCCTTGGGGCATCACAACCGGGTCATTCGGACCTGTCGGCAAGGACCATTTGCTAAACAGGATCGGCTCCGGAGGTACCTCGGCACCCGTCTCAGCCGCATGGTCGCTGTAGTTCAAACCAATGCACACAAACTTGCCCAAGCCTGTGTAGGGCGTACCGATACGGCCGGGCTCGGCCACGATTGGCAAGGTGCTCGGATCGATCTTCTTCAGCGCGTCCAGTCCTTGCGAGGACAAGGTCTGAGCGGTGATGTCGGCAATGATGCCGGAAAGATCACGGACTACGCCTTGGGCGTCGAGCATGGCAGGTTTTTCTTGGCCAATGGGGCCGTAGCGCAATAATTTCACAAGGTGCTCCTGCTAGGGTTGAGGCGGGATTAGTTAGACCAACCGCCGTCAATAATTTGGGCGGTGCCGGTCGTAAAGGCGGATTCGTCAGAGGCAAGATACAAGGCCAGCGCGGCAATTTCTTGCGGCCGACCCACTCGCCCCATCGGTTGACGACCCACAAAGTCGGCCCGCACCTGATCGAGGGTCTTATCGTACTTATCTGCCTGATTGGCAATGCGTGCCTGCAAAGAAGGAGACTCCACCGTGCCCGGGCAGATGGCATTGCAGCGAATGCCTTGCGATACGAAGTCGGCCGCGATGGCCTTGGTCATGCCAATTACCGCTGCCTTGCTTGCGCCATAGACGAAGCGGTTAGGCACGCCTTTCACGCTGGATGCGGCGGACGCCATATTGATGATCGAGCCCTGGCCGTTTTTCAACATGCCAGGCAAGAACGCGCGCGTCATTTCGTACATGGCGGTCACGTTCAGTGCAAAAGAGAAGTCCCAGGCCTGACGATCGCAACCGAGGATGTTGCCGTCATGGACAAAACCGGCGCAGTTGAACAGCACATCAATGCTGCCCAACTCCTGCGCCAACTGCGCAATGGCGTCGCTGTTTGTGACGTCCAACTGGCGGATCTGACAACGTCCGTCCAGATCTTTGAGCAATTCCAGATTGATATCGGTGGCAATAACCTGCGCACCCTCTTCGATGAACCGCTCCACAGTCGCACGGCCAATACCTTGCCCGGCGGCGGTCACCAATGCGGTTTTCCCTTGCAAACGACCAGCCATCTTCTCTCCAACTGTTAGCCGGGGAAGCCAGGGCAGAACGAAAAGCGGTAGGGAACCGGCAGCCGAACGCCGCCATCACCACCTTGTCTCGCTCCGACTGCCAGGCTTCTTTGCGCCCAACTTATTTTGTATATGAAATTTCATTTCTTGAAATTTCGTTAATTTTTCGTGCTGCCAAGATGATAAGTTGATGTTTTCCGATTACTAATCGGTACTTTCCCTAGATTTGATCGTAACTATGAATTTTATAGGCGAGAGATCTTTTTATATATGATGCGTTTTTATCTATTTTCTGGATGCCCGGGGTATCATGGCGACACCTAAATTCAGCGAATCCTGGTACCTATGAGCACAAGCCCACTGACCGATGGTGCGTCTCCAGACGCCGATCCCACTGGCCAATCCGAGGAAAAAACACCTCGCTATAGCGCTCCTGCGCTGGAAAAAGGTTTGGACATCCTGGAGGCGCTCAGCGCGAGCATCGAGGGGTACACGCTGAACCAACTGAGCCAGACCCTGCAACGCAGCGTGAATGAGATCTTTCGCATGGTCGTCACGTTGCAGCAGCGCGGCTACATTCAGGCCGACCAGAATGATCGCTACACGCTGACGCTGAAGATGTTTGCGTTGGCGCATCGGCAGCCGCCCATCAAGTCGCTGGTCAGTGCTGCCCTGCCCTTTTTGCAGGAACTGGCCGAACGTACGCGCCAGTCTGCACACATGGCCATCTACCAGAACGGCCGAGTCGTCGTCATTGCACAAGTCGACAGCCCGGAGCGTTGGTCCTTTGGCCTGAAAGTTGGCGTCGTCATGGGGCTCACTGACACCTCATCCGGTCACGTTCTCTTGGCCTATCAGGATGAAGTGACGCGCACGCGCATGTTGAGCAATCACATCCATGTTGAGGGGGAGCTCGACATGGACCCCGGCCAGCTGTTCTCCCTTTTGAGTTCCGTGCGCCAAAGTGGTTACGCCATGATGCCCAGCATCCAGATTCAAGGCGTGACCAACATTGCTCGTCCGGTATGGGGAATGGGCCAACGCGTGGTCGCCGCCATCAATATCCCGCACATCGCGCGTATCGACGGAACCTCCACGCCAGACACCACCCAGATCCGCAACATTCTTGCCGACATCTGCCAGCGACTTTCTGCGCGCCTGGGTCATGACCCGGATACGCCTGACATCGCCGCTTGATCTCTCCCGACCGCGCAGCAAAACAGCTCGGCTGCGCGCATTCAATCAGGCGAGAATAGACAGCCCCCCGGAAAACGGAACCGCTGATCTATGTATGCGCAGGCAAAAGCATCGCTTAACGCCAAACGATTGATTCGTGCCCTGCTGCTTGCGGCGAGCGTTGCCGCCCCCTGGATGGCAGGCATCGCCTTGGGACACGGGCCGGCAGGCAGCATCGCCTCGTTTGGCGCTTACCTTTTGATCGTGTCTTTTCCCTTCCTGCCGCGAAAACGCACCTGGCTCATGCTGTTGACGGCGGCGTTGACGATCAGCGGCTTTGCCAGTCTTGGCGCTCTGGTCCCCCTGGGCAGTCCGGCGTTTTATGCATGTGCTGTAGTCGCCGCCACGGCTCAGGGTCTGGCCGAACTGAAGGCGCGTGCCTTACGACTTCCGGTAGCGCTGGCGGCATTGGCGTTTTTTCTGTCTGTGGGTCAGGCGCCCCAAGGAACGGCGTTGGCATACGCCGCAACGTTCCTGGGTGGCACGCTTTGGGGCGTGCTGGTCGTCTTCACATTGGTCGCGCATGCCCGCACGCTGCGCGCAACGCCTGCCGCGGTCATTCCTGCAGCAGATCAACAACGCTTTATTGCCGCCATGGTCGGCGCGTCGTTACTTGGTGGTGCTATCGCGGGCATGGCCCCCAGCGCCCACCCCTGCTGGCTGCCCGCGGCGGCCCTGCGCGTTTTGAAACCCACACGCATCCAAACCCTAAAACGTATGCAGGACCGAGGTATCGGAAGCCTGCTGGGTGCGGCGTTTGGTGGACTACTGCTCGGTCTTTATGCCGCGCCTTGGCTCAAGGCCGGATTGGTGAGTGTGCTGGTGTTCACGATGATGATCGTAGGTGCGAAGCGCTATGCCGTCTGGACGTTCTGCCTGACTGCCGTGTCACTGGCATTCAATGTTTCGCCAGAGGCGTCGGCCATAGCCATTGCGACAGATCGCGTGCTACTGACCGCGGGTGGATTGGTGATTGCGGGAATCGCGGTGTTTGTATTGCCGGGGCGCTGGTCCGGGAAGGCCAGCAAGCGCACTGAGTTGCCATAGTTATGGCGCTTGGGGCGATATTCATCCGAGAGCTAGCGGCTGTGACGTCCAAAATTGCACACACCATTACAAGGTCTTGGTGACCCGCGTCTTGGTTAAACCGTGCCGCTCACGTAGTTCTACGATATTGCGCGCAAGCCAAGAAATACCTAAGATCGCCTCGTCTAAAGAACATAACTGGAATTTTTCATCTTCCCGTAATTGCGCGTGCGAATTCAGCCTTTCCACCCCACCTCGCACTCCAAGATACAGGAAACGCATTACAAAATAATAATTACAAAATAACCTAACACTTTGAGGCATTGCTTAATAAAACCATCGTGATAACTTCCCCTAACGGCAGAAAATAATATCTATTATTAATTCAATACCGGAGGGCATCAATGGTTAATTTTGACGAACATTTTTATTTTCCTGCACTGATGTCGCGTGTAGCAGAAGTGCAGGGTTTAAGGGAACTTAGCGCGAGAGAGAAGGAAAGAATCGTCCCGCTGTTTACGTTAGGAAAGTGGCATAACGCCATCGAGTTCGATAGAGCAATTGAGAATTGCGCTCTCGCCATAGGGGACGACGGAAGATTCTTTGCAGACTTGACACGCGAGATTCGGCACCAACCAGACGCTGTGCGAGAACTCCTTTCACCAGATAGCGACTTTATTGCCTGGAGAAATTACATTGCTCGCTTTGAAAGCACAATTCCGGTTGTGCAAATGGTGCCTGGCGCTACCCGCCGACAAGTTACCCGTCAAGCCCAACTGTTCGAGCGCTCTCGCCAACAACTGGCCTTTCGAGTCCGAAATCCCGGGATAGAGCTGCCTTTAATAATCAATGCATTAAGCGCTCTTGACGACATCAATAATGCGGTCACGTTCATTGATGTCAAATATATCCGTGATGAGGAGCGTGTAGCGCAAGCGGTTATCGTCGATGCGATCGATCGAATACGAGATGAACTCGGCAACACACGAATTGTTGCTCTATCTTCAAGTTTTCCGCCCTATCTTGGAGATTTTGCAGATGACGAAGACAAAGAAAGAGGAAACTTGGAAACGCTGGAGCGTCGACTTCATGCTTCAATCGTGTCAGAGGGACATCCGTGCATCTATGGCGACTACGCCTCGATACATCCCATCATCAGGCCTAGTGGCGGTGGTGGCGCGCCAATCCCTCGAATCGATTTAGCCAAGCCATTCACCTGGCACTTCGAACGTCGGCCAACCTTGAGAAATACGCGTAGAGAGGCCTACGTTGAAATAGCGTCGGCATTAATGGAGCGACACCCTCAGATCAAAGATCATGAGGCCTGGAGCGCTCAAATGGTGAGACGAGCCGCCGAAGGGGACCCGCACGGGTTGGCCGCGGCATCCTGGATCGCGGTGCGCGTCAACATGCACCTTTCCGAACAGATTCGGTATTCCGACGCCGTTGAATCAGCGCTCGATCTGGACGAAGATCTATAACTAAACGAACGAGATGCCGCGTGATTGGAGATAATCGTGCAGCATCTCGCGATGCGCTACTAGCGGATCGATTTTCGGTAGAGAGGATCTCTCTTGAGCCTGCGAAACCCGTTGCTGACGTTTTTCAGTCTTGATATATCGCAGCACCGCTGTACGAGCCTCAGCAACTGTAATATTTTCACGCGCAACTGCCAAAATAGCGTCACGGCCAGTGCGCGGGCTCTTGATTGAACGTGCAGAAAGCAGTTCGCGAATGATCGTAAGTGGTAGATGGGAAAACCAAATATCCAGACTCTCTATCTGGCAAATTACTGGAGCGCGCTCGACCGTCACACTCTTATCTGAAATACAGGTCAAACCCACAGTTTCAGGAATAATAGAGAGCACGGATGCCAAATGACGCTGAGTGCACACGACAGTGACCGTTTCAAAACAACGCGCGAACACTTCAATTTGACCCGGCAGCCTTCCAAGGTTATCCAGGTCACTCTTTATTTCAAAGGCAGCGAGGTGTCCATTCGCAGCGACCAAATCCACTCTGCGAGATGCGTTGTCCACGAAATACTCAGAGATAAGAGTATCCGAGCGCTTCCAGTTGGATCGCCTGATATAACGGCAGAGGCGCCGTTTCATGTCATCTTCATTTAGCATTTTCTGCATGCGCGGATTATATCAGCGCCGAATCCTCAGACGCTCTCAATGCGGTAAGTACGGGCTCTCCTCCCATTACCCGCGATCCGAGAGCGCGCATGTGCCGTCACCGATCGATTGAGTCGCCCCCCTGATCTCACGAGTTAGATCGACATACCCAAAGGTTATTTGTGAATGCGACCGGCGCGCCTCCATACTGGCGAGTTCTCGGCAATGGAAACATCATGAGCGACGCACCGTCCCCTCTCGCCCTGGCGCCCGATGTGCTGGCTACGCAAGCACTGGCCAAACAGCAAGGCGTGGGCACTCCCAATGTATTGACGACGCCAATCAACGAAATCCGCGAGCGCAGCCGCGCTTACCAGCAGTGGCTGAGCGAGCCCGCAGTTGCCGTGGGCCGCGTCGTCGAGTACCGGTTGGATCATCTGGCCGTACCGGCCACGTTGCGGTTGTATTACCCAACAAGCGCTGTCAACGCGACGCTGCCCCTCTACCTGCACTTGCATGGTGGCGGCTTCGCGCATGGCGACCTGGACACCCTGGACCGCTGGAAGCGCGAGATTGCTGAAGAGGCCGGCATCGTGACGGCGGGACTGTCGTATGCGCTATCGCCGGAGGCGCGTTACCCGGTGGCATTGGAGCAAGTGCTGGGCGCGCTGCGCTGGTTACGCGATCAGGCTCCCGAACTGGGGTTGGACGCTTCCCGACTGGCATTGGGTGGTGAATCGGCAGGCGGAAACCTGACGCTGGCTGCCTTGCAGCGGCTACGCGATGAGAGCGATACCTTCGTGAAAACGGGTGCGATTATCTACGGCATGTTGTCTGCACGCCAGAACACGGCTTCGCAGTTGGAATTGGGCGACGGCCGCTTTGGCCTGTCTACCGAGAAGCTGGATTGGTTCTGGCGACAATACGTCGATAAGCCCGCCCAATTGACGACTCCCGGCGTTGCCCCATTGCATGGCGATGTGTCGGACCTGCCCCCGCTAATCCTGCAAGCGGCGCAATTAGATCCTTTGCTGGACGACACTCTCGACCTGGCCAAGCGACTTCAGGCTGTCAAGGCCACGCCCTTTTTGAAGGTTTATCCTGGCGTGCCACATAGTTTCATCGGCATGACGCGCATTCTTGCCCAAGCGCGAGACGCGCGCTCAGACCTGGTGCGCGAACTCAAGCGTAATCTGGCGTAGATCGCAGGCGGCCCGACGAACGAGTGGGCCGCCTTCTTTCACATCAGCTGCGCGCTGGCTTATTGCCATGCGACACGCTGGGCGTGTCTCGGAACAGCGACATATGCGTGTGAGTGGCTACCCACGGCTCGCCAACATGCTCTCGGGCAAACGAGACCGTAGCGCGACCAATACGATCAAACGGTTTTCCATCGGGGTGGTATCCGGTTGAATCCCACACCGCCAGACCCACAGCAAACAAACGATCCGGCGATACAAAGCTCTGCACATCGTCCAAGCGCCAGACGAATCCGTCTATGGTGGACCAGACATTGCGCCACTGAGTCTTTTCCGCGTGTTCGCGACCGCTGACGAAATTGGTATAGGTGCCAAAGGCCACAAAGTCGTCAGCGAACAGATGGCGCGCCGCGGCGTAGTCGACGGCCTGCACGTGATCGGATAGTTCCTTGAACCAGGTTCGCACAGCGGCGGCGTCAGCGGCATCGACGGGAGCTAGGGCTTGCACACTCATGGGTATCTCCATTGGGGGTCGTGAATTAAGGTGTAGCAGGATCGGGGTCCGCGAACCAGCAAGCCACGGCATGTCCGGGCCTGCGTGTGTCCAGCGGTGGCGCGGCCAACCGGCAGCGTTCGGCAGCCAGCGGACAACGCGGGTGATAGCGACAGCCGGAAGGTGGTGACATCGGGCTCGGCGGCTCGCCCGCCGCCACAGAAAATGTCTGACGTTGGGCCGTGCCGCGCTCGGGTTCCGGAACAGCGGCAAGCAGGCTACGTGTGTAGGGATGCAGGGGACGTTCGTAGATATCGTCCCGAGATCCGCTCTCTACCACCTGCCCGGCATACATGATGGCGATACGATGCGACACATGCCGCACGACCGCCAGATCATGAGCAATGAGCAAAATGGATAGGCCGAGTTCCTGCTGCAGGTCCTGGAACAGATTGATGATTTGTGCACGCACCGACACATCCAGGGCCGAGACCGGCTCGTCGGCGACGATCAGTTCTGGTCGAATGGCCAATGCTCGAGCAATGCCAATGCGTTGCCGCTGCCCACCTGAAAATGCATGAGGATAACGTTGTGCAGAATCGGCGGGCAGGCCTACCTGTGCGATCAATTCAGCGACTCGGGTGCGCAGCGCGTCTCGTCCAGCGCGCCAGCCGTGAACAATGAGGGGCTCGGCGATCAGCTCAAACACCGTGTGACGGGGGTTCAAACTGGTGGAGGGATCCTGGAACACCAACTGCATATGACGGCGCAATTCACGCATCTGCCCCTTGCCTGCATGGGTGATGTCCTCGCCCCGAAAATGCAGTGTGCCCCCCGTGAGCGGTGTGCGGCGCAACACGGCGCGACCCAGCGTGGTCTTGCCGGAACCGGACTCGCCGACCAGGCCCAGCGTTTCGCCACGGGCAATGTCCAGCGACACCCCATCGACCGCGCGTGCCAGCACAGGTTTGCCAAACCAGCCTGCCGAACGCACCGGGTAGTGCACGCGAATATCGCGTGCCTGCAACAAAGGAGTGGGCGTGCTCATGGTTCTTGCGTCCAGACAGGGACAAACGGGCGCACGCAGGCCGCCAGCCAGTCGCTGCCGACCTCGCGCAGGAGGGGACGCTGCGCACAGGCGCTATCCGCGGCCGGGCAACGTGGCGCGAAGTCGCAATGCCGCGCTCGAGTCCGCAAGTCGGGCGGCACGCCGTCGATCGAAATCATTCGATGTCGGGTGTCGCTCAGACGTGGCGTGGCACGCAAGAGACCTGCGGTATAGGGGTGTGCGGGCGTGGCGAACAACGCGTCAGCATCGGCCAGTTCTACCAGTCGACCGGCATACATAACAGCCACGCGATCAGCCACCTTCGCCACGACACCTAAATCATGCGTAACCAGGAGCATGGCCAGACCCAGCCGCTGCTTCAGCTCGGCCAGCAGATCCAGTATCTGCGCCTGAATGGTCACGTCCAGTGCTGTGGTGGGTTCGTCAGCGATGAGGATTTGAGGGTCGCAAGCGAGCGCCATGGCAATCAAAATGCGTTGGCGCTGACCACCCGAAAACTCATGGGGCAATCGATCCAGCCGCTCGACTGGTTTGGGAATGCCCACCTGGGTCAACAGATCAATGATGCGGGCGCGCCGCGCTGCGGCCGGCAATGGCGTGTGGCGCAGCAGCACTTCGTCGATTTGCGTGCCGATGGTCAGGAGCGGATTCAGTGCGCTCATTGGATCCTGGAACACCATGGCAATGCGATTGCCGCGCAGATCTTCCACGACACGGGGAGGCGCCGACAACAGATCCTGCCCTTCAAACAGCACCGTGCCACCTGCCACCCGTCCGGGCAGAGTGATCAAACCCATGAGTGCCAGCGCACACGCGCTTTTCCCGGAACCGCTCTCGCCTACCAGCGCCAATGTTTCGCCCGCATTGAGGTCAAACGACACCGCGTCCACAGCACTGACGGTGCCGTGGCGCGTCAGGAACTCGACGCTTAGGTTACGCACGCTTAGTAAAGGTGTTCGGGTCATGAACGCGCCTTCGCACACGTCTTTCGGCCCACCTTCGCAATCAGGCGTCGGGCAAAGTCCTTCTCGCGTTCACGCGGATCCAATGCCAGCCTCAACCGACTGGCCGCCACGTTCACGGCCAGCACTGTCAACGCAATCGACAAGCCCGGGAACGTGGCCAGCCACCAGGCGCTGGTCAGGTAATTTCGCCCATTGGCGACGTCCAGCCCCCAGGACACCGCGGGCGGTTGCACACCCACGCCCAGAAAGGACAATGCCGCTTCGGCCAACACCACGCGAGCAAACTCAAGCACCATCAGCGTGATGAGTGGCGCCGCCAGGTTGGGCAATATGTGTCGCAGCAGAATGCGGCCCGCTCGCGCGCCCGCCATTTCCGCACTTTCGATATACGGCAATTGGCGCAATGACAGCACGACGCTACGAATTTGCCGCGCATAAACCATCCAGCCATTGAGTGCCAAGGCCAGAATCACCGTGCCCGCACCCGGCCCCAAAATCACCAGGACCACCAAGGACAGCAGCAGACCAGGAAACGCAACATGCACGTCGACCCAGCGCATCAGCGCCGCATCCACCCGGCCGCCAGAAAACCCGGCTACTAACCCCACCAGCACCCCGAACCCGGCCGAGGCAGCCACCGCTGACGCACCAATCAGGATAGACAGCCGCGCACCGTACAAGATGCGGCTGAGTACGTCTCGCCCGAGGTTGTCCGTACCCAGCAGATTGTTCATGGAGCCGCCCGACAGCCACGCTGGAGGCCGCAAGCGCGCGGACAGTTTGATCGCCGCTGGATTTTCCGGTGCCAGCCAGGGCAGCACGATAGCCAAGGCCGCCAATCCGGCCAAGAGTGTCAACGCCAATACCCAACCCTGTTGCCGATCCGACAGGCCGTGCCATCCACGCCGCGCAGCGATGGGCTGCGCGGCAGACTCGGCGTGTTGCCACGCAGGCGCGCTCATACTGCAATCCTGCGATCAAGCAGGCGATATAGGATGTCCAGACAGAAGTTGATGATCACGATCAAGAACGCAATAAAGAAAACGACTGCCTGCAAGAGCACCAAGTCCTGGCGCTCAATCGCCTGGATCGCGGTCTGGCCCAGACCTGGCCACGCAAAAACGGTTTCGACGACGACGGTGTGCCCGGCCAGCATGCCGGCGAACTCCCAGCCCAACAGCGCGACGGTAGGCACGGCGGCGTTACGCATGGCATGCACGAGCACAATTCGACCGGACCGCAGGCCCTTGGCCCTTGCTGTGCGCACGTACAGGGCGTTGAGTTCGTCGATTAATGCCGAGCGCAACATCATGGCGATTCGACCCAACGCTGGTAGCGCCAAGGTCACCATGGGCAACACTGCGCTGCCCGGCGCGTCGGAGCCGGATGACGGTAACCAGTTCAAGGTCACTGCAAACAATAAGATCAATAACAGGCCCAGCCAAAATTGCGGCAGCGACAAGCCACCCAGGCTTAGCACCACCGACACCCGATCCGCCCATTGACCAGGGCGCAGCGCAGCGATGATGCCCAGCGGCACGCCCACCACCATGGCAATACCCAGCGCACCCACGCACAAGACCAAGGTGTTGGGCAGTCGCTCAAGCACGATGTCCATCGCTGGCCGCTGTTGCCAGATGGAATTGCCGAAATCAAACGAGGCAATGTTCTTCAGATAATGCAGATACTGCGCCCAGATGGGGCCGTCCATGCCCAAAGCCTGCGCCAGCACCGCGCGGTCTGCGGCCGATGCATCCACTGGCAACATGGCCTGTACCGGGTCACCTACCAGCCGCGTCACGATGAACACGATGGTGGTCACACCGAGCACCACCAGCAAGCCCTGCATCAAACGGCCCAGCAAAAAGCGCGGCAAGCCGCGCCCAGCTTGATTACTCGATGACACGGATATCCTTCACCGGAATCAGGCCATCAACACGTGGCGAGAAATCAATGCGCTTGGACAAGCCGAAGATCTCGCCACCCTCCAGCAGGAATACCAGATACGCCTCATCGCGCCCAATCTTCAAGGCTTGGCTATACAAGGCCTGGCGCTTGGTCGGGTCAGCTTCCTGACGCGCCTGATCGATCAAGCCCTTGAGTTCGGCATTGTCATTGGCCGCGGCGACCCCACCGTCTGCGTAATACGCACTGAGTGTGCGGTCGGCGTCAAGCAACTGATTGGAATGGCTGCTGCTGATCTGCGCCTCAGTAGGCACACGATTCTTGTTGATCGCATCCAGGTATTCAGTCCAGGCGAGCACGCGGAAGTTCACTTTCAGGCCTGCCGCTTCCCAGTAGGCAGCGATGGTCTCGGCCAATTCCTTGTCCTTGAGCCAGCGACCGGAAGGTGCGACCAGGTCGATAGATTTGCCATAGGCACCTGCGGCCTTCAGCAGTTCGGTGGCACGGGCCGGATCGTATGGATAGGGCTGCACGCTGGCGTCATAGCCAAACCAGCCCGGTGCCAACAACTGCCCACGCGCAACGGAGGCATAGCCACCGTACAGATCTTTGGCCAGCGCTTCCTTGTCCACTGCATAATTCAACGCCTGGCGCACACGCACGTCTCGGGTCAAGCCTTTGAGAGCGTTCAGCGAAACAAAGGGCAAGTCGGTACCTTGCAGGGTTACCGCTTTCGCCACCCGCTTGGTGTCTTCGGGCAAGACATTAGTAATGAAGTCAAAGTCGCCTGCGCGCAAGCCTGACAGGCGCGTACCTGGTTCGGCCACAAAGCGATAGGTAGCGCGATCCACATTGCCCACTGCCGACGGGTTCCAGTAATGCGGGTTCTTGCTCAGCACGATGCGATTGCCCTTGGCCCATTCCGTCAGCACATAGGGCCCGCTACCCACGGGCTTCTGCCCCAGGCTGCCATCGGCCGCCGCCGATGGCGACACGATGGTGAGCCACGACAGACGGGCGGGCAACGCTGGATCCGGCCCATTGGTGTGCACGCGCACGGTCGCGTCGTCTACGGCTTGCGCACTCTTGATGCCCAGAAAAAACGGACGCTGCCGCGACGCGGTTTTCGGATCCACGATTCGGTTAATGCTGGCGGCTACCGCTGCCGCATCCAAGGCTTGGCCGTCGCTGAACTTCAGATTCGGACGCAGGTTGACTTCCCAAGTGGCCGCGTCGATCTGCTTCGGCAGCGCCGAAGCCAGTTGCGGCACCAATTCGCCTTTGGGGGTACGCGTGAGCAGCGTCTCGAAGATATTGCGCGACACCGCGCGCTCCGACCCATCTTGCGCCGTTTGCGGGTCGAGCGTTGACGGCTCGGTACCCAATGCCAACGTAATGTCGGCCGCGTGAGCCATCGTGACAACGGAGGCCGACAAGATCAGGCCCAGGCTAAGTTTGACGCTCATTGCGCACTCCGGATCAAGATGGACATGCGCAGCGAAGGCACCATGTCACAGTCAGTAAAAAAAGGAATTCGGAGTTTGCCGCGAGAAATCAGAACGTGCCGTTCTAACGATATGTCTCGAAAATACTTGACGATACGGCCGTCACTGAAGAAGGTGGTACCGCTTCAGCGCGAACCCGTTGCCCCGTGCAACACCGGACTTTCCCATGCCCGATGCGGCACTTGGGGGCCGTCAACGCGTTCGACCTGTACCAATGCCGTTTGGGCACTGGGCCCTTGCGCCAACTGCGACGTGCCGATGTCCGCCGTCAAGGTGTTCGGGTTGCCATGACGATCCAGATCCCCATCGGGATCAGACCAGGCCCCCGTCGCCATCACCACCACGCCAGGCATCAACCCAGCGTCCAACGTGGCACCTGCCAGACAGGCGCCACGTGCATTGAACACACGCACCACATCACCGTCCCGGATGTTTCTTTGCGCCGCATCGTCAGGGTGGATGGCCACCGGCTCGCAGCCGTTGACCTTGGCCTTGCGTGACAAGGCCGCGGGATCCAACTGACTGTGCAGGCGATGGCGCGGCTGGTTCGTCAACAAGTGCAACGGCCATTGTCCAGCCAGAGCTGCGCCCAACCATTCTGACGGCGCAAGCCAGGCAGGATGGCCCGGACAATCGTCATAACCAAAGCTTGAGACCACCTTGGACATCAGTTCAATCTTGCCCGATGGCGTGCGTAGCGGATGGGCTTGGGGATCACGTCGGAACGCTTCGAATAGCACGTACTGCGTGTCCGGAGGTGGCAGTTCGGCATGACCATGGGCCCAGAACTCGTCGAACCCGGGGAGTGCCACGCCCCGCTCTGCACAGCCCGAACGCATGCCTTCGTAGACGTGTCGGCACCAGTCCATCTCGTCTCGCCCGGCGGTGAAGGCCTCGTGATAGCCCGCCCGCCGCGCCAGTTCAGCGAAAATATCAAAGTCATTTCGGGCTTCGCCTTGCGGTGCAACAGCCCGATGCATGGCGAACACGTAAGGGTCGCGTGCCGATCCGCCCACATCACAGCGTTCCAGAGACGTTGTTGCAGGAAGAACAATATCTGCTCGACGCGCAAGCGGCGTCCACCAGGACTCGTGCACGATCACGGTCTCGGGCTTGCGCCAGGCCTGCCGTAAACGGTTTTGGTCTTGATGATGATGAAAAGGATTGCCGCCTGCCCAATAGATCAGTTTGATATCGGGATAGGTATATTGCGCGCCATTAAAGGCATACGCCGCGCCTGGCGAGAGCAACATGTCTGCGATACGAGCCACCGGAATCGCCAATTGTGCCGGGTTTCTGGGCACAGGGACTTCCGGGCCCGGCACTTGCCTGCGAGGCTGGCCGATGCTGTTGAGTGAGGCATGGCCGAAAGCAAAGCCGCCACCGGGCAGCCCAATCTGCCCTATCAGCGCCGCCAGGCCAATCAAGGCCCAATACGGTTGTTCGCCATGCTGCGCACGTTGCAGCGACCACGCCGCCGTCAAGAGACTGCACTGCCTTGCGACGCGACGCGCCAGCGCCTGGATCCTGGCGGCCGGAATACCGGTAATGCTGGCGGCCCATTGCGCGGTCTTGGGCTGGCCGTCTGTTTCCCCCACAAGATACGCGGCCCACGGTGCGAAGCCCTCGCAATAGCGATCCAAGAACGTCGTGTCATGCAGACCTTCGGCCAATAGCGTGTGCGCCATGCCCAACATCAACGCGGTATCGGTGTTGGGCCGAATCGGAATCCATTCCACGTCGCTGCCTTCCGGAATATCAGCCCGCGTGGGGCTGATCACCACGAGCTCAATATTTGCAGCCTTGGCTCGCGCCAGCCAACCAGGAAGATTGTGCAGCCCTGCCCCGCCCGAGGTGACCTGGCTGTTCTTTAGTGGCATACCGCCAAATGCCAGGATGATTCGGGTGTTTGCCAGCACGCTTTCCCAGTCGGTCACATCGCCGCTAACCGGACTGGTCGTGCCAATAACATGCGGCAACAGAAACTGTGCTGCGCCCCAGCTGTAGTTGCCGACCTGATCCACGCAACCGCCGCCCTGGAACAAAAAGCGCCGGATAAGGCTGCGCGCGTGGTGCACGCGCCCGGCCGAAGACCAGCCATACGAACCGCCAAAGATTCCCGCCGGGCCCGACTGTTCGCGTACTCGCGCCAGTTCGCCCGACACTATATCCAGCGCCACATCCCAGGAAACTTCAATGTATTCGTCACCCTCCCGGTCCCGATTGCCCGCCAACCATCCTTTTCGAATGGCCGGTCGAGCAATCCGCAAGGGCGAATGCAGCATCTCCGCAATCGAACCCAGCATGGGAGAAGGTGATGGATCCGCGCCAAAGGGCTCGCAATCGACCACCCTGCCCGCCTCCACCACGGCGGAGAACGCGCCCCAATGCGCAAGCGAAGGATGGCGGGTGCGTGTCATAGCGTGCAATGTTTATAAGGCTGTGCGGTCTTGAACCAATCGAACCCAGAATGCCGCTGCGTAGCTGATGGCCTTGTCATTGAAATCGTAATTAGGCGTATGCAATCCCGACGAAGGGCCGTTTCCGAAGAACACAAACGCGCCAGGCTTTTCCTGAAGCATAAAAGAAAAATCCTCACCGCCCATAACTGGTTTCATCGCCGCCTCCACTTGATCGTGCCCAACAAGATCACGCGCAATCCTGACGGCATGTGCCGTGCTCTCAGGATGATTAAGCGTTACCGGATAATCGCGCAGATAGTTGACGGTGGCTTTTGCCCCAAACGTGCTCGCAATACCCGCGACCACCTCAGTCATTCGCGTTTGCACCAGATCCTGGATGACAGGATTGAAAGTGCGTACCGTACCGCGCAGCAAGGCCTTCTGCGGAATCACGTTGTCGGTTGCGCCCGCGTGGAACATGGTGATCGACACTACCGCGCTCTCATGGGGATGCACATTGCGCGAAACAATCGTTTGCAATGCATTGACGATTTGCGTGCCGACGATAACCGTGTCGACGCCCTCCTGAGGCCGCGAAGCGTGGCTACCCCGACCTTCGATTTCAATTGAAAAACGATCCGAAGCCGAGGTCACCGGGCCCACTGTCGTGGAAAACTTGCCCAGAGCAAGGTTCGGCATATTGTGCAGGCCGTAGACCTCGTCCACCTCGAAACGCTGAAACAAGCCATCGTCGATCATGGCCTTGCCGCCCGCCCCGCCTTCTTCAGCAGGTTGAAAGATAAACACGGCCGTACCCGCGAAATCGCGATCCACAGATAGATGCCTTGCAGCAGCCAGCAAGGTCGCGCTATGGCCATCATGACCACAGGCGTGCATCACGCCATCGTGACGAGATTTGTGCGCAAAATCGTTGGCCTCAAGAATAGGCAACGCGTCCATATCGGCGCGCAGACCAATATTGCGCCCCGGTTCGCTACGACGCCCTTTGAGCAGACCGACCACACCCGTCTTGCCAATGCCGCTCTCAATGCGATCAAAGCCGAACGCCTGCAATTTCTCAGCAATAAAGGCCGCCGTGGCGTTCTCTTCATACCGCAATTCGGGTGCCGCATGGAAATGGCGACGCCAACCTCCCGCTTCGGCAACTACCTCATCCAGCGTATCGATCAATGCCAACATTCTTCTTCCTTCGAGGGAATCATTGCACGGCCGTCAAACGCAGCCCGGACATTTGTGAAGACGCGGATTATGGCAAACAAGCACGTGAACACAGCGGATCAATTCGGCATATCCACATAGCGAATCGAACTAAGCGCATGGCGTTTTCGCGGTGCTTACTCCTCTATCATCGCTCGTCCAAAAACCTCAACCTCGGTCAGTCTATGTTCTCGTTAGGCAAGTCGGCAGTTCGTATTGCGCTCGCGGCGGCGTTCGCTTTTACCCAGCACGCATACGCTGGCCCTCAAGACAATACGGCGGTCATTGCTCTGACGGAAGAGATGCCAAGCTTCGATGCTTATCTGAGCACCGCGCGTGAAGGCATCGTGGCATCACGGCAACTCTTCGACACCCTGATCGAGCGCAATCTTGATACCGGTGCCTACGAGCCGTCACTGGCTACCGCCTGGCGCAGAATCGATGAGCGCACATGGGAGTTCGACCTTCGACACGGCGTGACGTTTCACAACGGCGACGCCTTCACGGCCGACGACGTGGTCTTCACCCTGAGCTACTACGCCAAGCCTGAGTCCGGTGCGCGTTCAACGAATTGGCTGGACTGGATTGAGCGTGTCGAAAAAGTCGACGACTACAAAGTGCGCATCATTTCGAAAGCGCCCTTCCCCGCCGCACTGGAATTCGTATCGGGCTCACTTGCGATCTTCCCCAAGGCTTATTTCGACAAGGTTGGTCAACAAGCCTTTGGCAAACAGCCCGTAGGCACAGGTCCCTTCAAACTAGCCAGCGCGCGCGGCAACGAATATGTCCTGGAAAAGAACAAAACCTATTTTGGTGGTGCCAAGGGCGCGGCCAAACTGGATCGCATAACGGTTCGAATCATTCCCGACGAAGCCACGCGAATTGCCGAGGTTATTGGCGGAAGCGTGGATTGGACCTGGAACATTTCTGCCGATCAGATCCCGCAACTGCAGGCCGTGCCTACCGTTCAAGCACAGTTTGGCTCCACACTCACCATCGCGACCATCTTGCTTGATGCGCGTGGTCGCGCCAGCGGCGAGAACAGCCCGCTCAAAGATGTTCGAGTGCGCCAGGCGATCAATCACGCCATCGACCGCAAGAAAATCGTCGACTCGCTCGTAGGGGGAGACGGCAAGCGCTTAGCCACCTTGTGCCATCCCTTGCAATTCGGCTGCGATGAATCCGCCGCCGTCGTCTATGACTACAACCCCGCGAAGGCACGCGAGCTGCTGGCACAGGCTGGCTACCCCAAAGGCTTCAAAGTGAGCCTGTCGTCCTTTCGTGACCGGCCGCGCGCCGAAGCGGTCAAAGCCTACCTGGCGGCGGTAGGTATCGACGCCAACCTGGAAATGCTGCAATCGCGCGCCAGTTTCAGCAAGTGGCGCGAAGGCAAGCTGGACCTCTGGTATGGAGACTGGGGCTCATCGTCAATGTTCGATACCTCGGCATCGCTGAGCGCCTTCTTCAATTTCAGCCCGCAAGACGGCTTTCATGACAAAGAGATTCAAGACATCCTGAAACGCGCCGACAGCGTCATCGACGAAAAAGAACGTCGCACGGAATACTCCCGCGCCATCAAACTGGCATCGGAACGTGCGTACTTCGTGCCCATGCACACCATCGTCGTCGGCTATGTGACCGACAAACGCCTGGCGTATAAGCCTTCTCCTGACGGCATCCCACGCTTCTACCAAACTGGCTGGTCCAGCAAGTAAACCGCTCATGCTATTGATGCTATTGCGGCGCGCCGGCCTGGCGGTGATGGTCGCGTTGACGGTCTCTTTGCTGTGCTTTGTGCTGTCTAACGTGGCGGTTGACCCCGCGCTGGCGCTGGCGGGCGACAGTGCCACCGAGGCCGACCTTCAAGCGCTACGCACCCGGTACGCGCTGGACCGCCCCTTGCCCGAGCGTTACGCCGCCTATCTGGGTCGACTGCTTTCTGCCGACCTGGGCACCTCGCAGCTCACAGGCGAACCCGTATCCCGAATGCTGTACGACCGCGTTGGCGTGACCGCCTTGCTGGCGTTCACAGCGATTATCGTGGCGCTGGCCATCGCCGTGCCGGCAGGCGTCATGGCAGCGGCCCATCGCGGCGGCTGGACGGACCGGACGGTCTCATTGATCACCGCCGTCGTGCAAGCCATGCCCAGTTTCTGGGCCGCGTTGTTATTGATTATCTTCTTCGGAGTCAAGCTGCGATGGCTGCCCATCTCGGGTAGCGGCACTCTGGCGCACTACATCATGCCCACCATCGCGCTCAGCCTGTATGCCCTGCCAGCGCTCACCCGTTTAACGCGCAGCGGCATGGTGCAAGCCCTCGAGTCCGATTACATACGCACTGCTCGCGCCATGGGCTTGCCGCGGCGTGCCATCCTCTTCAAAAGCGCCCTGCGCAACGCCATGCTGCCTGTCGTGTCCTTGGGCGCCGTGCAATTCGGCTTCATGCTTGGTGGCTCCATCGTCATTGAATCCATCTTTGCCATACACGGCATCGGCTACCTGGCCTGGCAATCCATGCTCCGCTCAGACATGCCCGTGATCCAGGCCGTCGTCCTGATGATCTCGCTGACTTATATCGTTCTTACCTTCTTGAGCGACGTCCTGAACACGCTGCTTGATCCCCGCTTGAAACGGGCACCATCATGATGCCAAAACGGCTTGGTTTCTACTGCGGCCTGGGCATCATTGTGTTGCTGGCGCTCATTGCCCTGATCGGGCCAGCCCTTTTGACCCATGATCCTTTCACACAATCATTGGGGCAACGCCTCGCCCAGCCGTTCTGGCACGACAAGACGCTGCCTGAACACCTGCTGGGTACCGACCAGTTAGGTCGCGATTACCTGGCCAGACTCGTCTACGGCGCGCGTATTTCCCTGGCCATCGGCGTGGCCGTGGTCGTTGTGTCGGGCTTTATTGGCATCACCTTAGGCTTGATTGCCGGCTATGCCGGTGGCGTGCCAGACGCCATCATCAGTTTCATCATCAACACCCGCATCAGCATGCCCATTGTGCTGGCGGCCTTGGCCATCGTGTCCGTTACCGGCAACTCGCTCACCACTGTCATCCTGGTGCTTGGCCTCTTGCTGTGGGATCACTTCGCGGTAGTGGCTCGCAGCGCGGCCATACAGCTGCGCAATGCCGACTACGTCACCGCTGCCCGGGCCATGGGGTGCACGCACGCGCACATCCTCATCCGGGAAATTTTGCCCAACATCCGCGGCCCGCTACTCGTCATTGCCACCGTAGAAATGGCGCACGCCATCCTGGTAGAAGCAGCACTGTCCTTTCTGGGACTGGGCGTACCTGCCCCCTACCCGTCGTGGGGCCTGATGCTCTCGGAAGCAAAATCGTTCATGTTCTTCAGCCCCTGGTTGATCGCATTGCCTGGTGCCGCGCTGCTATTGCTGGTGCTTGGCATCAATCTGACCGGTGACGGCCTGCGGACAAGGCGGCAGTCCTAATGGACGCATACACAACCAACTCGGCCAATACCAAACCCGTATTGGACGTAAAAAATCTGCGCATTACGTTGCCTACGCAGGCCGGCATGCTGCAAGCCGTGCGTGGCATTGATCTACAAATAGCGAAAGGCCAAACACTCGGCCTGGTCGGAGAAAGCGGTTGCGGCAAATCGTTAACCGCATTGAGCCTGTTGCGGCTGCTGCCCAATAACGCAAAAATCTCGGCCGACCACATGGCGTTCGACGATCAAGACCTGATGCGGGTTAGCGAACGACGTCTGAACGCGCTGCGAGGCGACCGCATTGCCATGGTGTTTCAAGAACCCATGACCGCGCTGAACCCCACCTTCACGATTGGCCAACAAATGATGTCGGTGTTTCGGAGCCACCGGTCTGACGGCGCCGAAGCCGCCCGCGCGCGTGCCCTGCATCTCCTTGATCGTGTCGGCATCGATCGCCCACAAACCCGTCTCGGCCAATTTCCTCATGAGCTATCGGGCGGCATGCGCCAGCGCGTACTGATCGCCATGGCGCTGATGTGCGGACCCGAACTCATTGTGGCGGACGAGCCCACCACCGCGCTCGACGTCACGATACAGAAACAGATTCTGGAACTACTCAAAACCCTTCAGCAAGAAATGGGCCTGGCGGTGCTGCTCATTACCCACGACCTGGGCGTGGTGTCGCATTACACCGACCACGTCTCCGTCATGTATGCCGGCGAAATCGTCGAGTCCGGACCCACCGCCGACGTGCTTGCACGTCCGGGCCACCCTTACACCAGGGGCCTGTTGGAGAGTATTCCCCAAGTGACTCGACGCAACCCCGGCCAGCGCCTACCCATCATCCCCGGCGTGGTTCCAGCATTAACGCAAACCCCGGACGCCTGTGTATTTGCGCCCCGCTGCCGCCATGCCGCAAACGTCTGCAAAGGCGCACCACCTGCGCTGACTTGGTTTGCCGAACAACGGTTGCGCCGTTGCCATGCGCCGTTTGAGGCTCTTGCATGATCCATGACCACACAAGCATTGTTCCTCTGGTGCAGGCCAACAACCTGAGTCGCCGTTATACCAGCCGGAGCACATTCCGACGCAAGACCGTGGTTCACACCGCGCTCAATGATGTCTCCCTGCATATTCATGCGGGAGAAGCGGTCGGCATTGTCGGTGAATCTGGCTCAGGTAAAAGCACGCTGGCAAAGCTCTTGCTGGGGCTGGACACGCCAAGCGCAGGCACCGTCCAACTCAACGGCTCAGACATCGGGGTACTTGCGCGCAAACGTATTGCCCGCATCGTTCAACCGGTGTTTCAAGACCCTTATGGATCGCTAAATCCCAGCTACACCGTCGAGCGCCTGCTGGCATTGCCCTTGCAATTGCGCGCAGGCTGGGGTGAATCGGTGAACATCAAAACAGACATCACCCGCCTCCTGGACCAAGTGGGCTTGCCCGCCCGCACACGCGGCGTCTATCCGCATGCCCTGTCGGGCGGCCAACGACAACGCGTGGCCATTGCAAGGGCGCTGGCTATTCGCCCGCAACTACTCATCTGCGATGAGCCCACCTCTGCGTTGGATGTGTCGGTACAGGCACAGATTTTGAACCTGCTGCAGGATTTGAGGCAGGAACTGGGTCTGGCCTTATTGCTGATCAGCCACAATTTGGGCGTAGTCGGACATATGACGGAGCGGCTGCATGTGCTGCAGCAAGGGGTTGTCGTGGAGTCTGGAACAACGGCAGAGGTGTTTGATAAGCCTCAGCATCCGTATACGGAGCGGTTGTTGAGTAGCGTGCTGGAAGTGTAGGTGTGGGTGGGGCACGGTTCGGCTTGAAGCCACCGATCACCCACTTTGGGGGAAGCAAGAGCAGTCGGCCCCATTAGGGCATCAGTGAAGCACTGCCTTCAATAGAACGCGCCACCTCTAACAACCGCGGTCGCACCGTGTCGGTCAAGTACTCGCGCGTGAGAAGGAATGCGGGACCTCCACAGTTCAGCACCATGGGCTGGCGTGAGGGGCCTCTGCGTATGGCGGTAGCGATGGAGTGCACATCGGCCTGCCACTCTCCGAACGAGGTACAGCAACCCGTCCGTGCAAACTCTTCTTGAGCCCGTTCGATGCCGCCGCGACGTTGGGGCCACGAACCTGGGTCCTCTTCGCGTAGCGCATCCATTAAATAGCTTCGTTCGCTTTCGGAGCAACTACTCAGGTAGGCACGGCCAATGGCCGTAGTCGCAATCGGTACCCGCCAACCCGCATCCACGTTAAGGGAAAAGGTAGCCGCGCCACGTTGAGTGTCGATATAGACGATAGACAAACGTTCGCGCACGCCAAGCGAGACCGAACCTCGGGCAAAATCGGCCAGCTCACGCATTCTCGGCACGGCAATACGCCGGATGTCGAAATTACTGAGAGCGGACGCCCCCAACACCACGGCGGCGGTGCCAAGACGGTACTTCGACGCTGAAGCGACGGGTTCCAGATAGCCCAATTTGGTCAAGGTGTAGGTCAGCCGCGACACCGTTGATTTGGGTAAACGGCTCCGTTCGGCGATCTCCTGATTGCCGAGCATGGTGCTGGCATCATGAAAGCACGTGAGCACCTCCAGGCCACGAGCAAGCGCCGACACAAAGTGGCGATCTTCCTTGCTGCGTCCCACGCCCTCGGAATCTTGCGTGTCTTCTGTGATGTCAGTCATAAGCTCGAGCTGGCCCGCCGGTTGCACTGCCCCGGTAGCGGGGCGTGCAGGCGGTCAATGGTTAAGGTCATGAGCCAGGCATGGCAGCTGCGCGTAGCTTGAGCTCTTTCTTCAGGATTTTCCCCGTGGATGCCGCGGGTAACTGATCCAGATATTCGATGTGCGTCGGAATTTTATACGGGGACAAGCGGCCACGCAGCCACTGTAAAAGGCCCCCCGCATTACGAAGACTACCTGGCACGGGTTCGATGTAGGCCACGATATCTTCATTATCGCCCGCGACACGGCCGACTACGGCAGATTGAAGCACGTCCGGGTGCGCGTTGAGA
>JBEBWV010000051.1:0-36372 GCA_040391965.1 Achromobacter deleyi | reverse complement strand
AGCGCGAGCAATCGGAAGCAAGAAAACCACCGTTAATCGCGCGTAACCCGCGATGCTTGAACAGCAATTTCTCGGGATTGAGATCGCGGGTTACGCGCGCTTGCCTGTGTCTCTGCGATGAAGGGAATCTCGCGCTCCACCCACGCTACATACTGACTCAACACGCCGCACGGAGTCCCAAAGAAAAGCGGCCAATCATCTTGGCCGCATTCTGCTGTGTTGAGATGAATCTCAGAGGCCCAAGACCTCAGCGATTGCCGACGCCTTATGCCAAGGGCAGCGTTAATACGCCCTGCACCGCAGGTCGCATCATCATGCGTCGGTACCAGGCGGATAGGGCTGGCGTGGCAGGGCGGTCGGCGCCGGGCAGGGCAAGCCACCGGTGGGCGGCACAAGCCAGGGTGATGTCACCCATGGTGAGTTGGCGTCCGACGATGAAGTCTTTGCCTTGCAAGGCGCTCTCAAGAACCAAAGCACGGTCGTTGGCGCGCTGGAGGGATTTCTTGATCGCTGCCGTGTCGCGCTCGCTCTCAGGGGTGCGCACAAGGCCCAGGAAGGCGTGCAGCATGGAAGGTTGCCACTCAGTGGTCTGCCAGTCCATCCAACGATCCGCGTCGGCGCGTTGGCACACGTCATCGGGCCAGAGCGTGCCTTGGCCATAGCGGGAAGCCAGGTAGCGCACGATGGCATTGGATTCCCACAGCACAAACCCGGCGTCGTCGATGACCGGAATCATGCGATTGGGGTTCAATTTGCTGAACTCCGGGGTATCGACCACACCGTGCGGCCCGCCAGCAAGAATGAACTCGTGCGGCAGCGCAAGTTCACGTACCGTCCACATCACTTTTTGTACGTTGACCGAAGTCAGGCGTCCCCAGATCTTCAACATTGCGGGTCCTTGGTTGTAGGTGAATTAGCGCGTTGGCAAAAGCCGCCTTGCAAAGCCGCTTTCCCGACCAAAACGCGTCCAGTTGAAAGCCGGCCCAGGGTCGGTTTTGCGTTTGGGTGCGATATGTTCATGACCCATGGCAGCAGCCAGTGGGTAGCGCGTGCGCAACGCAGGCGTCAATCGGCCTAGCGTGGCGTATTGAGCCTCAGTGTAGGGCAGGGTGTCCGTGCCTTCCAGCTCAATACCAATGGAAAAATCATTGCAGCGCTCGCGGCCGGCGAAACGTGAGACGCCAGCGTGCCAGGCACGCTTGTCGGTCGAGACAAACTGAATGATCTGACCGTCTCGGCGGACAAAGAAATGGGCAGAAACGCGTAAGCCGCGTAGCTGTTCCAACCAGGGGTGCGAGCTGTAGTCCAGCTGGTTCAGAAATAGGTCGGCCACTTCCGGGCCGCCAAATTCGCCTGGAGGCAGGCTGATGTTATGGAGCACCAGCAACGAAACTTGCACGTCTTTGGGACGCGCATCCTGGTTGGGTGAGGGCAGGCGGCTGACGCCTGGTGCTGGCACAAGCCAGCCGTGTCGATCCAAAAGCAGAGGCATAGGAAGTGGGCACGAGCAATAAAACGAACCCACATTATGCCGTGCCGACCGTGCCCTGTTTGGCCCCGTTACGAAAATGGGGTCATTAGCTTAAGACGAACCGTGAGCGCGCCTCACATGAGGTGCCTCAGGGCTGCGTGTCAGTGCTTGGCGGGCACACCGAGTCGTGCGTGTTCGCTACTGCACCAGGTTTTGCCGGCCAATTGAACGGCTTCTGATCGCGGTAGATGAATACCGCAGTGAGCGCAGCGCACCATGGTCTCCGCTGGCTTTTCTACCGGGGCGGTCGAGCGGCGGGCGCCGGGTTTTGCGGGACCCGCCTGGCGTCCCGCCGCAATGCGGCTGGCGATGCGGGCAACCATCAGCACGACCAGGATGACGACAATCCAAAGCAGAACTTTGCCCACATCAACCCCGTTGCAAAATAACTTCCAGCACAAACCGGCTACCGGTATAGGCCAGGATCAGAAAAGCAAAGCCCGTCAGCGTCCAGCGTAGCGCCACGCGCCCGCGCCATCCGCGCACGTGGCGACCGATGAGCAACACGCCAAAGGTGAGCCAGGAAAGCAGGGTGAAGACAGTTTTGTGGTCAAACGGCAGCACTTTGCCCGTAAGCATCATGGAGGCGATGGAACCGGAGCCTACGGCCAAGGTCAATACGACAAACCCAATCCAGATAACCCGAAACAGCAGTTGTTCCTGAACCAGCAGCGGCGGCTGGGAGTCCAGTACCCGGCTGATCAACCCACGTTCAGAGGGGACATCCAGGGGCCGGTGCAGGTGGCGATCAAGCAGGGCCATCAGCATGGCGTGCACCGCAGCGATGGTGATCAGACCGTAGGCAGCCAAGGCAATCAGCAGATGCACTCGTAGCCAGGCGTTGTCGGCGTGGGGCACAAATTGCCCCTGCGGGAACACCGCAGCCAAGGCGCAGGAGATGGTTGCAGCAGGTAACAACAGGAGTTGCAGGCCGTCAATGCGGACTATCAGGCTTTCCAGCCAGAAGACCACCATGCCCAGCCAGACGGCCGCAGAGAGCGCCAGTGCCCACCCAATGAACAGGTGCTGGGCGCCCAGCATGGACTGCTGTAGGGCGATTCCGTGCAGCAAAAGGGCGCCCAGCAGGCACACACGGGCGATTCTTCCCGTATGTTCTACGCTGCCGGCGCCGGTCAGGCGGCGCCAAAGCGACCCCGCCAACACGGCATACGCCAAAGCGGCCGCCGCGTGAAATACAATGCCAAGTGACATAAACACCGTTGTCTGGATGGGGCCCTTGGGCGGGTGCCGCCCGTAGGTGCAAAATCCGCGCTCGCGGCCACCGTTCAATCAGCTAGTTTAAGCGGAAACGCCTCTCATGCTCGATAACCTAACTCAACGCCTCTCGCGTGTCGTCAAGACGCTGCGAGGAGAAGCCCGCCTGACTGAGGCCAACACCCAGGAGATGCTGCGCGAAGTGCGCATGGCCCTGCTGGAAGCCGACGTGGCATTGCCCGTCGTGCGCGAGTTCGTCGCGCGGGTCAAGGAGAAGGCACTCGGCGAAGACGTCGCCGGCAGCCTGAGCCCTGGCCAAGCCCTTGTGGGCGTAGTGCATAAAGAATTGACTTCCCTGATGGGGGGAGACCTTGGCCCTGAAGCCGGGGAGCTCTCTCTGGCCGTGCAGCCGCCCGCCGTGATTTTGATGGCAGGTTTGCAGGGGGCGGGTAAAACCACCACCACCGGTAAGCTGGCACGCTGGCTCTCCGAGGGCAATCACGTCCAACATGGTCGCAAAACGGGCAAGAAAAAGGTGCTGGTCGTCAGCGCCGACGTCTACCGTCCTGCTGCTATTGATCAGTTAAAGAGCGTTGCCGCCCAGGTTGGGGTAGATTTTCTGCCTTCGGACCCGAGCCAGAAGCCGGAAGACATCGCCCGCAACGCAGTCGACCACGCTCGTCGTCATCACTATGACGTGCTGATTCTGGATACGGCAGGTCGTTTGGGCATTGACGAGGCCATGATGCGCGAAATTCGCGCACTCTATGACCTGGTCAAACCCGTAGAAACGCTGTTTGTGGTTGACGCCATGCAGGGGCAGGATGCGGTGAATACCGCTCGTGCATTTGCTGACGCCTTGCCACTGACCGGCGTGGTGCTGACCAAGCTGGACGGCGATGCACGAGGTGGCGCTGCGCTATCCGTGCGTCACGTTACTGGCAAGCCGCTGAAGTTCGTAGGTGTCTCGGAAAAGCTCGATGGGCTTGAGCCTTTCTACCCGGAACGTATGGCGCAGCGTGTCTTGGGCATGGGCGACATCGTGTCGCTGGTGGAACAAGCACAACAAAATATCGACATCGCCGAAGCCCAGAAGCTGGCCGCGAAGATCAAATCAGGTAACAAATTTGACCTGAACGATTTTCGGGATCAGTTGAGCCAGGTGAAAAAGCTGGGCGATATGGGTTCGCTGCTGGAGAAGCTGCCCGCGCAGTTTCAGCAAGCCGCTGGCCAGTTGCAGGGTGGTCAGGCTGAGAAGCAATTGCGTCGCACGGAAGGCATTTTGAATTCCATGACGCCGGCCGAGCGTGCCAAGCCTGAACTCATCAAAGCGTCGCGCAAGCGCCGTATTGCAGCCGGTTCCGGCGTGCCAGTTCAGGAAGTGAACCGCATGCTGGCGCAGTTTGACCAGATGCAAGGCATGATGAAGCAAATGAAAAAGGGCGGCATGGCCAAGATGATGCGCGCCATGGGCGGCATCAAGGGCCTGGGCCGCTTAGGTGGCGGCGGTATGCGTTAAAGGTAATAAAGCTAAGGGCAAGGACATCGGGCACAGGTTTGATTCTGTGCCCGTTTGCTTAACTGCCTTGACCTGACGTGTTCCAAAAAAACGGCCAGACTTTGCGTCTGGCCGAATTAATCGAAGCGGGCGGGGAAGCCTGCCTCGATACAAACCGGAAAACATTGTGGTGGCAAACCGCAATGGCGCATTGCCGTGGGGGCGGTTTACCCATTTTCCGGATTGTTCCTGTTCCTTATGCCAGTGGCGGAATACGCAGCACCTGGCCTGGGTAAATCTTGTCCGGGCTGGTGAGCATCGGCTTATTGGCTTCAAAAATGAGGACGTTTTTAGCGCCCTGGCCCTTGCCATATTGCACTTCGGCAATCTTCCAGAGGTTGTCGCCCTTTTGCACCGTATACATCTTGGCTTCTACGGTGGCGACTTTGACTTTCAGTTGATTATCGACGGCGGCCACACCCACAGTGTTACCTAGCGCGAGGCTGATTTTCTCTGCCTCTTCAGTGGACGGCGCTTCGCCTGTCACAGTGACTTTGTCACCATCTACCGAGATTTTCAGATCATCGGCATTCAGGCCGTGCTTGGCCAATTCCTTTTGCATCTCTTCAGCTGTCGCTGCTTTGGCCTCACTGGCGCCAAAGAGCTTTTCTCCCACATCTTTGATGAAGCTGAGCAAACCCATAGTGTTTCCTTTTTTCTATCGTGCGTTGAGAGAACAAAGAGGGCGCAAGGCCCGCGAACAACCTGCTGAGGGTTGATTATGGACGCGGTGGAATGCAATGCGCACGCACAACGTGTAACAGGTTGCTAGGGCTCGTGCAAACTTGGTATCGGCACTCCAGGGCACAGTCGTAGCGCTTCAGGTCCAAGCGCTACGACTGCGATGTGACCCTTAACCCTGAGAGTGACTGTTGCCCGCGTTGGCACCCGCATTGACCATCTTGCGTGCCACTGGCGGCGCCACAAAGGCCACGACCAAGGCGAACAAGGGGTTGATCAGGTTGAAGAAACAATAGGGTAGATAACTGAACGTGGCGACGCCCAGCGTGGCCGCCATATAGGCGCCGCAGGTATTCCACGGGACGAGCACCGAGGTAATGGTGCCGCCGTCTTCGAGCGCCCGGGATAGCGCCGTGGGAGGTAAGCCCCGTTTCTCATACTCGGCACGGTACATGCGGCCTGGCAGCACCAGAGAGATGTATTGGTCTGCCGTGACGATGTTGGTACCCATGGCGGTAAAGATGGTGCTGGCAATCAGGGTGCTGGTGCGTCGCGCCAGATGGATGGTGCTGTCGAGAAGACGCTGCAACAGACCCAGGCGTTCAAGCACACCACCAAAGCACATGGCGCAGATAATGAGCCACACGGTAGTCAACATGCTGGCCATGCCCCCCTTTGAGAGCAAACCGTCCAGAGCTTCGTTGCCACTTTGTGAGGCATAGCCTGCATAAAGCGCGTTCCATACCGTTTTCAAGGGAGCAAGTGCGCCTGCCGTGGGGTCAGCCATGCGGGTCATGACTTCCGGTTGGAAGACAACGGCGAATACGGCGCCTGCAATGGCTCCCAGAAAGACTGCTGGAAAGGCGGGCCATCGGCGCAAGGCCAGAAGCAGTAACAAGACCACGGGCAGCAGCAGGTGCCAACCCAGTTTGAATTGCAGCTCCAAGGCATGCAGCACTTCATCAATGCGGCTGGTGTCGTGGGAGGGGGCGGCTTGCCTGCCCATGATGTAGAACAGCACGAGGGCCATCAGTAGCGAAGGCACGGTAGTGCGCGACATGGCGCGAATGTGCTGGAAGAGGTCTGCGCCCGCGGCTGCAGCCGCCAGGTTGGTGGTGTCAGACAAGGGGGAGAGTTTGTCGCCGAAGTAGGCGCCGGAAATAATGGCGCCAGCGGCGATGGCGGGGTCAAGCCCCAGGCCCGACGCCACGCCCATCAGGCCGATGCCTAGCGTGCCGGCGACCGTCCAGGAACTGCCGATGGATAAGGCAGTAAGCGCGCAGATAAGGCAACTGGTGACGTAAAAGTATTCAGCAGAAATGAGCTTTAAGCCGTACCAGATCATGGTGGGCACGGTGCCCGCGAGAATCCAGGTGCCGATGAGCGCGCCCACGGCAAGCAAGATCAGGTTGGCGCGCATGGCCATGTGAATGCCGGCAAGAATGCCATCTTCAATCTGTGCCCACGTGAGGCCGTTTTTCATGCCGATGAGACCCGCCACGAAGGTGGTGGTCATCAGGGCGATTTGATTGGGGCCCGAAGAAGATGCGTCGCCATATAAATAAACGGACAAGCCCAGAAAGGCAATCAGTACGCCAATGGGGATAAGTGCGTCGAGAAGAGAAGGTGAACGGGGAGAGGTCATGGCGGGCGTCTCGAGAGGGGCCAGTAGATCTGTTTACGCACACACAGGCGTTGCGCAAACGGATCAGGCACGTGGGTGACATGCCAAACGATGTTGATGAAATGCAGCGGCCAGCGGGCGCGTTGAGGGCGTCGCACGTGCCATGCTGCATGCATTAGGGGATTCTAGGAGAGTGAGAAACCGAAAGTCTGGCGGGCGCGCGCTATCAGACGAAAGGTAGCGCGGCCGTACTGCGATGGGTTGTACAAAGTGCTGCGGTTGCTTGGGCCTAACCGCCGCCGACTGCCACGACAATTTCAATTTGGTCGCCGTCCGTTAGCGTGGTGAGCACGTGCTTGCTCTTGGGCACGATTTCACCATTGCGTTCGACCGCCACACGCTTGCCCACATACCCCAAGCTTTCGAGTAGTTCGATAACTGTGGTGTCCAGCGGGCATTCGCGCGCGTCGCCATTGAGTGTGATGTGCATCGTTGTCTCCTTACTGGTTGGCGTAAGCGTCAGTGGCGGCAATGAGGCGCGCCAGGGTGCCGGGTTCGTCAAACGCATGACCGGCATCGGGGATCAGGTGAAACTTGGCTTCAGGCCAGGCGCGGTGCAAGTCCCAGGCGCTGCGTGCGGGTGTGCAGGCATCGTAGCGGCCTTGCACGATGGTGCCGGGGATGTCGCGCAGCTTGTGGGCATCGCGAATCAACTGGCCTTCTTCCATG
This sequence comes from Achromobacter deleyi, assembly GCA_040391965.1. Classification (GTDB taxonomy): domain Bacteria; phylum Pseudomonadota; class Gammaproteobacteria; order Burkholderiales; family Burkholderiaceae_B; genus Achromobacter; species Achromobacter deleyi_B. The sequence goes on along the minus strand of JBEBWV010000051.1, from coordinate 29,034 downwards.
AAGCCCGCATTGACGAAATAGTGGTTCTCAATGCGTGCAAAGGCCAGCGCGGATTGGTCGCCTGAGTGGCTTTGCTGGTGGCGCGGGCTGGGCAACAGTGTGATTGTGCTGTCTTCCCATTTGCTCCACGCCTTGGCGGCGCGCAATTGCTCTACCGGGTCGTTGCCCGTTAAGCGCTTGTGATACGCCGTGACCAGATCGCCGCGCTCTTGAACCGGAATCGGTTCCAGGAAGCCTTCCCAGTAATCGGGGAAAAGCCAGGACGCGCCTTCTTGGTAAAACCATTGAATTTCGGCGCGCCGCAACGTAAAAATGCCGCGCACGACGAGTTCGCTGGTGTGCTGCGGATGCGTCTGGGCATAAGCCAGCGCCAGGGTAGAGCCCCACGAACCGCCGAACACCAACCACTTTTCTGCACCCATGATTTCAGTGCGCAAGCGTTCAATATCTGCAACCAGATGCCAGGTGGTGTTGTTCTCTAGGCTGGCATGGGGGCGCGAACGACCGCAGCCACGCTGATCAAACAGCAGCACGTTATAGCGTTCGGGATCGAACAGCTGACGGTGAACGGGCGAGCAACCGCTACCGGGGCCGCCATGCAGAAAGACGGCTGGCTTGCCCTCGGGGTTGCCGCTCATTTCCCAATAGATCTGGTGACCGTCATCGGTCTCCAGCATGCCTTGGCGATACGGTTCAATAGGGGGATAGAGCATCAGGCGACTCGCTTGAAGATCAAATCCCAAACGCCATGGCCGAGTCGCAAGCCACGGGTTTCGAACTTGGTTTGAGGGCGGTAATCAGGACGCGGCGCATAGCCTTCTGCCGTGTTTTTCAGCAAGGGTTCATTGCCAAGCACGTCGAGCATTTGCACGGCATAGTCTTCCCAGTCGGTGGCGCAATGGATATAACCACCCGGTGCGATGCGGCTTGCCAGCAGCTTGATGAACGTGGGCTGGACCAGACGGCGCTTGTGGTGACGCTTTTTAGGCCATGGGTCCGGAAAGTAGATGTGCACACCGGCCAGCGAATCTGGGGCAATCATGTCGCGCACGACTTCCACGGCATCGTGCTGGATGATGCGCAAGTTCGAGATGCTGGAGTCTTCAATGCGGCGCAGCAAGGAGCCGACCCCTGCGTTGAAGACCTCGACACCGAGGAAATTGTCGCCAGGTCTGGCCAACGCGATTTTCTGGGTGGTTTCGCCCATGCCGAAGCCGATTTCCAGCACGGTAGGCGCCTGGCGCCCAAAGGCTGCGGCCGGATCAAGGCGGCGCGGTGCGTAATCGATAGCCCATTGGGCCATCAGTCGCTCCAGCGCTTCTAGCTGGCCTTGCGTGATGTGGCTGCGCCGATGCACGAAGCTGCGGATGTGCGTGGCGCCCGGGCCATGCTGCACGGGGGTAGAGGTGGCCTGCGTAGCCTCGGTTTGCGTAGAAACGGAAGCGGGGGCGGCGTCGTCGCCGGCGGGAGCGAGGGTGTTCGAGTTCATAGGCCGGATTGTAGTGGGAGAGCAGGGTGTCTGGCCTGCCTCTGGCTTGCGGGATTGGTTTGCAATTGGTTACTTTGTGGGGGCCTTACCCAAGATGCACCTGTTTCATGATCAAAAACTGAGCAGATTAGCCAATTTGCCCGGATGCTACGGCGGTTCCGCGGGGATATCGGTCGCTGCAATGGGCCGCAGGTATAGTTCAACCCGGTTTTTCAGTCTTCCCTTTTATGAATGTTGCCCGCTTCGATTTAGTCACGCTCGCACTGTTTGTCTCGGTGGCTCGCCAAGGCAGCATCTCGGCGGGCGCTCGTCAGTCGCATCTGGCAGTGGGTGCGGCCAGCAAACGTATTTCTGACCTGGAAGCCGCGTTGGGCACGGCCTTGTTGTATCGCAATGCGGCGGGTATTGAATTAACCGACGCGGGTCAGGCCTGTCTGTCACACGCATTACGCGTGCTGCAGGAAGTGGAACAAATGGCAGGCACCTTGTCTGACTTCGCTCAAGGTGTGCGCGGACAGGTACGCATTGCCGCCAACACGTCTTCGCTTACGCAGTTTCTGCCGGACGACCTGGCTGCCTTCATGGACGAGCACCCCGCCGTGCGCATTGACCTTGAAGAGCAGAACAGCAGCGACATCGTGACTGCCGTGCAGGAGAATCGCGCGGACATTGGCGTTTTTGCTGACCGAACCCCCGCGCCCGGATTATTCACGGTGCCGTATCGTCCTGATGAATTGGTGCTGATCGTGCCCCAGCGCCATCCACTGGCCGGGATTTCCACGGTGGCATTTGCCGATACGCTGGCGTATGACTACGTGGGCTTGCCGACCGCCACCTCATTAGCGATTCGTCTCAGTGATGAAAGCGCACGCGTCGGCAGGGCCATGCGCTTGCGCATTCAGGTGCGCAGCTTTGACGCCATGTGTCGCATGGTGGTGGCCACACGCGGCGTTGGCATCTTGCCCAGAATCGCGGCTGAGCCACATGCTCATTCCATGCCAATTCGCCTCATTGCCCTGAGTGATGACTGGGCCCGACGCTGGCTGATGCTTGGCGTTCGAGATCCGGACACCTTAACGGTGGCTGCGCGCTTGTTGCTGGCGCATCTGCGCGCGGACGCGCCAGCAACGGCCGCCGCTAGTGCGACACCCACAGCAAAACCCGACTGAGCCTTCTCGTTCCGGGAACCCCCCTTTCCCGGATTGTCCATTCCTGCTCTCGCCTGCAGAGGCGCACACTGCGCATCCTGATGCTCAATCTCTGCGCCTGGAGGCGAAATGGCAGCACAAATTCTCGCCGGCATACGTGTGTTGGAACTCGGTCAATTGATCGCTGGGCCCTTCGCCGCAAAAACGCTGGCTGACTTCGGCGCGCAAGTTATCAAAATTGAACCCCCTGGCCAAGGCGATCCCTTGCGCAAATGGCGTCTCCTGCATGAAGGTACGTCAGTGTGGTGGGAGGCTCAGTCGCGCAACAAACAATCGGTGTGCGTTGATCTGCGCCAGCCGGAAGGGCAAGACATTGTCCGCATGCTCGCCGAACAGGCGGATGTGCTTATTGAAAATTTCCGTCCGGGCACGCTAGAAAAGTGGGGCCTGTCCTGGGAGGCCCTGCACGCCCTGAACCCGCGCCTCATCATGTTGCGCATTTCTGGCTATGGACAAACCGGTCCGAAAGCGCGCGAGCCGGGCTTCGCGGCCATTGGTGAGGCCATGGCGGGTTTGCGGTATCTGAATGGCGAACCCGGACGCGCACCCGTTCGTGCAGGCTTGTCTTTGGGCGACACGATCGCCGGGTTGCACGGTGCGCTTGGCGTGATGCTGGCGCTATACGAGCGCGATGCGCGCGGCGGCGTAGGGCAGGTCATAGACACCGCGTTGTACGAGAGCCTGTTTAACCTTAGCGAAAGCCTGTTGCCTGAATACTCGGTGTTTGGCGCAGTGCGTGAACCGGCTGGTGCATCGCTGCCCGGCATTGCGCCGTCGAACGCCTATCCCTGCCGGGACGGCTATGTGTTGATCGCGGGCAATGGCGACGCCATCTACACCCGCCTGATGGCTCGCATTGGTCGTGACGACTTGGGGCAGGATCCCAGCCTGGCGCATAACGATGGCCGAGCTGCGCGTGTCGCGGAAATCGACGCTGCGATTGGCGCGTGGACCCTGCAACAGAACATTGACGATGTGCTGGCGGCCATGCTGGAAGCTGACGTACCGGCGGGTCGTATTTATACCGTCGCCGATATCGCCCGCGACCCGCACTATCAGGCACGCCAAGCCATTGCCACCGTTGAAGCGGCAAGCGGTGTGTCTGTGGATATGCCTGCTGTGTTTCCCTTGCTGTCATCGAACCCTGGCGCCATTCGTGCGCGTGCGCCCACGCTGGGTGAGCACACTGACGCCGTGCTCGATGCCGCGGGCTTAAGTCCCGAACAACGCGCGCAACTGCGCGCACGAGGAGTCATCGCATGAGCGTCGGACCTGATCGTATAGAAATCAATGAAGTTGGCCCGCGCGATGGTCTGCAGATAGAAGCGGCTCTGGTCGCTACCGATGACAAGGTGGCGTTTGTGGATGCCTTGTCTGACTGCGGCTTTGCCCGCATAGAGGTCACGAGTTTCACGTCGCCCAAAGCCATTCCCGCCTTGGCTGACGCTTCGGAAGTGATGCGGCGCATACGCCGTCGCCCTGGCGTGATTTATACGGCATTGGTACCAAACATTCGCGGGCTGGAGCGCGCGCTGGAAGCGGGCACGGACGAGATGAATCTCGTCATGTCCTGCAGCGAGACGCATAATCGCGCGAACCTTCGCATGACGCGAGATCAATCATTTGCTGAACTCACGCAGGTGTTGCAGGCGGCAAACCAGGCGGGCGTGCCATGCAATGTGTCTTTGTCCACTGCGTTTGGCTGTCCGTTTGACGGGGATGTCGCCGCAAGCGAAGTGCTTGCGTTGGCGCAACGATTGGTGGAGGCAGGTGCGACTGGCATCACGCTGTGTGACACCACGGGCATGGCCTATCCCACGCAGGTGGCACAACTTTGTGAGCAGGCAGCGGCCTTGCTGCCCGGCACCGCATTGACCGTGCATCTGCACAACACGCGTGGCATGGCATTGGCCAACGCTGTAGCCGCCTGGCAAACCGGCATTACGCGCTTTGACGCGGCAGCCGGGGGGCTGGGCGGATGCCCTTACGCGCCGGGTGCAAGTGGCAATGTGAACACAGAAGAGCTGGTGCACATGTTTGCGTGCATGGGCGTAGACACGGGTGTGGCACTGCCGCCATTGATGTCGATCGTGGCTGGTCTGCCCAAGCTTGTGCAACGCAGCCTTACCAATCCTTTATTACAAGCGGGGCCACGGCTGGCCTTGCATCAAGCGCCAGCCTGGCTCGCGGAGCGTTTCGGCCCCACTTGAATTTCCACCCGTCGTTACTGCAGTACTCATACTAAGAAAGAGGAGACTTCACTCATGGCATTTTCATTTTTCGCCAAGCCCCTATGCGCGGGCGTCGCGGCTGCACTGTCTATCGTGGCCGGTAACGCCGCGGCACAAGCCAATTTCCCGACTCGCCCCGTCACCCTGATTGTTTCGGCAGCGCCTGGCGGCACCACGGACATTGCCGCACGCCTGATTGCGCAGCCCTTGGGGCAAGCGCTTGGCCAAAGCGTCGTCGTGGAAAACAAACCCGGCGCATCAGGTGGTATTGCGGCACAAGCTGTGGCACGTGCCACGCCGGATGGCTACACACTGCTGCTTCAGTACTCGGGTTTTCAGGTGATCACGCCGAACATCACGCCCAATCTCGGCTGGGATCCGATCAAAGATTTCTCCCCGGTTGCTAACGTGCTGTCCGCCCCGCAATTGGTGGTGGTGCGCCCGGATCTGCCCATTAACTCGCTCAAAGAGTTGGTGGCCTACGCGAAGGCCAACCCTGGCAAGCTGAACTACGCCTCATCGGGTAATGGTTCGCTTCAGCAGGTGGCTACTGAACTCTTGAATCAAATGGCCGGTACGCAGATCACCCACATTCCCTACAAGGGAACGGGTCCGGCACTGAATGATTTGCTGGGTGGCGCGGTCGATATGACCATCACCACACCGCCGCCCCTGCTTGGTCAGATCGCCGCAGGCAAGCTGCGCGCATTGGCCGTCACGGGTTCAACGCGTCTGCCTTCATTGCCCAACGTGCCGACCGCCGTTGAAGCCGGTTTCCCAGACTTGCTCGTGTCGTCCTGGTTCGCCATGTACGCTCCGGCAGGAACGCCGCAGCCGGTGGTTGACAAGATCGCAGGTGAAATCCAGAAGATCATGAAGACAGACGCCTTCCGCCAGAAGGCCGCCGACCAGGGGGCTGAAGCCACTTTCATGGGTCCGAAGGAACTGGGCGCCTTCACCCAGCAAGAGTTGGATCGTTGGAATAAAGTGGTGAAAGCCGCCAACATTACGGCTAACTAAAGCGCAGTACAGGGCAGGAAAACGTTCCCGCCCTGTGTGCGCCAAAAGGCGCGCTATAATTCCTGCCTCTGCATGGGCTTACGGCACATGCACGACACCCGAGCGGGTGTAGTTCAACGGTAGAACGGCGGCTTCCCAAGCCTCAAGCGTGGGTTCGATTCCCATCACCCGCTCCATTTCCCCCTTGATGTCATTTTTGTTGAATCCGCCATAACTTGGCGGGTTGGTCGCGTCGTGGCGAACTGAAACGTCGAAACAAGTGCGCATGCAACGCGCACCCATGATGGCGCAGTACGCCACGGAACGTAGCGTGGGTGGAGCGCGAGACGTTCTGCGCTCGAACGTGAATGATGGTCGCGCGTAACCCGCGATTCTTGACCTGCAATGAATGGCGCAAGAATCGCGCGTAACCCGCGATTCTTCACCGGCAATGAATGGCGCAAGAATCGCGGGTTACGCGCGGTTAGCGCTGGTGTTCTGGCTCGCGTTCGTTCGCGCTCCACCCACGCTACTTTCCATCACGTTGCTATATCGCTTACTTTGCGTCCGGCTTGACCGACATGGCCAGCGTGAACTGGTCGCGGCGGCCTTCGTAGGTGATGCCCTTGCGGAAGGCCCAGATGCTGCTTTCAAAGTGCAGCGGGATCAGCGGCACGTTGTCCAGCGCGATCTGCGTGGCTTGCTGCAAGAGCTGTTCGCGCTTGCTCACGTCAATCGTCACAGCGGCTTGTTTGAAGACCTTGTCAAAATCGGCATTGGAGAAACCGCCGTAGTTGCTGGTGCCCTGGCTGTTGGCCGAGTCAAGCGTGAGGACCCACGGGTTGAATAGGGCCGATGCTTCGCCCGTTTCAGCGGGCCATCCGCCCATCGGGAAACTAAACTCGCGTTTGGCGCGCTTGGTGAAGTAAATGGAAGCCGTCATGGCGTCCACGTTGGCCTTGATGCCAACACGCGACAGGTATTGCGCAACCGCTTGCGTAATCTGACCGTCATTGACGTATCGGTCGTTCGTTGACGAGATAGTCATCTCGAAGCCGTCCGGGTAGCCCGCTTCAGCCAACAGCTTCTTCGCGCCTTCGGGGTCATATTTGATTTCCGGAACCTTGGGCAATGCACCAAACATGCCATCGGGCATGTATTGGTACGCCGGAGTGGCCATGCCGTCCATGATGCGCGACGTAATGGTCTTGCGGTCAATGGCCATCGAGATCGCTTTGCGAACACGCAGGTCTTGCAGCGGGTTCTTGCCATCCACGCTCTTGACGAACGGGCTGGGGTTGCGGCCCACGTCGGGTTGGAAGAAAACCAGGCGCGTCGACGGGGTCGCAATGTAGCCATACTTTGCGTCGGCTTTCAAACGCGGCAAATCGCGGGCGGCCGGGTTTTCGATCAGGTCGAAGTCACCAGAAAGCAGACCCGTCAGGCGGGGGCCTGCATTGGGCACCGGAACGAACTTCACCTCCTTCCAGTAAGGCTTCTTGCCCCAGTAGTTTTCGTTGCGGACCACTTCAATGCCGGTGCCTTTCACATAGGACTTCAAGGTATAGGGGCCGGTGCCGATCGCGAGTTTGCCGTTGTTGAAATCAGCCACCGTCGGCCAAGGTCCGGTCACACCACATCCCTTTTTCGGATCGAAATAGAGTTTGCCGTGCTCAACGATGCCGTTCCAGAGGATTGGCAGCGAGCGTTCCAGTTCAGCGGGCATCAGCGGCAAAGGAGCAGCCGTCTTGAGGATAACGGTGTGTGCATCCGGCGTTTGCACGTCGACCAGTAGCTTGGTCGCAAACATATAAGACTGCGCGACATTGGTTTCGTTATTGAGTGTGCGGCAGATGGTGAACAGCACGTCTTCCGACGTGAATGGCTTGCCATTAGAAAATTTGACGTCGTCGCGCAGCTTGAATTCCCAGGTCAGGTCATCAAGGTTTTTCCACGACGTAGCTAACGCCGGAACCAGCTTCATATCGGCATCGCGGCTGATGAGGGAGCTGTAAACGTGCGCCGAGAAGGCGTCGTTCTGCGACATCTTGTGATAGTGGGGATCAGCCGAAGTCGGTTCGGAAGACAAGGCAATTTTCAGTGACTGGGCCATAGAGGCACCCACAGGAGCAGTAGCAATGCCAATGCTGCTCGCCAGCAGGGCGAGGGTAGTGCGCAACTTCATGGTGACAACTCCGGTAGATGATTATGTTTGTTTTCAACGGACGTCCAACAAAAAAAGCAACACTCACTACGTGCCCGTGCTTTTGCCTCACACAGTGTGTTTACACGCATAGGACATTTAGCCGATACGTTCTGAATTTGCAACGATTCAATAGCCGTTCAGGTTCGCATGAGCAAGCACAGACAAGGCTTATCCCGCTGTCAGCATCCCCCAGATGAAAACCTTCCATCACGGATGGTCTGCGTAGACTTATTGTTTTTTTGCTGTTTCTAAATAAACACAAATCCAAGGGTTAATACCAGTTATTTTGCCAAATCCTATCGAGTTATAAAGCACTTTGTATTTTTATTGTATTTATTGATATGAAAATTGCTCTGATTGGATGTGGGGAAGTTGGCGCTTGCTATGCGCAAGCGTGGGTGGCCGCAGGGCATTCGATCGTTGGCATTTGCGAACTACGCCAGGACCCGGAAATGCAGGCACGCGCGGCTGCCGCCGGTAGCGTGCTTCATGGTGCGCCCGGCCCGTGGCTTGACGAGGCAGACATCGTCGTTTCGGCGGTATTCGGTCATGCGGCACTTGAGGTGGCGAAGCAGGCACTGCCATATCTGCGACAGGACGCCGCCTACGCGGATTTCACGACGGCGAGTTCGGCACATATGCGGGCGGCAGCAGAAGACGCTGAGCGGCTGGGTTTGCCCTTCACTGATGTGGCCATCATGGGGGCAATCGCTTTGTTGGGTGCGCGTACGCCGCTGCTGTGCGCTGGGGTTGGTGCGCAAGCGGTAGCGGAGTTCACACAGACTTGCGGCGCACCCGCTCAGGCAATAGCGGGCATGGCTGGTGATGCGGTCCGTCTCAAATTATTGCGCAGCATCCTCACCAAGGGTATGGAGAGCTTGGCCGTCGAGTGTCTTGTGGCTGCCGAGAGCATGGGCCTGAGAGCGTCGCTTTATGAAGTGCTGGCCGATATGGACCGGACACCGCTTACGACGTTTGTTGATTCGTTCGTGCGCTCGCATGTGTTGCACGCGCCGCGTCGACTGGCTGAAGTCCGCGAAGCACGCGAGCAATTGGTAGAGGCTGGCTTGCAGCCTCTGGTTCTCGATGGCGTGGAGCGTCTTTTCGCTCGGACGACCAAGGGAATAGAGGCGGCGCGCGAAGCGGGCTCGTTTGATTTGCCGGACTCGGTGGCGGAAAGGCTGGCATGGCTTACGCCGCTGGCGCGACAAACCTGAGTCTGAATTTTGGGGCCGGCCACAAAGAGGGCCGGTCAGAACACATAAAACACGTGTGAGGAAGACAATGCAATCTCTGAAAAAGCTGTTGGCGGTGACGTTGATGAGCACATGCGCTGCAGTCAGCGCAGCCGATCTGGCCTCGGGCCCCATCACCCTGATTTCGCCATTTCCCCCTGGCGGCGGAACCGATACCTTGACGCGCATGATGGGCACGGCGATTGCGCAGGACACGGGTTGGAACATCGTGGTGGAGAACAAGCCGGGTGCAGGTGGCAATTTGGCACTTGACGCGACGGCCCGTGCACAACCTGACGGACACACACTTGTCATGGCGCAGACCGACAACATTGTGCTGAATCCGTGGCTGTATCAGAAGCTGAGCTACGACACCTTTAAAGATTTCAAACCAGTAGGTTTAGTGGCGTCTTCGCCGAGTGTGTTCGTGGTGGTGCCTGATTCGCCATTCAAGACATTGAGCGACGTCGTCCAGGCTGCCAAGGCAAGTCCAGGGCAGGTTTCGCTTGGTATTCCGGGCATCGGCGGCAGTGGCGACTTGATTGGCCACTTGTGGGCCAAATCGGCAAGCATGGAGTTGATGCATGTGCCGTACCGCGGATGGTCACAGGCATTCCCTGATCTCGTCAGCGGCCGCATTGCCCTGTACACCGGGTCGGTGGCCTCGCTCTTGCCCCAGATTCGCGGCGGCAAAGTGCGGGCGCTGGCCGTGGTGGCCAATGAACGCTCGCCCGCGTTGCCAGATGTTCCCACCTTTGTCGAAGGCGGATTCAAGACCATTAATCAGACCATCTGGTGGGGGTTGATGGCACCGGGAAAAACGCCGGACACCGTAGTCGCCAAACTCAATCAGGCACTCGACCGGGCCCAGGCTAATCCGGATCTGGTGAAGAAACTCCAGGATGCCGGATATAGCGTCATGACGGGTACGCCGGAAGATCTGGCCAAACAACATCGCAGCGACCATGAAGTCTTCGGGCGCGCCGTCCAGGAAGCTGGAATTCCGAAACAATAAATTTGCTGAACCCAAAGCGGTAGTTGCAGGAGCATCAACATGATTGGTTTTGAGATCCATGCGCGAAAGCGTGCAGTAAATAATGAGTTCGTCGAGAGATTTCTCCGTATTCCGGTGGCCAATATCAGCGATTGCATGTCACGCATGAGCGCCGGTGGTACACGGCTGAGGCCTATGCATAATGGTCACCCGATGGCTGGCCCGGCCGTGACGGTTCGCACGCGTCCCGGAGACAATCTTCTGGTGCACAAAGCGCTGGAACTGGCCCAACCTGGCGATGTGATCGTGGTCGATGCCGGAGGCGATCTCACCAACGCCATCATCGGCGAAATCATGACCTCGTATGCGCAAACGCGCGGCCTTGCGGGCATTGTGATTAATGGTGCGATCCGGGATTGCGGCACGATTCGTCGAGGTTCATTTCCCGTCTACGCAGCAGGTATCACCCACCGCGGGCCCTACAAAGACGGCCCGGGTGAAATCAATGGCGTCATTTCTCTGGATGGCATGACCATCGAACCAGGCGACCTCATTCTTGGGGACGAGGACGGATTGCTCTCTATTCCCTATCACCAGGTTGGCGAACTGTATGAGGCAGCAAGCGCCAAGCATGCCGTCGAAGAGCAGATGCTGGCCCAGATTGCCGCTGGCAAGCTGGACACCTCATGGATCGATGCTCGCCTGAAGTCGCTGGGTTGCACGCAGTCGGGCGCATGATGCAGGCAGATAGCCCGCTGGGTGCAGTGCCGTTGCGCGTGGCCAGGCTTGATCTCTGGATTAACCCGGCATTCGATACGCTGATCGGGCGGGAGGCCAATCTGGTGCTCTCCGTGCTTCCCGCCGTTGATGGCGACCTGCGCACGGCGGAAGTGCTGGGTCGCGCCCATGCGTATCACGTGAGCGCGGCCAAGGACGAGGTTCCAGCGTCGGGAATGGTCTCTGAAGCCCTGCTGGCTCGTTGCCCGGATTTGCTTTGCGTTTCCTCTGGCGGCGCGGGCTACGACACCGTAGATCTTGCTGCGTGTACGCGCGCAGGCGTCGCGGTGGTTAATCAGGCCGGTGCCAATGCGGCGTCTGTTGCCGAAATGACTTTCGCGTTGCTGTTGTCACTGGTCAAGCGTCTTGCCGAGTCCGACGCCGCGCTACGTTCAGGTATGGCGACAAGCCGCGAAGCGCTCATGGGGGAGGAGATTGATGGCCGCGTAATGGGTATCGTTGGCCTGGGGGAAATCGGGCGCCGCGTTGTGCCTATCGCCCGGGGTTTCGGCTTGCGGCCAATCGCTTTCGACCCGCTCTTGTCAGACGACGAAATCCGCAGTCGAGGTGCCGAGCCCGTGAGTTTCGCGGGTCTGCTGGAACAGGCCGATATTGTCAGTCTGCACTGTCCGTTGGACGCAAACACGCGGGGCATGATGGACGCCAGTGCCTTTGCAGGCATGAAACAGGGTGCGTTGTTCTTGTCCACAGCTCGCGGTGGCATTCACGATGAAGAGGCGTTGCTGGCCGCATTGCAGAGCGGCAAGATGGCCGGTGCCGGCCTGGATGTCTGGAGCGTAGAGCCTCCGCCTGTCGACCATGCCTTGTTGCAGCGAACAGATGTGGTGGCCACCTTTCATACGGCAGGGGTCACTCACGATGCGCGTCGCAAGGTGGCAGAAGGGTCTGCACGGCAGATTACGGACATGCTGGCGGGTAAGCGCCCGCCTCGTTTGCTGAACCCGGAAGTGTGGCCGCGCTTTCTGGAACGGCTGAACGACATTGTTCCGCAAACTCAACGTGGCGCAGACGGCTTGCGTTGATTGCGAAAGAGCAGGTGGGTGGCTGTCAGGTGAAAGCGCACTGCGATTTCGGCGAATGCCGAGTCGCGTGCGCGCAGCGCCGCGATGATCTGACGGTGATGCTCTACGCTGCGCAGCATATCGTCATGGGTATAAAAATAAAACGAACCGATGATGATCGGCATGTCCAGCAGGTTCTCCACCATGGACCGCAGTCTTGAGGATTGCGCCGCATCTAGCAATGCATGGTGAAAGAGATTATTGCAGTGCTGTACCTGCGCGACCTTGTCGTCAGCGTCAGAACATATGGCATCCAGCATCTTTTGATTGATCTGCTCGAGATGATCAATCTGCGCCGCCGTGGCACGTTCGGCAGCCGCTTTGGCCGCGTAAGGTTCGAGCAACATACGCAACTCGAATGCTTCATTGATATCGCGGTCCACCCAACCTAGCACCACGGCACCACGCCGGTCTTCGCGCTTGACCAGACCGTCTGCCACGAGCCGTTCTATGGCGCTGCGCACCGGCGTGCGGCTAACGGAAAGTTCGTTTGCGATATGTTCTTCGCGCAATCGCTCCCCAGGCAGAAACGCACCGGACATGAGTCGGCGTCGAAGGTCCCCATATACAAGGTCGCTGGCGCTAGTCATGTTGATTGTGCATAGTTTCTGATGGCGCGATGAAGCTCAGACTATACCTGAGCGACGATGGGGAAAGTGATGCAATCGGGGCAACGCCTGATCAGCGGCGCTCCGTGGATTTGCATTTATTTTCCAGGCGAGAGCAAGCACTAAAAGAAGGCTACGCGCTATGTATTTCACGTAGCCGTTGCCCACTTCAATCGGGCGTTGGCACGATCAGACCCCAGGAATACTCAACGCCAGGCCGGCACGATCCGCCACGTTGCAGATATGCGCGCGCATCGCCGCCCTGGCAGCGGCTGGAGAGCCCGTAGCCAGCGCGTCGATGATGGTTGCATGTTCCTGGATGGGCTCGCGCACCCGTGCCGGATCGGCAAACGCCACTTGTCGGCTGCCGTCGACGACATCGTTGATGCTCTCGGCAATGTCCAACAACATTGGACTGCCCGCAATCTCAAATATGCAGGCATGAAATGCGCGGTCGCCTTCCGACATGGTGACCAGATCGCCCGCCGAGGCGGCACTTTCCATCTGATCAATCGTGGCTTGCAAACGCGCCAGACCGGCCTGTGTCACCACGCTGGCTGCCAGTGCGGCGGCAAGCTCCTCAAGTTCATTGCGAACCAGGTACACGTCGCGCAAGGCATAGCGGCCCTGGAAGCGCCAGCGTCCATAGGCACTCCCCAACCCTTTTTCGCCGGGGTTGGCGATATATACGCCACGGCCGGCTTCGCTACGCAGCAGCCCCAAACCTTCCAGCATCGTGATCGCTTCACGCAGCGAGGCGCGGCTGACGCCCAGCGACTCAGCCAGTTGGCGCTGGCCAGGCAACTTGCCCGTTTGTGCCCACTCGGCCTGGCGGATGCGAGCTTGCAATTGTTGGGCGATGTGTTCAACAGTATTCATTGCGGTTCCTCTAAGCAATCGCACGGCAGCTTGGGGTTAATACGGTGGCCCCATGCTCGGCGCACTTCGTACGGCCGCGTTGACAAGCGATTTTCGCATGGGCATTATGACATTGAACCGGTCTGACCAGTTTGCCGTACGGAGGCAATTCTGTGCCCCGAGCAGGCTTCGGTTGTGCCGCTTGCGTGCTTGACTACGGGGCATCGATTCCGAGCCCAAGGCAACCCATTGATGTCCGATCTCCTAGAGAAGTTCTCCCAGGCTGTAGACGGCATGGCCCGTCTCGGCGGCTACCCTTTTACGGATCGCAAACAGGCCTGGCTGGATCGACTTCAAGTCAATCTGCCCGAGCTGCGCGCGTTTCAAAATCTGCCCGAGGGTCCTGATCTAGGCTATCTCGCGCCGCCCGCTGTGTTGCCGAAGTGCGATGACTTCGGGGTGCCGGATAACGTGCCGGGCATTGCCGCGCTGGCTCGAGCCAACCGGGTCGAGCCTCAGCAAACCAGCAATGCCGCCCGCCAGGCGTTGGCGCTGGCGGCAGAGCACAAGGCCCTGAACGCTTTCATCACGCTGAGCGACGACGCGACTTTAGATGCCGCAGGTGTTGTCGTGGCGGACGCCTTGGCTGACGGTGTCGATCTTCCTTTGATGGGTGTGCCGGTGGCCATCAAAGACTTGATGGCCGTTGCGGGTTTTCCGCAAACCAACGGCACTGGCACCGCCCCGCAACCCGCCGGGATGCGTGATGCGTGCGTGGTTAGTCGACTGCGGGCGGCGGGTGCTTTGGTAATTGGCACGACCAATCTGCACGAGCTCGCCTACGGCATAACCAGTGAGAACCCGCATTTCGGCTGGGTCGGCAACCCTCGGGGCGCGGGCCACACGGCCGGTGGATCCAGTGGCGGATCTGCCGCCGCCGTGAGTGCGGGCATCGTCAGGTTGGCCGTTGGTACGGACACGGCGGGCTCCATTCGCATTCCGGCGTCCTGCTGCGGAGTAGTGGGTTTCAAGCCGACGTATGACGCCATTTCGCGGGAGGGGGCTCAAACGTTGGGAGCGAGTCTGGATCATCTGGGCCCGATTGCCGCCAGTGTGGCGGACGCAGCGCTGGGGTATTCGGTGATGGCGGGTGAGTCGGCTCGCAGTGCGCAAGCCGCCCCGCTGGTCGGGGTGCGCATTGGAGTGCCGAGCCACTATTTCTTTGATCCCCTGGCTGACGATGTGGCGCGACTGGTGCAAGCGGCCATGGCTCGCATGCAAGCCGACGGTGCATTGCTGGTGCCGGTGGATCTGCCGGGCGCGGAGCTAAGTGCTGCGCTGCAGTTTGTCACGTTGTGCAGCGAAGCCACGGAGCTCCATTGGCAGCGCTTGTCGACCGTACCTGACACCCTGGGGGCGGACGTGCGCGTGCGTTTGGAGGTCGGTCAGTTCATTCCCGCCACCTGGTATGTGCGGGCTCAGCGGGCCCGTGCCGCGCTCGCGGCCACGTTAGACGCGGCGTTCCAGTCGGTAGATCTGCTCGTCACCCCGACCTTGCGCATTGCGCCGCCGCGTTCCGGCTCCGGCGCCGTCACGCTCAACGGTAGAGAGGTGCCGCTGCACACGGCCATGACCGGCTTAACGATGCCTTTCAATCTGACGGGCATGCCTGCCATTACCTTGCCCTGCGGATTGGGCGATAACGGCTTGCCCGTGGGTATTCAGTTGGTGGGTAAGCGGGGGGATGATTGGCGCGTGCTGGACGCGGCGGCTCGGTTAGAAGCGCTGCTGGTCACTTAAGCACTTGCCCAGAATTCTGGTTAGCCCTAACTGGTCAGACCGGTAATACAGGATTAAAAAATAAGTCGTTCCGTTCTAGTCCCACCGCCGCACTCAGGAGAGGATTCCACGATGAAACTGCTTCGTCTTGCCGCAGCCGTATCCGCCGTCGCTCTGACCGTCGCCAGCACTGCCGCGTTGGCGGCTGATCCCATTTTGATCGGCGTCAGCATTGCGCAGTCTCCGCCCGGTTCGGTGGTGCAGGGCACCCAGATCAAAGATGGTGTGGAGATTGTCACGAAGATGATCAACGATAAAGGCGGCGTTCTGGGTCGTCCGTTGAAAATTGTGTACGAAGACAATCAAGGAATACCTGAAAAGGGTCGGGCCGCCACCGAAAAGCTGATTTCGCGTGACAAAGTCGTGGCCGTCACGGGTGGCCATCAAAGCTCGGTTTGCCTGGCGGAAATTGAAGTGGCGCATCGTTACAAGGTGCCGTATATCAATTCGAACTGCTGGTCTGACGACGTTCGGATCAAAGGGTATCCGGAGGTATTCAATCCGGTGAACTACAACACGCGCGTGTCAGCCGCCATGGCCGACACCATTGCCGGCTTGAAGGTCAAGAGCGTGGTGGCGTTTGCTGAGAACACCGATTACGGCATTGGCCAAGCCAAGTTGTTGGGCGAGTTCCTGAAGAAGGCCGCACCGAACATTCAATACAAGTACATCTCGCTGGATCGCGCTGGCAAAGACTTCACGCCCGCCGTGCTGCCACTGCGCGCGAATCCACCCGATCTGCTGGTCAACATCATGTTGCCGCCTGCGGCCTACATTTTGATGAACCAGATCTACGAGCAAGGTGTGGCACCCAGCGCCAAGACCTGGCTGTATGACGGCGCGGGTATCGCGGACTATCCGGACTTCTGGCAGAACGTGAAGGAAGCGGGTCAGTACATGCTCGGATTCGGTCTGTATCACCCACAGATGCCCATGCCTGCCCTTGGCAAGGAAGTCGGACAGATCTATGAAAAACAGGCCAAGACCGAACCCAATCGCCTGATCTTCCAGGCGGCCGATTCTGTCTTGTTGATCGCCCGGGCAATTGAACAAGCCAAGTCTACGGACAGCGCTGCCATCATCAAGGCCTTGCAAGGCATGGAGTTTGAAGGGGTACGCGGAAAATTCAGTTTCTCGCAGGAACCCGGCTACAAGTTCCAGCAGTGGGTGGATATTCCCTACGTGACCTATCAACTCACCGAAATAAACCAGCCGCTGAGCAAGACCACGCTGATCCAGACTTCGGGCCAGCCCTTGCAGATCGATAAGGTAGTCAAACCGGCCAAGTGACCGGCCACGCTTAGCAGAGTATCTGCGCCGTCTCCGGGTCTGGCCCGAGACGGCGAGGGAGATTCGATTGCTCGCTCTGGACCTGTTTGTAAACGGCCTGATCATCGGCCTGTTCTATGCCTTGATGGCCGTCGGTCTCACGATGATCTTTGGCATCTTGAAGATCGTGAACTTTGCCCACGGCGAGTTCTACATGATTGGCGCCTACACCTACACCTTGGTGTCATTGGCCCTTGGCGTGCCGCCCTGGTTGGCACTGCCTGTTGCGGCACTGGCGGGGGCCGCGCTAGGTTGGGCGACCGAACGCTGGTTGATGCGTCCGCTGTACGCGGGCTACGGCTCATGGGGGTTGATGAAAGACGAATACGCCGTCGTGGTCACCTTCGGCCTGTCTCTGCTGCTGATCAATGTGGTGGATAAGGTGGTTGGCCCCTATCCAATGCGCGGACCGTCGCTGTCGGATGTCACGCGCATGGCCATTGGCCCTTTCATGACAAGCGGCCAAAAACTCATCACGGCAGGCCTGGCCATCGTATTGCTGGTTGGGTTGGCACTGTTCATCAAACGCTCACTGTGGGGGCGCCAGGTTCAAGCCGTGGCGCAGAACCGGCTGGGTGCGTCCATTGCCGGCATTGACACGGCACGTGCCAGCAGCATCATTTTCATGGCCTCGGGCGTTCTGGCGGCGTTGGCTGGGGCATTGCTGTCTCCGGTGATTAACCCCGCGCCAGACGTGGGGGCGTTTCCAGCCCTGAAGTCTTACGCCATCGTCGTGATTGGCGGCATGGGCTCCATACCGGGCAGCATCGTCGCGGCGCTGGCCTTAGGCGTGTTGGAGAGTTTTGGCGCGGTATATCTGTCGTATGACTACCGCGATACGTTCGGCCTGGTGCTGCTGATGGTCATCCTGCTGTTCCGCCCTCAGGGGTTGTTCGGCGAACGCGCACGGGAGGTATAAGCATGTCCGCGCCGCAACATCCCAATTTTTTGCGCAGCAAGTTGAACCAGGAGATGCGTTTATCGCTGATGGCGTTGGCCGTGCTGGCTTTGCTGCCGCTGGTCATCAGCTCGCCATATTGGCTAGGCGTGCTGATCGTCAGTATGTATTTCGCCATGCTGGCCTGCGGCTGGAACCTGTTGGCTGGCTATACCGGGCAATTCTCGTTGGCTCCTGCTGCCTTTGCCATGTTGGGCGGTTACACCACCGCGCTGCTCGCCTTTCACCTGAAGGTGCCGATCTGGATTGGGCTGCCCCTGGCAGCAGTCATTCCCGGCTTGATTGGGCTATTGCTCGGCCGCATCGTGCTGCGCCTGTCGGGTCCTTATCTGGCGCTCACTACCTTGTCTTTCGCAGAGATTGTTCGACTTGTCATTTACAACTCTATCGATTTCACGCGCGGCGATCAGGGTTTGAATGTGCCCACGCTCATGGACAGCCGCGTGGGCTACTACTACGTCTTCGTCGTCGCCCTCACAGCGGTTATGGGCTGGATCTTCCTGCTGCTGCGCTCACGCACCGGCCGGTTCCTGCAGGCCATCCGTGATGATGAAATCGGTGCTGCCAGCCGCGGTATCGATGTGGTGCGCTACAAGACCCTGGCGTTCCTGATCAGCTGCGCCATATGCGGCTTCGCAGGAGGTCTGTATGGCACGTTCGCGCAATTGGTCAGCCCGGAGTTGGGCGTCGTGACGCAGACCGGTATGGTTATCGCCATGGTTGTGATCGGTGGCATGGGGACGTTGGTTGGCCCGTTGATCGGGGCTGTGCTCGTCTATGTGGCGTCCGAGTTGCTGCGCGATGTTGGCAATATTCAGATGATTGTGTTTTCGCTGCTCGTGATTGTCTTCGCGCGTTTCTTCCGTGAAGGTTTATGGGGCTTGATCCGCCGTGCGGTTGCTCGGCGCCGCGCACCTGTGCCAAAGGAGGCGTGATGAAACTCCTGCAGATTCGCGACATCTCAAAACGCTTTGGAGGTCTGCGCGCGGTGGATGGGGCAGGCATGGACGTGGAAGAAGGCGAGCTGCTGGGCCTTATCGGCCCGAATGGTTCGGGCAAGACCACGTTGCTAAATGTTCTGTCGGGTCACCTGCGCGCCGACAAGGGCACCGTGCAACTCGATAACCGGAGCGTGCTGGGTTTGAACCCCACTCAGCTCACACGCCTTGGTGTCTTGCGCATGTTCCAGATGACGCGGGTATTTAACCGTGTCAGTGCCTACGACAACTTGCTGGTCTGCGGCATGGCAATGGGCCTTGACGAGTCGCACGCCATCAGCCGCGCTGTCGAGTTGTTGGAAGAGCTGAAACTCATGCCTGTTATGCACCTGGATGCGGGCCAATTATCGGGTGGGCAGAAGAAGCTCCTGGAGTTCGGCGCCTGCTTCATGGTGCCGCCTCGCATCGCGCTGCTGGATGAGCCCTTCGCCGCCGTTCATCCGGTCATGAAAGAAACCATGGGCGCCTTCATTCGCAACCGCAATAACAACGGACAAACCTTTATTTTGGTCAGCCATGACATGCCGGTCGTGGTGGATCTTTGCAAGCGTTCGGTCTGCATGAATGCCGGGAAGGTGCTGGCGGATGGCCTGACCCAAGACGTGCTGCGTGCACCTGCGGTTATTGAAGCCTATCTGGGTGACCAGGGACACGAAGGGGATGAGCATGTCTGATGCGCTGCTGGCAATGGAACGCGTCACTGCCGGGTATATGGGTGATATCGACGTCTTGCGCAATGTGTCCCTATCCGTCAAAGCGGGCCACATCAGCGGATTGATCGGCTTGAACGGGGCAGGCAAGTCCACGCTGATGAAAACCATCTGTGGTTTTCTGCGACCGAAGACGGGCCAGGTCACGTGGGCAGGCAAGGATATATCTGGCAAGGCACCGCACACCATGATCGACGACGGGCTTTGGTATATCCCCCAGGAATCCAGCCTGTTTCCTTATCTAACCGTGGAAGAGAACCTGCGTCTGCCGCTGGAGGGCCGTCGCAAGCAGTTCGGCGCCGTCATTGAACAACGCTTTGCCGACACCTTGCAGCGTTTTCCTGTGCTGAAGGAAAAGCTCAAAGACAAGGCCGGCAATCTTTCAGGTGGGCAACAGAAATCCTTGGAGTTTGCCAAAGCCTATATGGTGCAACCCAAAGTCTGCTTGATTGATGAGCCGAGTATCGGGCTGTCGCCTCGAGTCGCCACCGAAGTCTTCCAATGGATCACGGCTTTTGCCGGTGCCGGCATGGGGATTCTGTTGGTCGACCATAACGTTCGCCGGGTGGTGGCGATGTCGGATCACATCTATGTGCTGAGTCTGGGAGAGATCACCGCTTCCGGCACGCCGGCCGATTTTTCCGGTGATTTGCACGCGCAGGTTCGCCAATGGCTGGGAATCAACTTCTGATGTCGACCAAATGTCTATATGTCACCGCGCTGACCTCAGAGGCCTTTGCCCCTTATGGCACGGTCATTGCCAGCGCGGGCCGCGATGGCCGTGAGATTAACGCTGGCACCACGTTGCGCGTAGAAATGCCGGAACCCGACATCTTGCAGCAGCAGGGCCGTCCCTCGCTCAGCGTGTTCCGTGCCTCACCTGGCCGCTTGCCGTTTGAGCCCAAGGTGATGGAGCGCCATCGTTTAGGAAGCCAAACATTTGTACCGCTGATGGGTACGCCCTTCGTGGTGCTGGTGGCCTTGGGGGCGACGGCGCCTGACCTGTCTACTCTGAAGGCATTCCTGGCTGACGGTAGCTGCGGTATTACTCTGGCACCTGATGTCTGGCACCACCCCCTGTTGGCTTTGTCCGCCGGGGATTTCGTGGTGCTGGAGCGGCGGGGGGGCGACGTCGATTGTGAACTTGTTGATATACCCGCGGGGACGTTGTTGATTGATACGCTTTGATTGAGCGTTATCCGAGACCCCACAGGCCGAAGCGGAATGCGAGCTGCAATCGGTGCTCTCGGACGATGATCACTATTCCTGTCATAACTATTCGGCGCGCGAGTGCCTCGCTCGCGGCACGTCGGCCTCACGTCGAACGCTCAGGTTCTTTTAAGGTGGCCCTTCGATACACTATCGAATCGCCCACACAAAGAGAACACCATGAGACATTTCCTTCCTGCGCTGGGGGTAGCCCTGGCGTTGTCACTGACTACGCAGGCCGCGTCGGCTCAGCAAGCACCCGCCGCCGCGCCGGCGCGTGATCCTTTCTTCTGGCTGGGCGAAATCAATAAAGCCACTGCCGTTATCAATACGGATGAGGGTTTGCTGGACAAGGCCATGGCGCCTCGTCTGGCAGCAGGTGTGGCCAAGGTGATCAACGACGGAAACCAGCCGGGCGCGAAGCGTCCGGCCAGCGTCATCACCTTCGAACCCTTGTTGATCAAGGCTGCAGGTGAAGACGTAACCTTGCTGCACGCTGGCCGCTCCAGCCAGGACATGCATGCCACGTACCGCAGCGCGATTCTGCGCGACAAACTGCTGGATTTGGCAGATCAACTGAACGCGACGTCCACCACTTTGGTGACGCTGGCGGGTAAGCACGCCGCGACCATCGTGCCGAACTACACCAATGGTGTAGCCGCACAGCCCAATAGCTATGGCCACTACCTGCTTGGACAGGCCGCAGGTCTGGAGCGCGATGCTCAGCGAATTCGTGAGGCCTACGTTCGTATTGATCGTTCGCCGATGGGCACCACCGTGCTGAACGGCACCAGTTGGCCGCTTGATCGCAAGCGTATGGCGCAGTATCTGGGTTTTGGTGCGTTGGTCGATAACGCCTATGACGCGTCACAAATATCGTCGATGGACCAACCCGTTGAAGTGGCGTCCATCGTGACCAGCATTGCGCTGCGTACGGGCAATTTCGTGGAAGACGTCATGACCCAGTACGCGCAGTCGCGCCCCTGGATTCTGCTTGAAGAAGGCGGTGGCAACACTTATGTGTCTAGTGCCATGCCGCAAAAGCGCAACCCGGGTCTGCTTAACGATACGCGTAGCGATGCATCCACAGCATTGACCTTGGCGATGGGGCCTGTCATTCAGACCCACAACATCACACCGGGCATGAGCGACCCCAAGGACGTGAAGCAGAACTCTGCCATGGTCGATAGTGGCATCTCGGCCCTCAAGCGTTGGGACCGTGTTCTGAAGGCCTTGGTCATCAGTCCGGATCGTGCACTGGAAGAGTTGAACAGCGACTGGACAGCCTCGCAGGAGCTGGCGGACGTGCTGATGCACAAGTACAAACTTCCGTTTCGCGATGGCCACCATTTTGCGTCGGAAGTCGTAACGTACGCCAAAACCAACAACATCAAACCGCTGGATTTTCCATATGACCAGGCTCGCCGCATCTACGCAGAAGCCATGAAAAATTCGAAGTACGGCACTGAGCTACCCATGAGTGAAGCCGAATTTCGTTCAACGCTGGACCCGGTGGCCATTGTGAAGAACCGTGCAACCAGTGGCGGTCCGCAACCCGCTGAGATGGACCGCATGTTGAAAGAGGCCCGCGAAAAGCTGGCCTCGCAGGACGCGTGGATCAAGGAACGGCGTGCGCATATTCGTGACTCGCTGGCTGAACTTGATCAGAAATTCGACCAGTTGGTTGCCAGCGCACCGAAAGAGAAAGCGCAATAAGCACGGCGAAAAGCCGTAGCAGTTTCGGAACAGATTGAATCTGGCACCTTGATGGCCCTATCCAGGCACGGATAGGGCCATCTGTTTTTCATCTAGGGATGGCTAAGCCCAACCGTCATCCCTCCGCAGGCGTAGATGACTTGGCCGGTAATGTATCCCGCCAATGGATGGGCGAAGAACGCCACCGCGTGGGCAATTTCGTCGGGGCGGCCTAGTCGGCCGACAGGAATCGATTGCATGATCTTGCGGGTCTGGGGGCTGTCATCGGGATTAGCGGCGCGGAACATCTCGGTGGCGACTGGGCCCGGGCCAATGCAGTTGGCAGTGATGCCGTGAGGGGCCAGTTCCAATGCCCAGGTGCGTGTCATGCCAATGATCGCGGCTTTGGATGCCGTGTAGGCCGAGCGCAATTCCTTGCCCAGTGCAGATCTGCTGCTGATATTCACAATGCGGCCGTAGCCGCGCCGCTTCATCGCGGGCAGCACTGCCTGTGTGCACAACAAGGTAGTGGCCACGTTAAGATCTATGCTGATCTGCAAGTCGGCCAACGACAAGGTGTCTACGGGCGCAAGTTTGACGATGGCCACATTGTTTACCAGGACGGCGACGTCTGGTAGTTGGCGCAGGCTCTCGAGTGCCACGTCACGTTGCGCCGCGTCCAGCAAGTCCACCTGAATGAATCGTTCGCCGGGCAGCAGATGCGGGGGGGCAACGCGGTCGAGCGTGACAATGCTCAGTCCGTCGGCCGCCAGGCGAATTGCCGTGGCGCGCCCGATGCCATGGCTGGCACCGGTAATCACGGCCACGCCCGTGCTTGACGC
The DNA here is from genome assembly GCA_040391965.1 of Achromobacter deleyi. Lineage (GTDB taxonomy): Bacteria > Pseudomonadota > Gammaproteobacteria > Burkholderiales > Burkholderiaceae_B > Achromobacter > Achromobacter deleyi_B. Next base: position 5,767 of record JBEBWV010000051.1, on the reverse strand, counting down.
TACGGTGCTGGAGTTCATCGACGGATTCCCGTTTCAGCGGCCCGAGTCTTCCATCGTGCAGATTCAGACGTCAGAAAAGCCAGGTATTCGTCTCGCGTCCCGCCAACCGGCTCTGCACCCAAATCGCGCACGCGGGCTTGTACGGACGCCTGCTGCAGAGACCTTTGCATGGCGGCAGCCAGCTTGTCTACGGCAGCCTTGGGCGTGCCCGCAGGCACAAACAGGCCCAGCCAGACAGGGATCTCGTAACCGGGAAAACCACCTTCTGCAAGGGTTGGGATCTCGGGCAGCAGCGTTGATCGTTGCGCGCTGAGAAGACTTATCATGCGTACCTTGCCGGCCTTGATCTGCGGCGCAGCCACGGTGAGCGACATGACGGCCACGTCTAATCGACCCGCCATCAGGTCACCCATGGCCTGGCTCTCGCCTTGATACGGGATATGGTTCATGCTCAGCCCCTGCTTCTTCGTGAAGTACTCCATGCTGACATGCAAGGGACCTCCCACGCCCGTGGTCATATAACTTAATTGACCTGGCCGTTGCTTGGCGGTAGTGACGAGATCTGCCGCGGTCTTCAATGGGCTCGCAGCGTTTACAACCCAGCCGTAGTCGTTGTTGGTAATTTGCCCGATGGCTTCAAAGTCCCTGGATGGCTGGTAAGGCAAGCTCGGATCCAACTCGGGTACGACCATAATGGGGCCCACGCCACCGACCAGCACCGTATAACCGTCGGCAGGCGCTTTCGCGACGATTGCGGCACCCAACGTGCCTGCCGCACCGGGGCGGTTCTCCACGATAACGCTCTGACCGAGATCTTTCGCCATGGCTTCACCGACCGTGCGCGCCGTCACGTCTGTGGATCCACCGGCCGAAAACGGCACGACGAATTTGATGGGATGATCCGGAAAGCCCTGAGCGAACGCTGAGGAGGCAAAGGTGAACGCGGCCATGCCAGTGAAGATCCACGCTTTGCGCGTGAAAACGGTTCGCAGTGCACGGACATAGTGGTGGCGGTAAAGCGTCATGTTGTCTCCTGGCGAAAATTATCGTTGTGGTACTCGAAGAGATGGTCGGCAAGCGCGTGAGCGATACCTGCTCCGCTTTATGGATTCTTCCAAATGTCACTGACGGCCTGCGCAATCGCGGCAGCTTGCTTGAACCCGGCTTGGGCCGCTGCCGCGCGCTGTGCCGGATCGAGCAGGTTGTCACCGATGGCGTGTTCGCTGACAGCGTCGGGCAGCACCGCGTGTGCCTGGCTTCCGGCCGCAAGCAGCGTCTGTAATTCGCCTCTCAAGTGGCCGCTGACGGGATTGCTATCTCGATACCCGAGAGGGGCGAGCACGACGATTTTTGCGCATCCCATGGCCATGTCGGCATTGGTCATGGAACGAATGCCGCCGTCCATGTAGGTGGCCTGGCCAATAGGTACCGCAGGCCATGATCCTGGGACCGCGCAACTGGCGGCGATAGCATCAATGAAGTCCACGTTGTCGCGCGCGCTGAAGCTGCGCCCGGCACCGGTTTCCGTGTCGACGGCCACAATCTGCAAGGGTCGAGTGGGCCACTGGGTGCTTGCCAGACGAGACGCGATGATGGCGCGTCTTGCGGCAAGCGCCGGTGTGAGGCTACGCCGTGCGTAGGCGCCAATGCGTTGACGAGCCCGTTGCAAATCGGCCCCCACTTTGTCAAACAACTGGCGGTTTTTTTTATCCGCGGCCTGTTGCGAGTAGGGACGAAATTGCTCTGCGCTGATGTCCGCAGGTGCCAACTGCGATCTCAGTAATTGGTCCAACGGCACGTCTTGGGCGAGTTGCGCGCCAACCACTGAACCCGCCGAGCACCCGATGAACAGGTCTGCCTGCGCGAGATCAACGCCACACTCGGCCAGGCCCGCCAGTAATCCGATCTCCCAAGCCAGCCCGGTGATACCACCGCATCCCAAGACGAGGCAGCGCTGCGCATGGGGGTCAGTCATTCAGGCCGCCCCTTGATCGGACAACGCCGTTGCGCAGGCCTTCGCGCGGTCTCTGGATTCGGACAGGGCGCTACCCGGCTGCGCGTTGACACTGCTCGCGGGGCGGAATCGGTAATCCGCCATATCTGTTTTGCGCAGCATGTGCCAGTAGTCGTCGTTGCGAAACGGCGTGGGCGCAACCACTTTTCCGTGTGCGTTTCGATACCAGTTGCTCATGCCCTTATGGGTCCAGATCATGCGGTCGTGTGCTGCCTGCACGCGAGCGTTATAGGCATCATGCTTGTCTCGCAACACTTCGATCTCGAAGCGTCCACCCGCGCGGGCCATGCCTTGTTGCAGCAAACCCATGACGTAACGAACCTGTGTTTCGAGCAGCGCGACGACGCTGCCGCCATGGCCTAGTGCGGTGTTTGGGCCAGCCAGCATGAAGAAGTTTGGGAACTCTGGTGCCGCCACACCCATAAAGGCCTCGGCGCCTTTCGCGTCCCATACCTCGCGAATGGAACGTCCGCCACGGCCATACAGCTTGAATGATGACAACAGATTGATGGCATCAAATCCGGTCGCCACGATCAGGACATCCAGTTCAACGGATTTTCCACTATCGGTGACCACGGCATTCGACGTTACTTTCTCAATGCCACCGGTGACCAGATGAACGTGATCACGCGCCATCGTGCGGAACCAACCGTTGTCCATCAGCATGCGTTTGCCGAACGGCGGATAGTCCGGCAGCATTTCAGGCAACAGATCCTGGCGCGCACCGAGCTCAGCCTTGATGTAGCTCGTGAAGTGTTCACGATGGCGGTCGTTGATTTTATTAATGGCGCGTTCGGGATGTGGCCATTCGGGATCGATCTGCAGGGTAGCGTGGACGCGATCATTGAAGATCCAGGCAAGCCGTTGGCGATACCACTCTTGGTAATACGGCACATCGCGCAGCAGGAAACGCACATCCTGAGGCACGGGCTGTTGGAACTTCTCAAAGGGCGCGGCCCATTGTTTCGAACGCTGGAATACGGTCAGAGATGCCACGTCGTCGGCAATAGCGGGCACGACCTGCATTGAGCTCGCGCCGTTGCCGATGATGCCGACTTTCTTGCCACGCAGATCAATGCCTTGTGGCCAGTGCGCCGTATGAAAGCAAGGCCCTTCGAAGGTGTCGAGACCAGGAATCGGTGGCAGTTTTGGAACGTTCAACAGGCCGACCGCGCTAATCACGATGTCAGCGTGAAGGTCTGTTACCTGCCCATCCCGGGCGACGGTTCGTACATCCCAGCGCAGATTTGCCTCGTCGTAGCGGGCAGATTCGACACGCGTATTGAAGCGGATGTTGGGGCGCACCTCGTACTGATCTGCAACGCCTTCGAAATAGCCCTGAATTTCGCCTTGCAAGGCGAAGTAGCGCGACCAATCGTGTTTGGCAAAGGAGTACGAGTAGATGTGGTTGGGGGTATCCACGCCTGCGCCTGGATAGCGATTCTCGTACCAGGTACCGCCCACTTCGGCGTTCTTCTCAATCAAAACATAAGGGATGCCGGCACCTTGCAGGCGAATGGCGGCGCACAGACCAGCCACCCCTGCGCCGATGACCAGAACGCGGTAGCCCTCGGGCACGGGAAAGGTATGGCGTTGTTCCAGGGCGAAATCGGGGTCGAGGCCGAGCCAGGCCGCAATCATGGGGCCGTAAGAGTCCGGGACGTCTTCGCCGATGCTGGTGCGCAGCATGGCCACGAGTTGCTCGTGAGTGGGCGCGGGCAATGCGGGTGCTTGCCCGTGTTTGGCATGCACGATGGCGGTGAAGGCAGCTTGACGCACTTCGTGCTGGACATCTTCCGGCAGACCGCCAGGGTCGTTGTCCTCCAGGCCGCGAATGCGTGTGCACTGGTAGCGTTCAGACAGCCATTTCGTGTCACCCGTCAGATGCACCAGCACCATGAGCAAGGTCGGAATGTTGGCGCTGGACAGTGCGCAATTCAGCTCGGTCTCCCATGCTGCGTGACTGAGTGGGGAGTCGGAGACCTGGATGTCGGAATGCATGGAACGGTCCTTCAAAGTAATGGCATAGAGAGTTGGGTGGCGCTCACTGAAGAGGTGAGCGGTATCAGGATGAGTTTTCAGATCACGACGCGGCGCGGCGAGAGCTAGGATTCGAATCTCAACCCACGCCAGCCCGCGGATGATTTCCAGTCGCCCGCAACGAGTGACTCACTCGTTGCGGCAAGACATGCGAGCCACGTCCAGAAATCAGTCAGCCGTGGCACCTGACTTTTGAATCACCTCGGCCCACTTGGCGCTATCGCTGACAATGAACTTGCCAAATTCTTCAGGTTGGCTAAACAAGGTATCCAGGCCCATCTTCTTGAATTGATCCTGGATATCCGGATCGGCCTTCATTTTCAGCAGTGATGTCTGCAGCGTGTTGATGACGGCAGGTGGTGTGCCGGCAGGCGCCACGATGCCAAGCCATGGCATGGCGTCGTAGCCTGGCAGGCCGGACTCGCCAACGGTAGGCAGCTCCGGTAATACCGTGGAGCGGGCCTTCGTTGTCACAGCGACCGGGTGGACTTTTCCACCATCAATAAAGGGTTTGGCTGCCGCGATATCGACGAACATCAGATCGACTGAACCGCTCGCCAGGGCGGTGAGTGCCGGAACACTGCCCTTATACGGAATGTGCGTCATCTTCAACCCGGCCAGCGTCGCAAATAGCTCGCCTTCGAGATGGTTGGATGTGCCATTGCCGGATGACGCGAAGGTCGCGGACTGACCACTTTTCTTAAGCTGAGCGATCAACGCTTTAACGCTGTCAGCCTTGACCTGATTGCCGGTCACCAACACATGCGGCACGCTGGCAATCAGCGAGACGGGTTGGAAGTCCTTGACCGGATCGTAGTTGGCCTTTTCCTTGTACAGACTCGGTGCAATGCCAAGCGACGAGGCAGCCATCAACAGCGTATAGCCGTCGGCTGGTGCACGGGCTACGTAGGTTGAGGCAATCATGGTGCCGGCCCCAGGCTTATTGACCACCACCACGGGTTGACCCATGTCGGCCTGCAGCTTGGATGCAATCAATCGCGTCATTACGTCAGTCACGCCGCCGGGCGTGAAGGGAACCACGATATTGATAGGCTTATTTGGATAGTCCTGTGCGTGGGCGAGTGTGCTCGCACAAAACAGGGATGCGGCCAGGCAGTGCGATAGCCATTTCATGAGTTGTCTCCTGATGTTTTTTAGGTTTATTTTTAAATAGAACCGGGGCTACGGTTCCGGTGCCTGATAAGCCCCCATACGCTATCGGTATAGGGCATGGAAATGCCAAGCTTCTCGGCGATTTCCACCATGGAACCGATCAACGCGTCGATCTCCAATGGCCTGCCCTTTAACGCGTCTTGCAACATTGATGTTTTGGCAGCACCAGCGCTGGCGGCAATCGTCATGCGCTGATCGGCAGTCATGCTGATCGGTAAGCCCAGGGCTTGGCCCAACGTGAGGTACTCCTCCAGCATGGCTCGTGCCAACTTGCTCAGATAGGGGTCCTCAACCAACGCCGCCATGTTGGCATTGGCCAAAACACTCAAGGGATTAAAGGTGGCATTGCCGACTGCCTTTAACCACACCGCTTCATGGATAGTGGTGCTGATGTCGCATTGCAGGCCGCCGGCCCGTAACAAGCCGGCCAACTCCGTGGCGCGTGCGGACGTGGTGCCGTTCAGTTCGCCGATGACCAGATTGTTGCGGGCGCTCTGCACGACAACGCCAGGTGCCTCGCTGTGCGCAGCGATGTAGACC
>JBEBWV010000050.1:0-36798 GCA_040391965.1 Achromobacter deleyi | reverse complement strand
GACCTGCCGGGCACAGATCCAGAAAGTGCGCGCGATGATTTCGATTACTACAACGACGACGGCTTGCTGGTCGGGATGCGGTTTGGTGACTGGTAAGCCGTGTTCTGCGAGCAACGTGCAAAGGGCAATTTGAATATTTGGCAAGACCCGTTTGTCTGCCTGCGCTTGCCGAAAATATTCAACTTGCGCATGGACCCGTACGAACGTGCCGACGTTACCTCTGACCAGTACAACGATTGGCTGACCAGAAACGTGTACTTGACGGCGATTGCCACCATGAAGGCCTCCGAGTTCTTGCAAACGTTCGTGAAGTATCCACCTAGCCAGCGCCCTGCAAGCTTCAGCGTTGACCAGGTTCAAGAGCAGGTGAACAAGTCCATCGAGAAGCACTTTGAGCAAATGGAGCAGCAGAAACCCAAGACCTAGTGGCTTACGTGTGACAAACGCATAGACCCATTGCCGGCCAATCTGCTGCAAGGCAGATTGGCCGGCATTCCTACCACGCGTGACATAGGGGCAGTATGAGCACAAGCGCGAACAGGTTGGCGACCGCGCAGGTCAGATCAGCACAGACGAAGGACACGGCATCTTCAATTAGGTTGAATGTCACTTCCCCGGCAATACTTCTGATGCTGTCCGGGGCATCTGCGCTGGTGTTCCAGGTCTTGTGGATCAAGCAGCTTTCGCTCGTGGTTGGCGTGGAAGTTCGCGCCATCTCTGTTGCGGTAAGTGCATTCTTTTTTGGCTTGGCCCTTGGGGGCATTGTGTTGGGGCGCCTGGCGGACCGCAGGCCACGGCCCGTGCGTTTTTATGCCTTCCTGGAAGCGGGGGTGGCCATTGCCTGCGTGGGCACAACACTCGCGCTAGCGCGTATTGCGCCGCTCTTTGCGTCGATGGAAACGCACAGTCCGGTGCTGGCTTTCTTGATGGTGTGTGCCATCGTGGCGATTGCGCCATTTCTGATGGGTGGCACCTTGCCGGTGCTGGTGCGCGCCGTGACGGCGAGTAGCGACAACATTAGCCGTTCGGGCGGTACGCTCTATGCCGCCAACACGACCGGCGCCATTGCAGGGGCATTGCTGCCTGCGTTCTTTTTGATTCCCCATTTTGGCGTTCAAGGCACAGCCTGGGTCGCGGCTGGCTTGAACCTGCTTGCGGCTGTGGGCGCGCTGGCGCTGGACCGCAAGACACGACCACTCATCGAGGTTCGACCAGTCTTGGCTTCCAGCGCAGTGTCAGCCGATGCGCGTTGGGCCGTTGGCCTGTATGCCGTGGCAGGCGGAGTAGCGCTTGGCTATGAAGTGCTCTGGTCACAAATGATTCTGCCTTTCATGAGTACGCGTGCTTTTGCGTTTTCTATTGTGCTGGCCGTTTACTTAACGGGTCTGGCGGCCGGTGCAGCGGTCTACACGCGTTGGGCACACCGAGTGCAGCATCCGTGGCGCGTTTTTGGCTTGCTCATTGCGGCGGCGGGTCTAGTCGCGTTATTGGAAGTGTCGTTGTTGGGCAAATGGCTGCCGGTGGTGCAGACCTACGCCGAAGCCACTATTTATGGGTGGACGGGAAGCCAGTTCGCGGGCATGTGCGCGCGCTTTGTTGTCGCCGCCGCCAGCATCGTGCTTTTGCCAACCCTGTTGCTGGGAGCTGCCTTTCCGGCCGTGTTGCGCATCGCGGTCGGGCCTGACGGGGTAGGGCGAGGCGTGGGGGCCGTGGTGGCGTGGAACACCTTGGGCGGAATCGTAGGTGCCGTCGTGACGGGGTTCTGGCTGTTGCCAGCCTTGGGGCTGGTTCGCACCCTGGCGGTGCTGGGTGTGGTGGCTGCCTTGGTGGGTGGCACCGCGGTACTGCGTGCCAAAACGGCGCAAGGAAGCGGCCCCCGCTGGTTGATGGGCGCGATTGGCGTGGGCACCTTGGCTTGTGCTGTCCTCATTCCCTCCAATCAATTTGCCCGATTACTGCCTGGCGCCACGGGCGCGCAACTGGTGTTCTATGAAGAAAGTCAGGGCGGCACGGTCGCCGTGGTCGAGCGTCGCGCCAACGGCAACCGGTTCCACCGACTCTATATTCAAGGCGTCTCGAATTCGGGCGACGCCATGCCTTCATTGCGCTATATGCGATTGCAAGCGCTCTTGCCCCTTATTGTTCATGGCACCGAACCGCGCTCGGCGCTGGTCATCGGCTACGGCACGGGCATTACCGCTGGTGCGTTGTCGCAATACCCCGGGTTGAAAAAACGCGTGGTCGCCGAGCTATTGCCGGCGGTGTTGCGTGCGGGTGGGCACTTCAACGGCACCTATCAAGCGGTGGAAGATCCGGGTTTGCAGATTCGGCTGCGAGATGGTCGCCGCGAATTGCAAGCCAGCGCAGACCGGTACGACCTGATCACGCTTGAACCCCCTCCGCCGTCGGCCGCGGGCGTCACCAACCTGTATTCCAGTGATTTCTATCGACTTGCCGCGCAGCGTCTGGAAACCGGTGGTGTGGTGGCCCAATGGCTGCCGCTACCCACACAAAACGTGGAAGATGCCCGCGCCCTCGTGGCCAGTTTCATCGAGGTTTTTCCTTACGCGTCGTTATGGACGAGCGAGCTTCATGAAATGCTCCTGGTCGGTTCTTTGCAGCCGATGCCTTTGGATGCCGCGACGATTTCCGCCCGATTCAACCAAGTTAAAACGCGTGATGCGTTGAAAGAGGTTGGGGTGGCGACGCCCGCTGCCTTGTTGGCCACCTGGGTCACAGACAGGGATGGCCTGGCGCGATTTGCAGACGGGGCAGACCCCGTAACGGATGATCAGCCTCGTATTGAATACGCCACCTGGGTTCGGCCGCGGGAGTTTGGCCGCGTGCTGCCTCAATTGCTGGCGCAGCGCAGCACTCCTCAGCTTGCGAATGCCGATGCTGCCTTATTGGCTGACATACAAGTAGAACGGGCCAACCTGGACACGTTCTATGCCGCCGCGCTGGCCGCCTATTCTGGTAATCGTGAAGCGTGGGCGCGCAATATGACCAAGCTGGCGCGCGAGGCATCTGATAATCCTTATTACGCCTGGTTCCTGGGTGGGGGAGCACAATAAGAACAGCGTTCACGCAATAGAACAGTGATTCCTTATTCCTTGTCTAGGCGGCGTCCTGTACCACTCGTAATCTGGACGCCTGTCGACCTCACGCCAAACGCGGCGAACGCAAGCCCGTCGGGCGGACAAGTGGGACATCGACAGCGCACACGCGATGGCACCAGGGCCGGTTCGCGTCAGGACTGAAATTCCGAAGCGCGCTCCGCCCGGTGAATTCTCTTGAATGCAATCCCAAGGAGTTACTGATGAGCAAAACCTACAATCGTCTCGATAAAGACCAGGCCGCTGTTCTGCTGGTGGACCACCAGACGGGCCTGCTGTCGCTCGTGCGCGACATGGGCCCCGATCAGTTTAAGAACAATGTGCTGGCCCTGGCCGATCTGGCTAAGTACTTCAAACTGCCCACCATCCTGACCACCAGTTTTGAAGACGGCCCCAACGGCCCGCTGGTTCAAGAACTCAAACAAACCTTTCCGGACGCGCCCTACATTGCCCGGCCCGGTCAGATCAACGCCTGGGACAACGAAGACTTTGTGAAAGCCGTAAAGGCCACGGGTCGCAAGCAATTGCTGATAGCGGGAGTGGTGACTGAGGTTTGCGTCGCGTTTCCTGCGCTCGCTGCGCTGGAGGCCGGTTATGAAGTGTTTGTAGTGACAGATGCTTCGGGCACATTTAATGAGGTCACCCGCGATGCGGCGTGGGATCGCATGTCGCAAGCAGGTGCGCAGTTGATGAGTTGGTTTGGCGTGGCCTGCGAGCTTCACCGGGATTGGCGCAATGACGTCGAAGGGCTGGGTGCCTTGTTCTCCAATCACATTCCTGACTACCGCAACCTGATCGCCAGTTACACCATGGCCAAGTCTGGAAAGTGAGCGTACGGCTGCCAGTGCGTACTTGCTGGGGGATGGCTGGACAGTCAGCGACTAGGTAGACCACACCACAGCCAAGTAACATGGCGCCGTAGTCAGGGTGGCATCAGGCCGCAAACGTAGTCAGGCATGCAAGGCGCGCGGGGCGACTTGCATGCCTTAAAACATGAAAGGAACACCATTGAAGACCTTCAAACCGCTTATGTTGGCTGTTGGTGTGTTGCTCGGGAGCGCGGCCATCGCCGCACCGGTGACCTACGACATTGATCCTTCCCATACCTATCCAAGCTTCGAAGCTGACCATATGGGCGGCTTGTCGACCTGGCGCGGCAAGTTCAATAAGTCCAGCGGCGTTATTGTGCTGGATCGCGCGGCACGCACCGGTACCGTGGACGTCACGGTAGACATCAAGTCTATTGATTTCGGCCACGACGAAATGAACCAGCATGCGCTGGCACCAGACATCTTTGATGCGGCAAAGTATCCCACTGCTACCTTTAAAGGCAAGTTCACGAAATTCAAAGGTGACCGCCCCAAAGAGGCCCGGGGTGAGTTGACGCTACGTGGTGTCACCCGTCCTGCAAAGCTGGAGATTGATGACTTCAAGTGCATCAACCATCCCATGGAAAAACGCGAAGTCTGCGGCGCTGACGTATCCACGGAGTTCAACCGCAATGATTTTGGGCTGAATTTTGGTCTGGATATGGGCTTCAAACCAAAGGTAGAGTTGAATATTCAGGTAGAGGCGCTGCGCCGACCCTAATAGGGCGCGGGCAGACTGAATCTGGCAGGGCAGGATGCGCCGAATGGCGGAACCTGCCCTGGAATGGTGCAAAAAAGTGGGGCTGGATATAATCGAGGATTCGGCTGCTTTTTTCTAGCCGTCCCAAATTCCAACTCAATCTGTGCGCAACGCACCATTCATATGAAAAAATTGACAGCGGTTCTCTTGGTGTCCGTGTCTGCGATGTTGGCCGCCTGCGGCCAAAATGACAGCCCCCAAGCGGCTGCTCCCGCTGCGGCGGCGCAGAAGATTGTCGTGGGCCTGGATGACAACTTCCCGCCCATGGGTTTTCGTGACGCCAGCAATCAGCTCGTGGGCTTTGACGTCGATATGGCACGTGAAGCCGGTCGTCGCCTGGGCGTGGAAGTCGAATTCAAGCCTATCGACTGGAGCGCAAAAGAAGCTGAACTTAACGGTAAGCGTGTCGACGTACTCTGGAACGGCCTGACTATTACCGAAGACCGCAAGAAGAACATTGCTTTCACCGCGCCGTATATGGCTAATCACCAGATCATCGTCGTGGCAGCGGCTTCCCCCGTGAAGACCAAGGCAGATCTGGCCGGCCGCGTGGTGGGCGCGCAAGACGGCAGCAGTGCGGTAGACGCTATAAAGAAAGACGCACCGGTTGCGGCAAGCATCAAGGAAGTCAAAACCTTTGGCGATAACGTAACGGCGCTGATGGACCTGTCGACGGGGCGTCTGGATGCCGTCGTGGTTGACGAAGTTGTGGGCCGTTACCTGGCTGGCAAGCGTGCCGGCGAGTATCGTGTGCTCGATGATAACTTTGGCACAGAAGATTACGGTGTGGGTGTGCGTAAGGACGACACCGAGTTGTTGGCCAAGCTGGACAAGTCCCTGGACGCGATGAAGCAAGACGGCACTGCCGCTCGCATCTCGAACCAATGGTTCGGCGCGAACATCGTTAAGTAAAGGCCCAGGAATGCCCCGTGGCGCCAAGCGCTTCGGGGCATTGTGACGTGGCATTCGCCCGTCATCATTTCTTCTCCGAGCGGCCGGAACCTACTGCATGGACTATATTTTTTCCCTGATTGGGCCAATGGCGCAAGGCGCCAAGCTGACCCTGTCGCTCTTTTTTATTACGCTTGCGCTCGCCGTTCCGTTAGGGCTTGTGCTGGCGCTGGCGCGCCTTTCTAAATGGCCGCTGCTAAGTGGTCTGGTGAATGGCTACATCTGGCTCATGCGTGGCACGCCGCTGATGCTGCAGATGCTGTTCATCTACTTTGCGTTGCCGTTTGTACCGGTCATTGGCGTTCGCCTGCCGGACTTTCCGGCCGCCATTGTTGCGTTTGCCCTGAACTACGCCGCTTATTTTGCGGAAATATTTCGTGCTGGCATCCAGTCCGTTGATCGCGGGCAGTATGAAGGCAGCAAAGTGCTGGGCATGACCTACCTGCAGACCCTGCGCCGCATTGTGTTGCCGCAGATGGTGCAACGTGTCTTGCCACCTATGAGCAACGAGACCATCACCCTGGTCAAAGACACCTCACTGATTTACGTGTTGGCGCTAAACGATATTCTGCGCACGGCACGCGGTATTGTGCAGCGCGACTTCACCACGACGCCGTTTCTGGTTGCGGCCGCTTTTTATCTCTTCATGACGCTGCTGTTGACGTGGTTCTTTCAGCGCATGGAAAAACGCTATGCCAAATACGATGAGTAAGCCCATGGCGCAACCCGTAGACCAGGACGCGCGCGACGTCATGATTGCCGCGCGCGACATCACGAAGTCTTTTGGCACGAACCGTGTGCTGGATCAGGTGTCTCTCACTTTGCGCAAGGGAGAAGTGGTTGCCATTATCGGACCCTCCGGATCCGGCAAGAGCACGTTCCTGCGGTGCTTGAACCATCTTGAGACCATTGATCAGGGCAGCATTGAGATTGAAGGTGAGGCGCTGGTCAGCGCTGTGCCTGGCGGCAAAAGTCACTACACCAGCGATGCCAATGTGCGCCGACTCTGCCGCAAGATGGGCATGGTGTTTCAGTCGTTCAATCTGTTCCCGCACATGACTGTGCTGGAAAATATCATTGAAGCGCCCATAACCGTCAAAGGCCTGTCGCGTGACGAGATTGTGCCAAAAGCGGAAGCTTTGCTGGGCAAAGTCGGTTTGTTGAACAAGCGCGACAACTATCCCACGCGATTATCGGGCGGCCAGAAACAACGTGTGGCCATTGCGCGCGCGTTGGCGATGGAACCCGACATCATGTTGTTTGACGAGCCCACCTCGGCGCTTGACCCGGAATTGACCGTAGAGGTGTTGCGAACCATGCGTCAATTGGCTGAAGAGCAAATGACCATGTTGGTCGTCACGCACGAAATGGGTTTTGCCAGAGAAGTGGCGCATCGCGTCATTTTCATGGACCAGGGTCGCATTGTGGAAGAAGCGCCGTCAGACGTCTTTTTCCAGTCGCCACAGCATGCTCGCACCCGTGCGTTCCTGGGGCAAATGCTGTAGTCGCGTTGCACGCAGGAAAGGGGATGCAAGCTGCACTCTCCATAGCTACAAAGGATTTCCCTGCTCGATGCGAGTATTTCAACGATCGCTATTCCTGGCTGGCGCGCTGGCACTGGCAGCGTGCAGCAAGCCAATACCTCCTACCGCAAGCATGACCGCCGCAGAACGACCTCGCGCAAATGCGGCGCAGAGCGATAGCCAGTCATCAACCCTGCGTAGGGCTGACTTTGTGCGTGCCAACGGCGATGCGCCTGGTGCTGCGGCAGCGGTGCTTTACGTCAACGAACAACACTGTCGCGGCTACGGGCTGGGCCTGACTTCTCTGCAGATTGTCGAGGGTCTGGATATGGCCGTCGTCGGCGAGGCCGGCAATGAGCTCGATATGACGCCGAACCAGGGGGATGAGGATCTCAAACCCAAAATTTGCGGAAAATTGGGCGAACACTTCGAGATCGTGTTGCGCAATAACACCAAGCTTGCCTATGAACTGGTGGCCACCGTGGACGGTCTTGACGTCCTCTCCGGTCTGCCGGGAAGTCATGCCAATCGCGGCTACCTCATCTACCCGGGTGAAACATTGATCATCAACGGTTTCCCCAAGAACGAACATAAGGTCGCGGCGTTTCATTTTGCGGCGGTTGGCGCGAGCGATGCCACCAATGGACATCCCGTCGATGCGGCCAGGGTTGGTGTGATCGGTGTCGCCGTGTTCGCCCAACGACCCGTGCAATGAGTCCAAACGACCGGCTTCAGCTCGCCAACTACCGCTTAACAATCAGCATTTACTTATTCCGGTCGAGTGCTTTCATGAACTTTTGCGCACTCGCCACAGCATCTTGAGCCTGCTCCGATAGCACTGACACGAACCGTTGCGCCGCCAGACTCAGTGGCCGACGCGGATGGTTAACGATGACCAATTGCCGTAGCAAGTCCGCATGAATTCTGCGCACGGACAAGGCACCCGCATCCAGCTCATGCGCAATTGCACTTACAGGAAGGATGGTGGCCCAGGCCCCTGATTTCACGAGTTCCAGCGTGGGGGTGAGCGCATCCATCTCCAAACGTGGGCGCACAGACTGACCGCGTTTCTTCAAAATGGGATCAATAATTGCTCGTAGCCCCTGGCCGATTGAAGGGACGATTAGTACATCGATCGGCAGGTCATTGAATTCGACCTTCCGCAAGGGACTGTCGGCGGCCGTTACCAGCACGAGTTCTTCGCTAACCAGTGGTGTGGTTTCCAGACTTCGCACAGGTTGAATCAGATTGACGATGGCGACATCGAGCTCGCCTGCGTCCAAGCGTTCCACCAGTCCGGCACTGTATGCCTCGGTCAGGCGGATAGTCACGTCTTTGTGACTTGCGCCAAATAGAGAAAGTGCTCGTGGCACGATGCTCGCGCCCAGAGACGGGACTGTGCCGATGCGTATCAAACCGGACGTGGCACCGCTTAAGTCCAGCATGCGCTGACGCACGCTTTCCACTTCTTTGGATAGCGGCAACAACATCTTGTACAGATCAACGCCGGCCGCCGTCGGTGTGACGCCTCGGCTTGAGCGTTCGAACAACTGGACGTTCAACGTCTTTTCCAACTTTGCCAATTGCGTGCTGAGAGCCGACTGGACGATACCCAGATCTGCTGCGGCTCGTGTCATACCGCCATTCCGGTATAGACAAAGAAAACATTCAATCTGGCGTAAATCCATGGCGATGCCGCTAAGTAGGAAAACCGAATTATAGGGAGAAGCATGCCCTAGGAGATGCCTCGCCTAGGGTTAACCACATGATTGATATAGATACTAACTGGCATTAGTATTAAAAAAAGAGATGGCAGTGCTGATCCTACAGCAACGCCGACAAAGCGAGGAGACAGGACGTGAAAACCAGAACGAAGGTGTTGGGTGCCGTCACTTTGGCTGTGTTCGGTATTGGCTTGGGAACGACCGCGCAAGCGCAAAGTGACAAGGTGAAGATCGGCTTCGTGACGGATATGAGCGGCCCCTATTCGGATTTTGACGGTGTGGGCGGACTGGACGCGATTCGCATGGCGGTCGACGATTTTGGTGGCAAGGTGCTTGGCAAACCGATAGAAATTCTGTCGTCCGACCATCAGAACAGGGCAGACATTGCGTCGAACCGGGCACGCCAGTGGTGGGACCAGGATAAGGTCGACGTGGTTTTTGGGGGCTCGAATTCGTCGGCCTCGTTAGCCATCAGCACCATATCTGCCGAGAAGAAGAAAGTTTTCATCAGCACCGGTGCGGGCGCGGACAGCTTGACCGAAGAGGCTTGTCAACCCTACATGGTGCGCTACACCTACTCCACCTCCGCGCAGGCACGCGGTACCGCCGCGGCCATGGTTGAGCAGGGTGGGAAAAGCTGGTTCATGCTGACCGCTGATTACGCATTTGGCTATTCACTTGAGAAAGCCAGCATAGACGTGGTGCAGGCCAGCGGCGGCTCGGTGTCGGGGACCACGCGGCACCCGCTCAATACCGCTGATTTCTCGTCCTACCTCATGAAGGCACAGGCCTCCAAGGCCCAGGTTCTGGGCTTGGCCAACGGCGGTGGCGACCTGATCAATGCCATCAAGACCGCGAAAGAGTTTGGCGTGAGCGACAAGATGCGTGTCGCGGGCCTAATGGTTTTCATCACGGATGTACACAGTCTCGGCTTGGACACGACAGCAGGCATGTACCTCACAGACGGATGGTATTGGGACCTGAATGAGCGCTCGCGAGAATTCAGTAAGCGCTTTTTCGAAAGAAACAAGAAGATGCCGACCACCTTCCAGGCTGGCGATTATTCAGCCACCCTGACGTACTTGAAGGCAGTGGAACGCGCCGGCACGACTGACCCCGATGCTGTTATGAAGGTACTCAAGTCCACGCCCATCGACGACATGTTTGCCAAGGGATATATCCGGGCGGACGGCACGATGGTCCACGACATGTACCTGATGAAAGTAAAGACCCCAGCCGCATCGAAAGGTGCCTGGGACTACTACGAGAAAGTCACCACGATTCCGGGCGAGCAAGCGTATGCACCCACACGCCCAGGCATTTGCGCTTTGATGCCGCGTATCTGACATTCACTTGGTTTCTTCATTCACATACCAGAGGTAGAAAATCATGGCAGAGAGTTGGCCCGCCGAGCTCTATCAAAACCTTAAAGAGGCCGGGATCACGCAGATGGCTTATGTACCTGATGCGGGTCATAGCCAGTTGATCAGGCTGTTCGAGTCGGACCCCGACGTTGAAGCGATTTCATTGACGACAGAAGAAGAGGGCGTGGCCATGTTAGGCGGCGCCTGGCTTGGTGGTGCAAAGGGTGTGCTCTTGCTGCAGTCCAGCGGCGTGGGCAACTGCATCAATATGCTTGCCCTAATTCAGGAGTGCCGTATTCCGTTTCTGTGCCTAATCACTATGCGCGGCGAATGGGGTGAGTTCAATCCCTGGCAATGCCCGATGGGTCAGTCTACCGAAGCCGCATTAAGGAGCGCGGGCGTGTTCGTGCAGCGCGTGGAGCATGGCGATGAGGTGCCCGAGACGGTCAAAGCCGCCAGCCTGCTTGCGTTCAACTCAAACCGGGCCGTGGCTGTGGTGATTTCCCAGCGCATCCTGGGCATCAAGAACTTCAATAAATAGAGTGGGGCAACCGACATGAGCGCTAGCGCGAAGTATGTAATGAACCGGCGGGCGGCGGTCGCCCGAATATTGAAGAGACGGGGGGATGCCCTGGTCGTTGCCAGCTTGGGCAATCCCACTTACGACACGTCTGCTGCTGGCGATGATGACCGTAATTTCTATGTCTGGGGCGCCATGGGTGGCACATCCATGGTGGCGTTTGGATTGGCACTGGCTCAACCAAAGCGCCAAGTGCTTGCGTTTGTGGGTGACGGTGAAATGCTCATGGGCATGGGCTCGTTCGCTACGATCGGCGTACGAGCACCCACGAACCTGAAGATCATCGTCATCGACAACGAGCACTATGGAGAGACTGGAATGCAGGCAGCCCATTCGGGGCGTGGCGTCGATATCGCAGGTATTGCCCGTAGTTGTGGCTTTTCCGATGCCACCACGATCCGTAGCGAAAGCGAACTGGAACCACGCATTGAAGGGCTGTATCAGAGTGGCTTGCAGTGCCTTGTCCTCAAAGTCGCGGCGGAGCCAGAACCCAGCAGTCTTCCCCCGCGCGACGGGCCATACCTGCGCACGCGATTTCGCGAGGCAGTCTTGGGTCGGGGCCACGGTGGCCACAATTGATTAATCCGTGACCCATGACAAGGAGCAGACATTGAAACAGAAAGCGAACTTCATCGATGGCGCGTGGCTAGACGGCGAAACCACGTTGATAAACCGGAATCCTGCAGATCCGCAGGACGTAGTCGGGCACTACGCCAGCGCCAGCGAGGAACAAATGCGGCTGGCAGTACTGGCAGCACGGTCGGCGGCGCCAGCATGGGAGCGCAGCACCACGCAAATGCGTAGCGACATACTGTTCCGCGCCGCAAATGAAATTCTGGCACGCAAGGAAGAACTGGGTGCGCTGGTGTCTCGAGAGGCGGGCAAGACTCAAGCCGAGGGACAAGGTGAGGTGGTACGAGCGGGTCAGATCTTTCAGTTTTTCGCAGGAGAAGCAGTGCGCTATGGCGGAGAGAACGTACCGTCCGTACGCCCAGACATCGGTGTTCAGATAAGCAGACACCCCGTTGGCGTGGTCACGCTGATCACGCCCTGGAATTTTCCCATTGCGATTCCGGCATGGAAGATCGCTCCAGCGCTTGCCTACGGCAATACGCTGGTTCTGAAGCCCTCTGAGCATACGCCTGGTGTCGCGTGGGAATTGTTCAGCATTCTGGAACGAGCCGGGCTGCCTCGGGGCGTGGCGAACCTGGTCAATGGTGAGGGCAGCGCGGCGGGCAGGGCGCTTTTGGACGATGTCGATGCGGTCAGCTTCACAGGTAGCGTGGCCACCGGTCGCAAGATAGCGACAGCCGCGTCAGAACGCATGATACGAGTCCAGCTCGAGATGGGCGGCAAGAATCCTTTGGTAGTTGTTGACGACACTGATCTTAATGTGGCGGTCGAGTGTGCGTTGAATGGAGCCTTTTTCTCAGCGGGACAGCGTTGTACCGCGTCAAGCCGCCTAATTGTCACTGACGGCATTCATGACCGGTTTGTCGACGCATTGGTGGAACGTATGCGCAAGCTCGTGGTGGGCGACCCGCGAGATACCGCGACCCAAATCGGACCGGTCATAAACGCTTCCCAAATGGACAAGATTCTGGGGTACATCGGTCTGGGCCAAAGTGAGGGTGCGACGCTGGCCGAGGGCGGCCGTAGCATTGAGACACGTAGCGGCGGTCATTTTTTGCAGCCAGCTCTCTTCACCCACAGCAACAACGCCATGCGGATCAATCGCGAAGAAATTTTCGGCCCGGTTGCTGCGGTTATCCGTGTGTCTGGCTACGACGAAGCCCTGCAGGTTGCCAACGACACGCCTTTCGGTCTGTCGTCGGGAATTTGCACGACCTCCCATAAGCTAGCCAATCATTTCAGGCTTCATGTACGCAGCGGACTTACGATGGTGAACTTGCCAACTGCCGGGCTGGACTATCACGTGCCATTCGGCGGCGTGAAGGCCTCGAGCTTTGGCCCCCGCGAACAGGGCCGCTACGCCGTCGATTTTTATACATCGACCAAAACTGCCTATATTGGTTACTGATCAAACAGCAGGGATAACGCGGCGCATAGACGCCCAGGAGACAGAGAAATGGAAAAGATAGGTTTCATTGGCTTGGGACGTATGGGCAAGCCTATGGCACTGAACTTGCGCCGCGCAGGATTCAACCTTGTGGTGCTGGACATCAATAAAAAAGCAGTGGACGAACTGGTAGCCGCTGGTGCCTCCACTTGTGCGACGGTCGCCGAGGTGGCGAGTCAGTGCAGCATTGTTGTGACCATGCTTCCTTCGTCTAAGGAAGTTGAACTGGTCGCTCTGGGCACAGAAGGAATCTTTGCACATGCTGCCCGCGGCTGTCTGTTAATGGACATGAGCACGATTGACCCACTGGCCACTGACCGCCTGCAAGAATTCGCCTTGGATGTCGGAATGTCTGTGGTAGATGCACCCGTCGGACGTTTGGCCGAGCACGCGGATCGTGGCGAATCGCTCTTTATGGTCGGCGCAAGCGACGCTGACTTCATCCGCGTCAAACCTTTGCTAGATGCAATGGGCACTACGACGTACCATTGCGGCGCGGTTGGCACAGGCGGGCGCACCAAACTCGTTAACAATTACGTTGCTGTGACGCTGTGTCAGGTCAACGGTGAGGCGCTGGCCTTATCGCAACGATTCGGCTTGGACATCACCAAGACGCTGCAAGTGTTGTATGGCACCTCGGCGTCTAACGGCCAGTTGCGCATGAATTTTCCGAACAAGGTACTTGTCGGCGACACGGCGCCCGGTTTCACAATCGATCTGGCACACAAAGATCTATCGTTGATAGTGGCGGCTGCCCACGCCGCCAAAGTACCTATGCCCGTTGCCGCCGCCGTCCATGAGTCGTTCAGCCTGGCACGCGCAGGCGAGTTCGGCGGAGTTGATTTTTCTGGCATCGCTGATGCCATCTGTCACTTCGCCCAGATTGAAAAACCGCGCGTCCCTGAGGGCTGGAAGCCGAGTTAACGTCTATATTTTGCGCTTGAGTTACACACCGCCTGACCTGCATGAGCTCGTGCCTGATCTTGCGCAGCTAGGGCGGTGTTTGAATTATTCGATTTTTCAACTCACTTCACGACCGTGTCGACCACCACGTCGACCTGCTCGCTGCCGACAGGTACCTGCGGTTTTACCCCAAGCAGGTCGCCGGGCTGTGCGCCAGCCATGCCGGAGCGGCTGACGCGCACCTCTACTTGCACTTCTGTCGCCAGCGACAATTTGGCGGCAGGCGACATGGCGGTGCTGTCGTCAAGCACGAATTGAAGAGGCAGGTCTTTAACGCGGCGCTTCAAAATCGCAAAAGGCATTCCCTTGCCGGAGCTCGCTCGCGCCAGAATAAATACCGTGTCGTCATCGTTCACCTGGCCGCGCAAGTTCTCGGCGATGCGAGCATGGCCGGTGATTCGACCATTCGATGCGCTGGCGCTGGGCACCGGCGTGGTCACCGGTGGTGCCGCAGCGGGTACGATGCCGGCGGTGGCCTGAGCCAGCGCGATGCTGCCGTCGATCTGACGGGCAACGTCAGAGTCTGGTGGCAGCAGAGATTTGAGGCGGGTCCAATGTGCCAGCGCCAAGGCGGCATCCCCCCTTCGCAGGGCAATCATACCGGCCAGTGCCAGAGATTTGGGCTGATCGGGGTTCAGTGTGAGGGCATGCTGAAGGGCGGCGTCCGCCTTTGGCGACGTTTCTCCGTTGTTGGTGGAGAGCAGGGCATCGGCGTAGTCGGCAAGCAATCCCGGTTCGTCTGGCAGGATGCGTAAGGTATTTTCGTAGGCAAGCACGGCGTCGTTAAAGCGCCCCAGCGTTTCGTAAGAACGCGCCAGCATGTACCAGCCTTCGACATCATCAGGGTTGGTGCGCAGACGCTGCGCCAGCGCGTTGATCGCCGTGGTTATTTCGTTATCGCTTGCGTCATGGGGTTCGGCCTGCTGCGCAGAAAGTACGGCGTTGGCCACGGCGCGGGGGTCGCCTAGTTGGCCATATAACAAGACGGCGGCGACGGGCAGGCCGATACTGAGCACCGCCGCGACCCACAGATTCAAGCGCTGGCTGCCGGAGTTCGTGGCCCGAGGCTTGCGGGCGTCCATATCTTGCAAAAGACCGCGGGTGACATCGTCCAGCGCCTCTTTATGCTCTCGCGGGCCAAGTGACGAGTTATCGACGTCTTGCGTGAGCTCAGTGAGTTGCGAGCGATAAAACGCTTGTACGGTCTGCACGCTTGATGCGGAGGCGGCATCGTTGCGCCTGAAGAACGGAGGCAGTAGCAAGAGCAGGGCAAAGATAAGCAGGGCCACGACGGCGAGCCACAGGGTGGTCATGGTGTTTTCTCGTCAAGCAGATGGCGTGCGGTGGCGCGATCGTCGGCGCTGGGTGCTGCGCGAGCAACACGAGCGCTGCGCCGGCGTACGTTCAGGGCAAGCGCGGCGAAGCCCGCAACCAGCAAACCAAATGGCGCTAGCCAGAGTAACCAGGTAGACGGTTTGAACGGCGGGTCGTAACGCACGAAATCACCATAGCGTTCTTCGAAGAAAGTCATGATTTCGTGGTCAGTTTTACCGGCTTGTAGTTGCTGATGAATGATGGCGCGCATGTCCTGCGCAAGCGGTGCGTTGGAGTCGGCCAGGCTTTGGTTCTGGCACACCATGCAGCGCAGCGAATGGGCAAGCGTGTTGGCGCGTTGATCCAACGCTGTGATGGGTGTGTCTTGACCCCGGGTTTGAGCCGCCGCCTGAGTTTGGGCGTGGGCGGGCACACATAACGACGCCGTTACGATCAGCACCCTCCAGAGCACGGTTCGCCAGGTATTCATCGCAGGGACTCAATGACTGGCAGCATCTTGGTGCGCCAGATTTCAGGGGTGATCAAACCCAGTTGCTTGTATCGGATGCGACCTGTTCCATCAATAATGAAAGTCTCGGGTACGCCATAAACGCCATACTCAATACCAACCCGTCCATCGGTGTCGGACACGGAGGTGATGTAAGGGTCGCCAAATTGCGCCAGCCAAGCCAGGGCTTCGTCGTTTTTGTCCTTGTAGTTCAAGCCGTAGACAGGCACTTTGTGTTGAGCTGCGATGCTTTTCAAAACTGGGAGCTCGTCGCGGCAGGGCGCGCACCAGGACGCCCAGACATTCAGCATCCAGACCTGCCCCTTCAATGACGCGATATCCAAAGGTGCGCCTTGAGGCTGTAGCGCAGGCAAGACGATAGGCGGCGCGGGTTTATCGATAATGGCGGAAGGCACGGCGCGGGGATCATGTGACAAGCCCAGCGCGAGAAACAGGGCCATGACGATGAACGCTAGCAGCGGCAGGAGGTAACGCATTAGCGTTCTTCCTTCAACGGACCTGTGGCCACCGCGCGCTCATTGGGGCGCAGTTCGGAAGCCACCGTTCGGCGCTGATGTCGATAGCGTTTGTCGGTGGCGGCGAGCAGTCCGCCAAGGGCCATTAGCAGGCAACCGGCCCAGATCCAGGTCATGAACGGTTTGACTTGGATGCGCACGGTCCAGGCGGTGTCGCTCACGGGTTCGCCCAGAGCCACGAATAAGTCTCGCGTTGGGCCCGTGTCAATATCGGCCTGGCTCAAGGCCATCTGCTGAACGGTATAAAGCCGCTTTTCGGGGCGTAGGGTGGTGACATACTTGCCGTCACGCGTCACCGTGAACACCGCCATCTGGCTAGTGTAGTTAGGACCGGTGGCGGGGCCGATGCTGTCAAACGTGAAGGTGTAGGCGTCAGCGCGATGTTGCGCGCCAATGTCCAGACGCAGCTCTTGCTTGATCTCATAGCCATTCGCAAGCGTCACCCCTGCAATGAATACGCCAATGCCGGCATGCGCAGCCAACATGCCATACCAGGCACGCGGTTGTCGGGCAAGACGCCGAGTCCAAGGCCCCTCCAAGGTGCTGAGGCGTTGCCAGGCGTGTGTCAGCACGGTGGCAAGCGTCCAGGCTGCCAACCACAAACCCAACACAATCATGAGAGACCATGTGCCGCCCGCATGAGGGCGCATTAGAGGAAGGAGTGCCGCCGTCAGTACGCTGACAAGAAAGGCGATGCGTAAACGGCGGGCCAGTTCCGGCACGGTGGCGCGTTTCCATTTGGCGACGGGCCCAACACCCATCAAGAAGATGGCCGGTGTCATGAGGGGCACAAAAACCGCTTCAAAATAGGGTGGGCCAATGGAAATCTTGTCCCAGGAGAGCACATCAAGCACGACCGGATAGAGTGTGCCAAGCAGTACGGAGGCCGCCGCAACCGTGAGCACGACGTTGTTGGCGAGCAGGAAAGACTCGCGCGAGAGCAGAGAGAAACCGCCGCCAAGTCCCACGCGCGGCGCACGCCAGGCGTAAAGCGCCAGGGAGCCCCCGACAATTACGGTCATGAATCCGAGTATGTATAGCCCGCGCCCGGGGTCAACGGAGAACGCATGCACGGAGGTCAGCACGCCTGAACGCACTAAGAACGTGCCAAGAATGCTTAATGAGAAAGTGCAGATGGCTAACAGCACGGTCCAACTGCGAAATGCGCCGCGGCGCTCGGTCACGATGAGGGAATGAATGAGGGCTGTGCCCGCCAGCCACGGCATGAAAGAAGCATTCTCTACCGGGTCCCAGAACCACCAGCCCCCCCAGCCGAGTACGTAATAGGCCCAGGCGCTGCCCAGCAAAATCCCAACCGTCAGAAAACTCCAGGCCGCCAGCGTCCAGGGCCGAACCCAGCGTGCCCAGATGGCATCCAGTTCTCCGGATAAAAGAGCGGCGATCGCGAAGGCGAAGGCCACGGAGAACCCGACATAGCCCATATAGAGCATCGGCGGATGGACAATCATGCCCGGGTCCTGGAGCAAGGGGTTGAGGTCGCGTCCTTCCATTGCCGGCGGCAACAGGCGTTCAAACGGGTTTGAAAGCAGCAGGATGAAAACAACAAAGCCCACACTTATCCAGGCCATGACCGCCAGCACGCGCGCAACGAACGCCAACGGCAGCCCCCGGCTGAAGGCTGCAACCGCCAGGGACCAGGTCGAAAGCAGGCACAGCCACAGCAACAAAGAACCTTCATGGCCGCCCCAAACGGCGGCGAAACGGTACATGGCGGGCAAGGCTGCGTGCGAGTTGCTCGCTACATAAATGACGGAAAAATCATTATCGACAAACGACCAGGCCAGACAGGCAAAGGCCAGCATCGTAAACAAGAACTGGCCTAGCGCGGCCGGACGCGCCACGCGCATGCCAGCGTCCCATTGATATGTGGCACCAAGAAGTGGCAGCGTGCCTTGGACCAATGCGATCAGCAGGGCCAGGATCAGACAGAACAGACCAATTTCGGGGATCATTGCGCCGCCGGCTTAGGAGTGGTCGAGGCCTCTGCGGCGCGCTTGAGGGCATCGGCAGCTTGTGGGGGCATGTAGTTTTCATCGTGCTTGGCCAAGACTTCAGTCGCGCGAAACGTGCCGTCGGGTGACATGATTCCCGCCACGACCACGCCTTTCCCTTCCCGAAACAAGTCGGGCAGCAGGCCCCGATAGGTCACAGGTACATTTTGGGCCAGGTCGGTGACGACGAACTGCATCGTCAAACCATCCGCTTCGCGGTGCACCGAGCCGGTCTTGACCAAGCCACCCATCCGAAAATGCCCGCTCTTGGGCGCTTCTTGGGCGGCGATCTGACTGGGGCTGAAGAAAAACACCAAGTTAGAGCGCAAGGCATTTATCACCAGCACGCTTGCGCCTGCCAGCGCCGCCAGCCCGACCATTACGAAGAGGAACCGACGCTGCCTAGTGGTCATGGTGGGTTTGCCGGGCCTCGCGCCGCGCTCGTTGCCGCCCTCGGCACCACAGGACAAGTACCTCCACGCCGAGCACGATGAATGTCATCGCGTAGGCTCCCAGAATGTAGGGGCCATGACCTTCCCAAGTGAGCAAGGTGCTCCAGGTCATGTGGTCCTCGCCGTTGTGGGTCTGGGGTGGACCACCGCCGGGTCACGCTGCGCAATGATGTGGCGAACTCGCGCCAGTGCGACGGCTGCGCTGTACATCCAGAACGCGCCCACCATAAGGAGCATGGCCATAATCATGATGTGTGCCATGCTCGGGGCGGCAGTCAGGCTGATCGATGCGCCTTGATGCAAGGTGTTCCACCATTGCACCGAAAAATAGATAACGGGAATATTGACCACGCCTGCCAAAACCAGAATGGCACCGCCGCGATCTGCCCGCTTGGGATCGTCGGTAGCGGCCTGCAGCGCCAAAAAACCCAGATAAAGAAAGAGCAGAATCAACTCAGACGTGAGCCTGGCGTCCCATACCCACCAGGTGCCCCAGGTGGGTTTGCCCCAGAGTGCGCCCGTCCAAAGCGTCAGGAAAGTGAACAGTGCGCCGGTCGGTGCAATGGCAGACATCATCATGAATGACAGCCGGGTGCGATAGATCAGGCCCAACGCGGCATAAACGGCCATTACGAGGTAGAGAAACATCGACATCCAGGCCGCCGCCACATGGACAAACAGAATCCGATACACCTCGCCTTGCTGACTATCCCGAGGTGCCACCACGAGCCCCATGTAGAGACTAGCCAGGCCAAGCAACACAGCCAGGAGGGCAAACCATGGAATCAATCGTCCCGCCAGCGGATAAAACACTGCGGTAGAGGCGAAGCGAAACCAGCTCGGCTTCGTGCTGTTCAGGGGCGAGTGCGCGGGCCGGGCAAAGGCGTGGGTGGTGGTTTTTCGCATGGGAATTACTCCGCCGCCACGCGAAGCGCGGCGCCCGCGCCCCAAGGGCAAAGAACGGCTGCCACGCACAGGCAGGCGCCCAGCAACGAAAGACTGGCGCCAGCGCCAAGCCCGCTGTCAGTCGCCATAACGGCAGCGCTACCAAAAATGAGAACCGGTATGTAGAGCGGCAGTACCAAAAGTGGCAATAACGCGCCGCCTCGCAAACCCAGGGTCAAGGCAGCGCCCAGGCCCCCCACCAGCGCCAGGGTGGGTGTGCCAAGGAGCAAGGAAAGCACCAGCACGCCAATCGATGGCGCCGACAGACCAAATTGCAAGGCGAGAAACGGACTGGCCAGTATCAAGGGCAGACACGCGCTGAGCCAGTGGGCTGCCATTTTCGTGGCTACGATCAGGCTTAGTGGTTGCGGTGACAGCAGCATCTGGTCAAGAGAACCATTGTCGAAATCTTGGGCGAAAGGGCGGTGCAGTGAGAGCAGAATGGCTAATAGCGCCGACACCCACAACACGCCTGGGCCAATAGCCAGCAACATGGCAGGGTCTGGGCCAACGGCAAGAGGAAACAGGCTGCCGGCCACAATGAAAAACATGAGAGCGCCCAGGGTATCGGCTGGCCTGCGCCATGCCAGTCTGAGCTCACGCCGTCCAATTTGCATCAGCGACGCAGATGTCCGCATAGTCATCCATGTCCATATGTTGTGTGCAACCCGCCAGGTCGGCCACGGGGTGATGCGATGCCACAACCGCTGCGCCGCCTGACTGCAAATGCGTGTGAATGGCCTTGTTCAAGCGGGCTTGATTCTCAGCATCCAGCCCGGCATCCGGCTCATCCAGCAACCATAGTTGGCGTGCGCTCAGCATGACGCGAGCCAGAGCCAGCCTGCGTGCTTGTCCCTGAGAGAGTTTTCGCGCGGGGGTATCGGCCACTGTTTGCAATCCCCAGAAGGCCAGCGCCAGCGTTAACGCAGTCTCATGGGTTTTGATCCCTGCGATTTGCAGGCCAAAATGCAGATTCTCATGTGCAGTCAGATCGCCGCTTAATCCGTTGCTATGTCCAAGATAAGTCAGAGATTTGGCATAGGTTGGAGCGTCTCGGCGAATATCAACGTTGAGCCAGTAGACGAACCCTTCGGTCGCCGTGAGTAGTCCGGTCAGAATTCGCAGCAAGCTACTCTTTCCGCTACCGTTTGCGCCCTTGATCAGCAGTAACTGGCCTCGATGGAGTTCAAAACTCAATGGGCCGAACGCCATCAGTTCACGTCGACAGATGAGTTCGCGTGCTTGAAGCAGGGGCAATGGCACGTCAGCAGGGCGCATGGAATGCAGCCGCCGTCACGCATGCATTAACGGACGCCTTGCGGTCCATTGGCATCCTCGATCTGCTCATTCATCGAATCCAAGGTTTCCGAATGCTGATACACGAGCGCGGCGGAAAGCACGCCATCCAGTCGTTGAATGGCAGAGATACGATTCATCGTTTCATCGGTACTTGCGGCTTCAATCGTGACAACCAGTTTTCCGTTGGCCGAGGTGCCGTGGATCTCGGCGCCAGCCAGCTTCGTAATAAACGCAGAAACAGCGGGGAGTCGGGAGGGGGCCGCGTGCACGACCAAGCTGGTGATGTGCAATTCGGGCACGGGATCTGTAGCCGTTGCGGACTCAGCGGGAGTTAGGCGGGGAGGAGGGGCGACCATGGGTCAAGTGCCCAATCTGCCATGTCCTGCATACGTACCATTCTCGTTTGTCACACTACACCTCGGCAGTCGGTTGCGAGCATGAGAGACAGGTAAGGTTTGCAAACTTTTAGCAGATCATTTTTCGCAGGTCAATGCTGCAATGCGGTGCCAAAATCCGCGATGAGAAAGGCCACATGCCACGCACCACGCAGACGCGAGGCGCGGTGTGGCAACGCGGCGGTAAGGAGCCCACACGCCTCACTTTCTCGACGCAATCGCGTCGTGCGCAGGCGTAGACGCCAGGGCTTTGGGGATGGGAGACCATGCCGGGCGAGCGTGTTGTGCGCTGTCCACGATGACGATGTAGCGACCTGGGTTTGGCACGGGATCTTGATCATGCGGCAACACCCACAAAGTGGGCCCCATGGCGGTGGCCAACGCGTAGTCTGCGTCCAGCACACCAAAGTGATCCAGAAACTGGTTCAGGGTACTGGGCATCCGAATACAGCCTTCTGACTGAGGCGTGCCCAGCTTGCTCTCCAGACGGTCCGGATCCGTGGCGTGCATTTGTAATCGCATCGTGCCTGGGCCTCCGTGACCCCAACCTCGTGTGGCCTGTTGCCACCCCAAATCGAAGACGCGCATTCCCTTTTGCCCGTAGCCGCGAATACCATTCACGTTTTTGGTACCTAGCGCTCGAAAATCAGGGTTGGCCAGCTCGTGGGGAAACACGCCAAGCGGAGTCTCGAAATGATCGAACTGTCCGACGCGGCCTGTAGATACCGGCGCAGCACCGATAAAACTTGGAGGCGTGTCAGGCGACATCAAATAAAGCAGGCTGGCCTGGACATGGCTGTTGCGGTCCACAACCAGCACGTATTGATCCGCCAACAAGTAAATATGTGCGGCGTCTAACGTTTTGCGGGCTAATTCGCCGTAGTAAATTTTCGCCTCGTCCGGGGGCGAGAGCGTGGGCACGACTTGCTTGTGATACGCCGCGCTTAGGTCGGTTGGCAAGGGCTGGGCTCGGCCAACGCTGGCCAGCGTAATTCCCAAAACCAGACTCGTTGTCGCCAGTGCAAACCGTAAGTGTTTCATGAGGGCCTCCCACGTGGCCGCCCCGAACATTGGCTTTCGGAACCTCTTGCTTCACCGCATATGCTTATCTCATGTTGGATCGTTGCTTTGCTCGGAGGTTCCCTATTTCAGGCCAGTACGCTTCAATTCTGCGATTACGTCCCTCATGCAGGTTGTGGATCCCTGCGCGCCGCCCAAGAAGGGCTTGGACTTGCCCGTTCGCCTTAAACAAGCTTCAGATCCAGCGGTGTGACGCCCGGAAAAATACGACCCAACTGGTCAGGCCGCAGTCCGTACAGTCGGCCAAACAACCCCGCGAACACCGCGCGATATTCGTTTAGCACCGGAAAGTCGCGGTCCTGAAAGAGCGTGTCTCGCCGGACCTCAACCTGGCGCCCTGCGATACGGCCGCCGTTTACGGCTCCGCCCATCACCCAATACACCGTGCCGTGTCCGTGATCGGTGCCTTTGTTGCCGTTCTCGCGAAAGGTGCGCCCGAATTCGCTGATTACTACAACTGTAGTGTGGCGCCACGCCTCACCCATGGCGTCGGCGTACGCGGCCAGTGCGCGTCCGAGTTGTCCGAATCGATTGGCCAGCATGCCGTCGGCTCCGCCTTGATTGACGTGGGTATCCCAGCCGCCCACGTCGATGAAGCCGAGGTTGTAGTTGTCGGACATGAAACGCGCAACGTGGCGTACTTCCTGCTCAAGCTTTTCAGTGCTGATGGCGTTGCCATTGGCCGCCTTCATTTCTGCCGCCATGTCTGCTGCGACTTCCTGACGCGCTGCTCCCATGACGTTTTGTCCTTCTTTAACGGTGGCAGCGAGTTCGGTGTCGCGATACATCGCCGCAATGGCCTCATTATTCTGGTCGCTTAGATGTGACTTGCGGCTGGCACCCGCCAGATCGATATTGGGCACACGTTGGTCACCGCGAAAGATCTGCGGCACTTCGCTGCCGAAGGCGGCGGGTTGCACTCCGCTGCTTGAAAGAACGGCCGCCAGGCGGTTCAAAAAGCCGGAGTGATAGTTCGCGCCACCCGTCTGTGCACCTTGCCCCAATTCAATTCGGCTCTGTGTTTCAAAGTGGCTGCGGCTCAGGTCATCGGTGCCTGAAAATGGCACAAAGGCGAGCTGATGTTGGCGATACAGCGGCAACAGGCTATTGGCCAGCGCTGGGTGCAGCGACCAATGGCTATCCATGGGCACCGCCGATCCTGCTCCTGATCCTGCACGCGCAATTGCGATGTTGGGGCGCGACTCGTAATAAAACGCGTTGTCCCGCGGTACCAGCAGGCTGGCGGCGTCGTAAGCGCCTCGCATGAACACCACCAGCACACGCGTTGACGCGGCGGCGGGTGCCGCATACAAGCGCGCCGTATTGACGGCGAGCGGCGCTGAGGCCATCCATTGCAACAATCGACGTCGGTTCATGATGCCTTCCAGTTTCGGTTTCATTTGAATGCGCCTAGCGATGCATGAACTCGGGAGACGCCAGGAAATAGGTGTTGGCATCTTGGACTGTGGGTGCTGAATCAATGGCCCGGCGCGTGGCGGCTGACAACCCTGCATACAAGCCCCGGCTGGCGGCCAGTGGGGCCAGAGCAGGAATGGGTGGAACAGTGGGCCGTTCCTGTTCGTCCGGGTCGCGATAAAAAGGCTGCGGTGCTGCAGCAATGCTGCGAGCTACCTCGAATCGGGCCGTCATTTGCCCGGACCCTGACCAGTCAGATTGCGCTTGCGGATAACCATCCGGGGTGAGACGCTGGTTCAGCGGCTCACCCAGTTGGCGCAACATGGCGAGTGCCGGGCGCGGATTACGGATAGGAGGAAGGTCGGCAAGACGTAATCGCACCGCCGAATACACGTAATGCACCGGGTCTTTAAAGACGCCGCCTTTCAGGCTGGCGTTAAACGCCGGAGAATGAAACAGCGTATTCAACGTGGCCGCAATATCGCCATCGGAAGATTGAAAGGTTTTTGCCATGCTGGCAAGCAGGGCGGGTGGCGGCTGGCCCGGCAGAAAATAGGCCGCTAACTTGGCGCTGATAAAGCGTGCCGTGGCTGGGCTGCGACTGAGCAGGTCAATGGCCTGGTCAACCTCGGCCAGACCTCGCCCACTAATTGCGTGCCCCAAGAACACCTTGTCGCCATAGTCGTGGCGCGCCGGATTAAAGAGAAAATTGCCTTCGCGCATCAATTGTCCGCGCAGCGCCGGACGAATTTTTGGCAAATCAGCTTGTTCGTATACGCCCAGTCCGGTCAGGATGCGAGCCAGTTCCTGGACATCTGTCTGGCTATAGCCACCTTGCACCCCGAGGGTATGCAACTCCATGATTTCACGGGCGTAGTTTTCGTTGATTTTGCCCGCCAAATTCTGGTTGTTGTCCAGAAATATCAACATGGCCGGGGATCTAACGGTGGCTGCCAACAAATCCCGGAACTTGCCTAGGGCATGCGGCCGAATTGCCTGGCTTTCGTATTCATCGAGATAAAGCCCCAACTGGTTTTTGGGTGCGTAGACGCTGAAGTGGTTCATCCAGAACCAGGTCATCTGTTCCTGGAGCTGATTGGGTGAATAGAGCGCCAGCCAGACACTGCGCTCTGCGGTATCCGTGCTACGTTCCCGCGCGGTTTGACGGGCGGCTTGGCGCGCGGCATTCAGCGTTTCGGGTGAGCCATCTTTTGCGGCAAGGGTGGCGGCACGCAAGCGTAACGCGGCTTGTTCGGACGATTCTTGCGAAATGCTCAGCGCAGCAATACGCGATTGAACGTCAGCGGGCAATAGGGTGGCTTTCGGATGCAACTGACGTTGCAGATAGCCTTCATAGCCAAGGGACTGCGCGGTGCTGATATCAGCCGGGGTGGCGCCCCAACTGATACGGTTCACCAGAGCCACCAATGATTGTTGATGATCAGATGCAGGTGCCTGTTCCGATAGTGGAGCGGCAGGCAAGGGCGGCGCGGCAAGCGTGCCCGCGGACCAGCACAGCAGCCATGGCCATAAGTATCGAGCGAACGGACGAAGAGTCGACATGCGGCGCGTCTCTTGGGTAACGAGATTAGCCATATGACCACGCCCGACCCTTGTGAATTCCCGGCATGCCACGCTATGAAACTCGCCGAAACAGCTGTTTGCTGCGCCCGGCGTGAGCGCTACAGGTACTTGGTGATCTCTTTGAACTCGTCAATCGTGCGACGGCTCTCTGCGTTCAGGTCTCCGACGGCATTTTCCAGGCAGTGATCGATATGGTCCTGGATAAGCACCTTCTTGGCCTGTGAGATGGCTTTTTCAACAGCATGCAACTGTTGCGCAAGCTCCAGGCACGGTCGTTGCGCGTCAATCATCTGAAGAATGCTGCGCAAATGACCTTCCGCCCGTTTTAAGCGCTTGGTGACGGCTTCGTGTGAGTGGTGCGGAGTTGGGGAGTTCATGAACCGAAGATTATCCACCCCAGGAGGATATGGCAATAGGGCGCAATGGCACGTTCCTGGCTTGTATAAGGTGCGCAGGGTTAGAAAACATTCGGCCATTCAGATCAAAAGGCACCGTTCGTTAATGTTTCCCGACGGTCTTTCCTTTAACATCGCAACACTGCGCATGGGCCTAAGGATTGATTGTGAACTTCGTATTTCGTGGCGATGAATTACTGGTGCAAGACGAGTCAATGAACCTGCCGGATGCGCAGGTTTGCACCGATGTGGGACTGACGGCGGACAAGCTTCAATTTGTCTGGCTGGCTAAAGAGTCTCCTTGCCGTACGGCCCAGATCTCGCGCGACAACGAGCCGCCGTTGGGCTTTTCTTTCGTCAAACTGCGTGCGTTGCTGGGCGTCTTGCCTGACGAACTGATGGCGCAAGCAGGACGTGCCTTCCAGATCGCCGAATGGGCACGCACACATCAGTTTTGCGGTGCTTGCGGCACGCCAACCCTTCAGTTGGAGACTGAGCACTGCATGCGCTGCCCCAGTTGCGGGCTCTCGGCATATCCCCGAATTTCGCCGGCCATGATGGTGCTGATTAAAAAGGGCGATCAGATTTTGCTGGCTCGCCATGCTGGTAATCCGAACGCCCGCTATACGGCGCTGGCGGGTTTCGTCGAACCCGGTGAAAGCCTGGAGGACACGATCCATCGCGAAGTGTTCGAAGAGGTTGGGCTGCGCGTGCAAAACCTGCAGTATTTCGGCAGCCAGCCCTGGCCTTTTCCGCACTCTCTGATGGTGGCCTATACGGCTGACTACCTGAGCGGCGATATTCAGATTCAGGAAGACGAAATTGTGGATGCACAATGGTTCAACATCAATGAGCCGCTGCCGCCGATTCCAGGAAAAATCTCCATCTCCGGCTGGCTGATTCGCGCCAATATCGGTAGGGAGTAGCCCGGCCCGGTGCAGTTGCTTGCGCAACAACCCATGCCGGGTTCACTTCAAGTCAATCCTTATTGCGTAACGCTGGCACGCGCTATGGTCGTGCGCGAATCTGCGGCGTCTCGCAAGATGACCGTCATTCCTGCCCAATTTCCGAATCTGCTCACATGCCTTCACTTCCCGATTTCAAACTTGAAACCTACTTTTCAAAATGGGAATTCAAGGCGCGCTATCACCTGACGGCGTCCGATGCGGAGAGCCTCACGCTACGAGAGCTTCTGGCGTTGGGTGATGCCACTGATGCAGAGGCCTTCGATACATTGTGGCTGGGTTACACGCAGACCTTTGGCGCGCCCGAGTTGAGGGAAGCCATTGCCAGTACCTACGCTAATCAGCAGGCGCAGAACGTTCTCTGTTTTGCGGGCGCCGAAGAAGGGCTCTACATTGCGACGCACGCGCTGCTGGGTTCAGAGGATCACGCTATCGTGATTACCCCAAACTACCAGGCTGCCGAAACCATTCCGCTGTCTATTTGCGCGGTGACCGGGGTGCCACTGGATCCAGATCACGGCTGGACGCTGGACCTGACGCGCGTTGCGGCCGCCATTCAACCCAATACCAAACTGGTGTCCATCAATTTTCCGCACAACCCCACGGGAGCCATTTTGGCCCCACAGGTGCTGGATGGTTTGGTGGGGCTGTGTCGCCAGCATGGTCTTTGGCTGCTTAGTGACGAGGTGTACCGGCTTCTGGGCCCTGATCCCAGTCGCCATTTGCCTCAGGTGGCGGACATCTACGAGCGCGGCTTGTCTTTGAATGTCATGTCGAAGGCCTATGGCTTGCCAGGTTTGCGCATTGGGTGGATTGCGTGCGCCGACCAGGATGTGCTCTTGCGCATGGAGCGCATGAAGCACTACCTCTCTATTTGCAACTCAGGCCCCAGCGAGCAACTGGCGTGCATAGCCCTGAAACACCGCGACAAGATTCTGGCTCGCAACAACCAGATCGTGCGCGACAACCTGGCGCTGCTGGATACTTTCTTCGCCGCATTTCCGCAATTGTTCGAATGGAGCTGGCCAGATGGCGGTTGCGTAGGCTATCCGCGATACATCGGTCCCGGCACCGTTGAGGCCTTCACCACGGCTCTGGTAGAGGAGTCTGGGGTGCTGCTGTTGCCTGCCAGCATTTACGTGTCCCAACTGGGTGCCACGCCGACCGACCGATTTCGCATCGGGTTCGGGCGAGCGCGCTTGGCGGAAGGCATCAGTGTGTTCCGAGAGCATTTGCGGCGCCACGGACACTGAGCGAGCTAGGTAGAAACTGGGTTGCCCCAAACTGGACGGCGCCGTGCTCTGGCGGCTGCGACGCCTTCAATCGCTTCGGAGCGCATTTGTGCTGCGAATGCCTCCGATGCCGAATCCAGATAGTCAGACAGCGGCCCGCTATGCCACTCCCGCATGCCAAAGAGTTCACGCAGCATCTGTTTGCTGCGGCTGGCAGCCATAGGTGCGGCGCTCAAGCACTGTTTCACCACCTCTGCAGTTTGCACAGCAAGATCTTGCGCGTCAGTGGCGAGGTAGTCCAACATGCCCATGCTGCGAGCCTGTGTGCCATCGATGCGTTCGCCGGTCAGCATCAATCGGCGCGCAGGCTGGATGCCGATGCGAGCCGCCACAAACGGCAGGATCTGAGCAGGTACCAGACCGATGCTGACCTCTGGGAAGCCAAACTTGGCACTTTGCACGCCTAGCGACAGGTCGGCCGCGCATACCAGACCGGCGCCGCCGCCCATCGCGGCACCTTGGGCGGCCACAATAGTAATTTTTGGCGAGGCACTAAGGCGCTCCAGGAAACGACCGTAGCGGCGATTTCCAATGGCTAGCGGGTCGCGCCCCTCGGCATCGGTCGTCACGTTCAAGCGTTCAGCGAAGTTGCCAAGATTGCCCCCCGCACTAAACGCTTCGCCCTCGGCGGTAATTAAGATGACGCGCACACGCTCATCATCAGAGGCTTTCTCCACGGCTTGATCAAGCAGGTTGATCATTTCCGGGCCCATCGCGTTGCGCACTTCTGGCCGGTTCAGCGCCACGTGAAAGACGCCGTCCTTGTGTTGAACACGTATCGGATCATCCGATTGGGAGGCAAGCTCGTGAGGAGTTGGTGAGGAAGTCATGGATTACCTCTATTAGTGTTGCGGAGCAACTTCGTGCGCTTGTTGCGTCATATTGGGTGCGCACGCGATGGTTTTTTCCTGAATCAAGGTCTGAATTTGATCGTTTGAATAGCCCAGATCAGTCAAGACAGATTCGCTGTGCTCGCCGATACGCGGCGAATACTCTAGCGGGTCGCGCTGGCCTGGCTGGACGCCAGGCAGGTCAGCAAAAGGCAAGTTGCCCAAACCGGGTTGTTTGAGGGCCTGAATGAGTCCCAGGTGCGCCACCTGCTCGTCCTCAATAAACTGGTCGTAATCTTTCACTTCGCCATAAAGAATGTCTCGCGCGCGAAAACAGCTGACCCAGTGCGCCGTGCTTTTCGTTTGCAGCTTGCGGGCCACGCCTGCATTGATTTCTTCTCCGACCCGAATGCGCGACTGAGGCGTCGCCATCCGCTCATCAGTCAACCAATCATGGCGTCCTATCACTTCGGAAATCGCGGCAAACATGGCGTTGTTCATGGCGAAAACCAGCACATAGCCATCCTGAGTCTGAAAGATGCCTTGCGGATACGTGACAGCGGTGCTGGGTGCGCCGTCTCGCAGTTTGTGATCAATTAAAGAGCTGTTCTGCAGCGCAGCAAGGGTGGCGAGCAAGCTCACATCAATATGTGTGCCAGACCCATTGCGTTCCCGTTTGAAGAGTGCCGCCGCGATGGCGTTGGCGGCGTAGATGCCACAAGTGAGGTCGCCCACAAACGGCTTGACCCGCTGCGGCGTGCCGTCGGGCGCGCTGTTTGCCACGGCTAGCCCGGTCAGTGCCTGAACGACAGAGTCGGTGCCGGGTCTGTCCGCGTAGGGGCCTGACAGGCCAAAACCCGAAATTGAGGCGTAGATGATCTTCGGGTTGATAGAGCGCAATGCTTCGTAGCCAAAGCCAAGCCTGTCTGTGACCCCGGGACGAAAGCTCTGAATCACCACATCGGCCTTGGCTGCCAACTGCACGACGAGATCACGGCCAACTGCGCTCTGAGCATCCAGGGCAATACTACGTTTGCCCCGGTTAAAAGCCAGCGCAATGGCGCTGAATCCCTGCTTGGGCGAGCCCATCGTGCGGCCCCAGTCTCCGTGAAAAGGCTCTACTTTTATGACCTCTGCCCCCATCTGGCGCAGTATCAGCCCGCAATAGGGGCCTGCGATGCCCTGGGACAGGTCGAGTACCCTCAGGCCTTGATATGCCTCATGCAAGGGGTTCATCTCTTCAATGTTCATCACGTCGTTTTCCTCCAATAGCATAGGGAAAAGCTGGGCTTGTGCGTGGCACCAGGCCCGCCGGATAATCCGCCATACCGGCAATGACTTAAGGGTTTCTTATGGCAATGCGCGACCTCGACATTGGTCTGCTGCGTACTTTTCTCGCCGTCGCTGACCGCGAGAACTTTGCCGTCGCGGCTGACGACGTGTTCCGTACGCAGGCGGCGGTGTCGCAGCAAATGCAACGTCTGGAGGTCATGCTCGACTGCAAACTTCTGGTGCGCGTGGGTCGAAACAAACGCCTGACAGAGCAGGGCGTGCGCTTGCGTGAGT
The DNA here is from genome assembly GCA_040391965.1 of Achromobacter deleyi. GTDB lineage: Bacteria > Pseudomonadota > Gammaproteobacteria > Burkholderiales > Burkholderiaceae_B > Achromobacter > Achromobacter deleyi_B. Next base: position 6,279 of record JBEBWV010000050.1, on the reverse strand, counting down.
ACGCCAGGCGCATGCTCACGCTGAACGACGAAACCTGCCGCGCGATGAGTCCGAGCGTGTTTGCGGCGCCAACACGGTTGGGTGTCTGCGCCGATGCCGTTGATACCGTCTTGCCTGATTACCTCGCCTTGTGTGCTCGGACCTACCCGAGCATGCGTATTGAAATTCAAGTCAATCGGAGCCGTTGGCTGGCCTCTGCGCTGCGCCGAGGTGACATTGATCTTCTGCTTGAACTCGAACAGCTCGACGAGTTTTCCCGGGTTCCCGTGCGAACCTCGCCTGTCGTGTGGATTTCTGGCGCGCACTTCCATCATCAACGCGGCCTGCCGTTGCCGTTGGTGCTGGTCGATTCGCCGTGCGTATTTCGGCGTATGGCTTTGCACAAGCTTGAACAAGAGAACCGACCCTGGCGCAACGCCTTTCAGACGCCCACCCTCGCAGGCGTGCGTGCGGCCTTGCGCGCAGGTCTTGGTGTCACGCCGCGCACCATAGAAATGCTGACGCCCGGTCTGAAAGTGGTGGGCGAAGAGTTGGAGTTGCCACCGTTGCCGTCCGCCACGTATTACCTCTACATGCGCGAGGGCGATTGCCCTGATGGCGCCCGTAAGCTCAGCGAACTCTTCGTGCCGCATTAAACGCGTGGCAAGAGGCATCGGCGAGTGGCTCACGTTCACGTCTGCTGCATGCCAGCGGCTTTAATCACTTTGCCCCATTCCACCGTATCGCGTCGTTGAATGTTGCCCAGTATTTTGGGTGAGCCGGGTAGGGGAGATAAGCCCTTATCGATCAGGAAGCGCTGACCCTCGGGGTTGTCCAGGGCACTGTTGATCCAGGTGGCTAACTGCGCGGCGGGTCCTGCAGGCGTCGACGCGTTGCCAGCCCATATGGCTATCCACGAAGCGACATCAAAACCGGGATGCCCCGATTCCGAAACGGTCGGAATGGCAGGCATGGCTTGTGAACGTTCAGCCGTTGACACTGCCAGGGCACGAATCTTGCCGCCGCGCAGTTGTGGCATCGCCGTGACGGCGTCACAGAAGTAGAAATCGAATTGGCCGCCCAGAAGGTCGGTCATGGCTTGCGTGCTGGCGCGATACGGAATATTGACGGCATTGATCCCGGTCATGGCGCGGAATCGTTCGCCAGCAATGCGTCCGCCCACGTTTGCGCTGGCAAAACTCAGGCTTTTCTTCTCCGCCTGCGCGTTGGCAATGAATGCCTGCAAAGTGGTCGCCTTGATGCGATCCGGGTTGATCACCAGGAAATAGGGGGTGGTGGCCAGCGTGGTGAGGGGGGAGAAATCTTTTTCAGGGTCAAAGGGGAGTGATTTATAAATCGTGGCATTGGCCGCGTGGGTAGACGGGCCAGATACCAGGAGATAGTAGTCGCCGCCAGTCTGCCGGGCGACATATTCGGCCGCGATGTTCCCGTCAGCACCCGGCTTGTTCTCGATGATGATGGGGCTGCCCACCTTGGTTCTTATCTTCTCGGCGACATAGCGAATGATGGTATCCGTGGCACCTCCGGCGCCATAGGCCACGATCATATGCACGGGCTTATCCAAAGTTTGTGCTCTCACTAGTCCGGGCAAACCCAATAGCATTCCTGCGCCGGCCAATTGGATGAACGTTCTACGTTTCTGTTCCATGTTGTCTCCTCCAACGGTTGTAGGTAATGACCTAGCACTACGACTGCAATAGTTCACGCGGACACGCTACCTCGACATCGAGCAACATCTGCGCATAAGACTTGCCTAGCGGATCAGACCGCAAGCTGGACGAACCGCCTCCGCCCAGTGCTTGTTTGAGCAGGAAGTTCAGTGCCGCCGTGCCGGGCAGCTCAAAGCGCACGACCTCGCCAGTCACCAGGTGACTGAAGTACGCGTGCACGCGCGCTGCCGTCAGTTCGCGCTTCAGCACCGGCAGGAAGGCTTCATGGCGGGCGATAACGCCAATATTTGAGTCGTCGCCTTTGTCGCCGCTACGGGCATAGGCCAATTTGGACAGGGGCACTTGCAAGGTGTCCTGACCATCGTGCACAAACTCGTATTCCGGCGCAGTGTGGGTCGCCGTCTCTGAGCGAAACGGCTTACGGTGACTAAACAGGGCTTGAGGCATTTCCACCTGTGCATTCATGTCGCCGCTCATCAGCCATATCGGCACAGACTCCTTGCTAATGAAACACGACCCGGTTTTGATGACTGCTTGAATATCGGCGCGGCCACCAAAGTGACTGCGCGTGCCGGGTCCCATTGAGGTGCCCGCTGACGCCGATTCCTTCTGTAGAAACTCCAGTGCCCGGCGCTCCGCATGGCGTGCCGCGATTCTGAGAATCACTTCGCGGCTCTCGCATGGCTGTGCATTCGGGCCATACATGGCCTCGGCGCCGAGCAGCTCTACGGCGGTTTCCGAATAATCCGCGTAGCCGTCGCGGGCCAGCAACGCACGTGTGCGTCGCAGCAATTCTTCCGCCGTGCGCACGGCTTTCGCTCGGGCACGCTGACCCCGTATGGCCATCATGATGTTGATGTGATGACCGTCTTGCCAAGTGGCAGTCACCTTGTAAGAAGGCGAGGGTGTGTGCCCAATTGCCCCGGTCACGCGGACCCGATCAACAGCCGTTTCTTCGATTTGTACTTGCCGGAAGTCGCAGACTACATCGGGCAACTCATAGGCCGCTGGATCGCCAATTTCATACAGCAATTGCTCGGCGACAGTGCCCCGGTTTACCAAGCCGCCGGTGGCAGGTGGCTTTGTGAGGTCAAAGTTGCCGTCGGTATCCATCACTACGATGGGATAGCCAATGTTGGCCCAATCCGGCACGTCTTCCCAGTCGGTGAATAAACCACCCGTCGCTTGTGGGCCGCACTCAATCAAGTGGCCCGCCAGACTGGCTTGCGCGAGACGATCGTAATCGGCGAAGGACCAGTCGAATTCGTGTACGGCAATGCCTAGCACCGACGCGCTATCTACGGCACGACCCGTAATGACAATGTCTGCATCCAGCGCCAGCGCTTGGGCTATCGGATAGGCGCCAAGATAGGCGTTCGCCGACAGCAGGGGCGCTGCAGATACCATTGCCGATGCTGCGCCGCCTTCGGCATCGGTGAATTCCCCTGAAAATGCCAACACATCGTCACCCGTCACGATGGCGATCTTCGGCTCCAGACCTTGTTCCCGGGCAATGGTCAATATCGCGGCGCAACAGCCTGCCGGGTTTAACCCGCCTGCATTTGATACCAGGCGAACACCGCGCGCGAGCAGGGTTTTCAGGTGCGGCTTGATGACGGTAGAGACAAAGTCGGTGGCGTAACCTAACTCGGGGTTTCGCATGCGCGCGCGCTGCAAGATCGACATCGTGGTTTCAGCCAGATAGTCGAAGACAATGTAATCAAGCTTCTCGGCGGTCAGTAATTGAGGAACGGCAATTTGTGAGTCGCCCCAGAATCCGGATGCGCAGCCGATATGAACAGGTCTGGCGGCTTTCAGGCGTTCTCGCGTGTCGTGGGCGGCATGTACGGCTTTGGTGGCGTTCGCGGGGCTCATCGTTCAACCTCCATCAAGACCTGGCCGGTGCTGACCTGATCGCCCGCCGCAATATTGATCTGGGTGACCGTGCCTGCCCAACCCGCCACGATGGACATTTCCATTTTCATGGACTCCAGCACCAGCACCGTTTGTTGCGCCTGCACCGCAGCACCTGACGCTACCGATAGCGCGATTACGCGTCCGCTCATGGGTGCCCGCACGCGGGCCAGTCCGCTTTGAACCAGACCCTCCCGGGCGCTGAATACGGTAACCCGTTCATAGCAGCCTGTTGCCAGCCCGTCCTGCACCCACACCTTGTCTACGTCGGGGCACGCGATGCGCAGTTGACGGCGAACACCATTAATCACCAAGGTGAGCTCGTCGCCGCGGCGAGCCCAGAACGAGCAATGAATGATCTCTGGTTCGCCTTGCGGATTCTCGCCAAGCCAAGACCACATGTGAGCACCGCCGCCTGCCACCGGTGTGATGCGGATTAATCGGGGTTGCCGGGCCACGCCAGCAGCTTGAGCCGGCACCTGCAACAGCATCTCAAAGCTGGGCGTCAAGGTGTCAATGCGTGGTGTAGGCCCATCGCCAGCAAGCCCACTGAGCACTAGGGTCGCGGCGATCATTGAGCTTGGTGTGGGATTGACCGCCCAGTAGTCTGCGCTCAGGTCTTCTCTGGCGAGAAACGCGGTGTCCACGCCACCGTTGATGAACACAGGATGATTAATGGCTCGGGCTAGAAAGCCCAGGTTTGACTTGATGCCGAGCAGAGCAGTGCGCTCGCATGCCATGCTCAGTTTGGCAATACATGCTTCTCGGCTGGGGGCCCACGCCAGAAATTTGGCAAGCATGGAGTCGTAGAAGTGACTGACTTGTGTACCGTCTTCCAGTGCAGCGTCGACCCGAATGTCTGCTGGTTCACGCCAACGCAACACGTCTCCGACCTGAGGCAGGAACCCGGCGTAAGGGTCTTCGGCACATACCCGTAGTTCCATGGCGTGGCCGTTCATCCGCACATCCGATTGCCCGAACGACAAGGGCTCGCCTTGCGCCACGTTCAACTGACACTCCACCAGATCCAGCCCGGTCACGAGTTCGGTCACTCCGTGCTCCACCTGCAATCGGGTGTTCATCTCCATGAAGTAGAAACTGCCGTCCGGGCTCAATAGAAATTCCAGGGTGCCCACGCCGGTATAGCCGATGGCCTTGCAGGCACGGGTAGCAACAGCGCCCATTTCGTCGCGCAAGACCTGCGAGACGGCAGGAGACGGGGACTCTTCCACGATCTTTTGATAGCGCCGTTGCAACGAGCAATCGCGCTCACCCAGGTGAAGATGGTTTCCGTGCTCGTCGCACAGAACCTGTATTTCAATATGCCGCGCCAACTGGATCGCTTTTTCCAAAATGAGCTCGTCGGAACCAAACGCACCAAGCGCCTCGGAGCGGGCCAGCGCCAACATCTTGGCCAAGTCCGCAGCGTCCTGGGCCAGACGCATGCCTCGGCCACCGCCACCCGCAGCGGCTTTGAGAATGACGGGATAGCCGATCGCATGGGCGGCTTTGGTCAACGCTTCGAGACTGGCGACCCCTTGCAGCCCGGGCACAGTAGGTACGCCCGCCGCTTGCATTGCTTCTTTCGCGCGAGCCTTATTCCCCATCAACTCAATGACATCGGCTCGAGGACCCACGAAGATGAGTCCGGCTTGCGTCACGGCGCGAGCGAAATCGGCATTTTCCGACAGAAACCCATAACCCGGGTGCACGGCTTGCGCACCCGTCCGTGCGCAAGCTTCAAGAATCGCAGCAATGTTTCGATAGCTATTGCTCGACTCGGAGCTGCCTATATGCACAGCCATATCGGCTTCGCGCACGTGGCGTGCCTGTGCATCGGCGTCGGAGTAGACGGCAACGGTGCGAAGGCCCAGACGTCTTGCGCTGCGGATGACGCGCAACGCAATCTCGCCCCGATTGGCGATCAACAAGGTGTGGAATCTCATCATGGTCGTAGCCTTTACGTGCACGTCAGGCAGCGCGAGTGGGCAAAATACCCATGTGCTTGCAGATGATGGTGAGCATGACCTCGTCAGCGCCGCCACCAATCGAGATCAGTCGCAAGTCTCGCCAGGCGCGCGAAACGGAGTTCTCCCATGTGTAGCCCATGCCACCCCAGTACTGGAGGCAGGAATCGGTGACTTCCCGGCACAGTCGCCCAGCCTTCAGCTTTGCCATGGAGGCCAGCTCGGTCATGTCGCCACCCGCCATATGCACGCCTGCTGCGCGATAGACCATGGAGCGCAGCATTTCGACTTCTGTCTTGAGCTCGGCCAGACGGAAATGCACGGCCTGATTGTCCAAAATGGGTTTGCCGAAAGCCATGCGCTGACGGGTGTACTCGATGGTGTCCAGGATGACGTCCGAGAGCGCGGTGACTCGGCGCGTGGCGCCACTGAGTCTCTCTTCCTGGAACTGCTTCATCTGGTACGTGAATCCCATGCCTTCTTCACCGATGCGATAGCGTTGGGGCACGCGCACATCGTCAAAGAACACTTGGGCGGTGTCTGATGACCACATACCCACTTTCTTCAGTTTTCGCATGCTGATGCCCGGTGTCAGGCTGCCGTTCTCCTGACGCAGCGGGACACAGATCAAGGACTTGTTGCGATGGGCCTGACCGTCGCTGGTGTTGGCCAGCAAGCACATCCAGTCTGCCTGGGTGGCGTTGGTAATCCACATCTTCGAGCCATTG
>JBEBWV010000049.1:0-37081 GCA_040391965.1 Achromobacter deleyi | reverse complement strand
AGGGGCCGGCCAGAATTCGGGATAGGTCGATAACTTTGACGCCGCCTAGCGCGTTGTGAAGCATTCTGTCTCCAGCGATGTAAGGATGTTCTGCGGCGCAAAGTATGTCAGTCAGGGTCGAAAAACAGCAGTTGAATGATTCGAAGACTGCGTTCGAAAACGTTCAAGCGCGACCGCGCCTGCCCGTGTGCAAGTCCTTGATTTCACGGGCACGAACGATGCGTTCGAATATTTCGGATGGAGCAATGCGCGCGTCACGCCGATACTTCCAGACAGGGTCGGGGCGACACGTTGGCAACTAGCCAATCCGCTCTGATTCGCACAATGACAATAACGATGGAGACAGGTATGTATCGCAAATTTTTGCGGCGCAGTGTGAGGATTGCACTGATCGCCTGCGGCCTGGCCGCAACTACAGTTCACGCCGCCTATCCCGACCGGCCCGTCACCATTGTGGTGGCCTTTGCTCCGGGTGGCATGACCGACATTGTGGGCCGGTTGCTGGCCAGCGAAATGGGCAAGCGCTTTGACAAGACATTTGTGGTGGAGAACAAGGCGGGTGCGGCAGGACAAGTCGGCACCGAGTACGTCGCCCGGCAGAAAAACGATGGCTATACCTTGCTGATCAGCGCCACGGGCCATGTCATTGGACCCGCGGTGAATGACAAGGTTCGATATGAGCCGGTCAAGGACTTCGAGCCAATCGCTATCCTGGCAAGAGCCCCCAATCTGCTGGTGGTGAACGCTGATCTTCCCGTGAAAAATATCCCGGAATTTCTGACTTGGGCCAAGCAACAACCCGGGATACCGTATGGCTCGGCAGGCTTCGGCGGCTCGACCCACCTGGGTGGCGAATTGTTGAAGAAACTCGCTGGCATTCCGATGGAGCACGTGCCTTACAAGGGCGCGTCACCAGCCACCATGGCAACCGTGTCAGGCGAAATCAAGGTCGCCGTGCAAGATTCCATGAGCGTGGCGCCTTACATCAAGTCGGGTCAATTGCGCGCCATTGGCGTGGCAAGCGCCGAGCGCAGCAAACTCTTCCCGAACCTGCCGACTTTCGCAGAGTCGGGTGTACCGGGGCTTGATGTTTACACCTGGCTAGGTCTTTACGCCCCGGCTGGCACAGACCCGGCGGTCATTGCCAAGCTGAATGAAGCCGCAAACGACATCATGAACTCACCCGAAATGATTGAACGTCTGAAGGGACAAAACAGCGAACCGTTGGGCCGCATGTCTCCTGATCAAGTACGCACATTTGTCGTCAGTGAAGTCGCGAAATGGAAACACGCGGTGGACGTAACGGGTGTAAAGGTGGATTGAGAGTTGGTGGAACTTGTCGCGAAGTCGCACGATGTTCCGACCACGACAATGCGCCAATCGATGCGAAAACTTCCACCCGCGCCACGGAGAAAAATGTAGCGTGGGTGGAGCGCGAGCAAACGTGTGCAAGAAAATGAGCGTTAAACGCGCGTAACCCGCGATGCTTAAGCTGCAATTGCGCAATATCCAGATCGCCGATTACGCGCGTTCGACAATGTCTCAATGGTTAGGGTAATCGCGCGTTCCACCCACGCTACGATGTTGTGTGAAGTCGCACGACGGGCGACATGCCCGTCGTCTCTTTACAGGCTGGTCGCGCCCTGCTCCACCAATTCTTCAAGTAATGGCGCGGGAATCCAATGGTCGCCGTGCACACGTTGCAAGGCTTTGATCTTGTCCAGCGTCTGCGCCAGCCCGATTGTCTGTGCGTAGAACAAGGGACCTCCACGCGAGCCAGGGAAGCCATAGCCGTGCACGTACACCACGTCGACATCCGATCCCCGTTGAGCGATGCCTTCATCGACAATGCGCAAGCCCTCGTTGGCCAGCGCCAACATGCAGCGTTCAACGATCTCTTCGTCGCTGATCACGCGGCGTTCGATGCCTGCTTCCAACGCGCAGGTCTCGACAATCTGGTCGACGATGGGGTCTGGAATTGGCTGGCGGTTCCCGGCCTCGTATCGGTAATATCCCGCGCCGGTCTTTTGACCAAAACGCCCCAGTTCGCAGATACGATCCGCTACTGTCGAATACCGTAAATGCTTGGGGCGGGTCGGTGCCAGTCGCTTGCGCGTGGCCCAGTTGATGTCCATGCCAGCCATATCGGCCATGGTTAAAGGCCCCATTGCCATGCCGAATGTCGTCAGAGCCCGGTCAATCTGTTGTGGTGTCGCGCCCTCTTCCAGCAGAAAACCGGCTTCGCGCCAATAGCCCGACAGCATGCGATTTCCAACGAAGCCCTCGCATACACCCACCAATACCGGAATCTTGCCGATCTTTGCAGCCACGTACATGCAGGTGCTAATGACGTCGGCACTGGTATTCGCCCCGCGCACCACTTCCAACAACTTCATTACGTTGGCCGGGCTGAAAAAATGCAGGCCAATCACATCCTCGGGCCGTCTTGTGCAGGCGGCAATGTCGTCGATATTCAATCGGGAAGTATTGGTGGCCAGAATAGCCCCGGGTTTGCAGATGGCGTCGAGCTGACCAAACACCTCACGCTTGACACCCATGTCTTCAAAGACCGCTTCAATCACCAAATCTGCAGTGGCCAGATCCGCCATAGTGATACTGGGTCGAATGCGCGCCATCCGTGTCTCGATGCCCTGTGCATCAAGTTTGCCCTTCGCGGCTGACACCTCGTAGTTATGCCGCATGAGCCCCAATCCGCGATCCAGCGCGGCCTGCTCGCGTTCCAGTAGCGTGACCGCATAGCCAGCGTTGGCAAACGCCATGGCAATTCCCGCACCCATTGTCCCGGCACCCAGGATGGCCACATGTTCGATGTGGCGCAGGGTCCCTTGGACATCCACCTTCGGGGCCTGCTTTTCCGCAAAGAACAAATGGCGCAAGGCCTTGGACTCCGGGCCAGCTACCAGTGCATCGAAGCGGCGTCGCTCTTCATCCAGGCCCTGCTCGATGGGCAACCGTGTCGCCGCCTCTACGCAGGCGACGGCGGCACGTTGAGCCACCGCGTTGCGGGCCTTTGTATTGATCTTCGCCGCCGCGACCAGATCCACTTCCGGGTCCGGGTTCACATCCAGTGTTGCGATCACGCGATGCGAGCTACGCTCGCCCTGCTGTTCAGCGTAAACGAGAGCAAAGGCCACGAGGTCTCCCGTGGCCAGAGCGTCGACGAGGCCCAGTTCAAGCGCCCGCGACGCGTTGATCAGTTTGCCAGTGCGGATCATGTCTAAAGCGGATGCCAGGCCAATCAGGCGCGGCAGGCGCTGGGTGCCGCCGCCGCCTGGCACCAAGCCCAGATTCACTTCTGGAAGCCCAAGCTGCGTACCTGCCAATGCGACCCGGTAATGGCAACCCAGCGCAAGCTCCAGTCCGCCACCCAAGGCCACGCCGTGAATCGCAGCAATGACGGGCTTGGTCGAGGTTTCAATCGCTGTGATGACCGCACGCAACATCGGTTGTGCCACGGCGGCGGGAGTATTGAATTGGCGAATATCTGCTCCGCCGCAGAACATTTTGTTCGCGCCGGTAATAACTACTGCCGTGACTACAGGATCTTCCTGCGCAATACGCACGCCCTCAAACAGCCCCTTGCGCACCGTATCACCCAGGCCATTGACCGGCGGGTTATTGATCTGCAAAAGCGCAATCTTGCCACGCACGGCATATTGAACCGTGCTGGACAGGGAGATGAATTCTTTATCGATAGACATGTGAAATCCTTCGTTCAGATCGTATTGGACAAGATGGCGGTGGCCTGACTGGACAACACGCCACCATTGCCGTGCACCAAAGCAACCTCAGCGCCGTTAACTTGGCGATCGCTACCCTCACCGCGCAATTGCGCGGCGGCTTCGATCACCAGAAAAATGCTGTACATGCCCGGATGCCCGAACGATAGCCCTCCGCCGTTGGTATTCATCGGAAAATCGCCTCCCGGCGCGATCCGGCCACCACTGACGAATGCGCCACCTTCGCCTTTGGCGCAAAAGCCCAGGTCTTCCAGGAACAGGATCGGATTGATCGTGAAGGCGTCATACAGTTCCACGACATCAATATCCGCAGGAGTTAGCCCGGCCTCCCGAAATGCGGCTTTGCCGGATTCGACTGCGGGGGTCACAGTCAAATCCGGCATGCACGAGATCTGGCGATGAGAGTGCGCGTGACCGCTGCCCAATACGTAAATGGGCTTGGGATGCAATGCCCGCGCCCGGTCCGAGCGCGTGACCACAAACGCGCCTGCGCCGTCTGTGACCAAGCAACAGTCCCGCAGCGTCAATGGGTCGGAAATCATCTTTGAATTCAATACCTCGTCTATAGACAAGGCGTCGCGCAGGAACGCCGCTGGATTCAGTTGCGCCCACTTGCGCGCCGCTACGGCCACCTCTGCCAACTGCCGCCGCGTCGTACCGTATTGATGCATGTGGCGCGCAGCAGCCAGCGCATAACTGGACACGGGATTGAACGGCTTATAAGGATGCTCGTAAGGCTGCGGGTCCAACGCGGCGCGCATTTGATTGATCTTCGAGCTGCTGGGAACGCTGCGCGGGTTGGCGCCATAACAAATCAGCACGTTGTCGCATTCGCCTGCCTCAATGGCCATGGCCGCGATTTTCAAGTCAGCGATGAACGATGAACCACCGAACATCGTGCTGTCGGAGAAGCGTGGCTGTATACCCAGATACTCCGCCATGCGCATCACCCACCAGGGCGAAGTCAGGCTGGACGTAATAATGCCGTCGATATCGCGCATGTTCAGACCACTTGCCTTGACCGCAGCGTGCGCGGCCTGCGCGATGATTTCCTGCTCTGACTGCCCGCCGCAGTCTCCCAAACCCGCCATGCCCGTACCGAGGATGGCGATGGCACCACGAAGGCTCTTGCTCATGCCGACACCTCCTGGCTTGCAACAAACACCAACAAAGGCGCTTCATCTACCAGATCGATGCGTGCTTTGACCGGTAAACCAATGCGCACAGCGGCGGGATCTATGTCAACCACGCGGCTCATCATGCGGGGGCCCTCAGCCAGATCGATCAGACAAACCGTGTAATCGCCGGTCGATCGACGCACGATAGTCGTGGAATACACCACACCGTGACCGCTGGGCTGCACCCACTTCAGACGGTTGTGCCCGCAATGCGGGCACAACACCCGGGGATAGAAATGGTGACGCGCGCACGCTTCGCACTGTGGAATCAGGAATCTTCCCTGCGCCAAAGATTCAAAATAGAAGCGCTCGGCGCTCTGAGGGAGAGAAATCGGGAAATCCTGCATAGCTGAACGGCTGCGTCGGCCGCAGCCGCGAAGCCTTTGTCTCCGTTATGGGGGTGACGCAGCCCGAGGGGCATCACGCATCTCGGGTCGTTAAGGCTCGATGCATTCTAGAGAGGCTAGCTACCCCTGACTATCCGAAAAATTCGAAGCTGACGTTCGTCAGATTCAAAGACTGCGCATGTCTATCAGTTTCTTTTTTCATTTCCAAAATCGAAATTTGTAGCTAAATGACAACGTAAGTATCCTGTCATCTATCTGTCTTTACCCATTCCCTTCGACAGAGATATATCAATCGTTACGTTTCAGCCAGAAATTAGTCGGAAAACGACAAACACAAATCGTAATGATGCAATAGATAGTAATAAAGTCTGGATTTCGACAAATAGTTACGGCTTGGAAAATTGCCTAGGATAGTCAATAAACGTCAATTTAGCTGCTTTTAGTATAGAAATAGGGGGAAAATAGCCAATGTTGACGGAGTGCGGAAGATGCTTTCCGTTTGATTCTGAAACGATCAATTCATAAATTGATACTAGAGAAGCCTGGGCAATTAGGGATGGTGTAACTACATTCTTTATGTCTTTTCCTTATATATCTTGTCACCTACCTCCCTATGAGAGTCCTTTCAATTTTTGGCACACGTCCGGAAGCCGTGAAGATGGCTCCTTTGGTTGCTGCGTTACAGGTTGAAACAGGCCTTCATAGCGTGATCTGCGTCACCGGGCAGCACCGCGAAATGCTGGATCAAGTCATGTTCTTGTTTGGCCTGCGCGCCGATCACGACTTGGACATCATGGTGCCAAACCAGACCCTCAATGGGCTATATGGACGCCTGATCACCCGTGTGGATGCCGTGCTGGAAGAGGTGCGTCCGGACTATGTACTGGTGCACGGCGACACAAGCACGGCATCGGCCTGCGCGATCGCCGCCTTTCATCGACGCATCCCGATTGGTCATGTGGAAGCAGGTTTGCGCACGGGCAATCTTGCGCAGCCGTTTCCAGAGGAAATGAATCGCCGCGTCGTGGATGCCGTGGGCAATTGGCTGTTTGCACCAACGGCACTCTCGCGTGAAAACCTGCTGCGTGAAAACCTGTCTGGGCGTATTGCCGTAACCGGCAATACGGTCATTGATGCTCTGGCCATGACGTGCGAGAAGTTGCGCACAAATTCTGCTCTGGCTGCAGAGCTTGCACGACGTTATGACTGGATTGATCCCCATCGCAAGCTATTGCTCGTGACCGGGCACCGCCGTGAGAGTTTCGGCGACGGATTCAAAAATATATGTGCAGCGTTGGCTGAGCTTGCCGGGCGCGAAGATTTACAGATTGTTTATCCGGTGCATTTGAATCCACATGTGCGCGAGGTGGTGATGGCTGAGCTTGCGGGCTCTGAAAATATCCACCTGATTGATCCTTTGAATTACCTGGATTTTGTCTGGTTTATGCAGCAAGCCTATTTAATTCTGACGGATTCGGGCGGCGTGCAGGAAGAGGCACCGTACTTGGGCAAGCCAGTGCTGGTGATGCGCGAGGTAACCGAGCGACCAGAAGCCGTGTTGGCTGGCACGGTGGAGCTGGTCGGCACAGACCGTGCCCGGATTGTCCACGCAGTCAGTGCATTGCTCGACGACGCCCGACGATACGCGACGTTCTGTCGCCGCATAAATCCCTACGGCGATGGCCGGGCCAGCTCTCGCATAGTGGCCGCGCTTTGCGGCCGCGAGGTCGACGAGTTCGACCCCGTAGCGGCTGCAGCCCATCGCCCCTAGTACTAATTCATTACCGCGGAGTTTCCATGTCAATGTCCACTCGCATTCCTGTGATGCGCACATTATGCGGCGCACTGCTCTCGGCAGGCTTGCTGATCCCCATGACGGCAATGTCCACTCCGGCCGGTGAAGGCTTGCGCAGTTTACGAGATGACCCATGGATTACGCGCAGCGCGTCCTTGTCCGATCTGGGGATTACGGCACCCATCGTGCTCGATGGCAGTGATGCAAGCCAGGAGTTCTACCTGCCTGTGCCCAAAGGCGTGGCGCTGGATAGTGCCTCAATTTCGTTTGACGGCAAGTATTTAAAGGCAGAGCCAGGCCGCAGCAACCTCGTACTCTCCGTTGATGGCGTTCCGGTGGCCGCGCAGAATTTCCTTGAAGGCGATGGTGTCGTAAAGCGAAATCTCCCCGTTGCACCCACGGCGCGTTCGACTGGATTTGTCCGCTTTGGTGTGAATTGGGCCTCGAACGTCGGCCAGCGGCAGTGTGAGAGCAACGCCTCCTTGGCCAACTCCCTGACGATTCTGCCTGAAAGCCGCCTCACGTATCGCTATGACAGCTCGGCAGTCGCAAACCTGGATGACGCATGGAGCACCCTGCCCGGCTCGCCCACCTTGCTGGTCGCGGGAGAAAAGCTGGACCAGCAGGCGTTTGATAGCGCGTGGCGGATGGGAGTCGCGCTTGAGCGTGCGGGCAAGCGCGTCGTGGTCAAAGGTTTTCCTGCAGTGGGCGATGAGATTAATACCCACGGCCTGACGATTCCGACTGGATTGATTTCAGTGCCTGCCTTCGCCAGGCTGGCAGGCAATTCGTCGCACAAGATCGCCAATGCGGCGGAAATTGGTGCTTTGCTGGTTCTCAGCGCGCCGTCGGTGGTCGGCGACGTGGTTGTCATGGATGCGTCCTTGCGCGCCAAGATGAATGAAGCACTTGATGCCCTAAAAACGCAAGTGTCTTCCGACGCTGACGCGTTGGAAGCCTTCAATCGATGGCGCCGCGACCGTGCGTCCCTGGCAAGCGACGAACTGCAATCCAAACAGATCAGCCTGAGTTCATTGGGGAAACAGCCTGTTATTGCGATTGCGCCGGACGCGGGCGCGGTGGCGGCCGGTGTATTTGACGAATTCTGGCGTCGAATACTAACGTCCCGTCAGGTAACCGTGCAGGCCGCCCGGGCGCCGGATCTTGGTGAACGTCGAGCGGTGCGTCTGACCTCACTTGGTGGATCTACCGAAAGCTTTAACGTCGTGGCACAAGGTGACTGGACGACAAACTTCGCCTTGAATGCGGTGTCGGTAGATGGCCGCATGCCAGATGAACTGGTGCTTGACGTGGCCGCTGCGCCGGGCGCGTCCTCAACCCGTCCTGTGGCGTCGGTATTCTGGAACGGTATTTTGCTTGGCGCCAAGCAGCTGGAGGCCACGGGGCAGCCAGAACGGATCAAGGCCCGCGTGCCGGGTTATGTGCTGGGTTTGAACAACGCCGTGCGCGTGTCATTCCAACGACAACCCGTGTCAGTGGACTGCAATGAGGTGCCGCAGGGTTTTCCTGTCAATGTGTTGCCCTCCAGCTATATCAACCCGGGCAAAGCCGCGCCCGATGGTACGTTCGTCGGCCTGCTCCCTCTGATGGCAGACCAGCCTCAATTGATTGTTCCCGAGAGCTACCTGACATCCGCCGCTGACAGCATCCAGCGCGTGGTCGGCATTGCGTACGCAAGTGGCTTGTCCCCCGCACGCGCTGAACTAGTCGTGGCCACCGGAACCGACAAGAGCATTAAACCGACAAAACCTTTCCTTGCCATGGATGTCTCAGTACTAGGCGTATCAC
Organism: Achromobacter deleyi; assembly: GCA_040391965.1. Taxonomy (GTDB): domain Bacteria; phylum Pseudomonadota; class Gammaproteobacteria; order Burkholderiales; family Burkholderiaceae_B; genus Achromobacter; species Achromobacter deleyi_B. Next base: position 28,191 of record JBEBWV010000049.1, on the reverse strand, counting down.
CCTTGGTATCGGTCACGGCAGGCAAGCAATTGCGTGTCGATGGAAAAAGTGTGCCCTGGCTGGATATCTCCGGTCTGGATCAGCTAAGCACGATTGAGGTCGTGGAAGGATCGGGTCAACTCGGGTTGCTCTGGCATGCATTGGGCTCGCAGCCCGTCGTGGCGCAAGCGCCCTTCGTATTGAACCGAGGCAACGTCGCCATCATCGCGGCGAGTGGGCCGGTCGCCTGGATCGACAGTTCCAATCCCGCTGCCAGCCGTCCGCCGGGTGCAGGTGAAAGCGCCTTCTTTGAGTGGCGTCGATATATCTCGTGGGGAGTACCAGCGCTTGGTGTGGCCCTACTCGCCTTATTGCTGCTCCTAATGATCGCGCTGCGCGCGAACCGCAAGAACCGCAAAACCCCGTAAAGAGAAGGAATCGGAGGCCGCATGTCGTCGCTCTACTGGCCCTACTTCATCGCTGACTACTATCGCGGCCTGGAAATTCTGACTGCGATAGTGAGCATCGTCATTTTGCTGTCCAGCCTGGATGATCTGTTCATCGATCTCTGGTACTGGACTCGCGAGGCCTATCGTTCCTTGACGATCAAACGCCGCTATAAACCGCTGACGGCGGCGCAACTGCGCGCGAAAGAAGAACAGCCTCTGGCGATCATGGTGCCTGCCTGGATGGAGTATGACGTCATCGCGTCCATGCTACAGACCATGGTGTCGACGCTCGAATACAAGAATTACATGATTTTCGTCGGCACTTATCGCAACGATGCCGCCACGATCAAAGAAGTGGAGCGCATGCGGCGACGCTATAGGCAGCTCGTTCGGGTGGAAGTGCCACATGATGGACCCACTTGCAAGGCCGATTGCCTGAACTGGATTGTGCAGGCAATTTTCGCGCAAGACAAAAAGCAGCCCGTGCCTTTTGCCGGCGTCATCCTGCATGACAGCGAAGACGTGCTCCATCCGCTGGAGCTCAAGTACTACAACTATCTGCTGCCGCGCATTGATTTTGTGCAGTTGCCGGTCACGTCGCTTGAGCGCGAGTGGTATGAACTGGTGGCAGGCACCTACATGGACGAATTTGCCGAATGGCATTCCAAAGACTTGGTGGTGCGCGAGAGTCTATCGAAAATGGTGCCCTCCGCGGGCGTAGGCACTTGCTTCTCTCGCCGGGCATTAGTGGAGCTGGCGGCAGACACAGATAACCAGCCATTCAACACGGACACCTTGACTGAAGACTACGATATTGGCGCACGTCTGGCGCGGCGCGGCATGAAGCAGATCTTCGGAAAATTCCCGGTAGAGTACGTCACACGCAGGCATTCCTGGTTTGGATTGGGTCCTGAAAAAATCTCGACGATCTCTATGCCCTTGGGCGTGCGCGAGTATTTTCCCAACACCTTCCGGACGGCGTATCGCCAAAAGGCCAGATGGACGCTGGGCATCGGTTTGCAAGGATGGCAGCAAGTGGGGTGGGCGGGATCGCTCGCCACCAAGTATTTGCTGTTTCGCGACCGCAAGGGCCTGGCTACGTCGTTCATTGCCATTTTGGCCTATCTGCTGCTCGCCAACTTCGTCATCTTTTTTATCCTGGATAAATTAGGAATCTGGCGCGTCTATTACCCCTCAGTGTTTCCGCCTGGAGGTTGGTTGGTCACCCTTCTGTGGGTCAATGCCGTTGCGCTGATTCTGCGTGTGGTTCAACGATCTTATTTTGTCGGTCGAATGTACGGCTGGGAGCATGCGTTGCTCGCCATTCCCCGCATGGTGTTGAGCAATTTCATTAATGCTATGGCGGCTGCTCGCGCCTGGCGCCTCTTCCTTGGCCATTTGCTGACAGGTCGCCGCTTGGCCTGGGACAAGACCATGCACGACTTTCCCACCACCGATCTTTTGGCGCAGCAACGCCAGCGCCTTGGTGACCTATTGATGTCGTGGCAGGCCATCGACGAGACCAAATTGGCGTATGCCTTGGAACTTCAAGAGCGCGAACAAAAGCCCTTGGGCCAGATACTGCTTGAACAAGGCTGGCTGGATGAGGCCACCTTGCATGAAGCCATCACCTTTCAACAAGCTTCTGAGGAGAAGAAGCCCCTCCCCGCCGAAGCCCCTCAGCATTCCAACAAACCCGCTGAAATATGAAGCAGTTATATCGTTCGATTCTTTTGACGGCGATGGCAGCCTGCTCGAGCATCTCGATGCCAGTGTTCGGACAGGCCACCAAAATGGCCGCTGAAGCGCCGTTGGAAGGTGAGGCCTGGCAGTTTGGGGATGCCGCATTTGCGGCTTACAACAAGAAAGACTATGCCACGGCAGAGCAGCTCGCTTCGCGCGCGCTTGCCTTGCGGCCTGACGTGACACGGCTGTGGCTGTTGCGGATCTATGCTCTGCAAAATTTGGGTAGAACGCGTGAAGCCTTGCAACTTACCGAGAAAGCAATTTCACAGGGCTTGAGGGATCCGGGTCTGAACACCGCTCGCGCCAATCTGAACGCGTCGCTCAAGACAGGCGTGTCATCCGCGTCGGTGCCGACCACCCAAACTCCGGCCTGGAAACTGGGCCAGGCGGCCTATGCGGACTACGCAGCCGGCCGCTATCCCAGTGCGGAGGAAGCGGCGCGCAAGTCCTTGCGGATGCAGCCGAACAATCCTCAATTGCGTAGTTTGCTTGTCTACACCCTGGAAAAGCAAAACAAGAATGAAGAGGCGGCGAAGGAGGCAGACGCAGCGCTATTACTCTCGCCCAAAGATGATGCACTGCAGGCACTGCGCGACCGCATGTATCGGGGCTTGGCCACCAAGCCAGCCGCCGCTGCCTGGGATGCGTATCGCCAAGCACAGTATGACAACGCCGCCGACCTTGCGGCCCAAGCAGTCAAAATGGCGCCTGATGTGCAGAGTTATCAGTATCTATTGTCGGGAGCATTGCTCTCGGCCGGTCATAACGAGCAAGCCCAGCAGGCCTCAAGCAAGGCCCTGGCGCAGGACGCTGATGATGCGTTTTCATTGACCCTGCGCGCATATGCGAACCAGAAGCTGAACCATACGGAAGAAGCCCGCGCTGATCTGGACCGGGCCGTCAAACAGGATTGGCTTTCGGATCAACAACGAGCAACGGTCCAGCGTATTGCCAAAGACACGCTTCGCAGCCATGCAGCAGGCAGCCTGAAAACGGCTAGCCAGTCCGCGCCCGTGGTGTTTTGCTCAACCGATGGAAAGGATGTGATCTGTAGTCTTCTGCCTGCTGGCTCAAGCCTGGCAGGCTCAGGCCCAGGTTACGATGCCGCCACTCGGGCTTACGCCGCCATGCAGGCACACGACTATGCCCGGGCTGCGCAAGAAGCGCGCGAGGCACTCCAAGCCGCGCCTGACAATATTTCCTATCGTTTGCTGCTGGTGAATGCACTGGCGTTAAGCGGCCAGAAAGCGCAGGCTCGCCAGGAGTTCCAGACCATTGCTGCAGCCCCGGACCTGCCACCGGAGAATCTGCTTGACGCCGCCTATGCCGCGCAGCGCCTCTCCTATAACGCGCTGGCCAGCCGCTATTTCTCGCGGGCCATAGATGCAGCCGACGCCGGACAGATTGAGCTGGCCGCGCAGCCTCGCTTGAACGTCAGGCAAGCCGTATCGGACCTGGATCGCACGTGGGGAGCCAGTGCCGCTCTCGGATACGGCACGGTAGGTGTCGAGAATTCTTCCTTCGCACCCGCATTGAATCGGCGCCAAACCCTACAAGCAACCGGGGAAGTCTACTGGCGTCCCCCCGGCATTGGGTTGCGCGATGGCAGCACATTCGAAATTTATGGGCGGCTCAACGAGACGCTGTACGACGGTACGGGAGGTGGTACAGGAAACGCCACGTTGCAAGGTGTAGTGGGTGCCAGGTGGAAGCCGTTTGGGCAGCAGAACCTGGTGCTGGCCGTAGAACGCTTTATCCCGATCGGCAACGACAGCCGCAGCGATTGGCTGCTGCGTGCAGCCTGGTCCGAAGGAGAAGGCGGCGGCCTTCGTGCGGACAAATCCAATTGGCAATATTGGCAGGTCTATGCCGAGGGTGACTATTTCGTCCAGCATCCGCAAGTGCTCGGCACAGTCGAAGCCAGATATGGCCGTGCCTTTCTTGTCGCACCCAATTTCACAATCACCCCGTATGCCGTCTTGAATGCCAACTACGACGATTTACTTGCCCAGCGGTCTACGGTGGGAATTGGCCCGGGTGTCAACTTGCGGTATTGGTTCCGCGAAGATACGTATCATGCTCCTCGATCTTTCCTGGATCTGAACGTGCAGTACCGTTTTGCCATCGCCGGTGATGATCGTTCCAACGGCATTTTTGCCGGTCTCTTTCTTTCTTATTGAACTCGCTATGCACACGCCCTCTCTCCGAATGCGTCTTTGCTGCCTCATGGTTCCGGTCATTGTGTTGCCTACCGTAGCAGATGTCACTCTTGCATCGCCGGCCGACGATATCGCCCGGCTCTATGCGCTGCCCCCGGCGGGCTCCGTATACGTGCGCGTGGTGAACCCCGAGCCTGCGGCGCTATCCGTGCAGTTTGGCGCTGACACCACAGAAGAGAAACTGTCACCAACTGGCAATGTCGCAACCGACTATCGGGTGGTACCTGGCGGTCGGCCTCTGACACTGCGCATCAATGGCCAGTCGGTATCGACAGACAGCAATATGCCAGCCACGGGCTTCGTGACGCTTGTCGCTGCCCTTGAAAATGGCAAGCCCGCCGTCAAACCTATCGCAGATGACAGTCAAGGTCCCGACGGATTAAAGGCAGAACTCGCGCTATACAACCTGGTTCCCGGCTGCACAGCAAGTGTCTCGGTGCCAGATGGCCCAACGGTGTTTAGCAAGCTTGCCTTCCAGATGCGTGACGCAAGGGCGATTAACCCGGTCGAAGTGGCATTGATCGCCGATTGCACGGGAAAGCGCACTGCCCCACTAAAGTTGCCAAGGCTCAACGCCGGCGATCGTTACAGTCTTTTCCTGGTGGGTACCGCATCCACTCCGACCCTGATGGGCCAAGTTAATCGAACTCAACCGTATCGGGCACCCTAAGGCCCGCTATCAGCGGTTCATTCAAACTTTTCGATGATGGTCTTCCATGACAAGAAACTTGCAACTTACTCAGCTATCCCAGCGCTGGCTCACCGGGTTGGTACTCCTGGGCGCTTGCGTAACGTCTGTGCCCGCGTATGCGCAGGCGGTTCTGACAGGTAAGGACGATTGGTTGTTCTATGCCCAGGACAACATTTCCGATGCGGGCAAAGCCAGCATCGACAATTCAATCGCTCTCATGCGCGCCGCGCGCGAAAATCTGGCTAAGCAAGGTGTGGGTCTCGTGGTACTTGTCGCACCATTGAAGGCGCGGTTTTATGAAGACAAATTACCTGCGGGCAAGTCTATTTCACCAGCAGTGAAAGATCGGTACGCCAATATTATTGCTGGCTTGAAACAGGCTGATATCAAAACTGTTGATCTTATGCCGGTGCTCAAGAGCGTTGAGCATGATGAGCAAACAGCATTCCTTCAGAAAGACTCGCACTGGACCGCCTGGAGTGCAGAAGCCGCCGCGAAAGCCACCGCTCCTATCATCACGCAGAACTGGAAGTTGGGCGGACAAGCTGGGACTGGCACGAAATTGGGGCCGTGGATCAAAGAACGTCGCTTTGGTGACTTTGCTGAGTTGATGACCGCTGCGCAGCGTAAGGCCCTGGGGCAGCAAATCTATGTGGTTCGTGAAAATAAAGCCGCTGCCGGCGGTCTGCTGGATGACGGCGCAGCCCCGGTGCACGTCGTCGGCAATAGTTTTGTGCAGCCATACCTCGGCTTTCCGCAGACCTTATCCAATGCCATCGACCGCCCCGTGGGTCTGACCTGGAAATACGGAAATTTTGGGCCTTGGGCGGGGTTTCTCGATTATTTGAAATCCCCCTCCTTCCAACAAAACCGTCCGCAAGTCATCGTCTGGCAGCTCAATGAAGCGCAGATGCTTTACGGCCCGAACACGAGCGGTCAGTGGGATGCTGCGTCACTCATGCCAGACAACGTCTGGCGCGAGCGCGTGAGCGCCGCCGTCTCGAAGTAAAACCTATGCTGCCACCAACTACCGAGCGGACCACCTCGCACCGAAAATCAGCATTGTTTTTTGGCGCGTTGATGGCCATTGGACTCGCATTCGGACTGACTGAATTTGTACGCGCCGGTTTGGGTAGTCTGGATAGCCGCGCCTGGCTGGACGGTAGTGCTGGCGCAAAAGTAAATACCGCGTTAGCCCTGCCCTGGCGCAGCAAGCTGGAAACGGCGGACGCGGCTTGGCGTTACCGGTTTCTTGGCCAGTTGGGACCGCAAGTGAAAGAAGGCTGCCCCGGGTGGCTGTTCTTCACCGACGGGATCAATCCACCCGTTGCCAACCCCGAATTGGTGCTCAAGCAACGCATTGAACTGATGCACGTGCTCGCCAAGCGTCTGAAGGCGGCCGGAGTGCAATTATTAGTGGTGACCGTGCCGGACAAGTCACGCGTACAGAACGAGGCGCTTTGCGGGCTGGCCAGACACAAAGCCATGGATGATCTTCTGGCGCAATGGCAGTACGCGCTTCAAGCCGCCGACGTCAACCATGTGGATCTGACGCCAACCTTCGACAGCAAGAGAGAGCCCTTCTACCGTACTGACGTTCATTTGAATCAAGAAGGCGCCGCAGCCGCAGCAGAAGCCGTGGCGGCCGCCGCATTGCCACTACTTGGTGCGCGTGGCAACCAGCGTTACACGGTCGAGTCCGGCGGTGAGCCTCAAGCCAGACTGGGCGATCTGTTAATTCTGGCTGGTTTGGAGCATGCCCCTGCCAAATGGCGGCCACCATCCGACACGGAGTCTCCGCAAATTGTCCGCTTAACCGCCTCGGGCGGGCTTCTGGACGATGGACCGGCCGCGAAGGTGATGTTGGCGGGTAGCTCCAACTCCCGTCGCAGCAATTTTGCAGAGCGCGTGGGCGAAGCCTTGGGTGAACCCATTTTGAATGTAAGCCGCGATGGCGGCAAATTCGCCGATGCCCTGATGTTGGCGCTGGATGACCAAGCGAAATGGCCCAAAACCGTGAAACTCGTGATCTGGGAAATGTCTGAGATGTCTTTGACGCAACCGCTCTCTGACGCAGAGAAGGCGGCTCTTCAGCAGTTGGCGAATGCCGCGTCGTAACTCTTTCTAGCCTCATCTCTGGATTAAGCGTCATGCCTGAATTGAATTGGTTACCCCGCAGCGCAACGTGGTCACAGAAGCTTGACGAATTCTCACGTCATTCGACAGCTGAGTGGACTGATCTCGTCGCCTTGGCGAACGAAAATCTGGATTTTGTCCAGACGGCAAAGCTGGATAAGCGCTTTTTGAAGGCATTCGCCGAAGCACCGCAGACGCATGGCACTCGCCCGGTGAAACTAGCCGTGTTGGGTTCATCAACGATGGATCAGTTGTTGTCCGGAATTCGTGTCGCTGGCCTGCGCCACAATTGGTGGACGAGCATTTTTCTCACGCCCTACGCGCAATACCTGCAACAAACGCTGGATACTTCGTCCGCACTGCATGCCTTCTCGCCTAACGTCGTGCTGTGCGCGTTTGACACACAACATCTCATCGGCGATGAAACGATTCAGCTCAGTGAAGACCAAGTCGAGGCGAAGATCGCTGCGACCATCGAAAATCTTCGGTCACTGTGGTGCCGCCTCCGGGAGAGTTTCAACGCCCAGATAATCCAGCAGACCCTGATGCCGACGCATCTTGCGCTCATGGGTAATAACGAGCAAAGACTGCCCGGCGCGGGCGCGTGGATGACCCGTCGCCTGAACACAGCAATGCGCCAGGCTGCAGATGAAGAAGGCGTGGATATTCTCGCGCTCGACGAGCAATGTGAGCAGGACGGCCTACTGGCCTGGCATGACCCGCGCTTGTGGCTGAGAGCCAAGCAGTATGTCTCTCCGCAAGCCGCACCGGCTTATGGCGAGAATGTTGCCCGCTTGATCGGCGCGCGCTTGGGCCTCAGCGCGAAATGCCTGGTGCTTGACCTTGACAACACCTTATGGGGTGGTGTGATCGGCGACGACGGTGTCGAGAAAATTGTGCTGGGGCAAGGGAACGGTGAAGGCGAGGCCTTCGCGTCATTTCAACGCTACGCCCGTGATCTGAGCAAACGCGGCATCATTTTGGCGGTCTGCTCGAAAAACGACGAAGCGAACGCGCTGCTTCCGTTTACATCGCATCCTGAAATGGTGCTCAAGCGCGAGGATATCGCATGCTTTGTTGCGAATTGGCAAGATAAGGCCAGCAACTTGCGCAGCATCGCGCAACGCTTGAACATTGGCCTGGACTCCCTCGTTTTCGTAGACGACAACCCTTTCGAGCGCAACTTGGTTCGTCGTGAATTGCCTATGGTGCGCGTGCCCGAGTTGCCTGACGACCCCGCGTTTTACGGCGCCTGCGTGTCAAGGGCTGGCTATTTCGAGGCAGTTTCGCTCACGCCTGAAGACCGCGAACGTGGCCACCAGTATCAAGCGAATATTGAACGTGAGACGCTGCGTACCAGTGGTCAGGATCTGGCATCTTATTTGCAAAGCTTGAACATGGTGCTCGAATGGGATGTGTTCAATGCCACGGATTTACAGCGAATTGTGCAGCTCATTGGAAAGACCAATCAGTTCAACCTGACCACCCGCAGGCATGGTCAGGATGAGGTTCTGGAGATGATGCACGACCCACGTGCCGTACTGTTGCATTTCCGGTTGAAAGATAGTTTCGGCGACAACGGCATCATTGCCATTGTTGCTGCGCTGCCGATCGCAGACTCCGGCGACTGGCGCATCGACTCGTGGCTAATGAGTTGCCGAGTCCTGGGGCGAGATGTCGAGCGTGCAACGCTGTCCGTGTTGGTCAGCGAAGCGCGCAAGCTTGGCGCCAAGCGACTGATAGGTGAGTATCTGCCTACGCCCAAAAACGGCATGGTCAAGGATCACTACCGCTCACTCGGCTTTTCTCTATTGAACGAACATGAAAGCGCCACGCAATGGGTGTTGGACCTTGACGCTTTTACACCTCACACCGCAGCTATGACAATCAGGAGAGCATGACATGACAGATGCAGAGATACTGAATGCCCTTACGGACATTTTCCGCGACGTTTTCGATGACGACAGCGTGGTTATCACGCCAGAATCCAGCGCAGCCGACTTCGAGGCTTGGGATTCCTTGAGTAACGTGAACATCATGGTGGCAACCGAAATGCACTTTGGCATACGTTTCAAGACATCTGAAGTGGAAGGTCTGCACAACGTTGGCGAACTGATTGCGCTTATTCGCAAGCAGCTCGCCGCCCGGACATAAGCAGCGTAGCGTCCTCCCGCCTCATTCTCTTTTTCTAGACTCCGCCCAGTATGCTGTTCAACTCGCTGCCGTTCTTACTTATTTTTTTGCCTCTATCACTGGGCGGATACTATCTTTTAGGAGCCTTGCAGCCATTGGCAGCCGCGGCATGGCTGTGCGTGGCATCGTTGATTTTTTACGGGTGGTGGGATCCAAGTTTCGTCGTACTCCTTCTGGCATCCATCGCTTTTAACTACATACTGAGTCTGGGCATTCTGGCGACCGAATCCCGTCAACGCCTCCAGCTCTGGATCTTGGTTTGCGGCATTGTTGCAAACCTATCTTTGTTGTTCTATTACAAGTATTTGGTCGCACTGCTTGGTTTTTTGGGCAGCTATGGACTGGTGTCTCATAGCGTCAGCGAAATGATCCTGCCACTGGGCATCTCATTTTTCACGTTCACGCAACTAGGCTATCTGCTGGACTGTCGCGCAGGCGTCGTAAAAGAGCGCGGATTCGTAAGCTATGTGCTCTTTGTGACCTTTTTTCCGCACCTGATTGCTGGCCCAATCCTGCATCACAAAGAGATGATGCCGCAGTTTGCAAATCGCGAAAATTATCGTCTCAAGGCCGAGAATTTGTCTATCGGCGCAACACTCTTCGTGATTGGCCTGGCAAAAAAAGTGCTTTTGGCAGATAGCATTGCACCGTGGGCGGAGGCCGGTTTCAACCAACCTGCAGACCAGCAACTGCTGGGAGCATGGGGTACGGCCCTGGCGTATGCCCTGCAGCTTTATTTCGATTTCTCGGGGTATTCCGATATGGCCATGGGCCTGGCCAAGATGTTCGGCATCAGCTTTCCGCTAAATTTCAACTCCCCGTACAAGTCGACCGGCATCATCGAATTCTGGCAGCGTTTTCACATGACGCTGACCCGCTATCTGACCGCCTATCTCTACAACCCCATCGCGCTGACAATCACGCGGGCACGGGCACAAAAGGGATTGCCTGTGGGGCGCAAGGCCACCAAAACCCTGCGTGGTTTCAGCGGCATGGTCCTGTTCCCAACGGTGTTGACCATGGGGCTGGCTGGTGTCTGGCATGGCGCAGGTTTGCAGTTCCTGATTTTTGGCCTGTTGCATGGTGCGTATCTCACGGTCAACCACGCGTGGCGCCAGTTTGGCCCTGCTCGCAGTAAGGCGCCTGGCTTCTTCCTGAATTCAGCTTTTGTTTTGCTCACATTCCTCTGCGTCGTCGTTGCCTTGCTCTTCTTTCGTGCCCACAGTACTGCAGACGCCTTTTCAATTATCGGCGGCATGATAGGACTGCACGGAGTGGAGTCCTTGCAACCTGTCCTGTTTCCCTTTCATAGCCTATTTGGTGGCGCAGATGACTGGACCACAACGCAAGTGATCCGGTTATTGATTGAACGCTGGAGCCAAGGCTTACTGATACTTGCCCTGCTGCTCGTCGTGTGGTGCGCTCCGAACTCGAATCAAATCATGAGCGTTTATACGCCATCGCTTGAGGGCGTGGATGACGTGGCACCGCGCTGGCTGCGCTGGCGTCCCACAGTGGCTTGGGCACTCGTCAGCGGCATGATCTTGTTCTATTGCATGCTGAACCTGCACAAGACGGCAAGATTTCTGTACTTCCAATTCTGACCGACCGCTACGCGAACATTATGCTTACTACTCTTGGCTGCACCTTTCATCACTTAGGCGTTGCGTGCCGCAAGCTGGACACAGAGCAGCGCTATTGGGAAACCTTGGGCTACGTCCAGGAGGGGCCGGAGTTTGACGATCCGGTTCAGCGTGTGCGGGGTAGATTTCTCGTGGGCCCAGGCCCCCGACTGGAGCTGCTTACGCCCACCAGTCAAGACTCCCCCGTCGAAGGCGTTATTAAACGACGCAACAAGATTTACCACCAGGCGTTCGAGACAACAGACTTTGATCGAGCGCTAGTCACCCTGGAGGGCACGGGCGCCAGGCGCATCGCGGAGCCAGCGAGTGCAGTGGCGTTTGGCGGACGGCGTATCGTTTTTCTGCTGCTTCCGAATGGGCACCTGCTTGAACTGATCGAAGCGGCTTGATCTTGCGGTAGCTGGCGTCAGAGGCGAGCCCATTGCCAGGCTTTCAGTAATGCGCGCGCTTCAGGTGTGTCGCCAATTACCCAGGGATCAATGGAGAATCCCACCACACGGCTCGCGCCATAGCCGCGAGCGATTTGAAACTGCTGCTCGACGCGAGAAAAAGGTGCGGATTTCGCCTTGAATTCAGTGCCGTCGCTCTTGGCATCAGATTGCTCCTCGAACAACTCCAGAATCAAGTCGAAAGGCGTGCCGCGCGCCAGCAGCATCTTGTGCAACGGTGCCAAGGCCTTATAGTTGGCAATCCCGGCCACGCCAACGCCGTCTTGAATCATCGGGCGTAGCTGCACAGCATCGAGAATGGTCTGCCAAAGCGTGACAAGAGAACCCTCTGTTTGGAGCCGACTGTGATAGGTGGAGATAGCGGGTATCTGACCACCATGTGTGATCGAGGCATTCGAAAAGGCCGATAGCCAAGGCCGGAGCAGTTCCTGACGCGCGGGCGTCGCCCAACTGTACTGCTCCAGCTCATAGGGGATATACCAGCCACGAAAGCCCTTGCGTGTTGGCCACGGCGCCGAGGCGATATAGTCCACTCCCCGAGAGCCAAGCTCGTCAAGATAGCGCGCGACCGCCAGGTCGTCTTGCATCCCAAGTACTTTCCACCACCGTTCGTCGTAGGGCAACCCAACGTGCACACCCAAACCCAGGCGCTCTGACTCGTCGAAGATCATTTCCACAAAGGCGTCCGGGGCATTCCAATCGCCATTGGCCCCACCCGTTACACCCACCCATTGCAGGAAAATTTCACGGCAACCGAGTCGGCGTGTCGCCGTGAGCCGCTGCCGCCATTCTGCGCGGCTTAATGTCAAATGGCTGCGCCATAGCTGCACAAAGGTGCCGTTCATGTTGGGCCGCCATGAGCAAGCGACCAGAGGAGCCAGCGCTCCCAGCGCGAGCAGTTGCAATAGTTGGCGGCGGCGTGCCGATAGCGGCGGCGATAGCGTCAAGAGAGAAAGATCCAGAACAAAAAGCTAAACCTCCGAACCGTGGCGATAAAGAGTGGATGGACACATGCTTCGCACAAAGGCGAGTTCGAGCCCTGAGCGTCAGCCCAAGTTGTCCTTATCACTTGTTGCCCCGCTATCGCTTGTTATCAATGCAATCGGATCACTACTGCTTGGCAAGGGGGGTATTTCCTCGATCCATGCTTTGACCAGCGTCCAGGTCACCGCAAGAATGACCGGTCCGATGAACAGACCGACGATCCCAAATGCGAACATCCCGCCCAACACACCGGACAAGATAAGAAGCATTGACAGGTTCACGCCGCGCTTGATCAGCATGGGCCGCAACACGTTGTCCAACATGGCGACACAGATGGCCCATATCAGCAAAAGTAATGCGGCCAGTTTCATGTTGTTCTGAAACAACCACGCTACCCCGCCGAGCATGGGTAATAAGGGGCCCAATTGTGCCAGGCACAACATCACCATGAGAGCAGTCAGGACGCCAGCGGCAGGCACTCCAGCGACCCACAGGCCAATGCCCCCCAGTGCTGACTGCACCACAGCGGTAACGACGATGCCGAGTGCCACGGCCCGAATGGCCAGACCTGCCAGTTTGACAGCGGCCACACCGCGTTGACCTGCCAGACGGTTTGCAAAACGGCTGACGACTTCCGCCGCCTTATCGCCCTGGTTGTACAGAATGCCCGCAATGATGATGGTGATGACCATATGCATTACGAAGACCCCGACGATGGCAGCGTGGCTCAATAGCCAGTGCGCGGCGATCGTTATGTAAGGCTCAAGTCTTGCTAACAGACCACCCGCCCCTGCGTCAGACAGCGTTTGCCATTCGAGTGCCATTCGGGGCCCAGCGATGGGAATGTTGTGAAGCCAGACGGGCGGCGCGAGCAATGCGTACTCCGGCAAGCTTTTGACCGCCGCCATGATGGCACCGCCATGCAATGCCAGGGTGGAAATCGCCTGGTACAAGGGCAATACGATCACGACCAGCAGCATGAGCAGCATGATCAGGGAAGCAATCCAGCGACGTCCGCCACAACGGCGCTGCACAGCCAGCATTACCGGCCAGGTCGCCACAACGATAGTGGTTGCCCAGATGAGCCCGGGTATGAAGGGGTTCAAGATATAGAGGCTGCCCACCATCAGTGCAGAAAGAATGATGACCACGAGCAGAATTCGGGCGAGATCGAAAGGCGGACGTAGGTTCAATCGGTGCTCCAGGGCAATATAGGCTGCTTAATCATACCGGTGACAGCCCGGGCGCTCTACGCCTTGGCATGCAAATCATTGATTTAGCGACGAATCAGTTCAGGTCATCGTCAACGCCATGGTTCCAGAATGGTACGCACAAGAACCCAAAGGAGACATCACCATGTCTCGGAGACTATTGCACGTCCTTCCGGCCGTGATGCTCGTGCTGTTTACCAGCGCGGTTGATGCGGCTGATCCCCAGACCGTGGTGCTTGGCGCCTCGGTGCAGTTGACCGGGCCCGTCGCCAACACGGGACGCTACTATCGCGATGCCTATCAAATGGCGGTAGACAAAATTAACGCCGCAGGCGGTGTGAAAATAGCGGGGGTACCGCATCAATTAGCGCTCAAAATCTATGACAACCAGTCTGACGTGAATCTTAGCGTACGCCAATACACGCAACTGGTAACGCAGGACAAGGTCAATTTGCTGCTGGGGCCCTTCGCCAGTAATTTCGCGCTGGCCGACTCGGCAGTCTCGGAAAAGTACAAAGTGCCGATGGTTCAAGGCGGAGGGGCATCCGACCAGATATTCGCTCGCAAATTTCAGTACATATTCGGCACGCTCGCGCCCGCGAGCAACTACTTTGGCAGCACGGTCGCGATGCTCAAAGAGCTCAAACCTGCACCAACCAGCGTGGCCTTGCTATACGCCGATGACTCATTCGACGTGTCGGTCGCAGACGGTACTCGTCCCATGCTGAAGGCGGCCGGGATGAAGATTGTGATGGACGAACGCTACAGCACCAATGCCACGGACTTCAATACCTTGCTGTCGCAGATCAAGAGCAAGAATGTGGATGCGGTCCTGGTGGCGGGTCATGAAACCGAGATTTTGAATTTTGTGCGGCAAGCCAAGAGCCTGGCGGTCGCCCCGAAGATGTATTCCTTTACGGTGGGCGTGCCATCTGATGATTTTCGTCGCGCATTGGGTAAGGATGCTGACTACGCCTTCGGAATGACGGCGTGGTTGCCCTCCACTGCCCTTAAAGATCGCTGGTTTGGTGACGCCGACCAATTCGCCCAGGCGTACAAGACAAAGTTCGGGTATGACCCTGACTATCACGCCGCCTCCGGCGTAGCCGACGTCGAGGCCTTGGTTCAAGCGATGGAAAGTGCCAATTCCACTGACCCGCAGAAAGTGCGCGACGCATTGGCAAAAATCAAGTTCGACAGCTTGTATGGCCCGGTCGCCTTTGATGCGCAAGGCCAAATCGACCTCCCACAGGTAGTGATTCAGGTGCAAGGCGAAAAACTGGCTGAAGTTTACGGTGCCAAAGGGTTCGTCACTCAACCTAAATATCCCATGCCGGCCTGGAACGCGCGCTAAGTTCTTTGCTGCGGCCAGGACCATACTTTGGACCTTCTTGCGCAAATCCTCGTGAACGGCGTCCTGCTAGGCGGGCTCTACGCCGTCATGGCGCTCGGCCTGGCACTGGTCTGGGGGGTGCTGAACATCGTCAATCTGGCGCATGGTGCATTCATCATGCTCGGGGCTTACCTTTCCTGGTATTTGTACACAGATCTGGGCATCGATCCTTTTCTGAGTTTGCCTATTACCGCCGTGGTGATGTTTGCGCTGGGTTATGCGCTGCAGCGCGGTTTGCTGAACCTGGTGGTGCGCGGTCCCATGTTCAATACGCTACTGATCACGTTCGGCCTGGAAGTTGTGCTGACCTATCTGGCTCAATTGGCGTTCTCAGCAGACTTTCGCACCATCAACCCCCCCTATGCGGGCAATAGCTTCACTTTCGGTCCCGTGACTCTGCCGGTCGCACGACTCGCTGCGTTCGGCGTGGCACTTATCCTGACAACAGGCATGTGGCTGTTTCTGTTGCATAGCAGGCTTGGCCGCGCCATCCGGGCCACCGCGCAGAATCTGGTGGCCGCTCGCCTGTATGGGGTGGAACCCCGCCATCTTTACGCCGTCACCTTTGGGCTGGGCCTGGCGCTCGCGGGCGCAGCGGGCGGTCTGTATGGCACGGTGTCGCAGATTAATCCGTATATCGGTGCAACGCTTACCGCCAAGTCGTTCGCCATTGCCATCATTGGCGGACTGGACAACCCACTGGGCGTGCTGGTGGGCGGTTTGTTTCTGGGCATCATCGAGTCACTCACCATGTTGTATGTCGGCCCGACGTTCGCGGACGTGGCCAGCTTCGGCATCCTGGTGCTGGTGCTGATTCTGCGGCCGGGCGGCCTGCTGGGCAAGACAACATGAAAGCGCTTCGCACTGCCCTGGTCGTGCTCGCAGTCGTGCTATTGGCTGGTGTGCCCTGGTATGGCTCCGACGTGCTGGTGCAGTTTGGCATAAGTACTCTGCTGCTTGCGGTACTGGCTCAAGGTTGGAACATTATCGGCGGCTATACCGGCTACGCGTCATTTGGCAACTCGGTGTTTTATGGCCTGGGCAGCTACGGGGTTGCTATCGCGATGGTGCAGTGGTCCCTCCCGTTCTGGGTCGGCTTGCTGTTTGGCGTGGCGCTGGCGGTGGCGTTTGCTGTCTTGCTGGGCATTCCCGTGCTGCGATTGCGAGGCCATTATTTCGCGATTGCCACGCTGGCGCTGGCGCAAGTCATGACCGCAATTGTGTCCAATGTGCCGTTGGCAGGTCGCAACATCGGGCTGGTATTGCCACCGCTAAACAACGATCCGCTGTTCTACGAACTGGCCTTGGGACTGCTGGTGCTGGCCACCTTAAGCGTTGCCTGGTTGACGCGCAGTCGATTCGGCTTTGGGCTGATCGCGATTCGAGAGAACGAGGAAGCTGCGGCGGTCATGGGCGTGAACACCACACTTTACAAAGTCGCGGCCTTTGCGTTGTCGGGTGTGTTCAGTGCCCTGGCAGGCGGCATTCATGCGTACTGGAT
Organism: Achromobacter deleyi; assembly: GCA_040391965.1. Classification (GTDB taxonomy): domain Bacteria; phylum Pseudomonadota; class Gammaproteobacteria; order Burkholderiales; family Burkholderiaceae_B; genus Achromobacter; species Achromobacter deleyi_B. The sequence continues at coordinate 11,597 of JBEBWV010000049.1, read as the reverse complement.
TACCTTCCTCGATCCGGAAAGCGCCTTTGACATCAGTTTGAACGTGAAAATGATCATCATGGCGGTGTTCGGTGGTGCGGGTACGGTACTCGGTCCCGTGGTGGGTGCTTTCTCGCTCTCGGCGGTGTCGGAGCTGCTATCCAGCGAAATCACGAGCGTTGCTGGCTTGTTTTTCGGCGTGGTGATTGTCGCTGGGGTGGTTCTGATGCCGCGCGGTCTGGCGGATCTATTACGGCGCTTTCGCAAGACGGGCTGGCGTTATTTCATTGAGAACATTCGGGCGCACAGGCTATGACTGCCATTCTTGACGTGCGCAACGTGACGCGCCGCTTCGCTGGCTTGGTGGCCGTGAATCAGGTCAGTTTTACGCTGGCCGAAGGCGAGATTCTGGGTTTAATCGGCCCCAATGGCGCTGGCAAAACTACGTTGATCAGCTTGATTAGTGGCACGTTGGCGCCAACGCACGGTGAAATCTTCTATCAGGGAAAACTGATCAACAATCTGCCCGCCTACCAGCGCGCCCGATTGGGTATTGGACGAACTTTCCAGATAATGCGGCCCTTCCCTGGCCTGTCGGTGCTGGACAACGTGGCCGTGGGCGCATTGTTTGGCCGAGGTGGGGGCCAACCGAAGCTTGCGCTCGCACGTGAACAAGCACGCGCCTGCCTGGATTTCGTTGGGTTGGGACGCGCTGTCGACCAATTGGCCGACGAACTTGGCGGCCCGGGGCGCAAGCGCCTGGAACTTGCCAAGGCCTTGGCCATGCAGCCCAAAGTGCTGCTGTGCGACGAGGTAATGGCGGGGCTGAACCTTGTGGAGATTGATGAAGTCATCGAGGTCATCCGCAAGGTGCGCGACTCGGGCATCAGCGTGCTGGTGATCGAACACGTTATCAAGGCAATCAAGAGTTTGTCGGATCGACTGCTGGTGCTGCATCACGGTGAGAAGATCGCGGATGGTTTGCCGGATGAGGTCCTGGCGAATCCGGAAGTTGTTCAAGCCTATCTGGGCAAGAAACGCGCATGAACGCCGCTGACGACCCGCTGTTAAAGGTAGAGGGCTTGAGCGCAGGCTACGGCGGGCTGCCGGTGTTGCATGAGGTATCGCTGGAAGTACGGCGCGCCGAGATCGTGGCTCTGGTCGGCAGCAACGGTGCAGGCAAGACGACGCTGTTGCGCGCCCTGTCTCGCGTGCTGCCCTGCACAGGAAGCATTGTTATGAATGGTCGACAGTTGTCGCAAGCTGCTCCGGATGAGGCTTTCGCCTGCGGCATGGTTCAAGTGCCCGAAGGACGGCAACTCTTCGACCGTATGACGGTACAAGACAATCTACTGATGGGGGCCTACCGGCGGACTGACAAACCAGCCATCGGGCGCGATCTGGAAAAAATCTATGGCCTGTTTCCACGCTTGGCAGATCGACGTCGGCAACTGGCTGGCAGCATGTCAGGCGGCGAACAACAGATGTGCGCAATGGCGCGCGCGCTCATGGCCGCGCCCGTGCTGATGATGGTCGACGAAATGAGTCTGGGCCTGGCACCCGTGGTGGTCGAGCAGTTAATGGAGGTGCTGGCCAACATTCAACGCGACGGCGTCACTGTGCTGCTGGTTGAGCAAGACATTCATTTGGCGCTGTCGGGGGCAGATCGAGGTTATGTCATGGAGACTGGCCACATCGTGCACAGCGGTCCGGCGAAGGCTCTGATAGACGACCCTGAGGTACGGCGCGCTTATTTGGGGATTTGAGGCGAGTACATCAGGATGTTCGCAGCAGGCATGCCGGACAAAAGGCTTGGAAAGGTCTGACGTGTCGGGGCTGGGTAAACGCGGACGCCAAAGCCGATGTCCACCTGCACATGGATAAGCGCCTTGGCGAGTTCCCCCTCTAACGTCAATTGCGCGCCCTGGCACCTATCAGCTTCGCGCACCGCCTCGATCTTCAATGTGGAGGCGTTAAAGACAATGCCGTCGTCGGAGACCTCAGTTTTGCAGATAGGAGTGAAGAGTTCAAAGATAGTGGCAGGCTCCGCATCGCCCTCGGCAATTGGGTCGTGAGTTCGTGGTATCGAAGGGCGCTGAGGAGACTGATGACGCCTTTTGGCACGCGGCGGGCGGCTTCTGCCAGATCGTGTTGGACGTCCTCACCGACCCGTTCCGGCTCCTGATGAAGACCGCGTCCGATGCGGACCCGTTCACCAGCATCGGTCATCCGCTTCAGGTAAATCAATGGGATGCCTGCAGCCTTAAAAGCGCGTGCGCGTGCAATGCCTCTGTCTCGGGTGAGACTACGTGCGCGCTCGCGATAAGTGATTTCACCTTTGATCATAATGTTATCTATTGTCGACAAGTTTAGATAATTGCCAACAGGAACTATCCAAGCAAGATGACTACACCCACGCAAGGGTCTTCCGATTAGTATCCTCCCAGGGGGGATATGATTGAATTCGTGAACTCGTGCAATACCGATGATTCCTATAGCACCGTCGCCCAAGAGTTTGGTGCGATCACGGATGCGAACGGCGTGGTGTATGTCGTACGCAAGCGCAGTGCGCAGGCGTAGTCGACTGGGCGAGGTTCAGGAAAATCAGTCGACCTCCTTTTGCGGCAACGAACCATGCTTTCCTTTTCCGAACTCATCCAGCAAGGCACCGCGCACGCCTGGCTTTTCATTCCCAGCGCGATTCTCTTAGGCGCGCTGCACGGCCTGGAACCCGGCCACTCCAAAACCATGATGGCCGCGTTCATCGTTGCCATTCGAGGCAGTATCGGACAGGCCGTTCTCCTGGGTATAACCGCCACGATTTCTCATACCTTTATTGTCTGGACGATCGGTCTGGGCGGCATGTATCTCTGGCGCGGCGTCGATGCAGAAAAACTGGAACCCTATTTTCAGTTCGCGTCAGGGATCATCATCATGGCAATTGCTGCGTGGATGTTCTGGCGCACCTGGCGCGAGCAAGCTTCACAACCTGTGAAGGCACACGATCATCACACCGATCACGAGCATCCACACCAACACGCTCACAGCGCCGCCCATGTCGAAGTGACGCATCAACATGACGTATCGCTCGACGACTCCCATCAACATCATCATCGCCATGAAGAACGACGGGGCCTGGACGTCTCAACATCCGATGTTCAGGATGCGCACCAGCTTGCGCACGCCGCTGATATTCGTCATCGATTTGCAGATAGAAACGTCACTAACTGGCAGATTGCCATGTTTGGCCTTACCGGCGGTTTAGTCCCCTGCCCTGCAGCCATCACCGTTTTGCTGCTCTGTTTGCAACTCAAGGAATTCACGCTGGGTGCAGCATTGGTGCTCTGCTTTTCGATAGGCTTGGCGATCACACTGGTTAGCGTGGGCGCGCTCACCGCCTTCAGCCTGCGCCACGCCACCCGGCGATTCAGCGGTTTGGCCAACATGGCCAAACGCGCACCTTATCTGTCCAGTGTATTGATGATTGCCGTTGGAATTTACGTAGGCGTTACAGGATGGCTTGGCATGCCGTAGTGGCGCGGCCTGTGCCAAGCGCATGGAGATCCAGGGGGTTCCTGAATGTGGCATTCCGCGCCCTCTGTTTGACTCAAGTTCCAGCACCACTCCTGTCAAAGCTAATCTGTCCCTCTCATAACCGTACATTCAGGGCATTGCGTAACGCGTGTAACTCTGCTTGACCCTCTATTTTTCGAACGCTAAATTTGCGCGATTGAGGCAGTTCTGTTCAGGTTCATGTAGGAATAAGTTCCTTCAGGCAGGAGAACAGGCATGGTCACGATCAAGCGCGTTCCCGGTGGGGTGCCAATTGACACGCCAAGCGGCCAGCGGGTGATAGCGAAGAAGAAACAGAATATTGATGTCGTGATTGGCAGCAACTTTCCGCAGTTCCCCACACAGCCTTTCAATCCCAACAAAAATTTCTTTGACCGAAGTCGAGCCGGTGCGGCAGTCGTGCGCCCCGCCGATTTTGTCGTACTGCGCTTGGAGTGGCAGAACCTGAATGTTCAGGCTGGGAGCCCCCCGAGGTTGGTAAAAGGCAATGGACCTGCGACCCTGGTGGTGCATTTTCCGCCGCAATCGATCGTGGAACAGACGTTTCTCGAAACCGCCGCCACCGGAGTCAAGCCGCCAACGCTGCCATGGCCCGATCGTTCAGCGTCAGGAAACCCGGGTACCGACACGGACCCCCTGCCCCCACCACCCGTGCGAGCGCGGATCGCGGGAGAATCGCGCTTGGCCTTCAGCGTGCCTGATGGCTTTGACATCGACTACACGCTCGAAGGCGTGCTTGATGCGATGCAGACCTTGCCACTGGCCGTGGGCGCTAATGCCCGGCCGCCGGCGCCAGCTGCACCGAAGGTCAATTTCAGCGACCTATTCAATATCCCAGCGGGTCTTATACCCGTCAGACAGTTGGCCGCCATGACCAGCTATGCCCTTCGCACACTGCGCATCGCAGCAATGCAAGACACAACGACGCTGCAACTGCGTCAAGCCAGCGGAGGATTCGGGTTACGTGCCTTTCCGCTACTGACACTACCCAAAGTGCGTCAAGTGCCGGCACTTCGTATTGGCAAAACGCCCGCTAATCCGACGCCGCAGCAAACCGCTATTGAACTTCCGTGGCGGCTCATCCTCAGTCCTTACGCGTCCGAGCGCTGGCGTCACGCGGTGGCACCTGGGACGTCAGAACAGACACGTCACACCGAGTTATGGCACTCGCGCCTTGTGGCTCCTGTACCCGGCCAAGATCTCATTGAGTCGCCTAATCCAGATCCGCAACGTACCGTACGCGCTGTCTGGGCGTTGACCGGCGAGGGTTCTACTCAATCCATGTCGGCGAGCTATCCGACACCGGTGTCGCCGGAAAACCCTCCGGTATTGCCGCTACCGAACAAAATGCCGTTTCGGATGCCGCTGGAAGACTACGACCGATTCCAGATTGCGCATTTGTCGTCAAACGCATCGATGTCGAATTATTCGCCTGAGCCTATTGGCACCAATCTGTTGATGTTGTCGGCCCTGGGCGCGTGGCTGGATTCTCGCGGCGCGTGGGACCCGGTAGGGATGCCGCTTGAGGAGTGGACACAACGCACAACGATGGGCCGGGACCATTATGTTCGCGTGGTCTACAGGGGCATTCTGGTGCCCTTTGGTCATCGGGTGGCCCTGATCAAAGTCAGCGAACGAAAGTTCCATCCGAGTGTCGCGGGCAATGTGGCCTATTTGCGCCAACGCCTGTTTATCGTGGTCCGACAGCCGGAGCGACTATTCGCCAATACCGATCTCACAAACCGTGAAAAAACCATTTATCTGCATCGAAAGATGCCGTTTTCGAGCGTGCGCTTGATCACCACGGTGACGCCAAATCTGGATGATCCGAGCAGCACACGCAGCAAAATTTCCAACTACCGCCAGGTCATGTTCTGGCCCTGCGTGAATAGTCTGCCGTTCAAATTCGATTATGTGGCGACCGATCTGGACGGACGGAAAGTGTCGTTTTCGCTACCTGCGATTTTCATGGATGACTCAAAAGCCAGCCCACGGAAATTTTCGCAAACCGCCAAACGATTGAGGCCAGACTTTCCAGCCGCCGAGGCGGCGGCGCAAGAAGCTTGTGAAAACTGGAACGCAGACTCTCGCGTCGACGACACAAGTGCTAATTTGAACCGACAGCGCGTTGCCATGGCGCTGAGCGTCAAAGCAGGCGACACCTGCTCGCAGATCGTGACCATGAGGTTCGACGCTTTCGCACAAATCGGCAATCTGCAGTTGCAAGCGTACAGCCAGGATTTGTCTGGTCCCATTTTTTACCCCGGGGTGCTCCAGGCCAAAGTGCAGATCGCCGCCCTATCGCAGTTATTGGGCAGCAGCAAATCGAACAACGTCAGCTGGAATGCCTATTATCTGAAATCGGGTTTTGACCCTGGTAACAAGGGCGAGGTCTATCTCGATGTCTTGCCCGAAGATGGCATGGCGACGCTGGACTTCTCAACGCAAGGGGATCGCGGAGGTGGTTTTGTTCAACCCAATATGCGACCCAGCGCGGTATCGCGGCTGACCGGCCCGGTGACAGGCAACGTGGCATCTTTTATCGCCGGAAAGATGAGCAGCGACGACGCCTTCCCGAGCACGCTGTCAGGTTTTCCGTTACCCCTACTTTTCGGTTGCATACCACTAGGCGCGGTCATTGAGGACGTGCTCGATTTGACGTCTGCACCAGATCGCATCCCCAAGTTCGCGTCAGAAGCCGGCACCAAGGTCGAGAGCCTGATAAACGACCTCATTCACTTGTTCGAGCTGGTCTCGAATCTGGCGGATCAACCCGCGCGCGTGGCGTCTGGCGCAGTGCTTGCCCAGCAAGCAACACTGGATGATCTTGCGAATCAGAGCGCCGTTTATGCCGCCGGTCTGGTCGCGGATGCCAAAACCAGCGCTACACAATTGAAGACTGCCTTGGCTTCTGCGAGCGGCGTGCTGGCCAGCGTGCTCGATAAGCCTATCGATACCGCGCCCGCCTTGAATGGCTTGCCGAGTGCGTTAGCCGCCATCACGGCAGCGGCACTTAACGTGCAGACAAGCGCTCGTGCGCGGGTAGCGGGCGTCGCTTTACCTTCCGGCCTGAGTCAGAATCTATTGCAGGCCGCACAGGTCGCAGGCTCCTTCGCTCAAGATGTCGCGCTAGTGCCTACCCTGATCGCGCAAGGTCGCCTCCTCTTTGATGCGCTGAAAGATATCGTGGGCCACCCAGACCAGATCGATACCTTGTTCGCAGATCCAGTCTTGATGAAAACGCGTCTTTTGGCGGTGGGCGCTGCCCTGACGCCGGTACGTGACACCTTGGCCGCTGCACGTCTGATGGAAGGTGCCCCCAGACAGACCGCGTTGACCGCCATCGACGCCGTTGCTCAGGTATTGCAAGGCGCGCAGGCGATTACCGATATTCTTGAGATGCTGACGGGTGATGAACTGACGCTGCGCTTCGATTGGAATCCACAGGTCAAGAACTGGCCCGCCGGGTCTCCCATTTTTAAGGCAAATGACCCCAAAGGATTCCTGGTGGCGGTGCAGGCCCGTGTTCGCAAAAACGGTCAAAGTGCACCGACGATGTCGGTGGTCTGTTCATTGAAGAACTTTGATCTGGTACTGATTGCCCCTGCCAGCTTTATGGAGCTCAACTTCGAGAAGATTGAGTTCCGGGTGGATTCAGGCGCCAAGATGGTCGTCGATGTGCTGCTGACCGATATCAAGTTCGTCGGTCCCCTCTCGTTTGTCGAGACCTTGCGTGACTTGATACCGCTGGATGGTTTTTCTGACCCCCCTCATCTGGACATCACGCCTCAGGGTATCGACGCGGGCTTCAGCGTGGCCTTGCCTGCGCTGGCCATCGGGGTCTTCAACCTCTCCAACCTCAGCCTGGGTGCCGGGTTCACGGTGCCGTTTATTGGCCAGCCGCTGGCCGTGCGATTTAATTTTTGTTCGCGTGAACAGCCGTTCAATCTATCCGTGTGCATGTTTGGCGGCGGAGGATTCTTTAGCATCACCATCGATCCGGGTGGCGTGCAAATCATGGAGGCCGCGCTGGAGTTTGGCGCCAGCATTTCGGTAAATCTGGGGGTAGCGTCCGGTGGCGTGCATGTGATGGCCGGCATCTATTTCCGCATGGAAAACAAGAACTGCACCCTGGCCGGGTACTTCCGCATGGGCGGTTGTGTGAGCGTGCTGGGCATTGTTTCGGTATCTATTGAGCTGTATCTGGAATTGCGCTACGAATCCGCTAGCGGCAAATGCGCTGGGATAGCAAAGCTCACCATTGAAATTGATGTGTTCATGTTTTCAGTGGGCGTGACTATTACGTGCGAGAAGAAATTCGCCGGTTCTAACGGCGACCCAGCATTCCGGGACTTGATGGGTGTGCAACCCGCGCTGCCACTTCCACAAGAGTTGGCACTGATTGACGACAGCACAGAATACGCCTGGCGAGAATACGCAGAAGCCTTTGCCTGAGGAGAGGTCATGGCCCAGCAAACCATCATATGGACGGTGCTGCCCAACGGGCGCGTCAAAGACGGCCCCTACGCGGGCAGACTTTGCGTCTCGATTGTCGCGTCTCCACGTTTGACGCCTCAGGCCGCCGACGAAGCGCTGCTCAAAGCGTTCCCTGATTGGCTTGATTGGCCCGCGACCCTGGCGCACGTGAAGTTCACTCTGCGCGTAGGCCAAGACCGCTTGGATCTGGAGCCCATGAATCTGCCCGATGCTGCACTCTGGCGACGCTTGCTACCGGCGCAAACGCCAGTAGCCGGTTTTGAGTTCAAGAATATGAGCGAGGTAAATCTGCTGTCTTACTCGGTGGCGAATGTGCTGGGTTTGATGCGGGAGCACTACGGACAATTGGCAACACAGGCCACCAGTACGCACCCCACACTCTTGCCCTGGGAACAAGCGCATCCGAATCTGAAAGCGATGTTGGCCGATCTTGGCACCCGCGTAATCGTGGGTGGCGTGCGGGGCAGTCGCGTTCCACAACTGGCGCCAGGTTTTGACCGCTACTTCAATGATGATGACCCCAAAGGCGTAGAGGCGCGCTTGCGCAAACTGGTGTTCGGAAAGCGCAGCATCTATCAAGGTGATGCCATCGGTGCCGGGGCGGATCGCGAGGGAAATGCGCGTAGCGCTGCCAAGTTCCCATTAAGGACGCTGCCCCAGACCTGGCAGCAGCCAGTCGACCCGCTGGCAGAAAGTGACCCGATGACGCTATGGACCAGCCAGGCGGAATACACGCTGTATCAGGCTAATCGTTTCTATCGGCGCGATCCGCCAAGTATCGCCGAGCGCAGCAAGACCCGTCCCGACATGGTGAATGTGCCGCCACCGCCGCCCGCTCCTACTTTTGATTTTCATCAGATCACCGCGTCTTATGCTGACTATCCGCATCTGTTGCGCCGGCTGGGTCTGGTGATTGATTGCGTGCTGCCAGTAGACTCTTCCGTAGATCGGGCGCTGGGCGCCTCAGCTCAAGTGCAGGGATTGATGTCTCTGGATTTAGCCTGGGGCGTAGCTCGGGCGACCACGGACGACGCCTGTCCGAGCACGGCATGGGTGGCCGACGCCAATCGTTTCACGACTCGTGTGCGCAGTGATGACCATGAGCGCGGCATGTTGCGCTTGCGTTATGCCGACGACCAGTGGACTACGCAGTCGCGCAGCAGCTTTGATGTCTATCAGGTCGACCCTGACGGTGCTGCCTTGAAGACGGTGAACTTTCTGTTAACAGCTCAGAACCTCGTCGCGAAAAGCTTAAAGCCAGACACCGATGGTGCTGTGACTTACACCACAGGCGACAAGCAAGCCGTGGCCGCGCTGCGCTCGTGCGGTGTGGGGATTGCACGCCGGGGACGTGCGCAGGTAGTGGCACAGAACACTGCCTCTGCAAACCTGAAACACCAGGCGCTCGCGCAAGGCTCGGCGGCAGCGCGCAATATTGTGCTGTACACGGAAGATGTATTGCGGGGATATCGTGTGGACGTGCAAGCCTACGCGGACGCCAACCCCCAGCGCTGGCAATCTCTGTGTCGGCGCACGGGCACGTACCGCTACTCGGGCAGTCAGGAAGGACCGGATTTGCCCGCCGACGAAGGCTATGTCAAAGGGGCATCGACCTCCAGCGGCGCCGCCACCTCCTCGGCCAATCCTGAAGATCACTATTTGCACGAATCTCTTTTTCGTTGGGCAGGCTGGAGTCTTGTTGTGCCCCGCCCTGGCCGAACCTTGCGTGCACGGGACGATCCGACGACTGGCGTTCAGACGGAGACGCCAGAAGAGGTAAAAGACGAAGCCGTGTCGGGTGGAAATGGGTTGGCGGTGCAGTTCCGTGCAGTCCCGGGGAGTTTGCCGCGCCTGCGGTTTGGCATGAGCTACCGGTTTCGCGCTCGTGTGGTCGATCTTGCGGGTAATAGCCTGGCCTTTGATGATGCCGCGCTGGATGACGACGTGAATGCGACACGCCCGGTCACCTACTGGCGCTTTGAACCCCTGGATCCGCCCGCCATGGTGCACCGAGCCAGAGTGAGCGCGGGCGAGTCACTGGAGCGTATGGTGATTCGCAGCAATTGGAATGCAGACGCCGCGTCCTACGTGGGTTCAGCGAGCTTTCTGGCCGCACTCGCCCAATCACCCACGCCTGACTTTGAATACACCGCCAGCAACGAACGGCACCTTGTGCCCCCGAAGTCATCGCAGCTTCAATGTGAGACGCACGGCCAGTTCGATTCGCTTTGGAGCAATGCGGCAGATATCAAGCGGGCGTACGAGATAGCCGCACGCGAAGCCGGCACCCTTTTCGATGAGACGCCCACCTCCCATATCGAGCTTGTCACCCCCCGTTCGGTGAAGACGGTTGCGACCACGCAAGAGGTGCCACCGAAGCTGCCCGATTCAGAGAACCCCACTGGCGATCGCTACGCCGCTGGTCAGTATGTGATTCACCGGGAAGCCTCCGTGCAAACGCCTTATTTGCCGGACGTCGCCTGTGGCGGCATGGCCTTGCGCGCAGAATCCGGTCACGTACTGCCGGGCGTTACAGGGCCGCTGGTGTTGGGACCCAGTGCCGCCATCGTGCAAGCGCCCAATGAAGAGTGGGTGCTGATGGTGGCAAACGCAGGAGCCTGGCCAGACGCGCAGGGGTTTCGGCTGGTACTCGCCGAGCGGCCGTTGACCGTGTCCGACCCGCCGTGTGACGAGACCTATGCTGACGACGGTCGTCCTGCATGGGACGAGCACGCCCGTGTTCTCACGCTTTTCGTGCCCAAGGGTCGTGTCGTGCGGCTGCGTTATTCGAGCTTTGTCGCTCCAGGTTTTATAGCCACGTTTGGCCTGCCGCAATGGGTGCAGGACGAGCGCGAGCAGGCTCGCGTGCGTCGAATGGCGTTATTGGGTTGCGCCTGGATGATGACGCCATATCGTTCACTGGTCTTGGTGCACGCCACCCAGCAACCCGTGTGCGAGCCTCAGTTTTTAAGCCTCTCTGCCGACAGACAGCCAGGCGAACAACGCGCGCGACTATTGGCGCGTATTCAACTGCATGGGCCGAGCACCGGAAAAATAGAAGTGGAGGCGGACTGGGAAGAATGGGAAGACAAGCCGGAAGCGCCGCGTCCGGTCAGGGTGTCATCTCATGGCGTGCTGGGCGAGGTGATGTTGCCGGAAAATGGAGACAATCTGATCAGCCTCAGTGCCGCTGTTCTGGCGCAAATGCATGACCCGGTAAAGCGACCGCGTGCGCGGGGCGATGATCACGAATTTGGCGATGCGCGTGCTCGCGTTATTCGTTACCGCCTACGCGCCACCACACGGTTTCGCGAATACCTGCCTGAAGCCTTGAACACGGTCGCCGCTGATGCCACACGTTTGGGTGCAGTAGCAGTTGGCCCTGCGCTGATCCTGGGTGCAGAGCATGACCCGGGTGCCCCGATACTGGTGACCGCGCCAGGTGAAACCGCAAGCACCTTGGTACCCGCCAGTGCCCCACCTGATCCTCCGCGTTTGCTCTACACGGTTCCAACGTTTCGCTGGAGCGAAACGGCGGGGCCTGCAAG
>JBEBWV010000048.1:0-37335 GCA_040391965.1 Achromobacter deleyi | reverse complement strand
CGGGTTACGCGCGTTTAATAGTCGTTTTCATGCCTCGAATTGCTCGCGCTCCACCCACGCTACGACATCGGGTAGAAAGCAATGGCGGCGAAGCCAACGAGGTTGGGCCTTCCAACGTTTGAGGTGCAGTTCCTCTAGTCCTTTTGACTTCAGCGAGCACGTCCTGCGTGCAATGGGGTCACCACCGACAGCGTGGGTTTACTCATGATCGGTTGCAACGATTCACCGCACTCAATCTCGGAAATCTCGCCGTCGCCTGCATGGTGAATGATGGCGATGCGCGCGCCACGCAATTGTTCCAACTGCGTGGGCGTGACGGAAAAACTGTCCGTCAATTCGTCGTCGCTCAATGCTGGCAATGCCTGGCGACGGTCCATGCCACCAAAGCGCCGCTTGTTATAGAGCGCCCAAATGAACAAGACCGCAGCGTTACAGATGCCCACCAGCAAATACGCCAGGAGCGTTTCCACCGTTGGAATAAATGAAGGCCAGAACGGCACATCGATACCGGCGGTACGACCCTCCACAATGGACAGAATGCCTCTGCCTGCAAGCATGAAGAAGGCAACCCAACCGATGGCGGTGAGTACGAAGTCGAGGAATAGACCAAAGTACGATCTTTTAGTATTAATGATCATGATGATTTCGGGGCTTTAATCCCCCGGTCCGGACTGGTCCAGCGCGCGCGCTTGCGACGCACACGCAACATGACTTTGGGGAAACTAACCAGAGTCGTGAACAGACTGATCATCCAGTATGCAAGCGGATACCAGATTACCCAATACAAAGAGCGTGCCAATTTAGGTTCGTAACGACGTTCGATGATGACCGCCACGCCAAACTGAACCAGGCACACCATCGCCAGCACCATGCCGGTAAAGGCCGGTGGCACCAAGGTCGCGATGTACATTTTTGGGGGCATGGGCACAAACAGGCCTACGATCCACAGGAGCACCGACAAGCCAAAGGCGAAGGCCCAGCCTGTGGACAGGCAGAACTCCAGTACCAACGGCCAGAGGCGGCGGTGACGCCATGTCCAGATTGAGCGCATGTTCTTCAGGAACACTTCCGCACCACCTTGAGCCCAGCGCAGACGTTGCTTCCAGAGACCACGCAAGGTTTCCGGCATCAGGATCCAGCACAAGGCGCGCGGCTCATAAAAAATCGACCAGTGATCCCGTTGCAGCTTCCAACTGATATCGATGTCTTCGGTGATCATGTCCAGGCTCCAGTAGCCGACCCGATCCAGCGCGTGACGCCGGAACGCTGCGACCACACCAGACACCGTGAACACTTGTCCATAGACGCGTTGCGTGCGTTTGATCAGACCAATGATCGACGAGAACTCACCCACTTGCACACGGCCGATAAGCGTCGAGCGGGTGCGGACTCGTGGATTGCCAGTCACGACGCCCACACGTGGATTGTTGAGCAATGGTGCGACCAGGAACGCGGCCGCATCCGGGTCCAGCAAGGCGTCTCCGTCAATGCAGACCAGGTATTCGCTGCGCGCGGCCAGCGCACCCATGCGCAGCGCCATCGCCTTGCCCTGGTTCTTGTCCAGGTGGATGACGCGCAAGCGTGGATGAACGGCAGATAACTTGTCCAGGATCTCCGGCGTGTCGTCCTTTGATCCGTCGTTGATCGCGATGACTTCAATATTGGGGTAGTGCTGCCCCAGTGCGGCCAGAATGGTCTCTTCGCAGTTGTGCGATTCGTTGTAGCAAGGGATAAGAATCGACACCAGCGGGTCGCCAGCCAGCACGGGGACGTCGCGCTCTTTGCCCCATTTCCATTTTCGTTCCCAGTTCCACCAGAAATACAGGCCACCCGCGATCCAAATGCCAGACATGAAGAGCGGGTAGAAGAAGACGAAGCCCAGGAGTGCCTGACCGGTCAGGATCAGCGTGAAGCCAATCGGCGTACCAAGCACGATGCACAGGACGAGAAAAGCAAGTATTCGGTCAATCATCGGAATGGATACCAGGCGTCTGAAATAGCCGGCCGAATTATCTGAAGCCGGGGCTGATCCTGCGTGAAATCGTCGGGGTAATAACCAAAATTGCGAGCGCCGCGAAGCTGCAGACGGTTCATCCACCCGGCCAATTCTGCGCTATCGACAGGCGTGGCTTCTGGGCGGCCAGGGCCGGTGCGCCAGTCTCGGGCTTGCAACTCAAACACGGTCTTGTCGAGGGCACCGGGGCGCTTGCGAACCGTATCGACAAGGCTGTCCAGCCATGCGTTGGTTTTTCCCGGTGCCACGTTCTCCATAAGCGGCATGGCCATCGGGGCTGTCCAGTCATAGGCGGCAAGGAAATCGTCGAGGTTTTGCGCAAACCAGGCTTCACTTTCCGGATTCAGCATGGGCTCGGCGAAAATATTCCGCGCCGTTTTGATTTGCGGTCCGCGTACGGCACGAACCCGTTGAGCCAGCTCTTTGGTGAAATCAACCAAATAACCACTCTTGAAGCGAGTCCAGCGATGCATGGTTTCCGGATCTGCACGCAAGGCTTCAATCGAGTTCGGCATGCCGGCGCGGGCATACGCGGCAAGCGCGAGTGGGCCTGCGTCTTCGTAGTCCGTCAGCACCGCGTCGTCGTGGAACAGAATGCCGTCGAAGATGGCGTAGCGGGCAAGGTCTTCATACATATCGCCAATGCGCGCGCGTGCCTTGGGATCAAAAGGCGACAGACGTTTGTATTGGTCCGGATCCACATACGGTGTGGCCTGCTTTGGGTCCCAGCGCACAACACGAGCAATGGACGGGTCCATGTCATAGCTGAGTACCGGCATCCACGCGTAAATCATGACATTGGCGCGGTTGCGCAACTGCCATGCTGCCCGGTTGAACAGATCCGCACGCATCGGCAGCCAGCGGTTGGGGAAGTACACCGATTTCACAAGCCCGTCACCGGCAGGGTCGGAGAAGGCCTGCAGGAACACCGTGTTGATCTGCATGTCCAGAATGCGCTGCACCAGCGCGCCCAGATTCTTGTCGGTCTGTGCCGGGTCCGGGTCGTACACATAGTCCAGATCCACATGCGCCACACGCATGAACGGTGCCGCCTCCGTGCCCACAGCGCTGTTGGCGAAAGACTTGAGCAGAGGGTCGCTTGATAACAGCAGGCGAGGGGACGACTTCAATTTATTGGTCACGCCCATGCCATCTTCAAGCGTGAGGGCCAATTGATAGCCATTTTCGCCCGTAATGCGCAAGGTTGATCCGCTCTCCGCACCGTAAGGCCACACCCAGACTCGCGGTTTCTTGCCCGTTACGCGTTGAATTTTCTTCGTAATCGACTGGACGTCTCGCGTCATCCGCGCATTGAACGCCGCTTCGGTTTCATAGCTGCGCGTGTCTTTGTCGTAAATGCGGATAGCGGCGGCAGGCTCTGTATTGCCTTGCGGATTGGCTAATGCGCCATAGTGAGAGGCGTCCGTATGCGCACCGATCTCCACCAGGCCGGAGTCGGATATTTCCTTGACTTGCTGCCAGGTGAGGAAGCGATTGCGCTCGACCAGATCTCCGCCAAAATTCACTTTCTTATCGGCAGGCGTATCAACCCAACTGCCTACCGGGGCCAGGATGGCAGGCCATTGATAGGCCTTCAGGATGGGCAGCACGCGGTCGTAAAAACTACGGTAACCATCGTCGAAACTGAGTAGCACCGCCTTTGGCGGCAAGGGCTTGCCCCCTTGGCGCGCAGCGAGAATCTGGTCTACGGAGACGGGCTGATAGCCGTTTTCGCGCAACCAGGCCAACTGACCCACCAGGCGGTCGGTGCGCACGCTGAGAAACGTCTGGTCTGGGCCTTCGTCTTCAACATCGTGATAGGCCAGGGTCAAGAACTCATTCTTGGGCCAGGTGCCTTCGGCCTGCGCCTTCGGGCGCTGATCCGGCGGCGTATAAAGGGGAATGTCCTTGGCGCAACCAGCCAATGCCAGAACGGCACACAGCAGGAAGGCAAGGGTGGGGAAGCGGAAACGAAGGAATGACATCTCGCGTCCTCAGAAGCGGTAGTTGAGATCAAACACGATGCGCACTTCGCGCTCGCGTTGACCGTCATAGGGGCGGCTGATGCCGGTAACCATGGCACCCATATCCAGGACGTCGTTGGCGCGATAACGTTGGCCATAGCCCACCGCGACAATGCCGCCGGTGCCATAGCCTTGCTGGCTGTACGTGCCTGCGCCCAGCGTGCCAATTTGTTCCCAGACGGTTTCGTAGCGCCGGTAAAGCACATGCGTCAGCTTCACGCTCGGCACCATCGTCAAGTCCGAACGCGGATTGAAGTAGGGGACATCGTTGCCCTTGGAGTTGTGTGAGGTCGACAGATCAAGCAACAGGTCGGCCATCACGCGTGGAGACGTGTAGATGCGCTCGCGACCCAGCAGACCGGCCTCGATGCGATTGTTACCGTCGCTAAAGCGCGACGGGGACACCGAGAAGGTCCATTCACGTCGTTCGTCACCACGCCAACGCACAAACGCATTCAGGCGATTCGACGAAACGTCGCTGGCCAGTGCGCGCAATGGCGTCTCTCGCGAGAGAATTTCTCCGGCACCGCCCACTTGCCAATGGTCGTTCAGGTCATAGGCGGCCGACAGACGCAGACCGGGTTTTGTGCCAAACCCGTAGTCGTTGGTAGAGACTTCGCCTTCCATTGTCAGATCACGCCCGCGCCATTCCACACCGGTACGCAACCAACGATAGTTGCCATTACCTTCCTGGAACTTGCCATTGGCGTAACCACCGCCGCCGAATACACGCCAGTTGTAATCAATGGGTCGGGAATACAGCACGGTGTCGATGCCAAAATCACCGCTACCGGAAACCGGGCTATCTGACGAGATGCCACGGTATCCGGTCACGCGCAGTTCTGCCTTGTTATGCACCTCCCACAGTCGCGCCAGGCGCTGCGCGCCCAGGTTCTCGGGATAGCGCGCAATAGTGTCGGCGCTCAGCGCCTCGGCCTGACGCCATTCCTGAAGATCAAGCGCGGTGAAGCCCTGGCCGTTTTCAACGCTTAAGTTGCGTGGTGCCTGTGTTTCGGCAATTTTTAGCGTTCGTTCCGATAGCCGGGGCAGCTCGCGTGCGCGGTAGACGGTGGCCAGGTCAGCACGCAGACCCGAGTTATTGGGCGCATTTTCAACCATGCGTTCCAGACTTTGCTGTGCGGCAGGGGTATCGCCCGCTTGCAAATAGGCGCTAGCGCCCATTTGCTGGCTTTCCAGGTAGAGATCGCTGGGCATGCGGCCCGGCTGTCCCTTGTAATACAACCAGGGTTGAAAGGCAGACTGCGCCACCTTGACCATCTTGCCTGCTTCGTCGTTTTGCTCGCCTTCAGCATAGGCGTAATACAAGCCGCTTTCGTTGCGAAGACGGTCAGCGGGGTCGTCGTTGCCCGCCTCATCGCCTTCGGCCACGCGGGTATAGATATCGCGCGCCTTTTCCGGCTCGCGCAGATACAGGTAGGCGGAAGCGACGTCGTCGAGGACATAGCGCGGCACGTGTACACCCGCGTCACGCAGTGCCTCATACTCGTTGATCAGTTCACGCATGCGCACGCGGGCGTGCAAGGCATTGAGGCGGTCGATGCGCAATCGCACCACATCATCATGTGCGTCCGGGCCCAGTTTCTCCCATGCCGGGATCAGCTTGTCGTACTGGGCCAATGCTCGGTCTGCAATGACAAAACGCTCCGCTTCGCTGCGCGTGGGCATCGAGGCCAGGCGAACCTGTTCAGCCACCGCGTCGCCCTCGAGACCACGCATCTGAGACGCGTTAAACAGGTCAGGGTGTTCGCGCGCCACGCGCAGTGCTGCGTCAGGCATGCCGGCACGTTGCAACGACAGTACATATTCGCGAGTGACATAGCCCTTATTGGGCGCCAAGGTGTGCGCCTGGTCCACTTCGTGCAAGGCCGCGAAAGGCGCGTGCAGGCGTAAGTAGGCATAGCCAAGTGCCAGACGGTTGTCTGCACTGGATGGCATACGTTTAGTCAGCGCTTCACCATGCGCCACGGCCAGCTTTTCCTGACCGGAGTCGGCCAGCACCATCACTTCGCCTTGGGCGAAGGACGCCTCGGACGGGAAGCGACGCATGCCTTCGCGATAAAGCGCTAGCGCTTCGGGCCAGCGGTACTTGTCCCGGTAGGCACGCGCAACGGTTTGCAGCACGTCAGCCGGCAAGGCGGGTCGCGGATGCATGGCTTCAAAGGCGGCAATCGTTTCTTCGGGCTTACCTGCCCAGCCAGCAATCACGATCCGATCATAGGCAGCGCGTGTGTTGGTGGCCGGTTGCTGACGCAGCATTGTGAGCGCGGGCTCGTAGTCCCCGGCGCGTGCGCGCAGGATCAGTGCGTCGTAATTCGTCTGGTTCTCTGCGAAGGCGGGCGTTGATAGCCCGAATGCAGAAGACATCAAAAGGCTCAGCAGCAGGCCAGAGGCGAGCCGATCGCGTTGCCGTCCAGAACAGGCCGGCAGCGGGCTTTCGCTTGCAGTTCCCTTGGTCCCGAAGGGGGTTGCCTTATCGCGCATAGGTATGGGTTCCCACATTTGCATCTTTTCTTTAGACAAGCTCGACCACTCCTTCGTGTCGACGTATCAACAGAGGCTAAAGGATGCATTGGTGCATCAATGGTTAGTGCGAGCCATGTAATTTGCGCGGTGCCCGCTATGGGGACCTTCGCATGCGCTGCAATGAGCGATGCCGGGCTAGGACGCGCCGCGTTTTCAAAACGCAGTGACGAAAGTTCATGAGTAAAACTTCGACAGATGAACTGTATCGGTTTTTGCCGTCGGCAACTGTCAATTACTGCAAAGAGAAGTGCCACCGCGCCAACCTAGGCTTATCCTGAGACGAACGCTGCACCGAGTGTGTAAATCGGATCGAGCATCAGCAGAAAACAGCGCGGCGAGCGGGCGGATTACAGATGCTTGGTATTGCCGTATTGCGTCGTTTCCGAAACAGAAAACATCAATCGTTGAGTGTGTAACGTCTTCTGACTGGCTGGCTGCGGTTTGCTTCAAACGAGCCGGAATTGAGAGACGTCTGTCGCGTAAGCGGTGTTAATCAGAAAACGTCATGTCGACTTCGCTTTTCTTCTTGGTATGGGGGCTTGGGACAGCGCTGGCGCTGCCCTTATTGCTGCCTTTTCGAGCGCGAAGCGTCGCAGGTATTCACGCGTTCATCCTTGCCAATGTTTTGGCAATTGTTTCGTTATTGGCGTATTCGACGGACAGCTTCCTGCCGGCCGATGTGTACATTTTCGCTTCCGCCTTGGCCTGGATCGGGGCGGTGTCGGCGGTTTATGTTGGGATTCGCCAGTTTTTTGGCCTAGTGCCGTACATCGGTCGCACAGTGCTCGCCGCCACATGCGTGATCGCGTTGTTTATCGTGGCCGAGTTCGTGCTGCATAGCCAACTGCTACGTCTGACGCTTTTCTCTTTTTACACCTGCATCGGTTTGGGCTCGGCCGGTTGGGTCATATTGCGCAAGCGAGATCGCATACAGACGCAAGGCGTCGTTCTGTATGCCGCCACCGCCATTCTGGGTTTGGCGGTCTTGCATGCGTTCCGTCTGGCGATCTATCTGAGCGGTGTGGAACCCGTTGTCTCAGTGCTCCAGCCCTCACCATGGGGATTGTTTTTCATGGTTTGCGGTGCCGTGACCGTTCCTGCCGTTTTTCTGGCATTGCTCTTGCTGATTCAAACGGGTCTTGCCGAGCAAATGCAGGCGGCCTTGACGTTCGACAATCTCACGAAGGCCTATTCGCGTCGAAGCATTCTCGCCGAAC
Source organism: Achromobacter deleyi (assembly GCA_040391965.1). Taxonomy (GTDB): domain Bacteria; phylum Pseudomonadota; class Gammaproteobacteria; order Burkholderiales; family Burkholderiaceae_B; genus Achromobacter; species Achromobacter deleyi_B. Next base: position 29,536 of record JBEBWV010000048.1, on the reverse strand, counting down.
TTGATTACGAATTGCAGCGCTGCGCCCGCTCGGGGAATGCGTTAGGGGTGTTGGTGCTGGATATCGATCACTTCAAGGCCGTGAACGATAAATACGGCCATGCCGCTGGCGACACCGCGTTGCGGCACTTCGCAAACGTCGTGCAATCGACGGTTCGTGCATCAGATCGCTTCGGCAGGCTGGGCGGCGAGGAGTTCGTGCTGATCACGTATGACTGCACGCCAGCACGTGCGTGGCGACAGGCGCTTCGCGTAAGAGACGCCGTGAGTGCAACGCCCTTGCACATTCAGGGCGCGTTCGTGTCCATGACGGTCAGTGGCGGGCTTGCCGCGTTTCAGCCAGGCGATACCGCAGATGAGATTCTGGCGCGGGCTGACGCGGCGCTCTATCGCGCGAAAGAGTCTGGGCGCAATCAGATTCAAATGGCCCTGGGAAATACGGGACCGACGCCAATATATGCCGGCATCGATCTGAGCGAGCACCGTGCGACAGTGCCCCGAGAGTTGCCAGAGACTGGTGTTCAATCGGGGCAACACACGACTACGGCTTGAGGTGATCCTTGAAGAACTGTTCCATCGCGGCATAGAACTCAAATTTGTTCTCGTCGTTATGAAATCCATGGCCTTCGTTTTCTTTCACCATGTACTCCACTTCAACGCCGCGTGCGCGCAAGGCGTGCACCACCTGATCGCTTTCATCAATGTTCACACGCGGGTCTTTGGCACCTTGCGCGATGAAGAGCGGCGTTTTTATTTTATCTACATGCAGGGCGGGTGAGGTGGCAGCCAGGCGATCATGATCGCGCTCCGGATCGCCCACCATGTCGTGCATTTTGTCGAGCATGGGCTTCCAATATGGCGGAATGGTCTGCATGAACGTGAACAGATTGGACACCCCCACGTAGTCAACCGCGGCTGCATATAAGTCAGGGGTGAACGCGACGCCCGCCAAGGTGGCATAGCCGCCGTAACTGCCGCCGTAAATGCCGATGCGCTTGGGGTCGGCAATGCCTTGTTCAATCAGCCATTGCACGCCATCTGTGATGTCATCCTGCATGGCCAGGCCCCACTGCCCGAAGCTGGCCTCCCAGAATTCACGACCATAGCCGGTGGAACCGCGGAAATTCATTTGCAACACGCAAAAACCACGGTTGGCCAGAAACTGAATTTCAGGGTTGTAGCCCCACCCGTCACGAGCCCAGGGGCCGCCGTGAGGGTTCACAATGCATGCCAGATTCTTGGGCTCGCGGCCGGCCGGCAAGGTAAGGTAGCCGTGAATGGTGAGCCCGTCCCGGCTTTGATACGTAATGGGCTTGACCCGCGACATATCCGCTTCGGGAATGGACGGGTTGATGTCAGCCAGCTTCGCCAACGTGCCGGTGACGGCGTCGTAAATGTAGCGCGAGCCAGGCGTGCGGTCGTTATAGGCGGCAACAACGAACTTGTTCTCATCGCGGTTGGCGCCCTGAATCGCGAGATCGTAACCGGGTAGTTTTGCCTTCAGCGTGTCAAAGAGGCTCTGGGTTTCAGCGTCGAAGAATTTGTACTGAGGGCGGTCAGTCTGGTAGGCAGCCAGCGTCAGTACGCGACGTTTGCGCGAGTAGGCGGCAGCATCCAGATCAACCGTTTCGGGTGTGAAGATTTCCTCTTCGACGTCCGGTTGCGCGGGATCAATGATGACCAGACCCAGCTTGTCGCGGCCACGATTACTCAGCGCGTAGATCTTTTTGTCGTCGAACGTAAAGAACGCGGGGCTCACGCTGGTTCGGTAATCGGTGGTGAGCAGGGGGCGCAACGGGGCGTCTTCGGTGTCGCGATACAGCAAGGTAGTGTTCAGGCCGTCGCTGGTGATGGCGGCGCGCACGCGCCCGGCATGGTCGGTTTGCCAGCCCACGATGTTGCCCGGGTTTTCAGCAACCAGCACCGAGTCGCCCGTATGCACATTGACGCGATACACGTCAAACACTTCCGGGTCACGTTGGTTGTGGCCCACGAGGATGTGATCGGGATCGTCTTCAAGGTCATCTTCCAGCCCGGCTCGCACGCCTTCATACGGGGTCAGATCGGTGATTTGCCCGGTTTTCGCATTGACCGCGAGGATGTGGAAGTTCTCGTCGCCGCCAAAATCCTTCTCGTACAGCACCACATCAGAGCCTTTCCAGAAGAAATTACTGATGTCTCTGGCGGTTTCTGCCGTCAGTCGGCGAGGTTCACCGACCAGCGCGCTGCCTTGCAGATCCTGAACATAGATGTTCATCCGGGCTGGCGCGCCCTCAATGCTGGTGGGCTGCATGAAGCCCAGCGTCTTGCCGTCGTCAGCCAGGCGGAAAAAACCCCGTTCAGGGTTGCGAAAGAAGTCTTTCAGCGGGTAGACAGGGGGAGGCAGGGGTGCTGCAGCACCCGTCGTGTCGACAATGGCAGCAGAAAGGAGGGTGCGCTTGAGGAATGAATACAAGAGGATGCTCCGATAGTGGCAGCGCACAGGCATGGGCCGGAGGCGCGGGCGGGCCTGAATGGGCCGATTTACCGATGATCATGCCATACGGTCTTGCTCGATGTCGAACGAACCGGATACGCGCTTGTGCGCGAGGCGCCGCAATATGCGGGATAATCCGGCACATGTCATTTGGAGGCATCATGTACAGGATTCTTCTCGCAGGCTCGGCGCTTGCCCTCGGTTTGTTGGGTTGCACTACGGGTATCGTCGCGGGCGACAGCTCCCCCTCGCGCGCATTTAGTGCGCCCGTCAGCGCTCAGGCGGCTTACAAAGCGGCCCTGGAACAGGCAAATATGTGCTTGCGCGGCGCAGATGGAGGATACCGCGTGGTCGGCAATTTCAATGAGGCTGCGGGTTCAGGCCAAGTACGTGTTGTGGCACCGGTCTTTGACGGCGAAGTGGCTCAAGTAGACGTCAACGGCACGGGCGCGGCCACGTCAGATATCAAGGTGACCATGTGGGGAAGAGGCATCTGGAATGCCGCCGCCTCTGACGCCATGCATGACGCCATTATTTTTGGCGTCCCGTCGTGCACGGTATACATGCCCAAAGATCCGCCAGCCACGGCGAAGCCTGCTGTGCAGCCTTCGCGTCGTTGAGTGAAATGGCCGGCGCGGCGGTTTAGTCGCCGCCGCGTTGACGAATGATTTTGAAGGTGGCGGATGCACGCGCGACAAGTTCGCCGGCAGCGTTGCGCACTTCACCTTCACAGAAGGCAATGGATGCACCACGGCGCAGGCACCGTGCTTCGATGGTCAGGTCTGAGTTGCCGGGCGACATGAAACTGGTCGTCATGTCGATGGTAGCCATGCCTTCTTTGGCGTCGGCTGCGCCCCGGGCAGCGGCGCTTAGCGTGAAATCAAGCACGCTCATCAGCGTGCCACCGTGAATGTCACCCCGGCTATTCGTCAGGTCAGCGCGCCAGGGCAAGCTCGTACGCGCGACATCGCGGTCAATGCTTACCGGTTGAAGTCCGACGAAGTTCATGAAAGGAATGGTGAGGCCGAAGTAATCAATTGAGGTGGCGGTCATAGCGCTGATGCGGTTGCGAGTCAAAAGTTGGACGGAATCGTGCGGGCCATAATATTCTTTTTTCGACGCTTTGCGGTTGCAAGCCTTTTGTGGAAACTTTGACGTCCTTGCGCAAGATAGTGCACGTTGATATGGATGCGTTCTACGCGTCTGTTGAGCAGCGCGACAACCCCGCTATTCGTGGCCAACCGGTAGTGGTGGCGTGGTTGGGCCCGCGCTCGGTCGTGTGCGCGGCATCCTACGAGGCGCGTCAGTTTGGCGTGCATTCGGCCATGTCGGCGGTGCGCGCGCAGCGGCTCTGTCCGCAGGCGGTGTTCGTGCCGCCTGACTTCAACCGCTATCGCGAGGTATCACGCCAGATTCGTCAGGTATTTGCGCGGCATACCGATTTAATTGAACCCTTGTCGCTCGACGAGGCTTTTCTGGATGTCACGGTGAATAAATGCGGGTTCGCGTCGGCTACCGACGTGGCTCAGGCGATTCGGCGCCAAATCCGTGAGGAAACGGGGCTGACGGCGTCAGCAGGCATTGCACCCAACAAGTTTCTGGCCAAAATTGCCTCGGATTGGAACAAGCCCGACGGGCAGTTTGTCATTCGGCCGAATCGGGTGCTGGAATTTTTGCAGCCATTGCCCGTGCGCAAAGTGCCCGGCGTGGGGAAGGTGACGCAGACTCGCCTTGAGCAGTTGGGTATTCACACGGTGGGAGATCTGGGCACGCATTCGCAGCAGGAGCTTGAACATTATTTCGGCCGCTACGGGGCGCGCCTGTATGAGCTTGCACGCGGCATTGACGAGCGCGAAGTGCAGCCGGATCAGCCATTGCAGCAGGTGTCAGCAGAAACGACCTTCGCGGTGGATGTCAGGCTGGATTCGCTGGGCGAGGCCATTGACCGAATGGCGCTGAAGGTATGGGAGCAGGCGCAGAAAAAAGGCACGCTCGGCAGAACGGTGGTGCTCAAACTCAAGACGGATCGTTTCCGGATTCTCACGCGCAGCCAAACCAGTTTGAATACGCCTGGCTCGGCCGAAGAGCTGGCCGCAGTTGCCAAGCTATTGTGTACGCGAGTGGATTTGCCCCCATATACCTTATATCGGCTGGTTGGCGTTGGGATGAGCAATTTTGCAGATCCGCAGGAACCGTCTCGCCAAGCAGATTTATTCGGTGGGATGTTCTAACAAAAGCCGGGTCCCGCGCGACGGGACAACGGGAGCGGCATCACGTTGCCAAACTCCGTTGCCCCCCGCGGACCGGGCGCGGGCGTTAAGCCAGACGCGCCTTAACCAATTGCGATACCGACGTCATCTCGGCACGGCCTGCCAACGCGGGCTTCAAAATAGCCATGACACGGCCCATGGCGGGCGCACCCGTGATGCCTTGCGCGGCCACATCTGCCAGTGCGGCGTCGATGGCGGCATTAATTTCTTCAGCACTTGCCGCTTGCGGCAAGAACTCTTGCAGCACGACGATTTCTGCCTTTTCCTGCTCGGCAGTTTCGGTACGGCCAGCCTGTTCGTAGGCAGCAATCGATTCGCGACGCTGTTTGATCTGTTTTTCGATGATGGCCGTGACATCCGCATCGGTCAGATCGCGCCGTTCGTCCACTTCCTTTTGTTTGACAGCTGCCAAGAGAAAGCGCAGGGTCGTCAGGCGCGCACTGGCCTTGGCGCGCATGGCATCTTTGACGGCGTCAGAGAGTCTGGTTTTGAGCGTGGTGGTGCTCATGAGTGAACCTTTGTAGTGTTTGCTGCAAAAGAGAGTTTTAACCGGCCCGCGCCACGGCACGCAAGCGGACGGGTAGGAAACAGGTGCTGGCCGTCGCTATCTATCGGTGTAGTGCCGAGGTGGCGTGGGTGGAGCGCGAGAAAATTGAGGTAAGAAAACTACCGTTAAAGGGGCGTAACGCGTGGTGTTTGACCGGCAGTGGCGGGGGATGCTTGACCACCAGCAATGGCGGGGGATGCTTGACCAGCAGTGGTGTGAGATGCTCGACCAGCAATGGTGTGAGATGCTTGACCAGCACTGTCTCGGGCTTAAGATCGCGGGTTACGCGCGCTCGCCGATGTCTCAATGGATAGGCCAATCGCGCGCTCCACCCACGCTACGACACTGGGGCCGTCGTGCCGGTGACACGATCATCCGTGCTACGGATATCGTTCGTAGCGTGGGTGGAGCGCGAGCAAACTGAGGCAAGAAAACTATCGTTAAACGCGCGTAACCCGCGATGGTCGACCAGCAATGGCGTGGGATGTTTGACCAGTACTGTCTCGGGCTTAACATCGCGGGTTGCGCGCGCTCGGCGATGTCTCAATGCTTAAGAAAATCGCGCGCTCCACCCACGCTACCTGTTGGGTTCTTTCGAACGGGTTACTTGCCGTGATGAGCATCCCAATCGGGGGCCACCTGGCGCAACAGTTCGTTTATCCAGGCAACGAAAGCGCGCACGGCTGAAGACAGATGCCGGTTTTGAGGGTAAATGACAGAAAGAGGGACTGACGGTCCTTTGTACTGTTCAAGGACAGGGACCAGGCGACCGGTGCGTAGGTGAGGAATCGCAAGATAATTGGCGATGCGTATCAGGCCCAGCCCCTCTACGCCACATGTCACATAGGCATCGGTATCGTTCACAGCAAGATTTCCGCTGATACTGATCACACGTTCTTCGCCATCGACGTTAAAGCGCCAGTCCGTTGCCCGACCTGTTCGTCCCGAATGAAACTCTACGAGTTGATGGTGATTCAACTCGTCCAGTGACTGGGGTACGCCATGCTGCTCTAGGTAATCGGGTGAGGCACAGGTAATCCATTCGAAACTTCCTACCTTGCGCGCAACCAGCAACGCAGAGGACTCAGGCACGCCCGCGCGGACGACACAATCAACCCCTTCCTGGATCAAGTCCACGGTTCGGTCCCCGAGCGTCAGCACGAGATCAATCTCCGGATAGCGGGCCTGAAACGTCCTTAACGCGGGTAAAACAACCAGCCGTGCGAAGGAGGATGTCATGTCGATCCGTAGGCGGCCCCGGGGCTTGAGCGTGCTCTCGGATAAGGTTTCTTCGATGCTCTGAACTTCACTCAGAATTCGCTGGCAATGATCGTAATAGAGACTTCCATTGGGCGTGAGGCTAAGCGTTCGCGTTGTACGTTGCAGCAGACTGACACCGAGAAACGTTTCAAGGTCTTGTATTGACCGGCTTACGGTTGATCGCGGTATGGACAGGCTTTTTGCTGCACCCGCAAAACTGTGCGATTCAACGACGCGGGAAAATATCTGCATGACTCGAATTCGATCCAATGCCGATCCTTGGTGAGTTAACAACAACGCCTATTATCCCATTTTTTGCAATTCTGAAAGCACTTGGCGAGGGCTTACCCACGTGCTTCGCGATTCCTATACTGCGCTTCATGACTATGTCGAATGGCCTCTAGCCTTCATTACGGCGGCAGCGCACGACAGCACGTGACGTCATGAAAATGCACCAATCGTCTTCAGATTTGAAATAGGAAATATGCCTCATGAACGATAAAACTATTCACGCCGACATCGAAAGTATCCTGGTGCTTGGCGCGGGCGAACTTGGGATGGCGGTCTTGCGCCACCTTGCGCCACGCCGGGACAGCGCTCGGAACCCACTTGCCGTGCTCGTATCATCTCAATCGTTGGCGTCTCCCAACGCAGAGCAAGCGCAACGGTATGAAGAGCTTCACACCCTAGGTGTGCAGGTGTTGCCATTCGATTTGATTGGCCGCGCCAACGAAGATCTGATCGCGCTGCTCAGTCAATTTCATACCGTTGTTAATTGCACCGGATTCGTGGCGGGGCCGGGAACTCAAATCAGACTGACCAAAGCGGCCCTAGACGCTGGTGTCCGCCGCTATTTCCCCTGGCAATTTGGTGTCGATTATGACGTCGTTGGCAAGGGTAGCGGTCAACCTGTGTTCGACGAGCAGTTCGACGTCAGAACCTTGCTGCGGGCTCAATCAAAAACCGAATGGGTGATTGTTTCGACCGGCATGTTCACGAGTTTTCTGTTCGAACCTACAACGGGTCTGATCGATTTTGAGGAGGACATCGTGCGCGGCTTAGGGACCTGGGAGACAAAGGTCACCGTGACAACGCCGGAGGATATCGGGCGCCTCACAACTGAAATTTTGTTTGAACAACCCAGGATACGTAATCGAGTGGTTTATGTTGCCAGCGACACCGTGTCATATGGCCAACTTGCGACGATCGTCGAGGACGTTACGGGCAGAGTGTTCCAGCGCGACTTGTTAACTAGCGAAAAACTGAGTGCCCAGCTTGCGCGGCATCCGGAAGATGTCATGGCACGTTATCGAACGGCGTTTGCGCGCGGGGACGGCATGTGGTGGGACAAGGCCACGACCTACAACGCGCAAAAGAGCATTGCCACCGTGGACATCAGGGCGTGGTTGCAGACCTTCAGTGCGGTTTCCAAGTGAGTCCGTCGGTCGAGCGACTCTCTGGGCGACCGGTGCAGCACCCCCCTGCGCCGAACGCCTGGCGTCCGAGAAATGCCGTCACAAATCCTTTACCAACGGTGAGTTCTTGGCGAACGCAAGTGGTTGGCAGCGGATACGACTCGCCCTTCAACACCAACGTCCATTTCACATTGTCGTCTTCCGCAGGGTCCACTTTATAGACGTTGCAATTGTTGACGAGCAAATGAATGGGTTTGCCCGCGAGCGTGCCTTTGAACTGTAGTTCTGGTGGCGTTTCGTTGGTCGCGATGGTCTCGGCGGTGAGCTTCGATTCGGGCGGTGGCGGGGGAAGCGTGGGGTCGCAGCCTGCCAGCACGCTCGCTGCACATATGGTCATTGCCAATCGGCGGGTAATGTAGGTCATGCCGTCGAGCTCCGATCAGGCCGCACTCGCGGCGCGCTGTTCAACGAAGGAAATGATGTCGCCGAATTCATGTGTACAGCGTGTGCCGCATCAGAAAATGCAATCCGTTGCCTGGCACGCAAGGCATTAACAGGCATAGATTCGGACTTGAAACGCGAAGAGAGGTCACGAGTCTACTCTCTGCGAAGGCATTCCCGCCACGTTTCGCTCTGTGCCGGGATACGTGCCGAGCATTCGAATACGATGTGGACAATCAGGCGGCATTCAGACGCCATGCCGAGAAGGCATTTGGCGGCGCTTCCTGGTGGGAACAATCAGTGGAAAAAATGAAAAATATCCGTCTCATGCGCGACCGCAAGCGCAAATCTTTCGCGCCGTTCGGTGCAGTAATACTCCGTGCCTGAGTCCACGCTTCTCATCGGCTGGGCGCAGCCACCGGCTGAAGACGCCTATGACGCGGCGCAGTTATCGGCCCTTGATAGCGTACGCGCGCAGCAGTGGCGCGGGCCCAAAGCGGAGCACGAGTGGCGGGTGAGTCGGGCCTTATTGCATACCCTGAGACCGTTTGCTTTCCCAACGGGCGTCACCTCTTTGAGTCACAGCGGCGGCCATGCGCTCTGCGTGTACGCGCCGCAAGGGTGGCAAGTGGGTATTGACCTTGAACGACTGCGCCCGCGCAATGCGATGGCGTTGGCGCAATGGGCCTGCAACGACGAGGAGCAATCGGTGTTGTCGCATTTGACGGGCGACGCGCAGCAAGAGGCGTTTTATTTGCTCTGGACGCTTAAAGAAGCCTTTGTGAAAGCCGCGCAATTGAGCTTTCCTGCTGATCTGCGTACGGTGGGTCTGACGAGTGGGGTGGGCGAGCGCGCCTCGCTGAGAGCGCCCGGGGAGGGCTGGCGAGCGCAGTCTATGCGCTTGGGGGCTGACTGGGTGGCGTCTGTGGTCTGGCGCGCGCCCGAGCCACTTGACGCGCACTTGGAATGGCGTGCGGGACCGGCCAGTTCGTTGCCTGATGTTCGCGCACTTGGGGCTTGGTAATCACGCCAGTTCCGTATTCTTGAATGGCGCGCTGATGCAACCCGGATGCACAGCATTCATGAGCAGAAGGTTCTGGCCGCAATAGCAAATTAAAGGGCAGGCACTCATAGACTCTGATGGTCAATTTGAACGGCCTACCTAAACGTGTAGAATAAATACATGTTTAAAAGCGATGTTGATCGCAGCACAAGGAGCAGTTCATGTTGAGCCCACAAATCCGCAGCCTGGTCAAAGCGACGGCCCCCGTTCTAAAGACGCACGGCGAGGCGCTCACGCGTCATTTTTATGCGCGTATGTTTCGGGGTAATCCGGAGCTCAAGCACATCTTCAATCAGGGTCATCAGGCGGGTGGGCAACAACAACAGGCTTTGGCGGGCGCGGTGGCGGCGTATGCCGAGAATATTGATGATCCGTCGGTGTTGATGCCGGTGGTGACGCGCATCGTGCACAAACATGTCAGCCTGGGTGTGCGCCCGGAGCACTATCCGATTGTGGGCAAGCATTTGCTGGCCTCTATTCGCGAAGTCTTGGGCGAGGCGGCCACCGACGAGTTGATAAACGCGTGGGCTGCCGCCTATGGTCAATTGGCAGATCTGCTTATCGCGGAAGAAAGCCGCTTGTACGCGCAATCCGCTTCCAAACCGGGCGGCTGGACGGGCTGGCGCGCCTTTAACATTGTGGGCAAGCAGCCAGAAAGCACAGAGATCACCTCGTTTTACCTGGCCCCTTCCGATGGCGGCGACGTACCGAAATTTCAGCCAGGGCAATACATTTCGGTGCGCCTCTACGTGCCAGAACTGGGTCTGATGCAACCGCGTCAGTACAGCTTGTCAGATGAGCCCGGCCAGGGCCGTTTTCGGATTTCGGTCAAGCGCGAAGCGGCAAGCGCTGATGCGCCTGCGGGACAGGTGTCCAATGCGCTGCATGATCGGTTTCAGGAAGGCGACGTACTTGACGTGGCCCCACCACAAGGCGACTTCCAACTGAGCACGGACGATAACGAGGCTGTTGTGCTGGTGAGTGGGGGTGTCGGACTCACGCCTATGGTGTCCATGTTGAACCACTTGGTACGCGCCAACGACAAGCGCGAGATTCGCTTCGTGCACGGCTGTCGCAACCGCCACGTGCACGCCATGCGTGACCATGTGAATGACATCGCACAGGTACGCGAAAACGTTCGCAAGGTGGTGTTTTACGAGGAGGTCGAGGCGCTTGACCGTGCCGGTCAGGATTTTGACTACGTTGGCCGGATCAATTTGAACGACATACAAAACGAGGTCATCATTCCCGGCGCCCGCTATTATCTGTGTGGCCCAGTGCCGTTCATGCAGGCGCAACGCGCCGCACTCACCGCCTTGGGCGTAGCGCCCGAGCGCATTTATGCTGAAGCCTTCGGCACAGGCGGCCCGGGAGACTGAGCGGTATATTCCTGGTAACACACTGGCGCCAGCCACGCGGGGTTTTCTGCCCTTGCTGGCCTGGCGCCTTGACCTATTCAAGACCATGCAACTGAACCGGTTTACCGATTTTGGCCTGCGCGTCCTTATGTACCTGACGCAATGCCGTGACCGCCCCACACCCGTGACCATTCCGGAAATCGCGCAGCGCTTTGACGTCTCGCGCAACCACCTGGTCAAGGTGGTGCATTTCATGGCTCGCGAAGGGTGGGTGACGACCACGCGCGGCAAGGGTGGGGGTCTGGCGCTGGCCCGTCGGGCAGACAGCTACAAAGTGGGTGATCTTGTCTACGCGCTTGAGGGCCAGGGCGCACTGATTGATTGCCGAGAACCACCCTGTGCGCTGGACGGTTCGTGCCGACTGGCGGGCGTGCTGGCACAAAGTCTGCAGCAGTTTTATGCACTTCTGAATCAGCAGACACTGGCTGATCTGGTACGCGAGCCGACTGCCGCCGCCATTATTACCCTGCATCGCGCTGCCTGAGTCTGCGTCACGCGCCACCCCATGATGTTTAGTTATGGATGCTGGCGTGTTTGGCATTTGCCGGGCGTCGGTCTGCCTTTCAGAATGGGGCTGATTCCATTGTTATGGTGAGTTGAGCATGCGCGTTTGTGTCATTGGTGCCGGCGTGGTGGGCGTAACGTCGGCCTATTTTCTTGCGCGTCAGGGCTATGACGTCGTGCTGGTAGACGGCCGCGCGCGTCCCGCTGAAGTGTCGAGCTACGCCAATGGCGGTCAGCTCAGCTACAGCTATGTCGCGCCCCTTGCGGGTCCTGGGGTGTTGCCCAGCGTGCCGGGTTGGCTGATGCGCGCCGATTCGCCCCTGCGATTCCGACCCCGGATGGATCCTCATCAATGGCGGTGGAGCTTACAGTTTGCGCTAGCCTGCCGCGCCTCGGTGGCGCGCAGGTCAACGGCCCAATTGCTGACGCTTTCTTATCTGAGCCGCGATGTTATGCATTCGCTGCTTGCCGAGGAAAACATCGACTTCGGTCACTTGCGCAATGGCAAACTCATTGCCTACCGCAGCGCGGAGTTATTGGACAAGGCACGGGCGCTGGTCGCCTATCAGGCCGCCCACGGTGCGCATCAGGAAGTGCTGGATGCCGCCCAGACCCTGGCGCTTGAACCTGCCTTGGCATCCATGGGCGCAAGCTTGGCCGGGGCCATCTACACCCCCAGTGAAGAAACGGGCGATTGCCGCCAGTTCACCGAAGCCTTGTTTGATCGCCTGGCGCTGCTGGGCAATGTGGAATGCAATATGTCGAACCCCGTGCGAGGTTTGCAGCGCGAGGGCAATAAGATCGTGGCGGTTAATACCGAGCACGGTGATATCGGCGCAGATGCCGTCGTGCTGGCAACCGGCATGGGTACGCGAGAGTTGCTCAAACCGCTGGGCCACGATGTGCCCTTGTATCCGCTGAAAGGCTACAGCCTGAGCGTGCCACTTGAACCCGGCGACACCTGCGCACCGTCCATTAGCGTGACCGACTACGAGCGGCGCATTGTGTATGCGCGTGTGGGTTCCGTGCTGCGTATTGCGGCCATGGTGGATATTGGCAGCAATAGCGCCGACATCGATCCCATTCGCATCGAACTGCTTAAGCAGCAAGTGCATGAATCCTTCCCACACCTGGATTTGCGTCAGGCCATCCCCTGGGCAGGTCTGCGCCCGGCCACGCCTACCAGCAAACCCATTATTGGGCGCAGCCGTGCGGCACAAAACCTCTGGTTGAATATTGGGCAGGGCGCCCTGGGTTTTACGTTGGCTTGTGGTAGCGCCGCCTTGCTGACCGCACAAATCGCCAATCTAGGTTTACCGCTGGACGAGACCCCTTTCTTGCCTGCTTAACCCGGCAGAATGTCCATTTCGCACGGGTAGCTGTCTTTTCATCGGCAGACGGACTGAGCAAGTCTGCCTAGGATGACGACGATCCGACGTGCATATGCCTGAATTCTGATCAGGCACGGCCGTTGGACTCGTCTAACTCTCCGAGTGAAAAGATCATGCCCGGTGTTTCCTATCTGTACCCACTGCTCGCCATCTTGTTTTGGGCGGGTAATGTCATTGTGTCCAAACTGGCGGCCAGCGCCATTTCTCCTACGGCCATTACGTTTTACCGTCTGGTCCTGGCCATTTTCATCATGAGTTTCTTCGCGTTAGTGCCCGCGTGGCGCAACCGCGCCACACTCTTGCGGCACTGGCCAAAGTTTGCGCTTTTCGGTGCGCTGTCGGTAGCCCTGTTCCAGGCCTTGTCTTATCGGGCGGCTCAAACCACGACGGCCACGAACATGGCCATTTTGACCGCACTGATCCCCTTGCTGAGCATGCTGCTCAGTGTCTTGATATTGCGCGATCCGGTCACGCTGGGCATGGCAGTAGGCGGCGTAATGTCACTTGCGGGGCTGCTGTATCTGGTGGGCCAGGGTGACGTGCTGAGTGTGTTTCAGCATGGCATTCATCTGGGTGACGGACTGATGCTGATCGCGGCCCTGGCTTATGCCTTGTATGGCGTGTTGTTGCGCCATTGGAAGGTGGCCGTGCCCGCCTGGCAGTCCACGTACGTGCAAGCCATTTTTGCGCTGATCTACATGCTGCCCTTATTCCTGAACGTGCCAACTGGCCAAGCCGCGCTGGACTGGAAAACGGTGCCACTCATTCTGTACGCTGGCATCTTCTCCTCTGTGCTGTTGTCGTACTTGTGGATCGAAGGCGTGCACCGGCTGGGGCCGAACCGGTGCAGCATTTTCATCAACCTGCTGCCCTTTTTTACGGCATTTGCGGCGTCTCTGTGGCTGAATGAACAGTTGCACGCGTATCACTTGCTGGGCGGTGCCGTAACGTTGGCGGGTGTCTTGCTGGCGCAAACCGTGCATCGCCCCTTGTTTGGCACCCGATTCGCGCGAGCTTGAGGGTAATGCCTGCGTCACCCCGCTCAGCGCATTGGCCGTGGCGGCGCAAAGAGCGGCAGCGCCAGCACCGCGCAGGCTGCTGCGAACAGCCACACGGCGGGCCACGATGCCACCGCAACCACATGGGTGATGAGCAAAGGCGTGGCAAACAAGCCGAGGTACACCCCGGTGTTTGCCAGCCCGAGTGCCGTGCCGGCCCGTTGCGCGCCGGCCAACGTGGCCAACTGGGTATAGGCCACGCCATGCCAGGCCGACACGCCGATTCCGGTCAATGCCAGGGCCACGGCAATGATGGCTGTGGCGGCGGGGGACATACGCTGGTCCAGACCCCAGCTCAGTGCCGCCAGCAGCACGAAGGCGAGGGCACTCAATTGCGTGCAGGCCCGCAGGTAAGCGTGCCGATTGCGATGCTTGTCCGTCCAGCGGCCGCTCCATACTCGGGCAATCATGGCACCTACTTGCACGGCGACGAGTACCACCGTAATGGTGGCTAGACTGGCACCGTACACATCATGCAGAAAGACACTGCCAAAGGTCAGGATGGCAAATTGCGGACAGCACAGGATCGCAATGCCAGCCACATTGCGCCAGACCTGCGCGTTGCGCAACGGTGACGGGCTGATGGCGGCGGTTTGCTGAGCTGGGCTCAATGACGTCGCGACCTGTAAAACGTGGCCCGATGCGTGAGTCGGTCTGGCCTGAATCAGCGTTGCTGACGTGGGCTCATAAAGCCACATCCACGTCATGAATGCCGGCACGGCACAAAGCAGCGCTAAGGCGAAAAATACCGCGCTAAAACCCGCAACCGATGCGAGCCAGGGAAGCAACAGGGCGCCCAAGCCTCCGCCCAAGGGCACGGCGGTTTGCCGGATGCTCATCGCCAGACCGCGCTCACCCTCCTGGAACCACGCCATCACGGCCCGTCCGCTGGCGCCATTCACGCTGCCACCCAGCATGCCGATCAGCACCAGACCCATCGCCAGCCGCCAAAAAGGGGGGATGCCACTGGCGGTGGGCGTGGCAAAGACAGCCAAAGCGGCCAATGCGACGGCGCTTGCACTCAGGCCCGTGAGCAGCACGGGGCGGTCTCCCCATTTGTCGGTCAAGAGCCCCCACGGAAGCTCGAAAAGGGCAACCCCCAATCCCAGAAAACCCAGAGCCAGCCCGAGCTGGCTGGCGTTCAGCGCGTAATCGGCGCGCATGAAAATGGCCGTGGTGGGAAGGCCGGCTGCGGCCGCAGAAAACCCCACGTTCGCGGCGACACCCACGCTCAGCACTTTCCAGCGATGGCGTGAAGGCGGCGCGTGGGGCGAACCATCGGCAGCGGCAGAAGGGCGGATGGATTCGGCCATCGCAGCGTGGACGGCGGTAAGCGGAACGGGCATGACAACTCCCAGGTTGAAGCAGAGATGGCGACAGAGCGGCAGGAAACATTCCTGGCGACGCATTGACCTGGGCAGTGTCGCGCCGTACGATAATTCTGAAAATCAGGAAATAATTGATAAATAGTTTTGAAAAACAGGATCGTTAATGAGGCACACCAACTTCGACATGGACGTGCTGCGCAGTTTTGTGGCGGGTGTGGAACTGGGCACCTTCAGCAAAGCGGCGGATCGGCTGGGTCGCTCGCCGTCTGCCGTCAGCGCGCAACTGAAAAAGCTGGAAGAGCAGGCGGGTGTTGCCATCTTCCGCAAAACAGGTCGGAGCCTGGCGCTGACCGAAGCGGGCGAAACCATGCTGGCTTACGCGCGCCGTTTGCTCGATCTGAACGATCAGGCGGCGCTGGCCATGCGTGGTGCCCCATTGCAGGGTTGGGTGCGTCTGGGGCTCCAGGAAGACTTTGGCGAAACGCTCTTGCCCGCTGTGCTGGGCAAGTTCGCGCGTGCGCATCCGCAGGTGCGTATTGAGGCTCGAGTGGGCCGAAATGCTGATCTCATCGAACGCATCAATCTCGGGCAATTAGATCTGGCACTGGCGTGGGATACGCATCCCCAGCTTGCCCATGCTGAGCATATTGCGGAATTGCCTATGTGCTGGATCGCCTCTGCCCAAGAAGACATGTCCTGGCCGCAGGGCGACGGTTCACTGCCCATCGTCGCGTTTGAAACGCCGTGCCTGTTTCGTGATCGTGCAACCGCCGCTTTAGATCGTGCAGGCACGCCATGGCGGGTCACCTTCACCAGTCCGAGTTTGGGTGGGCTGTGGGCAGCCACAAGCGCAGGGCTTGGCCTCACCGTGCGCACCCGCTTGGGTTTACCGGCCTCGCTGCGGGCGCTTGCCCCCGGTGAATTCGGCCTGCCCTTGCTGCCCTCATTGGCGCTCACGTTGTATGCCGCGCAGGCTCAGGCAGATGCACCCACGCATATGCTGGCGGAGCTTGTAAAGCGCTGTGTGCTCGATGCCGTGGCCGACCTACCCGCTCCACGCTGAGCGTTTTCATCAGGACACCGCCCCATGGATCGCTTTCAGGAAATGACCGTTTTTCTCGCCGTCGCCCACGCGAATAGCTTTGCGGGGGCGGCGCGCCATCTGGGATTGTCCGCGCCTTCGGTGACGCGGGCCATTGCTGGTCTGGAAAAGCGGATTGGTGCCATGTTGCTCGTGCGCACCACGCGAAGCCTTCGACTGACCGAGGCAGGTGAACGCTATGCCACCGATTGCCGCCGACTTCTGCACGACCTTGAACAAGCCGAAGACGCGGCTGCAGGCGTCATGCACGCGCCACGGGGTGCCTTGAACCTGACCGCGCCCGCTCTGTTCGGCGAGCTCTATGTAATGCCTGTCATTCTCGACTTTCTGCGCGCGCAGCCGGACGTGACGCTGCGCGCCTTGCTGGTGGATCGCGTGGTGAATCTGGTGGACGAAAACCTGGATGTTGCCGTGCGCATCGGACACCTGCCCGACTCGTCCTTAACCGCCATTTCCGTGGGCCAGGTGCGTCGTATGGTCTGCGCCGCTCCGGCGTTTTTGCAGGCTCATGGTTGCCCGAAAGATCTGGAGTCACTTTCGCAGTTCTGCACCATTACGGCAGCCATGGAAGGCCGGGCAGCCCACTGGCGTTTTCAGCAGAATGGGCAGCCGGTGCGCATGGAGATGCGCTCGCAGCTCACCGTTACGTCGTTTCAGGCCGCGGTGATGGCGGCAAAGCAAGCCTGGGGACTGACGCAACTCATGTCGTATCAGGTGGCGGCACATCTGCAAAGTGGGGCGCTGCAAGTGGTATTGCGCGAGTATGAGATGCCTCCCGTTCCCATACATGTGGTGTACCCCGAGGGCCGCAAGAGTTCGGCCAAAGTGCGCAGCGTTGTCGATTTCTGTGTGGAGCGTCTGCGCCACGACTTGCAGGCATTGCCTCAATGAATGCAGGCCGTTCTTTCACGTAGCGCAATAGTGTCTTGCCCGCCCGGGTGGTTCTCCTGCGTCGACTTTGCGGGGAAGATGTGGGCATACGGCAGCTCCCTGACGAGCCTGCCGAACCCTTATCCTCCACTCCGTTCAGGACGCTATCGTGACCACCAAACCCTTGACGCTCTATTCCGTTGATCTCTCGGGGCATTGCCACCGCGTGCGATTGCTCTTGTCGATGCTGGATATTCCGTTTGAAACGGTAGCGGTAAACCTGGCGGCGGGCGAGCATAAAACCCCCGAATTTCTGGCCCGAAACGCCTTTGGGCAGGTGCCGGTCATTGATGACAACGGCACGGTGGTGGCGGATTCCAATGCCATTCTGGTGTACCTGGCCCAACGCGAAGGTGCCGATGCCTGGTTGCCGACGGATCCCGTCAAGGCGGCGGCCGTGCAGCGATGGCTGTCTGTCGCGGCGGGCCCGTTAAATTCAGGCCCAGGCCTTGCGCGGTTGATCAACTTGTTTGGCGCACCCGGTGATGCCCCCGCAGTCGTGGCACGTTCGCATGCCTTGTTGGCGATCATGAACGCGCATCTGAACCGTTCAGCCTGGTTGGCGGGCGATGCCCCCACGCTGGCCGATCTGGCCTGTTACGCCTATGTGCTCTTGGCACCCGAAGGCAACGTGACGCTTGCGCCTTACCCACAAGTGCGTGCGTGGCTTGCACGGGTAGAAGCGCTGCCCAAGTTTGTACCCATGACGCGCTCGCCGATAGGCATGTCAGCCTAATGCTCGGCGTTAGCGTGCAGCGGCATGCTCAAGCTTCGCGGAGAAAGACATCATGACAACGACCCTTGACGCACCCACACCTCCCTGGCATGCGGGTGAGCGATATTTGCAAATACAGGCTGGCGTGGCTGAACGTATGGCTGTCATGGGGCCCAAACTCGTGCGCACCGCCATGCCCGATCAGCATCGATTGTTCTTTGCCCAACTTCCCATCCTGATGGTCGGCGCGGTGGACAAGGACGGACACCCCTGGGCAGGCGTGCTGGAAGGCGAACCCGGTTTTATGGCGTCGCCAGAACCCAACCACCTGCATGTAGCAGCGGTGCCTGATGCCATGGACCCCATAAGCGGCGGCCTGGGCAAGGGCCGCAGCCTGGGTCTGCTGGGCATTGAGTTGCAGACCCGGCGACGCAACCGCATGAACGGTCACGTCAATGCCGTGAGTGACACGGGTTTTGATGTGGCGGTGGCGCAGTCGTTTGGCAATTGTCCGCAGTACATCCAGACGCGTGACTACTCTTTCTCCCGCCCACCGGGCACACCGGGCCTTGAGGCGGCAACCCACTCAACCCAGTTAGACGAGGCGGCTCGCGCACTGATTCGTCAATCGGACACATTTTTCGTGGCTACCTATGCCGATTCACCACTAGGGCGAGCGATTGACGTGTCGCACCGAGGCGGGCGCGCAGGCTTTGTACGCGTAGATGGCGATGTACTGACCATTCCCGATTTCTCGGGCAACCGATTTTTCAATACCTTGGGCAATATCGTGGCTAACCCACGCGCCGGTCTGGTGTTCATTGATTTTGAACACGGCGATCTGCTGCAACTAAGCGGGTCTGCTGAAGTCATTCTCGACAGCCCGGAGATCGCTACGTTTGAAGGTGCAGAGCGCTTATGGCGGGTGCAGGTGCGTCAGGTGGTGAAGCGGCCCGATGCGCTGGCGTTGCGCTGGCGCTTTGGCGACTATGCCCCTACCGCGCTGGCCACGGGTACATGGCAAAGCGCTTGATAGGGCGACAGGCAAGCTGCCGTCAGGCCAGTGTTGAAATGCGCTGTGGTGTGGCAGTGCTGACGACGGCGACGCTGTCCAAGCCTGCCACAATGCCCTCGATATTGACGGGTATGGTGCCAGGGTCGGCACTCAAACGTTCTGCGTAGCCGAGAATTTTCTGATTGTTGGGCAATACATGCGTGCTGAGGAGTGCGCGAAAGGCCGTGGGGGCGGATGCCAGGGCGTGGATGGCAGCAAGGGCATGCGGATTCCCCGGATCTGGGAGACCGATGTTCGCCATGGCATATTTGACGCCATTGGTGAGTGAGGTGCCGACATTGCGTAGCAAGGACGCGTTGCTCAATTCGACGGTCTTGGCGCAAAGGCTGGCCTTGGTTGTCGGGAAACTATAGGTATTCAAACCGCGCTTGAATGTGGCATCGGTAAGTCGGCTTCGGACGAGCGTGCCGGCGGCGCCATCAGAGGCTTCTACCAGGGCACTCGCCACCAGGTTTTTGAGCTGCGGATTCCAGTCCGTCAGCAAATAAGAGGCCAAGCCATGGATGCCACTGAGTTCGGCGGCATAGATGAGAAAACTGGCTGTGGCACTGCGCCAGGTGGGGGCCCGCTCAACCCGGGGTCCCATTTCCTTAAGCAACCATTGTTGATTCACGTCTCGGCTATAGGCACCGACGAGGCTGGAGAGTTGTTCGACCGCCACCTGATTCACAGACGTGACCGAATATCCGCAAAGTGAACCCACCGCGCCAATCGTGCCGCCGCAGATCATACTTAGCCCATGGGCTGCGCCGACCACCCAATGATTGTCCGCATATCTTTCGGGAATGATGGCCTGGCTCAAGCCCGCGCCCGCATAGGCACCTGATAGCCCGCCAGCCACCGCGCCTGCCAGCGTCAATGGCCAAGATGCCGGACTATTTGCCAGGAGTTGCATCGCACCGTATTTGGCAGCGCCTCCTATCAGCGCGCTTAATCCGTCGCGAATGAATGCGCAGCCCGCCGCTTGAGTTTGCTGCGCCGTGCTTATCGACGGTGACCAGTCGATGGTGCTGGCTGAACCCGTCAGTTTTTTCTCAAGACTGGCGGGTGCGGATGTTAGGTGGCCTGATGTGCGCGCCTGAAGTTCGAACGGTGAGTGCAAGGGCGAGCGATTCCACTCTGTGGCCGCAACCGGGACGGCTGGCAAAGAAATCCTCCGCCGGTCACTGACATTGCTATGCGACGGATGCACGCTAAGTACCTGCGTCAAGGCATCGCGAGAAGACAGCTCTCGTTGTGCCAACCGGGCTGGCTGATCGTTGCTGATGCTGAGCGCGCGTCGTGCCCGTTGTGTCTCCGTTGCCTCGGAGGCGACGTCATGCTCGCAGGTTCGAGACAGACCAACGCGCCTATGTTCCGAGAAGCGGGGCAAGGTGGCATTCACATTCAGCGCCACATTGCGCACACCCTCAATCTCGAACGCACAGGTATTGGGCAGGCTACGCGTACTGAGGGTGGGGGAGGAGGCGGGGAGGCAGGCAGGGTATTCCGGACGCGCGAATGGCGTGTGAATAGACGGCATGTGCATGATATTCATCCAGGCAGTTGAGTCGTACACACAATCAATGTGTGTGTACGACACACGGTGTCAGAGTTGACGCGCTGGAGGAATAAAGGGAACGCTAAAACCTGGGATCAGGCGCGCAAATAGCCCCAGCCTTCGGCTTGGCGTTGGGCAATATGCAGGACGGCTGCGGGCACCACGCGCAGCGATTCAGGTGCGGTGGCACCGGTTGCCGTCAAGGTGTTTTGGCACAGCACAAGGTATTCGTCTGTTGCATGCGGCTCCGCCAAGGCTCCAGCGACCGCTGCCGCATTCAGCACAATTTCCACTTGGGCGTCAGGCGCCAGCTTCTTGAAATTGGCGGCATTGCGGCGGGCTCGCTCAAGCGAGGTCAAGGTCGGGGCATGGATGACGAGTGAAAGCATGTCAGTGATATTCCAGGGTATGAGCAATGGCCGACACCTCTCTCGCGAACGCCGGGCAAGAACGATCACGCGGGCGGGGCAAGTCGATATCGTAACTGCCCTTGATATTTGCCGGATGCCCACCCAGCACGATCACCTTGTCGGCCAGGAAAACCGCCTCTTCAATATCGTGCGTGACAAACAGCACGGCCGCCCCGGAGGCCTGCCACACACGAATAAGTTCTTGCTGCAGGTTGCGTCGCGTAATGGCGTCAACGGCGCTGAAGGGTTCGTCCATCAGCAGCAGATCAGGCTTCACGGCCAGCGCGCGCGCAATGCCCACACGCTGCGCTTGTCCGCCAGACAACTGGTGTGGCCAGCGCGTACCCAACGATTCCAAACCGGTCAGCGCCAAGGCTTGTTCAACACGCTCGGCTTTTTCGGCGCGTGCCAATCCAAGGCCTTCCAGCCCATAGGCCACGTTGCGTCCCACGGTGCGCCACGGCAGCAAGCGGCTATCTTGAAAAACCACCGCGCGTGCGCGCCGCCCAGGCGCCGTCGTGCCACGAAAACGGACTTGTCCGGCTGACGGTTCCGCCAAGCCTGCGGCGGTGCGAAGCAGGGTGGACTTGCCCACGCCAGAGCCGCCGACCACCGCCACAAAACTGCCCGCTTCCAGCGCCAAGGACAAGCCTTGAATGACCGGTGCGGAGGCACCGGGATGCGTATACGCCAGATTGGAAAATTCAATTACGGCCGCCATTGCAGCACCTTGCCTTCGATCAGCCCAAACAGCAGATCACTGAGGGTATAGACCACGGAAATTATCAACATATAAACCACGACCGCGTCGTAGGCACCGACACCTGCGGCGGCATTCATTTCCTGACCCATGCCAGGCACGCCCAGCAATTCGGCCGCAATCAAGGTCATCCAGGCTTGTCCGATGCCACTTCGCACGCCTGCCAGCGCACCCGGGGCAATGGCGGGCAAGGTCACGGTCATGGCGCGTGCCACGTAACCCCCATGACCAAACGCGCGTGCCAGCTCATAGAGACGCGCATCCACATTGCGCACGGCGGCGTAGGTGGCGAAATAATTGATCCAGAACACACCAATCGCAATCACAAAGGCGGCGCCTGCGTGACTGACCTTGAACCACGCAATAGCGAAGACCACCCAGGCCAGCGGCGGGATAGGGCGCAAAATGCGCGCCAGATACGCTTGCATGAGATCAAAGCGCTCTACGGTGGCAGCCAGCAAGCCCACCGCAAAACCCAAGATCGTGCCTAGCGCCAGGCCCCAT
Source organism: Achromobacter deleyi (assembly GCA_040391965.1). Classification (GTDB taxonomy): domain Bacteria; phylum Pseudomonadota; class Gammaproteobacteria; order Burkholderiales; family Burkholderiaceae_B; genus Achromobacter; species Achromobacter deleyi_B. The sequence continues at coordinate 7,330 of JBEBWV010000048.1, read as the reverse complement.
ACATAATGAATCAGGCTGGACCCAATGGCCGGCATCAAGCGACCCGTTTGCCATTCGCGCAGCAAGGTTCCTGGCAGCGCAAAGGGGTCGGGCAAGGTGCCACGCGGAGCCCAATCAAAAGCAATGGCGGCTTTCCAGAACAACACAAAAAGCGTCACGCCCGCCACCCCGTAGGCCGCGCGTCGCAACGCTGCAGACAACGGATGTGTCAGCGGCTTTTGCGGCGTGCTGACGATAGGCAAGGTGTCGGTCGCGGTGGTCATGGTTTAACGGCTTTGTCGTAGAAGCTCGTGTCGAACAGCGTTTTGACGTCTACGGTCGGCGCTTGCACGGCACCAAGCTCGGCCTGGAAGGTCTGCAGTTCAGCGGTCGCGTCAATAATGGCGTGCGGGTCCGCCACGAATTGGTCATGAGAATTGCGGATGGCTTTTTCAATCAGATCCCGCTCCAACCGACCGCCACCCACGTATTTCTGCACGTAGGCAGCCGTTTTCTCAGGTGAAGTCTTCAGCAGCTCCGTGGTCGCAATGTGGGCGTTGACCAATTGCTGCACGGCTTCGGGGTGGTCTTTGATCAGCTTCTCGCGCACAAGCAGCACGGCGCCGGGTTGCTTGGGAAACAACTGCGAGCCACGAGCCACCACGCGCGACTCTGGCACACGCGCCAGCACGGTACTGACGGTGGGTTCCAGAATGGCAGCGCCGTCGATGGCACCGGTCAACAAGGATTGCTGAATCTGCGCTTCGCCTTGGTAAATCAGCTCAACATTGCTCAGATCAACCTTGAGTTTGTTGCGCAGCCAATATTGCAAAGCGGCTTCCGGCACGGCGCCCTTGGGGTAGCTGGCAATGACAGGCTTACGCCCCTTATCTTTGGCGAAACGCGCAAAGGCCGTGGCAGGGTCACCGGAGGCGAAGTAGGGGGCCAAGGCACCCAGCGCCACGACATTGACCTGCTCAACAATATTGGAGGCGACCACTTTAATGTCGGCCCCTTTGGCGCGCGCCACCAAGGCAGGGCCAATGCCGACATACGCCACATCCAGCTGTCCCGCAATGAGCGCCTGCGTCAACGCGGGGCCGCTTTGAAACTGAACGAGTTTCGGGGCCGGGGCATCCTTGGCTTGCAGCGAGCCATTTTCAAGCGCCACGAACAATTGGGCATCAGGAAGAATCGGCAAATAGCCAATTTCCAGAGCAGGCGCGCTGAACGCCGCACCCATGGTGGCGCTAAGCGCCACACCAATCAGTACCGAAGCCAATCGCTTGCGAAGCATGTTCTTTTCCTGTGAAACGCACCTTGGTAGGGCTGGATGCTTTGCCCACGAACCAAGGGATTACACCCATGCCCGCTAAATAATTTTAGATATGTTTATTCCACTTCGTTATAGTTTGTAGTTATATAGTTAAGCGTGGCGTGCCTGCTGCATCAGCGGGGGGAACGGTGGGTTGGCAAGTCGACGGCTTGCCCTTGATTTCAGCGGGGCAAGGCAATGTTGGGGGGGGCAACAGGGGTGAATTTGTCGGGGCCGTAGCGTGGGTGGAGCGCGTCAACCCCTCAAAAACAGAACCGCTGTCCGTCGCGCGTAACCCGCGTCTTGATTCCCGAGCAATTGCCGTTCAAGAATCGCGGGTTACGCGCGCTCGCCAGTTGCGACACGTTGACGAAAATCTCGCGCTCCACCCACGCTACTTTGCCGGGGAGGTCCACCGGTTATCGCATTTACCGGCCTCTCCCAATACCTCAAAACTCCGTCATTTCCACTGTCCCCTCCTGCGCGATGGCCCTCAGAATCGTGGCCGCCAACGCGGGTGCTTGCGTCAAGCGATGGCGCGCATAAAACTGCGCGGTGGCGATCTTCGCTGTATAGAACGCCGGGTCTTCGCCGCGATGATCCAACGCAGCCAGAAGCGCGCGCGCCATCTGCCAGCCTCCCAGCACAATGCCCGCCAATTGCAGATAAGGCACGCCCATGCCGTACACCGCATTCGGGTACGCCACCGCGTTTGCCAGCACAAAATCGACGCTCGCCTGCAACGCTACCCGACCTTCCTGCAAGGGCTTAAGCATAGGTGCCGCCGCAGGATGCGGGTGCTGTGCCAGAGCGTTTTCCACTTGCTGAACTTGCGCCAGAATCCACCGTGCCGTGGTGCCCCCGTCCCGCAGTGTTTTGCGCCCAATCAGGTCGTTGGCCTGAATGGCCGTCGTGCCTTCATAAATCGTAAGGATGCGCGCATCCCGATAAAACTGGGCGGCACCGGTTTCTTCGATAAACCCCATCCCGCCATGGACTTGCACCCCCAGGCTGGCAACTTCGATCGACAGTTCGGTGCTCCAACCTTTCACGATAGGCACGAGAAACTCATGCAGTGCCTGCTGCGCCTTGCGGCGTTCGGCATTCGGGCTGGCATGCGCGATGTCGGCCGCGCCCGCAGCGTAATACGCCAACGCGCGTGCCGCTTCGGTCAGTGCACGCATCGTGCCCAACATGCGACGAACGTCCGGATGTTCAATGATGGCGACGGCCGATTTGCTGGAACCATCCACAGGACGGCTTTGCACGCGCTCACGGGCGTAGGCAACAGCATGCTGATACGCACGTTCAGCCACCGCCACGCCTTGCACGCCCACGGCAAACCTCGCCGCATTCATCATGATGAACATGGCGTCGAGTCCGCGATTTTCCTGGCCGACCAGATACCCCACCGCGCCGCCATGGTCTCCAAACTGCAAGGTGGCCGTCGGGCTGGCCTTGATGCCCAGCTTGTGTTCGAGCGACACGCAGGTGACATCATTCGGTGCCCCCAAGCTACCGTCGTCGTTCACGAGCACTTTGGGCACCAAAAACAACGAAATCCCCCGCACCCCTTCCGGAGCATCCGGCAGGCGTGCCAGCACGAGATGGACGATGTTCTCCGCCAGATCGTGGTCGCCATAGGTGATGAAGATTTTCGTGCCAAATATCCGATACGTTCCGTCGCCGACAGGTTGAGCCCGCGTACGCAGCAAGGCCAGATCTGACCCGGCTTGCGGCTCGGTCAGGTTCATGGTGCCCGTCCATCGGCCGGCAATGAGCGGGCCCACATAGCGTTCCTGCAGCGCGGGCGATCCCGCCGTGAGCAGCGCTTCAATGGTGCCGTTGGTCAATAGTGGGCACAGCGCAAACGACAGGTTGGCAGCGTTCAGCATTTCCGCGCATGGCGTGCCGATGAGGCTGGGCAAACCGTGGCCACCGTGTTCGACGGGATGCGTCATCGCTTGCCAGCCCGCCTCGGCATACAACCGGAAGGCTTCTTTGAAACCCGGCGAGGTGGTGACCTGACCGTCGTGCCAATGGCTAGGTTCTTCGTCGGCGCTGTGGTTCAGGGGCGCCAACACCTCTGCCGCAAAGTGGGCCGCTTCCTCCAGCACGGCTCGCGCGGTGTCGGGTGTGGCATCTTCAAAGCCGGGCAGAGTAGCAATTTCTGGCAATCCAGCCAGCGCGTTCATGACAAACAACATGTCTTTCACGGGCGGGGTAAAGGGCATCGATGTTCTCCTGAATCAATGTCGATGACGGCCGGGGCGTCAGGGTTTGTGCTTGTGTTCGGCGACGTCAATGGCGCGGGTGGCGCCAACGGCCGCACGAAGTTCGAATTTCTGAATCTTGCCCGTCGAGGTCTTGGGCAATTCCCCAAAACGCACGACTTTGGGCACTTTGAAACCCGGCAACAGCAGGCGGCAATGTGCCACGATTTCTTCCGACGTTGCAGTGCAATTCGGCTTTAACTCCACGAACGCGCAGGGCACTTCGCCCCATTTTTCGTCAGGCATGGCCACGACGGCGGCCGCAGCCACGGCAGGGTGTCGATACAAGGCGTCTTCGACTTCGATGCTAGAGATGTTCTCGCCGCCCGAAATGATGATGTCTTTGCTGCGGTCTTTGATGCGCACGTAGCCGTCGGCGGTCATCACACCCAAGTCACCCGTATGAAACCATCCTCCCCGAAACGCTTCTTCGGTGGCGGTTTCGTTTTTAAGATAGCCCTTCATGCAGATGTTGCCGCGAAACATGATTTCGCCCACGGTTTTTTCATCGGCGGGGACGGGTTCCAGGGTGTCTGGATGTCGCACGCTGACCCCTGCCTGCAAGTGGTAGCGCACGCCTTGTCGCGCGGTGAGGTAGGCGTGTTCTTCGTCGTCCAGCGCGTCCCAGGCTTCTTGTTGGGCGCAGACGGCGGCGGGGCCGTATACCTCGGTCAGGCCGTAGACGTGGGTGAGTTCAAACCCGATTTCATGCATTTTGGCGATGACAGCGGGGGCGGGTGCAGCACCGGCCACCATGGTGCGCACGGTGTGGTCGATGCCTGTTCGCCATTCGGCGGGGGCGTTGGCGAGGGCGCTTTGTACGATGGGTGCGCCGCAGTAATGGGTGACTTTTTCTTGGCGAATGAGGTCGAAGACGGTTTTCGGATCAAATTTGCGCAGGCAGACGTTTACGCCAGCGCGGGCCGCGATGGTCCAGGCGAAGCACCAGCCGTTGCAATGAAACAGGGGCAGTGTCCACAGGTAGACGGGGTGTTTGGGCATGTCCCATTCAAGGATGTTGCTGACGGCGTTGAGGTAGGCGCCACGGTAGTGGTAGACGACGCCTTTGGGGTCGCCGGTGGTGCCTGAGGTGTAGTTCAGGGCAATGGCGTCCCATTCGTCGGCGGGGGGCTTCCAGTCGTAGTGAGCGGGGGCGTCGGCGAGGAGGGTTTCGTAGTCGGTGGCACCGGGTAGTGAGGCGGGGGCTTGCGCCAGGTCATGCACGGAGACTAAGACGATGTTTGGGAGTTCTGTGCGTACGCGCTGCGCGAGTTCGGTGTATTCGGTGTCGATGATGAGTGCGCGTGCTTCGCCGTGGCGCAGCATGAAGAGGACGCTGGGGATGTCGAGTCGGGTGTTCAGGGCATTGAGTACGCCGCCCATCATGGGGACGCCAAAGTGCGCTTCGATCATTTGGGGGATGTTGGGCAGCATGACGGCGACGGTGTCGCCCCGGGCGATGCCAGCTTTTTCCAGGGCACCGGCTAGCCGTTGTGCGCGTTGGTAGGTGTCATGCCAGGTTTGACGGAAGTTGCCGTGGACGATGGCGAGTCGATTGCCGTATACCTCGGCGGCGCGGGCGATGAAGTCTACGGGGGTGAGGGGTTCGTAGTTGGCGTCTCGGCGCTCTAGTCCGGTGGAAAAGATGCGGTTCATGATGCGTGTCTCCTGTAGGACGCGAGCGCCCTGTGATGTCGGCTATGGCGTCGGGTCGCGAGGCGGTCGGCGTCAATTCAGTATCTTTGTCCGCGTCTGGTGCTGTCGGCTTGCTGAAACGGGGGCGCGGTGGTTTGGCACGGGTGTTGTTTCGGTGGCGTTTCGCGAGCGTTTTTTTCTAGCGGCGCGTTAGCATAGAAGTACACGAGAAATCAGGTCTGTCGTCTACACGACAGACGGGCTTATCCCGGTTTGAGGTTTTCTTTCTATGTCAGAAGTTCAGCACGTTCTGCCTCGGCCTTTGTTGGCGGAGTTGTTTGGTGCCTGTGCGTGGTTTCGGGATATTAGTGATGAGCACCGGGAGTGGGTGCTGGGTAGCTCGCGGGCGGAGCATTTTGGCAGTGGCTCGTGGATTGCGCGTCGGAATGCGCCGTCAGAGTATTGGCTGGGGGTGCATAGCGGGTTGCTGAAGCTGGCGATTTATAACGAGTCGGGGCGCAGTTGCACGTTTTCTGGGGTGCCGCCTGGGGGCTGGTTTGGCGAGGGCAGCGTGATTAAGCGTGAGATGCGCAAGTATGACGTTGTGGCGATTCAGCCTTCGCTCGTGCTGCTGGTGCCGATGGTGACGTTTCATGCGCTGCTGTCATCGAGTCTGCCGTTTACGAATTTTGTGATTCGGCAGTTGAATGACCGCATGGGGGAGTTTATTGCCTCGATTCAGAACCATCGTTTGCTGGATGCGGAGGCGAGGGTGGCGCAATCGTTGGCGCAGCTGTTCAACCCGCAGCTTTATCCTTCTACGGATTTGACGCTTGCTATCTCTCAGGAGGAGTTGGGGTTTTTGACTGGGCTGTCGCGGCAGCGGGTGAATCAGGCGTTGCAGATGCTGGCGGATTTGGGGATTCTGGCGTTGGCTTATAACCAGATTCAGGTGCTTAGTTTGGGGAAGTTGCGGGAGTATGGGCGGGAGCAGATTTAACGGTCTTTCGTGTGGAGGCTGTGTTGGTTCTTTAGACGCAGGTCGTGGGTAGCCCAGCCCCCTTGCGCGCCCACTAGGTCGGTCTGGACCCTTCGGCCCAGACACCGCGGCGCTCACCTCGTCAGCGCCTGCGGCGCTTCCTTCGGTATCCGCTTGGTCGACCTAGACGGCGCGCAAGGGGGCTGGGCTACCCACGACCTGCTGCGTTTGACTCTGACTTGTTTGTCGCTGGCACGAGCTTTGTTCTTGCGCTTCGTGGTTGTGGCGGCTCGGGGTCCGAAGATCTTGCAGGGTTGCTCATGACGGCGGCGCGGGCCGCGCGACATGAGCGTTTGAGCATGATGGATTTTGGGGTCTGCTTTGCTAGGCGTGGATATTGCCTAGCTTCGTATGGCTAACTTTTCGAGTTAGTGGTGTTCGCGGCTAGAGGGATAAAACGCTATCTCCGGGCTATCCGGGTCGTGAGCCATTTCCGCCTTGCCCAGCATTTCCTCGACCAGCAAGCCCATGTAGTCGCAGAGGCTTTCCACGCCATCCAATAGACACATCACCGTCCATGAATCCAGCGGCGTCGCGCCCGTTGTGGCTGGCTCGTCGGCGTTGTTGCCCGCGATGCGTGCGATTGCACCGATGGCGCAGCGTGCGCGGTCGATTTGATGGAGGTCTGCCAGAAGGACGGTTCCTTGCTCGGGACTGTCTGCTGATATACGGCGATCTTGGATGAGGGGATGTGGGTTCATCGTGCGCCTCCTGCTGTATTGGTCAGAGTGACTGGGTATGCATTGCCGCGATTGGGCGTCCAACCGTAGGTTCGTTCACCCAGGGAAGTACCACTGTCGACCCTGAGCGCTAGCTCACCGACTCTCTGCGAATGATAGGGAAAGTGGTCTGTGCTCGCAGGTCTCTCACCTGAAACCTAGCGCGCTTCAGCCGCCAACTGCACATGCTCAATGCGGTCTCGCCCGTTGTGCTTGGCCACATATAGTTGCTGATCTACGGCTTTGATGAAGCTGGAACGCTCCGCCTGTCCATTGGGCACTACCGTGCCCGCGCCTATGCTGACAGTGACGCGTCTGCCATGCGGCGACAGTGCATGCACGATAGACTTCTTCTGGAGCAATCGCTGGC
>JBEBWV010000047.1:0-38764 GCA_040391965.1 Achromobacter deleyi | reverse complement strand
GTGGAGCGCGCGATGACCTTCAACGTAGAGACACTGACAAGCGCGCGTAACCCGCGATCTTAATCCCGCGCAATTGCTGTTCAAGCATCGCGGGTTACGCGCGATTAACCGTGGTGTTCTTGTCTCAGCTCGCTCGCGCTCCACCCACGCTACTGGACAGAAAACGCAGGCGACGAGGTTGAGCCCTATGGCAATAGCACTAAACGACTCGTCATTGCATGCCAGTCGTGGAAAGAATGGTGCTCAAGGTCACACCCATGGCGTCTACCATCGGTTTTTTCTCCACATCAATCCACTCATCCAAGGCATGGCTGCGACCTCCTTTTCCCGGAGCCATGCGGCCTACGGTGATGGCGGGAATACCCAGATTCATCGGCATGTTCGAATCTGTGGAGCTCCAACCCAGCGTGGGCGTCAGACCGCCCGCCTTGATGGACGCGATCGCGAATTGAACGATGTCCGTATCAACGGCCGTGCTGCCTGCCGGACGATCACCAATCGGGTCCAGCTTGACGGTAACCTCGCCCTCCTCCGTGGAACGCGCAAAATTCTCGGTGGCGGCGGCTTCTTTGGCGATGGTCAAAAAGCGAGTTTCCATGCGTTTGAGCTCATCAACGCTTTCAGAGCGCATGTCGACCTCCATCCAGCCCTCCACCGGAATCGAGTTCACAGAGGTGCCTCCACCGATGAGACCAATGCTGTAGGTCGTCTTGGGTTTGGCAGGCACAGACATCGTGGAAAACGCCGTCGACGCTTGTCCTAGCGCATACATGGGGTTGACCAAACCGAAGGCACCGAAGCTATGACCGCCTGGGCCCTTGAAGGTAGCGCGGTAACGCTTCGAACCCACGCCGCCGTGCGTCACACGCGTAACCGCGCCAGACTCCACGGAGAAGAAGGCCTTGATCTTGCCTTGGTACTTGCCCTTATTAAAGAGGTAACGAACACCTCGCAGATCGCCTGGCCCTTCTTCGCCCACGGTGCCTACAAAAAGAATGTTGTCGCGGGTTTCGATTTTTGCCGCATCCATGGCGCGCACGTAACCGGCGAGTACCGCCAGGCTCATCGTGTCGTCACCAATGCCTGGCGCCGCCAAACGCGTGCCGTCGCGCTTGACCTTAACGTCTGTGCCTTCCGGGAACACCGTGTCGATATGCGCCGACACCACAACGACCTTATCGCCGCCGGCCGTGCCCGGGCGCAAGCCCAAGACGTTGCCTTCTTCGTCGATCGTGACGTCTTTCAGGCCACTCGCTGTGAGCAAGGCCGCGAACGCTTTGGCGCGCGCCGCTTCTTTGAACGGCGGCGCGGGGATCTCGGTCAGGGTGATGCCATCTTCAACAATGCGGCCATGCTGTTCGTCCAGAACGGCAAGGGCTTGTTTGAATGCGCTGGACGAAAGAATCTTCTGTACGGCTTCGTCGTGTGCGGCGCTGGACGCTATTTTCTCTTTGGGCTCGGCCTTTTCTTTTGCCATGCCGGGTGCGGCAACAAATGCCAGCGCCAACGCCATCAAAACAGGCACACGTCTAGATGCTTCCAACATAATCCTGACTCCCCTTGGTTTGAATGTGAGTCCAAACACTGAGACAGTTCGAATATTTTGTCAACGAAAGTGGCGGCATCACCACAGGCAGAAACCCTGATAGCGCACACATCGCCAGAGCTGTGAACGCGGGCGAAGTCCTTGGGCAAACAACACTCAGTAGTACTCGTCGCCCAGCAACATGTCTTCGAAAAAAGCACCGAAACGTTTTTGCGGATCGCGAAGGTGAATTTCCAGAATCCAACGCATCGCCAATGGGCTTACGTCGAAATCGGCGAGAGATCCGGTATGAATGGCGGCATGGGGAAACTCTGAGATTCGATGACCGGGGAGATCGAAATTCAACTCCCAGCCCATGGTACGAGCCGTATTGTCTGCGTAGGCGTACAGGTCGCGGCCACTGAGTTTGTCGTGACTCCACTTTTGTCGCACGTCATGGAAGAGCCGCTCTGCGTCTTTAGCGCAGCGCGCATACTCTGCGCGTTCACCCACAACGAAAGAAGCGCCGCCGTCGCCTTCCCAGGCGTCCACGCGTGGGGCGATATCCAGAAAGAAAATATCATTGTCCTGTAGCACTACGCCGGGTTCCGAGGCCTGCTTCATCGCCCGAATGGTGTTCACGCCAAAGCGCACACGCGTCGGGTGCCAGCTCAGTTTCAGGCCTGCCTCAGTGAGCATGGTCTTTGCCATGGCCACGGCATCTTCTTCAACCATGCCGGGCGTGACGCGCTGCGCGATAGCGTGAATGGCCTGACGGGTTTGCTGGCGGGCAAGCAACATGCCGTCAACCGAGAATGCGGGGCCGACGCGCTCGGCGGTGGACGTTAATGGGTTCGTCATGAGTCAAAGCTCCGGGTCACTGCGTTGGAATAATTGCCAGGCAGATAAAGCGAAGTATGAAAGTGACTAGAACTCTTGTGTTGTGCTGCAAGAGGTGGTTTCGCGCCAAACTGAGGCAGTGTTATGCCACCAACGTGAGCTGGCCGGCTAAATAGGGCGATTTCCTGACAGAATGATGGTTAATCGTGCCATGGCGGGTCAAGCGCGTCGTTGCTACCAAGTTCAGCTGGCCGCGTTTTAACGTCTTTTTCAAGCACACCATCTTCGGCAACTTTCGATCATGATTAGAACCGTCGCCATACTCATTTTTCCCGGTGTGCAGTCGCTGGATGTCAGCGGCCCGATGGACGTCTTCTCAGAGGCGAACCGATTTCTTCCTGCGCAAGATAGATATCAGCTGAATGTTATCGGCACGGAACCTGGCCTGCTCGCCTGTTCTAATGGTCTGTACGTGCAGGCTCATCGTTGTTTCAACGACGTAGCCGACGACTTCGATTTGTTATTGGTGGCGGGCGGCCCGCCATTGGTACATCAGGATCTTGGCGAAGATCTCTATGCGTGGCTGCGCGACACCACCCATAGGGCACGTCGGTTTGGCTCGATCTGCAATGGTGCATTCATGCTTGCTCGTGCAGGCTTGTTGGACGCGCGGGTGGTCACGACACACTGGAATGACGCCGAAGCGCTGGCGGCGCTGTGCCCGGCGGCTCGCGTAGAGATTGACCGATTATTTGTGCAGGACGGTTCGCTTTATACGTCGGCCGGGGTGACCGCAGGTATCGACCTGTCTTTGCATCTTCTGGCTCAAGACCATGGCGCCGACGTCGCCTTGAATGTCGCAAAGCGTCTGGTCGTGTTCACACAGCGCGCAGGCGGGCAGTCACAGTTCAGTCCGTTTCTCACTCCTCACGTAGAGCCCACTTCCCCCGTAGCGCAGGTGCAGCACTATGTGCGAGAACATTTGGGCGAGACGCTGAACATCAATGTGCTCGCCAAGGTCGCGACGATGAGTCCGAGAAATTTCTCACGCGTGTTTGCTCGTGATGCACAGGTGACGCCATCCGTCTTTGTGGAAAGTGCCCGCGTTGACGCGGCGCGCGCCATGCTGGAAAACAGTGCCACGCCGTTGAAGACCATTGCCTATGCGTGTGGCTTTGGTGATGCGCACAATATGCGCGAGGTGTTCAAGCGGCGTTTGGGCGTATCGGCGCAACAATACCGCCGGAATTTCCGGCAAGCAGACCCGGTATGACGTGTTTTAGCCCACCGCGAAGCGTGACATTTCCGCTCGCATGACGTCGACCAACTCGGACCCTCGGGCTCTTGGCATGCGCTGCGAAGGCGCCACGATACCCAGCGCAGCAGCACCCGTAGCCCCTAACGCGAAAGCTAGCCCCACACCGCCGACGCCTTGTGCGTTGATTTGCGCATAGCCTTGCACACGAGCTTGCTTGATCCAGCGCAGCAAGGTGGTCATGCTGAGCCGTTGCGCCTCGTATTGACGTCTATGGCGGTCGAAATGCTCAGAAATTTTCGTGTCGTCCAATTGCGCCAATAGCGCAAAGCTGGGTACACCAAGTCCAAGTAGCCGGGCGCCGCCCACATACTCGGCATAGGCCCGAATGGGACGCGGCCCCTCTTCCAGATGCAGGCAATGGCTGTAGTCGCCCGAACGGGCCACCAGAAACACATGCTCGCCTGAGCGCCGGGCGAGTGCCTTCATAAGAGGCAGGCACTGGTGTGTCAGGGGTGCTCGCGCCAGTGCCGCCAGTCCCAGACTCATGGACTCGACACCCAAGCTGTAGGCACCGCTTACCGGGTCACGTCGCGCAAGTCCGGTGGCGACCAGCGACGACAGCATGCGATAGACCGTTGTCCGATCCAGACCGGACTGCACAACCAGGTCTCGCAATATGACTCCGGCCCCCTCATCGTGCGCCAAAAGGCGCAATAGGCCCACCGCACGGTCGATGCTTTGTGCGCCGTGAACGCCCGCGCGGCGCGGCATTGCGGGCGCATTCGCAGAGGCAGACAATTCGGCGGCTGAGGGCATAGACGGCATTCCTTATCTGGGGACACGCTCTACGGGCGGGATCGGCAGTTGGAATGATAGGCCGACCGCCTCGGATTGATACTCGGGCTTCTACCCAGATCGTGCACATTGTGCACATGTGTGCAAATAGTGGTTGCGACAAGAGTCGCCGTGTCTTGGAATGAGTCTGCATCGGCCCTGTGCCTGAACGACTACAGACTTCGAGATATGGTCCCCTACGAATCCCGTGTATTTCCCGGCTCACCAGCGTTTCTGGATCAGCGCGCGGGCATGCTGGCCCTTGTGGCAGAAATGCGCGCGCTTGAGCGGCGAGCCAGAGATGCCTCTGCGCGTGCCGCCACGACATTCGCCCGACGTGGGGCACTGCTTCCGCGCGAACGAATCAACCGTTTGCTGGACGCCGGACGACCATTTCTGCCCCTGGCAACGCTGGCCGGTTACGCCTTGGACGATGCCAATCTGGACACGTGTGTCCCAGGCGGCTCGCAGATCGCCGGCATTGGCTTTGTCAGTGGCGTTCGTTGCATGGTGGTCGCTACGGACTCCGGTATTAATGCTGGCGCACTCACGGAAGCTGGCAATCTCAAATTGATGCGCTGTCAGGAAATTGCGCTGGAGAACCGATTGCCCTTCGTTCATCTCGTGGAGTCGGCGGGCGCGAATTTACGGAAGTATCGCGTCGACAAGTTTATTCGCGGTGGCGGCATGTTCTACAACTTGGCCCGCTTATCCGCCGCGGGCTTGCCGGTGGTGACCGTGGTGCACGGCTCCTCCACGGCAGGCGGCGCCTATATGCCAGGGCTGTCTGACTATGTCGTGATGGTGCGCGGTCAGGCTAAGGCCTTTCTGGCGGGCCCACCGCTGCTCAAAGCCGCAACCGGTGAAATCGCCACAGCAGAAGAGCTTGGTGGCACAGACATGCATGCCAGCGTGAGTGGCTTAGCCGAATATGTGGCGGAAGATGACGCCCATGCCATCGCCATTGCCCGGGACGTCATTGCCTGCCTGCCAGGGCTGCAGGTCACACCGGCAGCCACCCCTGCCCTGCCCCCTCGCCTGGATCCGGACGAGTTGGCTGGGGTGATGGTGCTGGAGCACCGCAAGCCCGTTGATATGCGTGAAATCATTGCCCGTTTGGTGGATGACTCGCGCTGGATGGACTTCAAAGCGGACTATGGCCCGCAAACCGTGTGCGGCCATGCGCGAATTGAGGGTCATGCTGTTGGCTTCATTACCAACAACGGCCCCATTGATCCGGCAGGTGCCACCAAGGCCACACAGTTCATTCAATTGTGCAACCAGTCCGGCACGCCGATCATCTTTCTGCAGAACACAACGGGCTACATCGTGGGACGCGCCTCTGAAGAGGCAGGCATGATCAAGCACGGTTCCAAGATGATTCAGGCCTTGTCGAATTCTCAAGTGCCACAGATCACCATTCATTGCGGCGCGTCATTTGGCGCGGGAAATTACGGCATGTGCGGCCGCGCGTTTCATCCGCGTTTCTGCTTCTCCTGGCCCAATGCGCGCACTGCCGTCATGGGCGGCGAACAAGCGGCGGGCACGCTGGATATTGTGGCCAGACAGCAGGCAGAACGATCCGGGCGCCCAGTGGATGAAGAGCGCCTGGCCACGCAGAAGGCCGAGATCATTGCGAACTTCGAACGCCAGGCAAGTGCGTTCTTCACGAGCGGCCATTTACTGGACGACGGTGTCATAGACCCACGTGACACGCGCAGTGTTCTGGCGTTTGTGCTGGCCACCGCCGCCGAAGCCCAGGGGCGCACCTTGCACCCCATGCAGTTCGGCGTAGCGCGATTCTAAGTCCAGTACACGACGCGCAGTCCCCGACGATAAGCCTCCAAAAGGAAACACGATGTTCTACAGCCAACAACACATCGAACTGATGTCCAGCATGCGTCGATTCATCGCGGCCGAAATTGATCCCCACGTCGATGAATGGGAAGCGGCAGAGATATTTCCGGCCCATGAATTGTTCAAGAAGATGGGAGCGCTCGGATATCTGGGTATTTCGAAGCCGGAAGCCTACGGTGGCATGGGACTTGATTTCTCGTATGCCCTGGCGGCCTCAGAAGCGTTGGGCTATGTGCGCGCGCAAGGGGTGGCAATGGCTATCGGCGTACAGACCAATATGGCGACGCCAGCCTTGGCAGCGTTTGGGTCAGACGCCTTGCGCCACGAGTTTCTGGCGCCGTCCATTGCAGGCGACATGGTGGCGGCCATTGGTGTGTCAGAACAAGGAGCGGGTTCAGACGTTGCATCGCTTCAAACCCGAGCGCGCCGGGATGGCGACGACTACGTGATTGATGGCTCGAAAATGTGGATTACGAATGGCACGCAAGCGGATTGGATTTGCCTGCTGTGCAATACCTCGGACGGCCCTTCCCACCGGAACAAGTCGCTCATTGTGGTGCCGCTGAAAGAAAATGGAAAACGCGCTCGCGGCGTTGATGTGCAGAAGATTCGAAAGTTCGGCATGTGGAGTTCAGACACCGCACAGATATTTTTTGACGGCGTCCGGGTGCCTGTCAGCAACCGCATTGGCGAAGAAGGCATGGGCTTCATCTATCAGATGAAGCAGTTTCAGGAAGAACGTCTGGACGGAGCCGCACGCCGCCTGGCCGCCATCGTATGGATTCAGGAGACCGCCGACTACCTGCGTCAACGTCAGGCCTTCGGCCGTTCGTTGTTGGATAACCAGTACATCCAGTTCAAGCTGGCTGAGCTTAAAACAGAGCTCGAAGCCTTGCGTGCCTTGGTCTATATGGCCACGCAAACCTATATCGAAGGCGGTGATGTGGTGGAGCTTGCCTCCATGGCCAAGCTCAAGGCCGGCAGACTTTCGCGTGAAATCACCGAGTGGTGCATGCAGTTTCAGGGAGGCATGGGCTACACCTGGGACAACCCGGTGTCACGTGCCTATCGCGATTACCGCCTGGGCTCTATTGGCGGTGGTGCGGACGAGGTGATGTTGATGGTCATCGCGCGGCACATGGGTTTGATGGAAAAGCGGAACTGAGTCGAGCAGCATGAAAACCTATCAGCACATTCTGGTGCGCCGCCACGAAGACCTGCTCTTTCTGACGCTGAACCAACCCAAGACCCGCAATGCTCTGAGCCCGGATCTTGTGGCCGAAATTGACCACGTCATTGCTGAGGCAAAGGAAGATGCGGCGCTGCGCGCCCTGATACTGCGCGGCAGCGAGGGGTTTTTCTGCGTCGGCGGCAATGTGGGAAATTTCCAGGCTCGACTGGATCAGTCGACAAGCGCCAACGCGATTGCTGACGACCCGGTTGCCGCGAGAAATCGCGATTTTGGTTATTTCATGGCCCGCATGGCGAGTCTTCCCATACCAGTGATTGCAGCGGTAGAAGGGGCAGCCATGGGAGGAGGAATGGGTCTGGCTTGCGTGGCCGACGTCGTGTTAGCCACACAAGATGCACGCTTCGCCTTAAGCGAAACGAAACTTGGCCTGATTCCCGCGCAAATCGCGCCCTTCGTGGTGGCACGCTTGGGCGCGCGCGTGGCACGCCGCCTGGCCTTGACGGGCGAGCGGGTGCACGGAGAGACCGCGCTGCGACTGGGCATGGTTGACGAGATCGCCAGCGATAGCGCCGCACTAGACGTCATGCTCGCAGGCTGGCTCACCCATCTGTGCGCCTGCGCGCCGCTGGCTAACCGGGCCATCAAGCCTCTTTTTCAAGATTGCACTTCCCACGAAACCGTTAAGGCCCTGGACCGTGCAGCCTTGCGCTTTGCACACTGCATGCGCAGCGAGGGCCAGGAGGGAATCGCCGCATTCCGCGAGAAACGCGCACCCGTCTGGGCACGGCATATTGGTGTCGACGACGTGCGTCGCGCCTGCGCGCCAGGCCAATAAGGAAATCGTATGACTGTGGCAAAACAAATTCGTCCTTTTCATACTGTGCTGATTGCGAATCGCGGTGAAATCGCCATTCGCGTGGCACGCAGCCTGCGTCGCCTGGGCTATGGCGTTATTGCCGTTTATTCCGATGCAGATGCCGATAGCCCGCATGTACAAGAAGCCGATTTCGCAGTACGCATTGGCGCCAACCCGGCGGCCGATTCTTACCTGAATATTCCTGCATTGCTTCGCGCCGCACAGCAAACCGGTGCAGACGCCATCCACCCCGGCTATGGATTCTTGGCAGAAAATGATGTCTTTGCCGATGCGGTGGACCAGGCAGGGCTGGTGTTCATCGGCCCTGCCGGGGCAGCCATTCGAGCCATGGGCAATAAGGCGCAAGCCAAACACGCCATGCTGCGCGCCGATGTGCCCTGCATTCCCGGTTATCAAGGAGAAGACCAAAGCGATGCCGCCTTTACTCAAGCGGCTCGCGACATTGGATTCCCTGTGATGGTCAAGGCAGCGGCAGGTGGCGGTGGTCGAGGAATGCGCCTCGTGCAGGAGGCCTCACAACTTCCCGCCGCGTTAGTTTCCGCCCGATCCGAAGCCGCCTCTGCTTTCCGTTCAGACGAGCTGATTCTGGAAAAGGCGGTGATCAAGCCGCGCCACGTCGAAATTCAAATACTGGCCGACAGCCATGGCAATGTCATCCACTTGGGGGAACGAGATTGTTCCGTTCAACGCCGACATCAGAAGCTTATTGAAGAGTCTCCGTCTCCTGCCGTAGATGCGGCGTTGCGCCAACGCATGGGGCTTGCCGCCACGCGCAGTGCGCGCGCGATCAACTATGTGGGTGCAGGCACCATGGAGTTTCTGCTTGACGCCGACGGCGCGTTCTACTTTATGGAAATGAACACCCGCCTGCAGGTTGAACACGCTGTGACGGAAGCCCTGACGGGTTTAGACCTGGTGGAATGGCAATTGCGCGTGGCAGCAGGCGAAGCCCTGTCGATGGGTCAGGAAGACGTGCAATTCAAAGGCCACGCCATTGAAGTTAGACTCACGGCAGAAGACGTTCCAGCGGGTTTTCTGCCGCAAACAGGGCCCTTGCTGCGATGGCGCGCGCCTATCCTGGAGGACGGCGTGCGAGTCGATCACGCGTTGGTCGAAGGCGGCCACGTTGCTCCGTACTATGACTCCATGATAGCCAAGCTAGTGGCCTATGGCGCTACGCGTGAAGAGGCCAGACGCAAGTTGCTCCGTGCCGTGAACCAATGCGTTGTGTTGGGCGTACCGACCAATCAGGGGTTTCTTGCCGATTGCCTGTCTGACCCTGTTTTCGCTGATGGCGCGCATGTGCACACCGGGTTTGTCGCCGAACGGTTTGGAGATGCGCTTTTCGAGCGCCGGGCACCCGCCTTACAGACCTTGGCACTGGCAGCGCTCGCCGCCTATGCGCAAGACTTGCCACGAGAACTAAGGTCGCGCAGCGATTCCAGATTGTCCATTACCCCGCCCGCGCTCAATGGTCAGCCGTGGATCGTGTGCCTTGCGTTTGCAGGCCAGACGCACTTTGCGCGAATCCAGGCTGACAAGGGACAATGGCAAGTCAGCATTACTGACGACGATACCGATCAACCTGCCGCTGCCTGCACATTCAGCCTGCGGGAAGTCTGCTGGACTTCGCCCGATCGTGCGTGCTTACGCGCTGAATGCGATGGCGTAATGCAGACTGCCTTCGTTTATATAGCCCCAGATACGCTTGAAATATTCCATCGAAACCGGGCGTGGTCATTCACTCGCGTGGACGCGCACAAGCGCAGGTCCGCCTCGCATGCCAGTGGAACTGTCTCCGCCCCGCTGACGGGCCGGGTCGTGCAGATGCTTGCCACCATTGGAACTGTGGTCAGCAAGGGGGACGCCTTGCTCGTGCTCGAAGCAATGAAGATGGAACACACACTGGAAGCGCCTATTGCCGGCACCGTGGTCGAACTCAATGCACAAGTCGGCGGGCAAGCGACGAAAGATGCGCCCTTACTCCGAATAGAGGCCCTGACATGAGCAAACGTGTTCGCATCGGTGGTGCCAGCGGCTTCTGGGGTGACTCGGCAACGGCCACGCCACAATTGCTGGCCGTGCCGGGCATGCAATATTTGGTCTATGACTATCTTGCCGAAACCACGATGTCTATTCTGGCGCGCGCTCGCGTCAAGAACCCCGCCCTGGGGTACGCCACGGATTTCGTGCAAAGCGCAATGCTGCCGCATCTGGCTCAGATCCTTGAAAAAGGAATCCGTGTTGTAGCGAACGCGGGCGGCCTGAACCCCTTGGCGTGCCGCGATGCACTGCTGGAAGCGGCTAGAAAAATGGGGCTTTCGCCGCGCGTGGCCGTGGTGACCGGGGACGATGTAATGCCCTTATTGCCGTCGTTGCGTACGCAAGAGAACGTGGAGCTGCCCAGTGAGCCCTACTCCGCAAATGCCTATATTGGCGCGCGCGGCATTGCCCTGGCACTCGACCAAGGCGCGCAGATTGTTATCACTGGCCGCTGTGTCGATAGTGCCGTCGTGCTGGGCGTGTTAGCCCATGAGTTCGGCTGGCAATGGAATGCGTGGGACAAGCTGGCCGCAGGTACTCTGGCGGGCCACATCATTGAGTGCGGCGCCCAAGCCACTGGCGGTCTATACACGGACTGGCAAGACGTTCCTGGTTGGGAAAACATCGGATATCCCGTCATTGACTGCGCCTCCGATGGCAGCTTCACGCTGTTCAAGCCGGAGAATACCGGGGGCTTGATTGCGGCGGGTTGTGTCGCCGAACAGGTGCTCTACGAGATCGGTGACCCGGCGGCTTACCTGATGCCTGACGTAATCTGTGACTTGCGCCACGTATCCGTCAAGCAGTTGGATGAACATCACGTGCACGTGAATGGCGCGCGCGGTCGTGCTCCCACGACTACCTACAAGGCCAATGCCACCTGGCGAGATGGTTTTCAACTATCCACCCTGCTTGCCATACGCGGTATTCATGCGCGCGCCAAGGCACAAAAGACCGCAGATGCCCTGCTGGCTCGCAGCCGCCGCTTGTTGCAAGAGAACGGCTACGCCGACTACCGCGATACCGCGGTCGAGTTTTTAGGCTGCGAAGCGCTCTATGGCCCCCATGCGCAAGACTTGCCTACCCGCGAGATTATGCTGCGCATAGTGGTGCGCCACGAAAATCCACAAGCCCTGTCTTTTTTACAACGCGAATGCGCATCAGCAGGCACGTCCATGGGACCAGGCACGCGATCTTCCTTTTACGGACGTGCCGACATACAGCCTGTTATCCGCGTCACCTCCTTTCTGGTACCGAAAACCGATGTATCGACGCAGGTGGTGCTTGGTGAAAAGGTAAGTAACGTGCCCGAAGATACGCATCCGGCCGCCACGCTGGGCATCGACGCCGTGGATGAACCTGTCGACGAGATGCCCGAACAACACGAGCAGGGGCCATCGTTCACCGTACCCTTGCACACACTGGCCTGGGCGCGCAGTGGTGACAAGGGCGACGATGAAAATATTGGCGTGATTGCCCGACGTCCGGAGTTCCTGCCGCTGATTCGCACGCAACTGAGCGGCGAAAACGTTAGGGCGTACTTCGCGCATTTGGTCAAAGGTGCCGTAGAGCGCTATGAAGTGCCGGGTTTGAATGCACTGAATTTTGTAATGCACGAAGCGCTGGGCGGCGGCGGTGTTGCAAGCCTGCGCTCAGATCCATTGGGGAAATCTTATGCACAAATGCTGCTTGATCATCCCATGACAGTGCCGACTCGATGGCTCGACCTCGGGTGGATTTGTCCACCCAAGCACAACTGATACCAACAACGATTGGGCAGTCCATAAAAGAAACGAGGAGACAACATGACATTTACTCGACGCACCTTCATGGCCGTCACACTGGCCAGTCTGGTTTGGGGTAACGCCAGCTATGCCGCGGCACCCAGCACTGAAAGTTACCCGCAGAAGCCGCTGCGCGTTGTCGTGCCCTACACGCCGGGCGGGGTATCAGATGCGGTCACGCGACTGATTACCCGCAAGCTTGCCGACGAACTCGGCCAGCCTATCGTGATAGAAAACCAGGGTGGGGCCAACGGGCAGATTGGTTCAAGCACCGTTGCCCGATCAGCGCCTGATGGCTATACGTTTGTGGTTGTCGTGATGGCCCATGCCATCAACCCAAGCCTTTACAAGAAAATGAGTTATGACCCGCTGCGCGATTTGCGTGGTGTGAGTCTGTTTGGTCGTATTCCGCTGCTGTTGGTTTCCAGCGCGCAATTGCCGCCACGCACATTCCCCGAGTTCGTGGAATGGGTTCGTGCCAACCCGGATAAAGCCACCTTCGCGTCCAGCGGCGCAGGCTCAGGAGCCCATCTTGTGGCCGAGCGATTCGCGCAAGTTACCGGAACCAAGATCACCCATGTGCCGTACAAGGGCATCTCCCCCGCGCTACCAGACCTTTTCTCCGGACAAGTCTCTGCCATTTTTGACTCCGTGCAAACCATGTTGCCGCAAGTGAAGGCGGGTAAGTTGCGTGCGTTGGCCATGACCAGTGAGGCGCGTTGGCCTGCTGCACCCGACGTGCCAACCATGGGTGAATTGGGCTACCCCGATCTGGTCACAGGTAGCTGGATAGGCATGCTCGCGCCCTCGGGCACGCCAGATGCGCTGGTCACGAAGGTCTCAGCGGCGGTGCAACGCGTACTGAACCAGCCAGACATTCACGCACAGCTCATCGACTATGGCATCGATCCGGTGGGCGGCACGCCAGCAGCATTCGATACATTCATCACCAGCGAGGCCAAGCGTTGGGCCGACGTGATTTCTACCGCTGGCATCAAGCTGGAGTAAGCGATGACAATGCAGATTCTGGAAGGGGTCAAGATTCTCGATCTCACGCGTGTCATCGCCGGCCCGCTTTGCACGCAAGCGTTGGCCGATATGGGTGCTACGGTCTACAAAATAGAACGCCCTGGTGAAGGCGACGACACACGGCGCATGGGCCCGTTTTTGCCAGAAGGTCCAGGAGGATCTGCCAGCAACGACTCTGCGTTGTACCTGGCCTACAACCGCGGCAAGCAATCTATTACGCTGGATATTTCTACGCCGGAAGGTGCAGCCATTGCGCGCGATCTGGCCTTGCGCTGCGACGTAGTGGTCGAAAACTACAAGGTCGGCACGCTGGCCAAGTACGGGCTGGATTACGCGTCGCTACGCGAACTCAAGCCCGTACTTGTCTATTGCTCATTAACGGGCTTTGGACAAGGTGGACCTTATGCCCAACGGCCCGCCTACGATTTCATTCTTCAGGGTTTGGCGGGCGTCATGAGCACCTGTGGACAACCTGAAGGTGCACCAGGTGGCGAGCCAATGCGCACAGCGATCCCCATCACGGATGTGGTCACCGGTCTTTATGCTGCCATCTCCATCATGGGCGCGCTATTCCATCTTCGTCAAACAGGTGTGGGACAACATGTGGATGCTTCGATGCTGGACGCCTCGGTGGCGCTCAGTGGGCATCTGGCAGTGGGCTATCTCATGACGGGCAAACTGCCACCGCGCGTGGGCAATACAAATCCAATCGCCTCGCCATCTGAAGTTTTTGCCTGTACAGACGGCCGCATGATCCTGGCAGCGGGCAATAACACGCAGTTTCAAGCGATGTGCCGTGTGCTGGAACAACCCGGTCTGGCCGAGCAGCCCGGCTTCGTGACGAATGCCGAACGCGTGGCCAATCGCGATGCTTTGCGTGCCGCGATGGCACCGCTACTAGCGTCACGCAAGCGTAGTGAATTGCTTGCCGCGTTTGAGGTCGCTGGCGTGCCTGCTGGCCCGATTAATGACATGTCTCAGGTGTTCGAAGACCCGCAAACACGGCATCGTGAGCTAGCCCTGTCTTTGCCGCATAGCCGCGGGTCTGAGGCACCAAGCTTACGTAGCCCAATGTGTTTTTCAGAAACACCCGTGCAATACCGATCTGTACCGATGCTGGGTGAGCACAGTGAAGCGGTGTTGCGACAAGAGTTGGGATTGGGCGCCGAGGAATTGCGAGGGTTGCGAGAGCGTGGCGTTATTTGAGTTTGCTTCGCGTAGCAGCCAAGATAAAAAAGGGCGAACACGCCATGCAACGTGTTCGCCCCTCTCATTGCGCACTACTTCACTACTTCACTGCACAGGCATAAGCAGCCCGCGAATGCCTGTTTCATTCAGCGCTTCGCCGAATTACTTGGGCATCAACACCGTATCAATGACTTGAATCACGCCGTTGGACTGATTCACGTCGTAGGTGCTGATGTTGGCCACATCACCCTTCTCGTCTTTGACGGTGAGGTTATGCGGGCCGTTTTGCATCACCCAAAGCTTGCCGCCGCTGGCGGTAGTGAGTTCGACCGCGTGGTTGCTGCTCTTGGCGATGCGTCCTGACAAGGTCGCGAAATCGTACTTACCAGGAACCACGTGATAGGTCAGAATTTTAGTGAGGGTGGCTTTGTTTTCAGGCTTCACCAAGGTGTCGACGGTGCCCGCCGGCAGCTTGGCGAACGCGGCATTGGTAGGAGCAAAAACCGTGAACGGGCCCTTGCCCTTCAAGGTGTCAACCAATCCAGCCGCTTTCACGGCGGCGACCAACGTGGTGTGGTCTTTGGAGTTGACGGCATTATCGATGATGTCTTTGCTTGGCATCATCGACTCTCCGCCGACCATGACCGAAGCGGTCGAGGCGGCGAATACCATCGGTGCGAACAACGTTGCGGCAACCAGGGTAAGGCTAGCAAGTTTCTTCATGACGATCTCCAGTGTGGGTACTGCTACTGGGATATACGAGTCCACGTGCCAATCAGATGCAGGGTTTCGCAAAAAAATTAAATCTCCAGAACTTTGCCGCTCATGACGACGGGACCGGTCGGTTGGCCGGAGGGCGATCCGCCAGGCGGTTCCAGTGTGATAGCCAGTTGATCGACGCCCGCCAGACCTTTGGGGCGCATTAAAGAGACACTGCCTGCCACGGGCACCAACCCAAGCGACTGTGGTTTCTGCCCGGGCGGTATGGCCCAGAGCTCAAGTGCCCTGTCTCCGGCCACGGCCGCCAGGTCATCAAGCGCTCGCACGCGCAGCACGCCATCGGCACCGGCTTGCACCACTACCATGGCGCGCGCTTGCGGATTTTGCAAAACGGCCAGGAGTTGGGCCTGGGCGGCGCGCTCGACTTGAGTGGGGTAGATGACGACGCCGGCAATCAGCAATGCCGCCAATGCACCACTGAATAAACGCCAGAGGTAGACACCGTTCCAGCTCCAGGGTCTGGCAGCGGCGGCGCGGTGCAGGCGCGCCTGAATGGCACGCCAGACGCGGCCCGGCGGCGTTTGAGGGGGAAGTGCGAAGGCCAGCGGATAGAGCTTTTCTTCCCACTCGCGCACGACACGACGCAAGTTGGCGTCAGCGGCCATCAGACCCTCAAAACGGCGACGGGCGGCACCTCGCATGGCGCCCGAGGCATAATCCGCGGCCAATCGGCTCTGCAACTGCGGATCTCGGTAATTCATGACAGGCACCTTTTAAGACGCTCCAGACCGCGCCGTAGCCAGCTTTTGATCGTTCCCAGCGGAGACTCGAGTTTTTCGGCAATTTCCGCATGACTCAAATCATCGAAAAATGACATGGCAATGGCCATGCGTTGCCTGGACTCCAGTTCAGCCATGCACAGGGCCAAACGCTTGCCGTCATCGCTGGCTTGCAGCAGACCCAACGGCCCCGCCGCATCGTCAGCCCAGGCGTCTTGAATCGCCCCATCCGGATCAGGACGTTCCAGATCCGGACGACGCAACTGGTCAATACACCGGTTGCGCACAATGCGCGTCATCCAAGTCATCGGCTGGCTTTGCTCACTGGAGAACCGCGCGGCGTTCTGCCAAATGCTCAGATAGCACTCCTGCAAGACCTCTTCAGCCCAGTCCTTTCTTCTCAACATACGTACGACGAGGGCAAACAGATGCGGCGCGCTTAATCGATACAGTTCAGCCAAGGCAGCTTCCTGGCCGCGAGCGCACTCGGTAAGCAGGGTTTCCAGACGTTTTGAATCGGGCATGGATCGATTCCGGGGAAGACGGTTCGGTACTTGAGAGGACGACGTTGCCTCAGGCTGCTTCGTTCAACAATATACGCGGGCAAGCCGCTACATCACCCTCACAGCGCGGCCAATGAACTGAATCGGGCCGGTAGGCTTACCAATCGGCGAACCCGTGGACGGCTCCAAGGTCAGCTCAAACAGCTGGTTGGCCTGCAGGGGCGGCAGTTTATCCATCGGGATTCGCAGCGTTTCACCGGGTTTGACCAAACCAAGCGAGACCGGGCCATTCCAGCCATCAGCCTTGGTCCAGAACTCCAGCGCCTTGTCTTGCGGGATTTGAGCCACAGCCAACGGAATCAACTGCACCTCCCGGTCGGTGCTGGCCTGCACTACCCAGCCAGGTGCCTGACTCTGCGGGGCGACCAATACCACCATGTACTGAGGTGCAGCAGGCGGTGCGCCCACATGCAGGAATAGTGCAGCGGCAAGAATGGCCGCCATTGCGAAACCGGCGGCGGACAACCCACGCCAGAAGGCCAAGCTTTGCCATGTGCTTGGCCACGTGCGCAGCGGCGTCGCAGAACGTGCAGCACGTTGGGGCGTCGTGCCGGGTATTGCGTCCACACTACGGCTGATTCGTGCCCATAACCGAGGCGACGGTGCCACAGGTTCGGCCAGGCCGGTCAGCGGCAAGAGCTTGTCTTCCCACGCCAAAACGGCGGCGCGCAAGACGGGATCGCGGGACAAGCGATCTTGAACGTCGCGGCGCTGCGCGGCGGACAAGGTACCCAGCACGTATTCACCCGCCAGGTCTTGCAGTTCAGCGCTGTCGTCCGGGATCGGGGTTGTCATGCCAGACACTCCCGTAACGCGCGCAAGCTGCGTTTGATCCAGGCTTTGACAGTACCCAGAGGAGCACCGAGCTTCTGCGCGATTTCGCTATGCGATAAGCCATCGACATAGGCATGCAGAATGCAATGCCGACGCTCGGGTTCCAACTGTTCAAGACAGATATTCATCCTGCCCGTCGACGTCTGCCAGGCGAACGTCTCCGTGTCTTCGCGCCACGCAGCCACGGAGAGTTGAGCATCAATGGCCACCGCGTTGTCCTCGCTCACATCGATATCCCGGGCGCCATCGCGCACCGCGTTCAGGGCAAGGTGGCGCGTAATGCTGTAGATCCAGCCGCGAGCAGAGCCTCGCGAGGCGTCAAACCCCGCCGCGCGGCTCCAGATATTGAGGTAGGCGTCATGCACGATATCCTCGGCCAGGGAAATGTCGCGCACGATGCGCTGCGCCACACCCAGCAGGCGCGCGCCTTCCTGTTCGTAGAGTTGATGCAAGGCGTCGCGCCGCCCGGCGGCGCACGCCTTTACTGCTGCTTCGTAGTCGAACTCAGATGAGGAGTCTGGCATAAGCGAAAAAGAGGCATCTCGGATTGAGATCGGGCCGACAACGCTCACCGGCCAGGCGCATCAGAGGGGGATGTTACCTGACGCTTTCCGTTCAGCCCCGTCTCACGGCCCGAAATCAATCCTGAGACGGCGATCAGTTCGCTTTCCAGAAAATGTAGTCTGCCTGGTACTTGACGGTTTCACGTCGGCCCTTGCTCTCGGGTACGCACTGGGAAGACGGTGCCACGCCACCTTTAAGGGCGACCCGCTGGATGAAGGTCACGCCAGTCATGGCACCCGTGCCCACTGCAGGGTTAGCTTTGACCAACTGGTAAGGCAGATTGCCTGCCCCGGCTGGCGCCACGGCTAACTGCGTGCCCGTCACTTTGGAGCCGTCCATGGCCTCCCACGTGGCGGGCGGGCCGTAGTAAGTACCGACCTGTTTGCCGTTGCGATCATTCAACACCGCTTTCGGGCCCACAAATACCCATTCGGTCTGCCCCATCGAGTTGGCTTTTTCTCGGCATTCGTAAGTAATGTCGCCCATGCCGACGGTCTCCCAGGCAACGTTATTGCCTGCGGGTACTTTAATGCTGTCTGGCAGGGAGTCTTGCGAGAATGTCGCAGGTTTGGAGGCCATGGAACCGCAGGCAGTCAACATAGTGACGGCAAAAATGCCGGCAGCGGCGGGGAAACGAGCAATGCGCTTGGTATTCATGGACTTTCTCCGAAAGGGGAGCAGGCAATTAAGGGAGCATCGACGCAGCCAGATACGGTGCTGCTACAGGTACTACCCGCCAGAACGCCCTTTGGATGCAGTCATCTGAAAATAAATTTCCCCATGCGTCCCCCAGACCAGCGCCCGCTAACTTTCCCGATTGCGGTAACCTTTATGGTTCTTAGATAAGGAGTAGTACTCATGGCCCAAGCCACCGCCCGTCACATCCTCGTTTCCACCGAAGCCAAGTGCAACGAACTGAAGGCCGCTATTGAAGGCGGCGCTGACTTTGCGCAAGTTGCAAAAGAAAACTCCAGCTGCCCGTCCAGCCGTCAAGGCGGCGACCTGGGTTCATTCGGTCCCGGCCAAATGGTCAAGGAATTCGACACCGTTGTGTTCAGCGCCCCGATCAATGTCGTTCAAGGCCCGGTGAAGACCCAGTTCGGTTATCACCTGCTGGAAGTCACCAGCCGTAAGGATTAATGTTTACGCGGCCTAGTGGCCGGTCTGTCGGTTCATCCGTGGCCAGCCACTGACCGCATGGCATTAAGCAGTATCCAAAGGGTTGCCGCGAAGTTGCAGAGTTTGCTTCGCGCAGCCCTTGTTTATTTGGTTTTGCGCGCCGCGAACGCTGTTTCGTAATTGAAGGTGCCACGCTCGATGGCATCGAGAATTTCCGTCAATTGCAGCTTGGCCCGATTCAAATTGGCACCATTGGGTTTGACGCGAATGCGCTCAAGATAATGCCGGCCCTCGTAGACAAAGCCGATTTCTATTGATGATTCGGATGCGGGTCGAACCCCCTCAAAAGCTTTGCTCATGGTTTTCCTTCGGATACGACGGCAATCGCATCAGTCGTTTTCGTGTTTTTGTGCTTTTATCATTGCAGTGTCATGCTGCAGCACCGATGCAGCAGCCGCATGTTAGGCCCTAAGCATAAAACGCAAGACCGCTTGAACCCAAACGCCTGCACCGCAGCGTCATACGCTCGGGCAAATGGGCTATGCTGCCATCGTGCTCAGGCACGCGGGCGGCAGACCCAGCCACAAGCCCCGCATCACCTCCAGGCAATGCCCGCCATCGCTGGCACGTCATCCCGACGTGTTCACTCCACTAGCAGAACCCTCCTTACGCAATGAACGCAGCCCATCCTGTGCAGTTTTCTCCCACCGGATTCGTACCCACGTCCGAGCAGCTGGATATTCAGTTGTCCCGGCATCGGGTGACATTGATCGAGGCGAACGCGGGCGCGGCAAAGACAACAACGTTGGCATTACGTATTGGCGAAGCCTTGGCGCGAGGGGTCGTACCTGAGCAAATTCTGGCCCTGGTTTTTACCCCGGCGGCCAAAGAAGTCATGAAGGCACGGTTGCGCGGCGTTGGCGTCGCCTACGACACGGCAGCTCGCGTCAAAGTGTGCACGCTGGAAGAGTTTTCGCGCGAAGCCCTGAACAAAATTGAAGACGTGCACCCCGTTGAGGTCTCAGCGGCGAAAACGCTGAAGGAGTTTGCCCTTGAGGCCATCGCCAACGTTAGCGAGCACTACCCAGACAAGGCGGAACTGCTGGATATTCGCACCCACAACATTGCCGTGAGCCAATTTCTGGAGTGTCTGTTGCAGCTTAAGGCCACGATGGCACTAGGACGCTCAGAGGATGAGGTGGAGTACGTTGCGCAAGGTCTGGGCATTCCCTTGACGGATTATTTGTCTGCACTGGAGTATGAAGAGCTGCGCTTGGGCACCTTTGACGAGGTCAGTTTTCGTGGACCATTCGACGCCACGTATGATCTGGCGCGCTTGCTGCACGAATACCCCGAAACCAAAGACGACCTGCACACCTATCGCTTGATAGTCGGCGATGAGTTGCACGACTTGAACGAGGCCTCGTTCTGCGTTCTTGAGGCCTTATTGAATAAAGATGGCGTGTATTTCGTGGGTGCGGGTGACAAAGATCAGGTGATTTATTCCCGGCTCGGCGCAGACGCGAAATATTTGAATGAGCGCTTCAACACGAGTTTTCCCCACGCCATACGCATGCCCCTGACCATGACGTATCGGCACGGGCCGCAGCTGGCCTACGCCATGGAGGCATTCAAGCACAAGCCGGTGGACTCCAGCCTGCCCGTGGCCACGCCCATAGCCGAATTGCACTACGACATCACGGATGCCGATGCCTGTGCGGATCAGATTGTCGCTGCTATCAAGAAATGGAAGGCGGATAAGCATCCGTTGGAAGGCTGTGCGGTGCTGCTGCGAGATCGGCATCAGTCGGTGAGCATCGAAAACGCGCTAATGCACGCGAATCTGGCGTATCGCACGCAAGATATGCCCAGTTACCTTCGGCGCGAAGAGATTCTGTTCTTGCGCGGCATGACGGCGATTGCGCTGCGCAACCTGGAAACCGTGAAGTCGGAATCCGTGCTGAAAGCCATCGTTGAATCGCTCGCTATTTTTGGTGAGGTGCCCCTTAACGCCCGTGAGTTGGAAGAAGCCAAAAGCACAATTGCTCGAGACCCGGGCACCTTGAGTTTCTTCTTCAAGGGCCAGATTCAGCGCGTAGGCGCAGAAGATGCCAGCGCGAGAATTTCCCAGGCGGTCGCGTACCTGCAAGACCTGGCACCAGAAACACTGGCGCACGTGGCCTTGCAAGAGGTTTGCGAGCGCATTGATATGCAGGCCCTGGCCAAACGCATTTACGTGTATCCCTACGACGCCGCCGTCATCGCCAAGTCTGTTGATGGCTTCATCGCCATGGCCCGAAAATCGGGTCTGAGCCTGCGCGAGTTCTCAGAATGGGTCGGCACAGCAGACGCCTTTATTGACGCCAAAAAAGCCAAGAACCTGGTGTTGATTGAGTGTGTGGCCAATGCCAAGGGCAAAGAGTTTGATCACGTTTTGATGCCGTTTCTGGAAGAAGGTGAGTTTCCAAGCCGGCTCAAGGAACTCAAAGAAGAAGAGAACCTCTTTTATGTCGGCGCCACGCGCGCCAAATTGCGCCTGACCTTGCTCGCACCCACTGACGAGAACCAGCGCAGCCACTTCATCAAACAAATGAAGCTGGCCACCATCAACGCGCGCGCCAATGCCGCCGTGCAACGCAATCGAAGCCTGTATCAGCCGGTGGCGATCCGCCATGATCTGACGGTGTCGTATGGCGACAAGGACATCGTCAAAGGCATGGGCGCGCAGTGGGATCGAACCCGCAAAGTCTGGTATGTGCCTGAAGGCGTAGATGCCGGGCCATTTAAACAATGGCTAACACTGCAATAAGCAGTGCGCCCTGGCACCGACGCTTGATGCAGCACAGCCGATTTACATCTTGATCGGCTGCGTATCCAGCGCGAGGTAGGCCGCGGTTTGCACGATGGCTTCACGTTCGTTGAAGCTGGTGAGTTGCTCCGCCAATGCACTGCTATCCCCCGTACGATAGATTTCCGCCAACGTAGCCTGCATGGCGTGAATAGCTGCACGCTGCAAATCTGACGGGATGATGGCGAGTCGGTAGCCCATCCGGGAAAGTTCAGGCATCGACACCAAGGGCGTTTTGCCGCCGTAGAACATGTTGATAAGTTTCAGACCCGGCAGACGGTCGGCAATGGCTTGAATTTGTTCGAG
The DNA here is from genome assembly GCA_040391965.1 of Achromobacter deleyi. Taxonomy (GTDB): domain Bacteria; phylum Pseudomonadota; class Gammaproteobacteria; order Burkholderiales; family Burkholderiaceae_B; genus Achromobacter; species Achromobacter deleyi_B. The sequence continues at coordinate 16,604 of JBEBWV010000047.1, read as the reverse complement.
CGTTTCTGGCGCTTCCACAAACACCATGTCGGCGCCTGCGCGAACGTACTGCTCGGCACGGGCGATGGCCGCCTCGAATCCCTCGACGGCAATGGCGTCCGTGCGGGCGATGACGACGCAATCCGCATCGCTCAAGCTCTGCCGGGCGATGTGCACCTTGCGACACATTTCGGCCGCATCGACCAGCGTCTTGTCGTCCAGATGGCCACAGCGTTTGGGAAACGATTGATCTTCAATATGAAAGGCGGCGACACCCGCACGTTCCATGGCGCGCACAGTGCGCTGCACGTTGGCCGAGCCCCCAAAACCGGTGTCAGCATCCGCAATAACCGGCAAACCGCTGGCTTCCACGATTTTCTCTACACGGTCCATCACCTCCGTGAAACTCAAGAGGCCAATGTCCGGATAGCCGGACGCGCGTGCAATAGCGCCCCCACTGGCGTAGACCGCCTCAAAACCTGCTGCAGCGACCAAGCGCGCAGAGATGCCGTCGTAAGCGCCGGGCGCAACCAGAATAGTGTCTGAGGCAAGACGTTGGCGAAGTGCGGTGGTGGGTTTCATGTTGGCTATTCCTGAAAAAAAGGCCCGTCGCGCGTGACAGCCTGCGATGAGAGCTATCTTCGCAAAGAGGAAATAGAATGTCCAATATATGAACTTTCAATAACCAATACTTTTAACGTCTGAATATGGAACTTCGCCACCTGCGCTACTTCGTCGTCACGGCACAGACACAGCATTTCACGCGGGCCGCCGAACAACTGGGCATCGCGCAGCCACCTCTCAGCCAGCAGATACGACAACTGGAAAAAGAAGTGGGTACGCCGTTGTTTCATCGTGTGGGCCGTGGCGTCACGCTTAGCGATGCAGGACGTGCGTTTCTGGTCTGCGCACAAGACATCTTGCAGCGCGCCGACGCCGCGATTGCAGTGGCACAGCGCGCATCACGGGGAGAGGTCGGCGTATTGAATCTGGGCTTCACTGAATCGGCTTCGTTCAATGAAGACGTGACGAGCTTGATCCGACGCTATCGTCAGGAGCACGCGGATGTGGAGATGAACCTGACGCAAGGCGATAGTGAAAGTCTGATCGAACAATTACGCGCTGGCACGCTGGACGCGGCGTTTGTGCGCCCGCCGTTCGCTCTGGACGGTGGCATCGTTTTTACACCGCTGTCGCACGAGCCTTTGGTGGTGGCCTTGCCAACCGGGCATGCGCTGACGCGCTTGAAACGCCTGTCTCCCAGCCATTTACGCCAAGCCACTTTTATTTTGTATTCGCGTAAATCGGGCTATGGGCTCAGCGCCGACATTCTGGCCGCGTGTCGCCAGCAAGGGATCAACCCCTTGATTGGGCAACGCGCCCCGCAGCTGTCGTCTGCCGTGAATCTGGTGGCGGCCGGCATGGGCGTGGCGATTGTGCCAGCGTCCATGCAGCATTTGCGCCCAGACGGCGTAACGTACCGACCGTTCACCCTGAGCTGGCCGAAAGCGATTCTGGGGCTGGCAGCGAAATTGTCAGGGCAGGCCAATAGCGAAGGCATTGTGGAAAAGCTGCGCCAGATGACCATCAACATGCACGCCGCAGCCAAGCCCTAGGCGGGTTCAGCCGTCGGCCTTGGCAGACCCGACTTTATTTTGCACAACGGCAAATACCCCACTGGCCTTCAACATACTGCGCTCACCAACCATCAGCCTGCAGGTGGCATAGATGAGTCGACGACCAATTTTATCGACCATCACGTGAGCTTCCAACCAGTCGCCAGGCTTCACTGCACTCATGAAATCCAGCGACATTTGAACGGTTACCACCGAGGTATTCGCCTTGAGTGCCACCACATGACCCAGCGCATTGTCTGCCAACGTGGCTAGCATGCCGCCGTGCGCGATATCGTGCATGTTCGTATGCGTGACACCCAAACGCAGCGCCAGCACAATCGAGCCATCTTCCCGCTCGCTTCGATACATTTGCCCCAGATGCTCCATGAAGGGGCTGCTTGGAGGCCAGGGGGTAAAGCCGTTCGGAATGGTTTCGGTCATATCCAGGGTTGCAAGGTAATGGGGTACATGCCTGCGCCACGTCGTTGCACACGGGAATATTCCGGCGAGCAGGATGTCGACGTGGCGCGTAGGCCGCCAGTTTTACACATCTTTGTGAGCAGCATGTATTGCACGCAGCAAGCATCTGGCCCAAGACACACAGGCAAGAAAGACAGTAGGATGGTTCTTCAGGCTTGCTGACGCGGCACCCATTGCGTGACGACATGCCTGTGGCCAGCGAAACATGCTGGCGCCCCCGGTGATGTTGATCACGTATGCGATAGCCTCTTCTAACGGCTACGCTCAAGGTGCGATGGCGATCCCACACACCCTGCTCCCCTGCTGCGCGCGAAGGCCTGCATCATGTGCAATCGAATTGTTCAGAGAGCCCCGGTCACAGACTATCTGCATTTGATCTGGCCAGACGTCGACGTGTCGCCCGGCGAGGCCGGGCAGACCCACGACATCACACCAGAGGCCACCGTACTGGCCTTTCATCAGACCCAACCCGACGTCAAGCGCCTCAGCCGTTTTTTATGGGGGCACCAGCCGCCAACGGCTGGCCGACCCATTATTAATGCACGCAGTGAGGCGCTGGCCTGGGAAGAGTCACCGTGGCGGCCGCTTCTGAGATTGGGTCGCGCGCTCGTGCCAGCCGATGGCTGGTATGAATACGTGGCCTTGAAACATGGAGCCAAGAGAACGGCACCCAAGACCTATATTTCGCACGCGGAAATGGGTGCTCCCATGTTGCTGGCCGCACTGACCACCTGGCACCCGGGAGCAAACGACAAGCGGCCTCACACGCTAGTCATCTTGACGCGCGACGCCCCCGTTGATCGTTTACTGACGCTGAACCCCCGCCAGCCCCTGGCGCTGCCTCCTATCGTGGCCCGCGCGTGGCTAGAGCCAGATACACCTATGCATCTGCTCTTTGACATCCTGGCGGTGGCACTCCCGGACACCAGTTTCCAATTGGACCTCGCCCCCGACACGGAAGACGTCGCAGAGCAATCTCTGCCACATCCGCGCGATGCCCTTTAGGCGCCAGGTCTTAGCCCTCGTGCGTTTCATGGACCGCTTGGGCGCCACGCTTCCAGTAGCTGGCGGCGCGGATGCGCGATTTGTCGATGCCATGCGTGCCAACCATCACCTCGCGTACGGCTCGGGCCACAGCGGACTCTGCCGCCACCCAAACATACCCTTCACCGGGTGGCAGCGCGAGCTCACGCGCGGCCTCTGGCAACAAGGTGCTCTTGCCAGCCTCAGCACCATCGCGATGCAACCAGCGCACGGTGGCTTGTGCCTGTGTGTTCAGGGCGATGTGTGAGCTGGCGTCGGGCACTTCAACGAGCACAATGGCCTGGGCGTTGGCAGGCAGTTCTTCCAGACGACGCGCGATGGCGGGTAATGCGGTTTCATCGCCAATCAATACATGCCAGTCAAAACTCATGGGCACCACAAAAGAGCCTCTCGGCCCGCCAATACCCAGCACCTGACCCGCTTGCGCCTGCGCCGCCCACGTGCCGGCCGGCCCGTCACCATGCAACACGAAATCAATATCGAGCTCCAAAGCCTGTGGGTCGTAACGGCGGGGGGTGTAATCGCGTGCCGCCGGACGAGCAACGCCTTCCGGGAAAACAACGCCGTCAGGGCCGACAGTAGGCAAAACAGGCGCGGAGACGCCGTCCGGGCCAATGAAAACTTTGACGTGATCATCAAAAGAACCGGAGACAAAGTCTCGCAAATCTTCGCCTGTAAAGGTGACGCGGACAAAAAGCTCGGAGAGACGCTCAACGCGCTTGACCTGCACCGTACGCATTTTTAATTCGTGACGCACACGGGTTACTGCGAATTTATTTTCTGTCATGGGAATATCCGGTAGGAGAAGCAAAGATCAGGAACAGGCGAGGCCTTTGATCTCTGCAGTGGCGCGCTCCAGGATGTCGACGATGCGGCGCTGCTCGGCAGGCGAGGCATCGGTGCGTTCAAGAAGCGCCGCTTTTAGCGCCAGACGTGCGGCTACAAATTCGGGCAACCAACCCGTGGCCAGATCTTGCCCTTCGGTGCCAAGTTCAGGCTGCTGGCCTCGCCAGGCGCGGCGCATCCATTCCATTTGGCGCGAGATGTGTTTGAGCTTATTCATCAGCGCAGCCAATCGTTCGCGGTTGGCGTCCAGGTGCGCCAGACCCAGCGCTGCCAGGTGATAGCGTTTTTTGCTGCCATCGGCCTCTATGGTGGCGTAGCCAAGCTCTTCCAGATACGTCAGGGCGGGGTAAATCATGCCCGGACTCGGCGTATAGAACCCATTGCTTCGCGCACCAATGGCTTTGATCAGCTCGTAACCATGACTCGGGTTCTCTTCCAGCATGCCAAGCACTATCAGGTGCAGGTCTTCGGCGCTGAACTTGCGACCACGCGTCCAGCCGCGGCCGTCATCGCCGCCCATGTGATCACCACCCTCAGCCCCAAAACCGCCGCCTGCTCCGCCCGAACCTCGAGCGGCCGCTTGCAAATGATGCGCGCCAAAACGGCCCGGCGAGCGGGGCATGGAAGTCAAATACTTGTGGATACGCATCGGGCCGCCTCGTTAATTTATATCTTAAGATATATCGTAAGATACATCCGTGAGATAAGCCGCGTCAACCCCAAGCTTCAGACTCGCGGGTTTCGCAGGCCCACCGCAATGCCTGCGATGATCAGCGCCATGCCCCACAACAACGAGGCGCTGACCGGCTCACCCAGCCATACTGCAGCGCACGCCAGCCCGAACACCGGCACGCCAAGAAACCCCAACGCCGTAACCCCTGCCGGCAATGCGCGGTTCACATTGACCGCCGCCCAGTAGGCAATGGCAATACCGAAAATTCCCGCGTAGGCCAATAACCCACTCACCTCACTGCCCCAGTGCACAACGGGCACGCCCTCTATGAGCAGGGCCAGTGCAGACAGCAGCACAGACGCCAGCAGCGCCTGCCAGAACGCCAGTTCAAACGGAGGTGTGATCCAACGGTGGGCCCGCACGTAAACGATGTTGGCGGCCCAGCAGACGGCGGCCAGCATGATGAGCCCATTGCCGAGTACGGCACGATGATCGTGCCAATCGAATGACAGGGGATTGAAAATGACGACCAGCCCACCCAGCCCCAGGAGCAGGCCCCACGCACGTCCTCGCCCGATGGGCTCGTTGAGAAAAATGCGTGCGCCGGGAATCACCCAGAGCGGTGTCGTATAGGCCAGTACAACCGAGCGGCCGGCTGGCACGTACTGCAAACCCAGACTCACCAGCATGGCGAAGGCCCCCATATGCAGGAGCGCCACGCTGAGAATAACGGGCACATCGCCGCTGACGGGCCAGGTGAACCGACGCAGCGCAACACCCAACACGAGCAATGCCGCGGCGCCAACTATCGTGCGTGCTGCCGCCGCCCAAATGGGCGTCATGTAGCCCAGCAGCAGCTTGTTCACCACCCAGGTCAGGCCCCAGGCAATGACCACCACACCCAGCATGAGCAAGGCGGTGCGTTGGGGTAAGGCAGCGGTAGGCGTCATGGTGGCAGTCAGCGTGAACCCGCCACAAATTATTGGACGGGCGACAAGGCCCCGACAACACACCGACGGAACCGACGAGCCACCACTATGAGATCAGCGATACATGGCGGGTAGACCCACCGCCCGATCAATCTTTGGCACCACGACTGGTCGAGGCTTCAGACGCCAGCCAACGGCACGTCAGGCAGCGACGCCGAACGCGTGCCCGGTATCGGCTGACAGGTCGGACTGTGATAGGTGTGCACCAGCGAGAGTTTCACATTTTCGCTGCGATTTCCTTGCGCGGCATGCAAGGTTCGGCAATGGAAAAACACCACATCACCGGCTTGAAGGTCCGGACATACCGCATGAGCAATCCACTCGGCGTTGCGCGGCACATCTTCCCGGAAGAACTTCTTGTCATCAAATTGCTCGGGAGCAAAGGCCGCAAGATGCGAGCCCGGCAGGAACGACAAGCCACCGTTCTCGCGCGTTTCATCACCGAGTGCCAGCCACGTGGAGACAAGATCCGAGTCGCTGAACGACCAATAGCGAATGTCCTGATGCCAGCCCGTCAAACTGCCAAACGCCGGGCGCTTGGTCATGACGCAGTTGTGATGCACGGTGGACAGCACCGGCGTTTGGCCAAAGTACCTGCCCAGCCATTGGGCAATGGCTGGCGACGTGGCCCACGCCTGAAATTGTGGGTCGCGAGCGTATGCATTGAGCAAGCGTCGCACGGTCTGCCCCCCTGCAGCATCGCGCGACACAGGCGCGCCGGGGTACTTCAGATCCGCTTCGTATTCGATGGGCGCCACATGATCTTGCAGGTGCTGCAAGGACAAGGCTCGCAGCCCCTTCCAAACTGCCGGCGGTGCGAAGTTGCGCACCACGACAAAACCCTGCTCACGCAGGGTGCCCACTTGCAGATCAATCGATGACGCGGACATCTACAGCCTCTTTCCCGCCTCTTCGCGATTCGCCTGCAGACTTGCTGAGGGGTCTGTGTGCAGGCAGGCAGCCATGCCGGTGCGAGCGGGGTAACTAGATTACCAAATCTTGCAGAGCGTCTCACGGCAGATCGAGCCGTCATGCCGCGCACCAACACCACGGCAGCATCGTTGTCACCCTAAAAAAACGCAAGAAAAACCCCTCACTCAAAGCATAGGAAATTCGTAATTTATCGAAACTTATTAAGGTCTTATCCCTGTTTTTTACGCCAACCGAAAATCTGCCAGAACGACTCGTAAAACGGCGATTGCCATAGGGAATTTTCTCGAAAAATAATTCTGCAACGTGCGAAGAAACATCACCTACCTGCCCAAACGCAGCAGCTAGCAGCCAAGAGATACCAGGATAAGTTCTGCGCTCAGTTCGGCACCCCATGCCGCTTGCCGCAATGACGGCAGATTGGGGTCGGGACTGCACTCGCGGACGTATTCCGCGATCCGCTCAATGCTTGTATTCACCAACCCAGGAGTTGATCTATGTCTCGCGTTACTGATGTGCTTGTTGCGATTGATACGGCCACAATCTTGCAAAAGGTGCCGGGCCTGAGCAAAAACCCGAACTCGCCCACCCTGATTGACCCAAAGTATGTCTACATGATCACCAATCAAGACAATGTGGTGAACGGGCAGGCAGGTGGCGAGCTGGACGTGAAGGCGCAGGTGGGAGACTTGATCCGTTGGCGCGAAACCAGTCTGTCGCTGGGTTTCGAGACTGCCGCCATTTTCTACAAATTCATCGGCAATGCCGGCAACGATCTGATATCGACACCGACCCCGCGCGTGGCTGAGGCCTCATGCGCTGTACCCAACACCTCAAACCCGTCGGTGCCAACATGCCAGAAGATTCAGAATTTTTACTGGTCCTCGGAAACGCTTAAAACCGGTCGCGTCACCTATCACTTCAATTTCATGATCATCGACCGCAATTGCAATGCGCTTTGCTATTGCAGCTGGGATCCGTTCATTTCCATCCACAACTGATCACACCCGGGTGGCGAGGTGCCTTGCGGCGTCGCGCCACGTCATCATCACACTTGCGGATCGGACAAGGACAAGACAATGGGATATTCAGAGCTCGCACCAGACCAGCAATCGGAACCCGGCAAACCCACGCGGCACGTGGATTTGTTGTTATGTGTGGATGCAGAAACGCTGTTGGCCAAGCACCCCCACGCCAGCCAGGACTCACAAACGCCCACGCTGCTAGAAGGTGCGTTCGTCTATGCCATTGGCCCACAGCGAGAAGGCTTGACCGAGCACCATGGCGAACTCGTTGAAATCGCCGCCTCGATGGGGCAGACCATTCGCGTTCGCACCGTTGCCCTCGCGCTGCGGGCAGAGCAAACGGTGGTCATGTACCGGTTCGAGATTGAGGACAGCCATTGCTTGACGCCGCCTGCACTGGCGGTACAGCAAGGGCTCTTGATGACCGCTTCGAGCGCAGATTGCCCCGAGCAGATGCACTCAGTAAGCGCAGACGATTATTTTTGGCGCACGAAAGTCATTTCGGAAGGCGATACGCGCTGCACGCTGGACGTGATGCTGGTCGACCCAGCGTGTAAAACAAGCGGGTATTTTCGATGGGCCACGACGCTGCGCGTTGGACTGGCGTGACCCATCTTCGAATTGAGCGTCACTGACGCGCATGTCGCCTACGCGCACGTCGCAAACGCGCATGTCACCTTAGTCTGGCAACTTATCTGGCTGCTTTGGGAGCGTGGGCGGTGCGTGATGACGGGCCGCATCGCGGCTTTCCACCACATCGTGTACCCACTCACGCCACACGGCGACCAACAGGGCCATGAGCACTGGCCCCACGAACAAACCGACAAAGCCCATCGTTTTGACACCACCCACCAAACCGAAGAAGGTAGGCAGGAACGGCAATTTGACGGGACCACCGACCAATCTTGGTCGCAAGGTCTTATCGACGATGAAGAGTTCAACCGTACCCCAGACCATTAGCGCGATACCCGCTACGGTGTGACCAGAACCCACCAAATACAACGACACCAGGGTGAAAGCCAGCGGCGCACCCCCGGGAATGAGGGCCATGAATCCCGTCACGACACCCAGCAATACGGGTGAAGGCACACCTGCTATCCAGTACGCCACCCCCAATACAACCCCTTCGCCGATGGCGATCAGTCCCATGCCCGTGACGGTGGAGTTGATAGTGGCAGGAACGACCCGCGAGAAACGCTGCCAACGTGCGGGCAAGAGGCGTTCGCCCAGTACGTCTAATTGCGCGACCATGCGTGTGCCATCTTTATAAACAAAGAACAGCGTGATCAACATGAACAGCACGGTGAGCAACAGCTGGAACAGATTGCCCGTGGCCGACAGCACCATGCGGTAAATATTGCCTAGATGTTCGCCGCTGACAGCCTCGACCAGCGCGCCCAAGGCATGCGGTTCGCCAACATAGGTTTCCCAATACACGCCAAGCCGATCACCGATGCCAGGCAATGCGGTAATCCAGGGAGGCACCGCTACACCGTTTCTATTGGCGGCAATGGCCCAGGCAAAAAAGTTACTCGCCTCTTTGATCGCATAGGACAAGGCGAACGTCATCGGCACAATGAGCACGACGATAACGGCCAGCAAGGCGATGGTCGCGGCGAGCGCTGTGCGTCCGCCACAGCCACGCACAAGGCGCTGATACAAGGGCCAACTTGCCAGGCCGATAATCAGCGCAGCGAGCGCGGGCACGAGAAAGCCGCTCAGGAAGTAGACACCCGCGGCCAAGACCAGGAGCAGCAGCCAACGGGTAATCAGGGAAGCGGGAAGGACAGGCTGCATAGGCGAATAGGGAGAAACGGATGCATTCAAACCGTGGACTGACGGACTATACAGACGTTTACCCTACACCGAAGTCCACTTGCCTGCCAATTCCCCCTAGGCTTACCCGCAGAACCCGGTTCGCCACCGTTGCAACAACACACCCAGAGTTGCGCGCAGATGCCAGGTGTTACAGCGCGTATTCCGCCGCTTCTTCACGTGCGCTGCGGCGGTGTGCCACTTCTGGCGCCGCCTTGTGCTGGTTCTTGAATACGGGGCAATCCACCGCTGCGGGATCCGTCTCGTCGCGTCCGCTCAGTAGCGGACAACGTCCGAACAGCTCGGCGGCCCAATCGGCAAAGGCACGCACCTTGGGAGATAACTGACGACTTTGCGGATAAAGCACTGAAATAGGTACCGCGCTCGGCTTCCACTGGGGCAACACCTCAATAAGCTCGCCCGATTGCAGATGCGGCAGCGCCATGTAGCGCGGGGCCTGAATTAATCCAAAGCCCTTCAAGCCGCAATCCAGATAGGCACCGGACTCATTCACGGCCACGCAGCCTTTCATATCTACTTCCTGGTGCCGACCGTCTATACGGAAGTCCCACGCGCAATTGCGTCCGGTGCGGCTGGAGAAATAATGAACGGCGTGGTGAGTGCTCAGTTCCTCAATGGATTGTGGCAAGCCATGGCGCGCAATATAGGAAGGCGCGGCACACGTGACCGACTGGAATGTGCCAATGCGACGCGCCACCAGGCTGGAGTCTTCCAGATTACCGGCACGAATCACGCAGTCCACCGCTTCCTGCACCATGTCTACAGGTCGATCGCCCAATCCCAGCACCAACTCCACATCGGGATAGCGGTCATGGAATTCGCATAGTGCGGGAATCAGGATGAGTCGGCCGATACAGGTAGGCACATCAATGCGCAGCTTGCCCTTAAGGCGCTGCGCAGCATCCTGGAAGCAGGACTCGGTTTCCTCGACGTCGGCCAGAATGCGCACGCAATGCTGGTAGTACCCCGCGCCGTCAGGCGTCAAACCAATTCTGCGCGTGGTGCGGTTAAGCAAGCGCACGCCCAACAGGCGCTCAAGATTCTGAATGATGGTGGTGACGGTGGTGCGGGGAAGCGAGAGATTGTCGGCGGCACGCGTGAAGCTATTAGCGTCAACCACTCGAACAAACACCTGCATTGCTTGAAAACGATCCATGGCGGCGTCCTCTGAAGGCGCAAATAAGTCGTGATGGACGGAGCATAACCCGAAAAGCCGACCGATTAGTCAATATGGCTGACTAGTGTTGACGATTTAGACATGTTTATCCCGCCAGACAAAACATTCAGAATGCAACCATCTTGAATGCCCCGCCGACCGACTGCGCACGCAACGCCCGTCGAAGCCGCACTCTAGCCACCCCCTGGCCGGCCGTCACAGGCGCATTCCGACCCCATATATCCATCAAGGAACATCATGGCTGTTTCGCGCAATCGTATTGCTTTGCTCGTGGTTTTTGCAGCGATTATCGCTGCGGGCGGAAGTTACGCCCTACTGCGCACACCCGCGGGTGCCCAAGCGGCCCAGGCACAAGGCGCTCCTGCGGCTCCCGGTGTCGAAGTCGCTGCTGCCTTGGGAAAAACCATTGTGGATTGGCAGCGCTACTCGGGCCGCCTGGAGGCCATTGACCGCGTCGATATCCGCCCTCAGGTATCAGGCACTCTAACCGCCGTGCATTTTCAAGACGGCAGCCTGGTCAATAAGGGCGATGTTCTCTTCACCATAGACCCGCGCCCTTTTACGGCTGAATTAGAACGCGCTGCCGCCCAATTGGCGGCGGCCAAAGCGCGTGCCTCGTTTACCGCCACCGAACTGGCCCGAGGCCAGCGCCTGCTGGGCGACAACGCCATTGCTCGTCGCGACTTCGAGGAAAAGCAAAATGCCTCGCGTGAAGCCGCAGCCAACCTGCAAGGTGCGCAGGCCGCACTCGAATCGGCCAAGCTGAACCTGAACTACACCCGCATTGAAGCGCCGGTTTCGGGTCGTGTGTCTCGCGCTGAAGTCACGGTGGGCAACGTGGTGGCAGCGGGTGCGAACTCTGTTCCGCTGACCACGCTGGTGTCGGTATCGCGCATGTACGCTTCGTTCGACGTGGACGAACAAACGTTCCTGAAGTACGTGAACCCCACGCGTAATGGCAAATCGGGCACCGTGCCGGTGGAATTGGGTCTGGCGAACGAAGAGGGCTATTCCCGCAACGGCTTTGTCCAGTCGGTGGATAACCGTCTGGATGCCACGTCCGGCACCATCCGCGTGCGTGCCGTGTTCGACAACGCCGACGGCCTGTTGCTGCCAGGTCTGTATGCCCGCGTGCGATTGGGCGGCAGCGCTCCGCGTCCAGCTGTGCTGATTGACGAAAAAGCCATCGGCACCGATCAAGACAAGCGCTTTGTGCTCGTGCTTGACGACACCAATCGTGCCGTTTATCGGGCCATAAAGGTTGGTGCGAACCAGGCAGGCCTGCGTGTTGTGGAAAGCGGCCTGAATGCGGGCGAACGCATTGTGGTCAATGGCTTGCAACGCATCCGCCCGGGCGACGTCGTGAGCCCGACTGACGTGCCCATGATTACGGCCGAGCGCGCCCCAATCAAGACTGCTTCTGTGCTGCAGCGCTAAAGCGGCGCTAGACGAGAACCGCCATGAATATCTCGAAGTTCTTCATCGACCGGCCGATCTTCGCCGGCGTGCTATCCATCCTGGTGCTACTGGGCGGCATTCTTGCCATGTTCCAGTTGCCCATTTCCGAATACCCCGAAGTCGTGCCGCCCTCTGTGGTGGTGCGCGCGCAGTACCCCGGCGCGAACCCGAAGGTGATTGCCGAAACGGTGGCCTCGCCACTGGAAGAGTCGATCAACGGCGTGGAAAACATGCTGTACATGCAGTCGCAAGCCAATAGCGACGGCAACCTGACCTTGACGGTTAACTTCAAACTGGGTGTGGACCCCGACAAGGCGCAACAACTGGTGCAAAACCGGGTGTCGCAGGCCTTACCGCGCTTGCCGCCCGACGTGCAACGCCTGGGCGTCACCACAACCAAGAGTTCGCCCACGCTGACCTTGGTCGTGCACCTGATTTCGCCTAACGACCGTTACGACATTACGTACCTGCGCAACTACGCCATCCTGAACGTGAAGGATCGCTTGTCACGCATTACGGGAGTAGGCGAAGTTGCCGTTTGGGGCTCAGGCAACTATTCCATGCGCGTCTGGCTTGATCCACAAAAAGTGGCGCAGCGTGGCATGACGGCCACCGAAGTCGTGAACGCTATTCGCGAACAGAACGTGCAAGTGGCCGCCGGTGTGATTGGCGCCTCGCCCACGATGAGCGACGTGCCCATGCAATTGTCGGTGAATGCGCGCGGCAGGCTTCAAACTGAAGAAGAGTTTCGCGACATTATCTTGAAGACCTCGCCGGATGGTGCCGTCACGCACTTGTCCGACGTGGCTCGCGTGGAACTCGACGCACAAGAATTTGGCTTGCGTTCGCTGCTTGATAACAAGCCTGCCGTTGCCATGGCCATCATGCAGTCGCCTGGTGCCAATGCACTGGACGTGTCGTCGCAAGTACGCGCTGCCATGGCCGAAATGTCTGCCGATTTCCCGCCGGGCGTGGAATACCGTATTGAGTATGACCCTACGCAGTTCGTGCGCTCCAGCATTGAAGCCGTGGTGCATACCTTGCTCGAAGCCATTGCGTTGGTAGTGCTTGTTGTGATTCTGTTCTTGCAGACATGGCGTGCCTCCATTATTCCGCTCCTGGCCGTTCCGGTGTCTATCGTCGGCACGTTTGGCTTCCTGCTGATGTTTGGCTATTCCATCAACGCATTGTCTTTGTTCGGCATGGTGCTGGCCATCGGGATTGTGGTGGACGATGCGATTGTGGTGGTGGAGAACGTAGAGCGAAATATTGCCTCGGGCTTAAGTCCACGCGACGCCACCTATCGCGCCATGCGGGAAGTGAGCGGTCCAATCATCGCGATTGCGCTGACCTTGTGCGCGGTGTTCGTCCCCTTGGCCTTCATGACTGGGCTGACGGGTCAGTTCTACAAACAGTTCGCCATGACCATTGCCATTTCAACGGTCATCTCCGCCTTTAACTCACTCACGCTGTCCCCTGCCCTGTCGGCAATACTGCTCAAGGGCCACCATGACAAACAGGATTGGTTGACCCGTGGCATGAACCGCGTGTTTGGCCGCTTCTTTAACTGGTTCAACCGCGTCTTTGGCCGAGCATCAGAGGCCTATGGCACGGGTGTCTCGCGCGTGATTCGCCGCAAGGCAGGCGCCATGGGCGTTTATATCGTGCTGTTGGGCCTGACGGTGGGCGTGTCCTATTTGGTGCCTGGCGGTTTTGTGCCAGCGCAAGATAAGCAATATCTAATTGGCTTCACGCAGTTGCCGAACGGTGCTTCCCTGGATCGCACCGAGGCTGTCATTCGCCGCATGACTGACATTGCACTGCAAGAACCTGGCGTGCAAAGCGCTATCGCATTCCCTGGTTTGTCTATCAACGGGTTCACCAATAGTTCGAGCGCAGGCATTGTGTTCGTGACGCTCAAACCCTTCGAGGAACGCAAAGGGGCAGCGCTATCCGGCAATACCATTTCAGGTTCGTTGAATCAGAAATTTGCCAGCATTCAGGATGCATTCATTGCCGTGTTTCCACCGCCTCCTGTGATGGGTCTGGGCACGCTCGGTGGTTTTAAGCTGCAGCTGGAAGACCGTGCGGCGTTGGGCTACGCAGAGTTGGATCGCGCCAAGCAGGCGTTTCTTGAGAAAGCGCGTCAAACACCTGAGTTGGGGCCGTCATTCTCCAGCTATGAAATCAATGTGCCGCAGTTGGATGTGGATCTGGATCGGGTGAAGGCCAAGCAATTGGGCGTGCCTGTCACAGACGTCTTCGACACCATGCAGATCTATCTGGGCTCGATGTATGTGAATGATTTCAACCGCTTTGGCCGTGTGTTCCAGGTGCGTGCCCAAGCGGATGCGCCTTTCCGTGCCCATGCCGACGACATTCTGCAACTGAAGACGCGCAATGCCGCTGGCGATATGGTGCCGCTGTCATCGTTGGTGACGGTAAAGCAGACGTTTGGTCCGGAAATGGTGGTTCGCTACAACGGCTACACCGCTGCCGACATCAACGGCGGCCCGGCTCCCGGGTATTCGACAAACCAGGCGCAAGAAGCCATCGAACGCGTTGCGGCCGAAACCTTGCCGCATGGCGTGAAGTTCGAGTGGACCGACCTGACCTATCAACAAATGTTGGCAGGCAATGCTGGCTTGTGGGTGTTCCCGATCAGTGTCTTGCTGGTATTCCTGGTGCTCGCTGCCTTGTACGAAAGCCTGACGCTGCCCCTGGCCGTGATCCTGATCGTGCCGATGAGCATTCTCGCTGCCCTGACCGGCATCTGGCTCACGGGTGGGGATAACAATATCTTCACGCAAATCGGCTTGATGGTGCTGGTGGCGTTGTCAGCCAAGAACGCCATTCTGATTGTGGAGTTCGCCCGAGAGCTTGAGATGAATGGCCGCAGTCCGCTTGAGGCCGCCATCGAAGCTAGCCGTCTGCGTTTACGTCCCATTTTGATGACGTCTATTGCGTTCATCATGGGTGTCGTGCCGTTGGTGATGTCGACCGGCGCAGGCGCCGAGATGCGTCACGCCATGGGTGTCGCCGTGTTCTTCGGGATGCTCGGCGTGACCTTGTTCGGCCTGTTCCTGACCCCTGTGTTCTACGTGCTGTTGCGTTCGATCGGTGCTCGCACGCTGCATTCGGCCTCGCCCCACGAGGCACCGGAATGCGCGCCACACACTGCCCCCGACACACCGGCCAGCCAGCATTAAAGAGAGCCATCTATCATGATGCACACTGTTAAACACGCATCCGCCCTGCTCACCCTCCTGCTTACGCTGGCCGGGTGCGCGGTGGGTCCCAGCTACGAGCGGCCGACCGTCGCCACGCCAGCCGCGTTCAAAGAAGCCGCGATCAGCCCACAAGAGGCGGGAAACTGGACACCGGCGCAGCCATCCGAAGACGTCTTGCGAGGCGCCTGGTGGACGATATTTAACGACGACGGTTTAAACACGTTGGAAGAGCAGGCCATTGAGGCCAACCAGAACCTGCAAGCGGCCGCCGCCCGGCTGTCGCAGGCACGTGCCCTGCATCGCGAAGCGCGCTCAGGTCTCTTCCCGAAGGTCGATGCCGGTTTTGGTCCGAGTCGTCAACGTGCGTCACCGGCTTCGCAAGGCTTTGCCGATGATGCGTCATCCAGCCCGTCGACGTTGTGGCGCGCACAGGCATCCGTGTCTTATGAAGCGGATCTGTTCGGCAGAGTGGCGTCGACCGTTGATGCCGCAACGGCAGACTCTCAGCAAAGCGAAGCTTTGTATCGTTCCGTCCTGCTCGCATTGCAGGCCGATGTGGCCCAAACTTATTTCCTGGTGCGCGAACGCGATGCGGAATCCAAGCTGTTTCGCCAAACCGTCGTGCTGCGTACAGAAACGCTACAACTGATTCAACGCCGATACGATGCCGGCGATATCAGTGAACTGGATCTGGCACGTGCCAAATCGGAACTGGCCTCTGCACAATCGCAATCGCTGGGCATTGATCGCCAGCGCGCCACGTCTGAACATGCTTTGGCAGTGCTGTTAGGAAAGGCTCCTGCTGAATTCACGATGCCGCCGCAACCCATCCAGCGCGTGGCCATCTCGATTCCGGCGGGCTTGCCCTCCACCTTGCTGGAGCGCCGTCCAGACATTGCAGCCGCCGAACGCGCCATGGCAGCAGCCAACGCGCGCATCGGGGCCGCCAAGGCCGCTTTCTTCCCGCGTCTGGATATCACGGGCGCACTGGGTTACGAATCATCAGACTTGGGCAACCTGCTTCAATGGTCCAGCCGCACGTTCCTGCTTGGGCCATTGGTTGGCACCGCGCTGTCGCTTCCCATCTTTGACGGCGGCCGCCGACAAGCAGGTCTTGACCGTGCACGTGGCGTCTACGAGGAAGATGTGGCGATGTATCGACAAACGGTGCTGACGGCTTTCCGGGAAGTGGAAGACAACTTGGCGAACCTGCGTATTCTTGCTGACCAGACCCGTGCACAAGATGCCGCGGTCGACTCTGCTGCGTTGGCGGCGAAGCTGTCGCACACGCAGTACCGAGAAGGGTCGATCAGCTATCTGG
>JBEBWV010000046.1:0-38834 GCA_040391965.1 Achromobacter deleyi | reverse complement strand
ATCTTGACGGGGGTGGGCGTGGGTGGTTTTCTAGCGCTTCGAATGTCGCGCCTTCGGCGTGTTCGGAAGATCTTGCGGGGTTGCCGACACCGGCGGCGCGGGCCGCGCGGTGACGGCGTAGGGGCGGCGTGTTTTGAATGATTGACGCTGGCGCGATGATGTTCGGAAGAATGGTAGCGTGGGTGGAGCGCGACCCCACTGAGAACAGAACACAGCTGTTAAACGCGCGTAACCCGCGACTCGTGACCAGCAATTGCATGGACATCAGCAAGCGGATGGCCTACGTGGGAACGGCTCGTTGAATGGGTTCGGCTACGTACTCCTATTGACGCTGTGCTCGGGGAGGCTATGCCTGCTTCGCTCCGTCGGGCAGTTGGGCCCCTACGGGCCCAACACCGCGTCCGCTGCCTCGTACGCCTTCGGCTCCCTTCGTCAGCCGTCGCTTGCCCTCCACGTCGCTCAGCAGGCATAACCTCCCCAAGCACAGCTCGCAGGGTTTGAATCTTGACGGGGGTGGGCGTGGGTGGTTTTCTAGCGCTTCGAATGTCGCGCCTTCTGCGTGTTCGGAAGATCTTGCGGGGCTGCCGACACCGGCGGCGCGGGCCGCGCGGTGACGACGTAGGAGGGGCGTGTATTGAAAGCTTGACGCTGGGGCGATGGAGCTTAGTAATCGTAGTCCACTTGGATCGAGTGCCTGCCCGTGCCAGTCGGTGTCGCAGGATAGGACCCGCCGTTTAACCTGATCCGGACCATGAAAGAATTCTTGGCCCTGAAATCATTAAAGAAGTTGGTGCTGGACTGAAGGTTGTTGGAAGCGTTAAAGCATCGGGATGTACCCGGCAGCATGCATATTTCATAGGTTGCGCCCTTATTGCCGTTGCCATAGGGACTGAAGTGCCACGACAGGCGCTTGATCACCGCATATTCTGGTGGTGTTGACGTCGGGAAGTAGTTGGAGCTGTTTACATACGTGCCGCTGAGAGTGATGACGGGTGCAGGATGAGTCATATACCAATCTCCAGAAGCGGCCACCGATGTCTGGGAGAGACCCGAAAACAAAAGTCCGATGGATAAAGCGACGTTTTTTTTCATTCTCTTGTTCCAGTAAGCAGGGTTAGGTCGAAGTGCGGACCTGCAGAAGATCTGGCCGGTTTCCGATAGATGAATTGCTACCCAGTACGTGCGATGCGCGGTCATCACTTCGCAGTGATGATAGGCACGCAAGAAAAATCCTGACACTCCCCAAAAGCCCCGCTTGGCCTAGTTCTGACCCTATGCGGCAGGGCAACTGCCGCATATGTTTTCGGCATGCGGCGTCAGCCCTTGCTTACCCGATAAGTCGCTCAGCAGGCATAGCTTCTCCAAGCACAGCGCACGTGGCTTGACTCATGGTGTGTATTGTTGCGGATCGATTTCTGGCTCGATGAACGCCGCGTTTTCTTCGGATGGAAGATTTACAACGCAGTTGGCACCAGCGGATCGAGCCGCGCGACGTGGGCATTGATGCGGTGATTTACAGGAAATCAGTGCTAGCGTTAGCGCCAGCAGGCGAGGTAATTTGACCTGGAAAGGTGCGATGCCAAATAGACTGTCCGGGTGGCTTACGCTTTAACGCGGCGGCCGGACTTGTCAGGCACCGGACAGGCGTGCCTTGTCATATATACATCAAGGCGTCACGTTCGCCGGGCACTCGCGTATCGCGCCCCACGCCGCATTGGGTTGGCAATACTGCTTGCGCGCTTTCGCCACACAATCCGGGCGCTCCAGAAAACTCAGTGCCGCGCATTGATTTAACGCGCTTTGCAATTCCTTGATCCAGGCCTTCGGATCCACGGCAGGAATCTCGGTAATTCGCAAGACAGACCGAGGCTCTTTCTTTTCAGGCGGAGGCGCGTGTGCGGCGGCGTTCGC
Organism: Achromobacter deleyi; assembly: GCA_040391965.1. Lineage (GTDB taxonomy): Bacteria > Pseudomonadota > Gammaproteobacteria > Burkholderiales > Burkholderiaceae_B > Achromobacter > Achromobacter deleyi_B. The sequence goes on along the minus strand of JBEBWV010000046.1, from coordinate 36,923 downwards.
CGGTACGTTAGTGGATGCGGGCACAACGCTATCGGTATCGGCGCTACGGGCTGCGCCTCCAGCGCCAAGCGTCACGGAGTCCGTATAAGGCGTCGGGGCGGGCGGTGCAGTGTGAGGGGCTGTTTGGGCATCCTGATCAACGCTCTTGGTATCGCCCGAGTGAGCCGTAGTCGTCGATGCCTCGTCGCCGCCTATAAAGGCCTCAAGTCGATTCGCATAGCGTGCCAAGGCGTCGGTATTCGGGGTGGAGTTCGATGGCGGCAACGGCACTCGTACCGGGCTCGCAGACGTCAATGTGGCGTCACCAGCTGCATAGCGTGGCGTGCTCCAGTACACCACCAACAGCACCAGCCCACCATAAATAGCCAGCGTATAGAGGACGGTTAGCGCGGTATAACCCACGCGCTTGCCACTGAAGGGTCGGGAGGTTTCTGCCAGACCAAACCAACGCCGCCAGCCGACCAGCATGGCGCCCGGCGCAGACAGCAACCACCAGGCGAAACGACGCAAGCGTCCTGGCTCAGGTGCCATTTCAAACGGCTGCACTTGCGCAGCCAGCAACGCCCGAAGCGCGCGGTTCTCCGCGCGCAGGTGCTGGGTCTGCGCATCCGAAGACGATTCCGGCTGTGGCTCCGGACTCAGGCTATCGGTGCGCTTGGCGAAGGGATCGTGTGGCGTGGCGGTCATAAGATGCAAGATAACGATACAAAGTGTACGCCGTCATTATGCAAGGTGAAAGCTCTGTCCAAAAAAAAGAACAAGCCAGCAAAGCTGGCTTGTTCTTTTCGACAGGGAGCGAAGGACCCTGTCGGTCTTGATAGTGGGCAGGCCGAGCCGAAGCCCAACACTGCCCGCCGTCAGGCGTTGCTAGCGAATTAACGCAGCAGCGACAGAACGGTTTGCGGCACTTGGTTGGCTTGCGCCAGAACCGAGGTACCAGCTTGTTGCAGAATCTGAGCCTTGCCCATGTTCGACACTTCCGTAGCGTAGTCCGCGTCTTGAATACGCGAGCGAGCTGCCGAAAGGTTGTTCACGACGTTGTTCAGGTTCGAAATCGTCGATTCCAAACGGTTCTGCACAGCACCCAATTCGCCGGTCAGCGTGTCGAGCTTCTTGAAAGCAACATCCAATTGCGTCAGCGGATTTGCCGTTTTCGAACCAGCGCTCTTGGTTTCGGTGGTCAGTTGACCACTGCTGTTCACGTAGGCAGTGTTGCCGACCTTGGGAGCGTAGTCGCCAGTGCCCGTGCCGCTCTTGACTGTAGCTTTGCCCGTGTTGGGGTCGACAGCGTAGGTCGTGGTGTACGAAGCGGTGCGGTTGAATTCGCCGGCATTGTCGACCCATGTGTCGGTCGATTTGCCAGTGGCGAAAGTCAGTGCTGCGGCAGTGATGCCTTGGCCCAAATTGATCACGCCAGCAGCTGCAGCCTTGAATGTGGCTTGCAGTGCATCTTTGCTCACGGTGTCCTTGTACGACAGAACATCGGCAGCTGCGGTGCTGACGAACGTCTTGCCGCCGATAGCGACGGAACCGTTACCTGCGCCAGCCTTGCTTGCTGCGGTCAGCACGTCGTTCAGGCTAGCTTGTGCTGCGCCCGTCGAGGTGTTGGTGGACAATTCGCCCGTTGCAGCCAGGTATGCAGCTTGGCCGCCGATGGTGACCTTGCCTGCCGAATCAACGTCGAACGTGGCCGAAGCTGAACCCTTGTTCGTGTAGGTACCTTGGACGGTGCCGTTGGCGGGCGTCAACGACGTAGCCAGAGCGGTGACAGCTGCAGCGTCAGCCGTCTTGTTTTGGAACGTGAAGTTGCCATTGGCAGCATCAAACGTGTACGTCGTGCCACCGGTGACGACAGTGTTGCCGTTTTCCAGCTTGGCGAAAGCTTGTTCCGTCGAAGCAGCAGCGTGCTTCGTGGTCACGGTCCAGTCGTTGCCGACGTTCGTGGCCGAAGCAGCTTGCATGTCGCTGACGGTAGCCGTACGGTTGTCGGTCACGCCTTTGCCGTTCACGTTGAAACCGTCCAGACCCAGCGTCTTCACGCTGATTTCCGACAGGTTGATCGTGATGGTTTCGCCGTCGTTGGCGCCAACTTGCAGCGTCAGGGGCTTAGCATTGCCCGACAGAACCTTCACGCCGTTGAAGTCGGTTTGTTCCGAGATACGGTTGATGTCCGACAGACGTTGGTTGATTTCGTCTTGCATCGAGTTCAACTGCTCATCTGAGTAGCTGCCGTTGGCGGCTTGCACAGCCAACTCACGCACGCGCTGCAAATGGGTATTGACTTCGCTAGCTGCGCCTTCCGTCGTTTGTGCCAGCGAGATGCCGTCGTTGGCATTACGCGCTGCTTGGGTCAAGCCCTTGATGTTGGCGGTGAAGCGGTTGGCAATGGCCATGCCGGCTGCGTCGTCTTTGGCGCTGTTGATGCGCATGCCCGAGGACAAGCGCTCAATGGCGGTGCCCAAAGCGGACTGGGATTTGTTCAGGTTGTTTTGTGCAACCAGCGACAAGTAATTGGTATTAATAACTGCAGCCATTTGTAGGCTCCCAAGAAAGAAAGGCTTCTTCAAACCGGGCAGCTACGCCGCCCAACTGTAACGTTTGGAACTTGGTTCTTAGCTACTCAAGTTCTTTCGTTGCCAGGATTACGGCATGGGCCAATCAATCTTTAGGGCAATTCTTTTGCCGGATAGCTAATTTGACAAAATAAGGTAAGAAGTTTGCATGTGCGCTATCCGGCCAAGATCGAAACGGCGTTTCTAGAGTAGCAACCCACCTTTGCGCAAGTTGCTCAGTGTGTTCATTAATAGCTCTTGTGCAACGGGGTCAAGATTGCGGGCGCCCTTCATGGAGTCGCCACTAAGGAGCGTTAGCTGGCCCGACACCAGAGCGTCGCGAAGGTCCGTGCGCAACTGTTGAAGGGACCGCGTTCCATCCAGTCGGTTCGCAAGAAAAGCGACCACCGGATCAGTAGATCGAGCGACGACTTGATGCCATAAATTGTAGACACCAACAAACGACGAAACGCGGTCATCTCCTGATAGGAGGCGACTCACGCCGGGAATTAGGGTTGGTTTCGTGGCGGGTGTGTCCGATCCTACCGGCTCCAAGCGATAGAGCAGGCTGCCGATGCTCATCAGCGTGGCCATATGAGCGAACAGGCGCTCTTCCAAGGCATTGGTATCTGTGTCCGGTGATTTAGCCTTCGCAATATCGACCAGCGCCGCAAATGAGATGGACCCGGGCCACACCTCGCGCATCGCGTCGGTGATGGCAACGAGAGAAGGGTCTTGCATAGCCACTCCGCTCCCCAGCGGGCTGCGATAACGGCGTTCATTCGTTGGGGATTGGGGGGGTGTCGGATCAACGGTCAATTGAGCCGCAAAGCGCATTTGGCCAAAGCGATTGGCTTCGGGGCGTTCCAGCAGTTGCTCCGCACGTTCGCCATGAGTGATCAGGCTCATCCGGAACTGACGACCCATCGCAAAATCCAAATATTGTTCGCGCATCTCTCGTCCTGTGTCGACCGAGAGAGCTTGCAAATGGGCTGCGACATTTTCGCCAAAAGTGGCCGGAAACGTGCTGCGCGGATCCGCATCTGTGATGTAGGTGAGGCCCGCTTGTTGGATTGCTGCGACGAACTCCAGGAAGTAGCAGGGCGAATTGACTGACGCCAGATGCTCATGAAGCAAGTAGTAATCAGTTTGCTTGCTGGCGTTGCGTGCGGCCTGTTGCAGCGCGTCGCGTAATGGATTGCTAGCTGAGAGTCCATGTTCGAGAAGTCCCAGCATTTCTTTGGCGCGAGCAAGTCGTTCTTTCGGAGTAGTCGCAGCAAAGCTATTCAACATCATGGCGTCGCGCACTACATCTGACGCTTTCCAGCCGGGGTAGGTGTTGTAGCTAATGTAGGCAATGCCCTCTGGAGCCAGATTCTCGCGGCACACTCTCAAAATTGCATCGCGCACCTCTGGAGGGACCCAACTGAACACGCCATGGCAAATGATGTAGTCGAATTGACCAAAGCTCGCATCGATGTCTGTAATGCTCAACGCGCGCAAGTCCAGGTTACGGATGCCCAGCTTTTCTACAATCTGCTGGCCGGCTGTAATTTGCAGCGGTGCGAGGTCTATGCCTACGACGGTTGCGTTCGGGTGCGCGGCGGCAAACGGCAATAAATTGCCGCCCGCAGCGCAACCCAACTCCAGCACCCGTGCATTTTCAAGCGCTGGCGCCGCCAGCCCATACAGGTGCGCGACGGCGCGCAAGTGCCCGGGGGCTGTCAAGTGCAATGGGTCAGATTTGTAAGGCGTTTCGTCGTATGCGTCGGAGAGGACTTGCGTCAGCAGATCGGGTTCAGTCATGGCAATTTCCAGAGCGTGGCAGTTTGTGCGGCCGCTGTCGTTCATCGGCACACAGAGTTCGAGTTAGGCCAGTAGGCTAGCAGGCCCGGCAGCATGGAAATGCGTGGAACAGCACTGCATTCTTGTGGCGTTTTTGCCGAGTGGGCAAGGGCACTGACGCGTTCATGCCAGACAGCTTGTGCAGCCTCATGCAAAACACGATTGCGGATTGGGCAGGGAGGTCGTTATCCCCGGATAGGGAAGGCAGCACCACTATTTGGCAGCCGCGACTCAAAAGTCACATCAGGCCGCGCAGGGCGAGGTCTGCCCGGATGAGACGTCTTAAGAACCAACATCGACGAAACAACGAGAGTCGGATCGCCTGAAGGAACGTCTCAGATCACATGCGCAATCTGCCCATCCTGCGGCAGTGCCTGCCAGGCCCGTTCCTTTAGCTTCACCCGAATCCGCGCCGTAGCCTGTGACCGTAGCTGGCAAACCCGAGCCTCGGTCACATTCATAATTGCGCCAATTTCCTTAAGATTCAGCCCCTGCTCGTAACACAGCGAAAGCAGCAGCTTCTCCCTGTCGGGCAAAGAGTCAATGGCAGCAATTAGTGCACTGCGGAAATCTCCCGCAAGAAGAGCGTCTAACGGGTTATCTCCGCCACCACTCTTACTAATGCTTGCTGCCCAATCAGCCGGACCAGACGCATCAAAGTCCGACCCGAAATCCTCGTAATGCACGATCTGTACGCCTTGGGCATCGTGTAACAAAGATTGGTAATCGGCCAGCGGAATATCCAATTGTTGCGCAATCTCAGTCTCTGATGGTGCGCGCATCAAACGCTGCTCCAGAAACTGAATAGCTTGCTCTATCTTTCTAGCCTTCGTGCGAACGCTACGCGGAAGCCAATCCTGGCCGCGTAATTCGTCGAGCATGGCACCTCGTATGCGGGTTGTTGCATACGTTTCAAATTGTGCATCGGCCGTCTCCTGGTAGCGCCGGACGGCATCAAGCAGACCGATCATGCCGGCCTGTATCAAATCATCCAGCTCCACACTGGCGGGCAGGCGAGCAAGCAATTGCAAGGCCAGCTTCCGCACTAGCGGGGCATATTCAACCAAGCTGTCATCTGCGTGAGGCATTGCGGTGTCAGGCGGTGTCCATCGTGGCAGCGTATCGATTGTTGTCAATTTGCGACATTGTCGACAAACGCGCATCTAAGCGAAATTTAGCCAAGTTGTATTGATCGGCAAGTTGCCATTGTCGGTAAAAAACGCCAATTCATTCCATAAAGTAGGCAACTGTTTGCTGTCTTAATTGGCAAATTGCCTTTCAAATGTGAGAAATTTCTATGTCAATAAGTATCTATTAGTCCCATTTGAGATAGATCAACAAACATTTGTCATACAAGTCATAGAAAATGACATTCCATGTGGTAAATTTTACTTAATTTGCGAATAAATGATACATTTAGCATTAAATCGCGATACAGCTGACGAGGTTGCAACAAATATGTTGCAAATAGTCATAAGTGAACCGCCTAAAGGCGGAAACGGTAACAGGGAGCGTGGCGTGCGGGAAATCGATAACTCATTATTGGCCGACATTCGTGAGGTCAATTTGTCATACCTGCTGCTGGCCCAGCGAATGCTGCGCGACGATTTTGCCGCCTCCATGTTCCGCTTGGGATTCAGTCATGAAGTGGCCGACATTCTGATGCGCTTGTCACCGGCGCAACTCGTCAAATTGGCCAGTTCCAGCTCACTGCTGTGCCGATTCCGATTTGATGACTACAACCTGCTGTCTGCCTTGACCCACGACGTGCTGGGCGGTGCACTGCAACAAGCACACGCCACCATCCTGCTTGCCAAGCAGCCCGTCGAAGAATTGGCCTGACGGCCCATAAGATCCCAATCGGAAACTTCATGGGCATGAAAAGCGTATCGCAAGAAGCCGGCGACATCATGTTGGCCAGCTCAATGATCACATTGGGTGCTCGGCTGCAAGTGCTTGAAGCTGAAACCAGCCTCAGCCACGATCGGTTGGCCAGGCTTTATCGGGAAATTCGTGGCTGCTCGCCACCGAAAGGGATGTTGCCGTTCTCGGTTGACTGGTTCATGACCTGGCTGCCGAACATCCATTCGTCGTTGTTCTACAACGTCTACACCTTCCTGAACACCCGCACTTCAAGCAAAGGCATTCGCGCCACCATAGACGCCTATCGCCTCTACCTGGAGAACGCGGGTCTGGATGCGACTGAATCGGCGGAGCCAGTGCTGAGTTTTACGCGCGCCTGGATGCTTGTTCGGTTCTTCGATAGTGGCATGGTGCAGTTGTCGCCATGCCGTCAGTGTGGTGGCCACTTCATAGCGCATGCGCACGATCCCAAATCGGATTTTGTGTGCGCCATTTGTCGGCCGCCACCTCGTGCAGGAAAGACGCGCGCCGCCGCAAAAGCGCGTGCCGTGCAACGTGTAACTCCTGAGATTGAAGCCATCCGGCCTTAGTCTGCGGCGTTCAAAGACACCAAAAGCCCTGAAAAACCCCCCGTAACCCGCCTTTTTGCGGCGGGGGGATCGAGGGATCATTGACGCCGGTTTTAGACTTCGTTGGCAGGGGCCTGATGTGTTGATTGTTATCGGTTATTTAGTGGTGATCGTCTCGGTCGTCGGCAGCTTTATTGGGCTGGGCGGACACCTGGGCGCGCTGTATCAGCCGTTTGAGCTGACTCTGATTGGTGGCGCCGCAGTTGGCGCCTTCATGGCGGGCAACAGCAAAAAATCCATCGGACTGGTGGGCAAAGCCTTGCCGCAAGCGTTGAAGGGTTCGCCCTACAGCAAAGCGGCTTACATGGAGCTCATGGCGCTCCTCTACGTCTTGCTGAACAAAGCACGTCGTGAAGGCTTGATGGCGATTGAATCGCACATCGAAGACCCGCCATCGAGTCCGATTTTCAGCGAATATCCGCGCATCATGAAGGACGCCAAGTTGATGGAATTCATCACTGACTACTTGCGCATCATGATTAGCGGCAACATGAGCTCGTTTGAAATTGAAACGCTCATGGATGAGGAAATCGAGACCTACCGCCACGAGCACGAAATTCCTGTGCACGCGTTGCAACAAACCGCAGATGCCTTACCGGCATTCGGGATTGTCGCAGCCGTGCTGGGCGTGATCAAAGCGCTGGCCGCCGTTGACCAACCACCCGCCGTCTTGGGTGACCTCATCTCCAAAGCCATGGTCGGCACCTTCCTGGGTATCTTGCTGGCCTACGGCTTCGTCGCACCCTTGGCCTCGCGCCTTGAGCGCCGAGGTGGCGAATCCGTCAAGATTCTCGAATGCATCAAAACCACCTTGCTCGCCAGCATGAACGGCTACCCGCCGCAATTGGCGGTTGAGTTTGGCCGTAAAGTGCTCTACACGTCGGTGCGTCCCACCTTCGGTGAATTGGAAGAGCACGTACGCCAGACGAAAACCACGGCTACTGGCAAGGCCTGACGGAGCGGGCCATGAGCACGGTAAACAACAACCGTGTGGTGATTCGCCGCAAGAAAGTAAGAGGCGGCGGCGGACACCACGGCGGAAGCTGGAAAATTGCGTACGCCGACTTCATCACCGCCATGATGGCGTTTTTTCTGGTGCTGTGGCTGATCAGCATTGTGCCGCGTGAAGAACTCAAGGGCATTGCGGAATACTTTCGCATGCCCTTGCGCGTTGCAATAGCTGGCGGTCCCAGCAGCTCTGCTGAAACCAGCGCCATTCCCGGTGGCGGTCGTGATCCCTTGCGAGATGAGGGTGACGTGCGCCGTGCGCAAGGCAATCGTTTGCAGGCGCAGCCCATGGGCGACGCCGAGCGGCGTGACCAGCATCGTCTGGAAAACCTGAAGAAACGTCTTGAGGCCCTGATCGAGAACAGCCCGGTTCTGAAGAGTTTCCGACCCCAGCTGCTTATCGATATGACGACCGAAGGCCTGCGTATTCAGATTGTCGACAATCAGAATCGACCCATGTTCGCGACCGGGCGTGCCGAAGTGCAGCCCTATATGCGCGACATTTTGCGTGAGTTGGGCCCCGTACTAAACGAACTGCCCAACCGTGTCAGCATCTCTGGTCATACCGACGCATCGCAGTATGCCCGTGGCGAAAAAGCCTATAGCAACTGGGAGCTGTCGGCAGATCGTGCCAATTCCTCACGTCAGGAGCTGGTGGCGGGTGGCATGGAGGAAAGCAAGGTCCTGCGCATACAGGGTTTGTCCTCAAGTATGAGTCTCGTTAAAGATGATCCATATGCGGCCGTTAATAGGCGTATCAGCCTGGTAGTGCTCAATCAGAGCACTCAACGGCGCATTGAAAGCGAGAACGCTGCTGCGGCAGATGTGAACGCACGCGATGCCCGTGAGGTAGGTACAGCAGCGCAGGCGGCGCAAGCCGCACGCGCACCGACGACAACGACGCCAGCCGACGTGGGGACTCCTACGCCGGCTGAAGGGGCACGATAACAATGGCGGCAACGATTCTGGTGGCGGACGATTCGGCAACGATGCGAATGATCGTCCAAGCCACGCTGACGGCGGCTGGCTGGCAGGTTCTGGCAGCGGCCAATGGCCAAGTGGCACTTGAATTGGCGCTTAGCCATGAAGTGGATCTTGTCGTCAGCGATTGGAATATGCCCGTTATGGGCGGACTGGAACTCATTCGTGGCTTGCGTGAGCACGAGCGTTACCAGGACGTGCCAGTGCTTGTGCTGACCACGGAAGACGATGTGGGCAGCAAAACCGCTGCCCGCGATCTCGGTGTTTGCGGTTGGTTGAATAAACCGGTAGACCCCGACGTGCTGGTCGAATTGGCATCTGAACTGCTCGACGAGCAGCCCCAAGCGTAAGCGAGTTCTTTTAGAAAGGCATACGGGCCATGAGTGCTGGTTTGGATCTCAGTCAGTTTTACGAGACCTTTTTCGACGAGGCCGAAGAGCTGCTCGCCGAAATGGAGCAACTGCTGCTTGCTCTGGATGTTGGCGCGCCCGACATCGAGCAACTCAACGCAATTTTTCGTGCTGCGCACTCGATCAAGGGGGGAGCCGCCACATTCGGTTGCTTCACCCAATTGGCGGGCACGACCCATTTATTGGAAAACCTGCTGGACGCAATTCGTCGCGGGGAAATGGCACTGCGCACGGATATGGTTGATATTTTCTTGGAAACGAAAGACGTGCTCAAAAGCCAACTAGACGCTTATCGTAGCGCCGAAGAGCCCGATGAAGCCGTATTTGAACGCATCTGCGCCGTGCTCAAGCAACTGGCCGCAGAACAGCAGGAACCGGTAGCAGTTGTAGCTGCGCCCGTGGTGGTTGCTGCCGCCGTTGCGGTCGCACCGGCGTCTGTGGCAGCCGTTGCTGCCGGCGATCTGCCCCTGCGCGTGCGTATCAATAAAGTGTCTGACAGAGACGCGAACTCCCTCTTGGAAGAGATGGGCAATCTGGGCGATGTACTGGCCAGCGAGCGTGGAGATGGCGTGCTGACGGTCTGGGTGCAAACTACGTGCGCGCCGGGCGACATTGAAGCGGTGTGCTGTTTCATCGTCGATGCAGACCAAATGGATATCACACGCGAGGCCACGCCGAGTGTAGTGACCATTATTGCGCCAGTCGTTGCACCCGTTCCGGCGCCTGCCGAGATAGCAGTTGCAGCTTCCCCGGTTGCCGAATCCGCCGCCGCTGCAGAAGCTATTTCCCAAGCATCACGGGTGACGCGTTCTGCTCCGCCTCATGCTGAGAAAGAGTCCACGTCGATTCGGGTGGGCGTAGAGAAAGTTGATCAGGTAATTAACCTGGTAGGCGAACTCGTCATTACCCAGGCCATGTTGGCGCAGACCGCGTCCACGCTTGACCCGGTTTTGCATGATCGATTGCTCAACGGCATGGAGCAGTTGGAGCGCAACGCGCGCGACCTGCAGGAAGCCGTGATGTCGATTCGCATGATGCCGATGGACTACGTGTTCAGTCGATTCCCGCGTCTGGTGCGAGACATGGCTTCCAAGATGGGCAAGCAAATTGAGCTGCAAACGCATGGCCGCGCCACTGAGCTGGATAAGAGTCTCATCGAACGCATCATTGATCCGCTGACGCACCTGGTGCGCAATAGTCTGGATCATGGCATTGAAACACCCGAAAAACGCGTCGCCTCTGGCAAAGATCCTGTGGGTCAGTTGGTGCTGTCTGCCCAACACAATGGCGGCAATATCGTGATTGAGGTGAGCGACGACGGCGCTGGCTTGAGCCGTGAAAAAATTCTGAAGAAAGCCATCTCTCAGGGCATGCAGGTGTCGGAAAACACGCCCGACGAAGACATTTGGCAGCTCATTTTTGCGCCGGGATTTTCCACGGCCGAAAAAGTGACTGATATTTCCGGGCGCGGCGTGGGCATGGACGTGGTTCGTCGCAACATTCAAGACATGGGCGGCCATGTGCAGCTCTCTTGTGAACCCGGCAATGGCACTACCACCCGTATTGTGCTGCCCTTGACCTTGGCCATTCTGGACGGCATGTCGGTTCGTGTCGGCGATGAAACATTCATCTTGCCACTTAGCCATGTCACCGAGTCGTTGCAGCCTACCGACGACCAGATCTATTCCGTGGCGGGTAACGAGCGCGTCATGCACGTGCGTGGCGAGTATCTGCCGCTGGTGGAGATGCATCGCATTTTCTCGGTCAATGGTGCGCAGTCGGACCCCAAGCAGGCCATCGCCGTCATCATGCAGGCTGAAGACCGGCGCTTTGCGCTGCTGGTCGACCATTTAGTCGGCCAGCATCAGGTCGTGGTGAAGAATCTTGAATCGAACTATCGCAAAGTCCCCGGCATTTCCGCCGCCACCATTCTTGGCGATGGCAGCGTGGCGTTGATTGTGGACGTATTTGCGCTGGCCCGGGCCAATCGGGAGCGCTGGTCGCAGCCCGAAGCCATTCTGAATTGACGGAGAAATAATCATGGCAGCCAAACCGCAAGCACACGCAAGACGCGTTGAAGACGTCGGCAGCGAATTCCTCGTTTTCACCCTCGGTGAAGAAGAGTACGGCATCGACATTTTGAAGGTTCAGGAAATCCGCGGCTACGACGCAGCCGTGGTGACGCGCATTGCAAACGTACCTTCCTTTATTAAGGGTGTTACGAACCTGCGCGGCATCATCGTTCCCATTGTGGACTTGCGTATCAAGTTCAACCTGGGCAGCGTTGAATACAACGAACAAACCGTTGTCATTATTCTCAACCTGGATCGCCGTGTTGTCGGCATTGTGGTGGACGGCGTGTCAGACGTGCTGATGCTCAATGGCAGCCAGATTCGTCCGGCACCGGAGTTCGGCGCGACGCTATCTACGGAATACCTGACGGGTCTGGGTACCATCGACGAACGTATGTTGATCCTCGTGGACATTGAAAAACTTATGACCAGTGACGAAATGGCGCTGGTGGAGAAGGCTGCTACATAAGGCAGACGCAAATTCGGCCCCTTTGAAACAGCGCGACGACTCTCCGGGGCGTCGCGCTCGCTCTTAACGATCGCAGTCAAGGAGTGGTTCTTGTGATGCGCAAGTTTTTCGCAAACATGACAATACGTGGCAGCCTGCTTTGGGTGTTGGCGTTTTTCTCTTTCATGTTGGTGATCGGGGCGGCGCTTGGCGTGCTGTCATTACGAATCAGCAACGGAACCTTGGCGGAAATCAAACACGCACAAGAGCTTGACGACGCGATGGGCCGCGTGGTGCTTAGCTATAAAGACACCTTAAATGGCCTGAGCCGTGCCAGTGTCTTGCACTACAGCGATATCGTGAGCAGCATCGGCCAGCCCTTGTTGTTGGAGCAGGGTTTGTCAGCCGAAGCTACCGGTTTGCTGCAACGCGCCCGCGCGGCAATGAACAAGGGGCAGTCTGAGTACGAGTATTACCGGGGGCTGAGCAAGTCCGCCGACGCGCAAGCGGCACTGAAAGAAGTGGAAGACAGCTACGGCGCATTAGTGCAACAAGGTCTGACTCCTATGTTTGCTGCCTTGGAAAAGGCCGACATGCCAGCCTATCTGAAGCATGTGCAAACGGTACAAGATGGCTTGGAAGCGCGGTTCTCCAGAGCAGTGGAGGGCTTTGATTTCTGGCGTGCCAGCAATTTGCTGGACTCTTTTGAGGTGGCACAGACCCGCTATCGCTTTGTGTTGATGGCGGTGGCGGCGGGCGGTGTGATGGCGTCGCTGTTGATTTTCGCAACTTACATGTATTTGCGTCGTCGCGTTATTCAGCCGCTGAAAGAAGCCGGTCAGCATTTTGACCGCATCGCCGCAGGTGATTTGACGGCACGAGTAGACGTGCAAAGCACTAATGAAATTGGGCAGCTTTTTGCGGCGCTTAAGCGCATGCAGGAAAGCTTGACGCGCACGGTGTCCAGCGTGCGTCGTGGTGTTGACGAAATTACGGTGGGATCCAGCGAGATTGCGGCTGGAAACACCGATCTGTCGAGTCGAACGGAACAGCAGGCAGCGTCGCTTGAGCAAACGGCGGCCTCTATGGAAGAGCTGGCCTCTACCGTGAAGCAGAACGCCGACAACGCGCGTCAGGCCAATCAGTTGGCAGCAAGCGCATCTGATGTGGCGCAGCGCGGCGGAGCGGCCGTAGCGGAAGTGGTCAATACCATGCAGGGCATTTCCGTGAGTTCACGCAAGATTTCCGAAATTGTGTCGGTCATTGATGGGATTGCTTTCCAGACGAACATTCTGGCGCTGAACGCTGCTGTGGAAGCGGCTCGTGCCGGTGAACAAGGGAAGGGATTTGCCGTGGTTGCGGCTGAAGTTCGCTCGCTGGCACAGCGCAGCGCGCAGGCCGCCAAAGAAATCAAGGGTTTGATCGAAGACTCCGTAACGACGGTGGGTGCGGGTTCGCAGCAAGTTGAGCGGGCAGGGGCCACCATGCAGGAAATTGTGGCATCGGTAAAACGGGTAACCGACATCATGGGTGAGATTGCCTCAGCTTCTGAGGAACAATCGAGCGGCATTGAGCAGGTGAACCGTGCGGTGTCTCAGATGGACGAAGTGACGCAGCAAAATGCCGCCTTGGTAGAACAGGCAGCAGCGGCGGCAGGTTCATTGCAAGAGCAGGCGCAGCACTTGGCGCAAGCAGTAGCGGTGTTCAAGATTAATGCCCGCGATGTGATTGAGGTGTCAGCACAGCGCCTTGGCACGTCAGGGCAGAAGGGCGCTGAAGGCAACAGGCTTGGCGCGACCGATACGCTGGCAATACAGCATTGAGGGTGTGTGTGACAAATGCGGCGCTAGTGGCGCCCACCGTTTCGGTGGACCGCCAATTTGATTTTCGCGATGCGGACTTTACCCGTGTTCGCAGAATGATCCATGAATACGCCGGTATTTCGCTGGGCGTGCATAAGCGAGAAATGGTTTACAGCCGTTTGGCGCGGCGTTTGCGCGCGCTGGGCATACAAGACTTCGGAAGCTATTTGAACGAGTTGGAAGACGACACCAACTCGCCAGAATGGGAAGATTTTGTGAATGCCCTCACCACGAACCTGACTGCGTTTTTCCGCGAAGCACACCATTTTCCGATCTTGGCCCAGTTCGCACAAGAGCGAACTGGTCCTATTTCTGTGTGGTGCTGTGCGGCGTCGACGGGTGAGGAGCCGTATTCCATCGCCATGACTCTGGTGGAAGCGTTGGGCCATCGCGCAAGCAGCGCGTCGGTGTATGCCACGGATATTGATACCAATGTGCTCAATCGGGCACGGGCGGCAATGTATCCGTTAGAGCGCGTGGAAAAGGTCGACGATGTGCGTTTGAAGCGCTTCTTTTTGCGCGGGCGTGGTGCCAATGCGGGCCAAGTGCGCGTGCGCCCTGAAATCGCTGACATGGTGCGCTATGACACCCTGAATCTGTTGGCGCCCAACTGGTCTATCGGCGAGAAGTTCGACGTTATTTTTTGCCGCAATGTCATGATTTATTTCGATAAGCCGACGCAAGCGAAAATTCTGGAGCGTTTTGTGCCGCTACTCAAACCAGGTGGCCTGCTCTTTGCCGGACATTCCGAGAATTTTACGTATATCAGTCGGGATTTTCGTCTGCGTGGGCAGACGGTTTATGAATGCGCGGGTAAGGCTTGAACAGATCCTAGGCAGCAATAGATGCAGAAAATTACAGTGTTGTGTGTCGATGACTCCGCCCTTGTGCGGGGGCTCATGACCGAGATCATTAATAGCCAGCCCGACATGGAAGTTGTGGCAACGGCACCTGACCCGTTGGTAGCCCGTGAATTGATCAAACGGCACAATCCGGACGTGTTGACGCTGGACGTGGAAATGCCCCGGATGGACGGGCTGGATTTTCTCGAAAAGCTGATGCGCTTGCGTCCCATGCCAGTGGTCATGGTGTCTTCGCTGACCGAGCGCGGGGGAGAAATTACCCTGCGTGCACTGGAACTGGGCGCCATTGATTTCGTGACCAAGCCCAAGCTGGGCATTCGCGATGGCTTGCTGGAATACACGGAACTCATTACGGATAAGATCCGCGCAGCCGCGCGCGCCAAGCTGCGCGCCGTGACACCGCATGTGGCGTCGGCTCCTGCGCCGATGCTGCGTCGACCACTTTCCAGTTCGGAAAAACTTGTGATTGTGGGCTCGTCTACCGGGGGCACCGAAGCCATTCGCGAGGTGTTGCAGCCTTTGCCGCCAGACAGTCCCGCCATTCTGATTACGCAGCATATGCCGGCCGGCTTTACGCGCTCTTTTGCGCAGCGTTTGAATACCTTGTGCGCCGTGACGGTCTGCGAGGCGACGCATGGCGAACGGGTGTTGCCGGGTCATGTGTATTTGGCTCCAGGTGGCGATATGCACATGCGTCTGGGGCGAAGCGGCGCGAACTACGTGATTGAGCTGGAAGCCAGTGAGCCCGTCAATCGCCATCGTCCTTCGGTAGATGTGTTGTTCCATTCAGCCGCACAGGCCGCGGGCAAGAACGCCATTGGCGTCATCTTGACCGGCATGGGTATGGATGGCGCTGCCGGCTTGTTGGCCATGCGCCGGGCAGGTGCCCACACGATTGCGCAGGACGAGGCCAGTTGTGTGGTCTTTGGCATGCCGCGCGAGGCGATTGCAATAGGCGCCGCTGATGAGGTGGTTTCCTTGTCAGCGATGAGTGAGCGGATTCTGAACCGTCTGGGCGATCGAGCGAACCGCGTTTAACGCAAAACGCGTAGATACGCAGAGCGTCTCTCAGTAAAATTTTCTTTGGAGTTAAAGATGGTAGACAAGGGCATAAAGATATTGGTGGTGGATGACTTCCCCACTATGCGGCGCATTATCCGCAATTTGCTCAAAGAGTTGGGCTTTGAAAACGTCGACGAAGCCGAAGATGGCGCCATCGGATTGGAAAAGCTGCGTAACGGCGGCTTCCAGTTCGTCGTGTCCGACTGGAATATGCCCAATCTGGATGGTCTGGAGATGCTCAAGCAGATCCGTGCCGATCCCGCCTTGGCGTCCTTGCCAGTGCTGATGGTGACGGCTGAGGCAAAGAAAGAGAACATCGTGGCGGCGGCGCAAGCCGGAGCAAGCGGTTACGTGGTCAAGCCCTTTACGGCGGCCACGCTGGAAGAGAAGCTGGTCAAAATCTTCGAGAAAATCGCCGGCTGAGGTGCGTGATGAGCACGACAGAAAAAGACCATGAAGCAGAACCCGCTGACTTGATTCACCGGATTGCGTCGTTGACGCGCATGCTGCGCGACAGCATGCGTGAACTCGGCCTGGATCAGGCGATTAAGGAAGCGGCCGACGCGATTCCTGATGCACGCGATCGTTTGCGCTATGTGGCGCAAATGACCGAGCAGGCGGCAAATCGGGTGTTGAACGCCACGGAAGCGGCTGGCCCGATTCAGGACGGCATGGCCCGTTCGGCGCAGTCGTTGGATACGCGCTGGCAGCAGTGGTATGACGAGCCCAAAGACCTGCCCGAGGCGCGTGAGCTGGTGCGAGACACGCGCGCGTTTTTGCAAGATGTGCCGAAGCAGACACAGCTGACACAGGCCAGGTTGATGGAAATCATCATGGCGCAAGACTTCCAGGACCTGACAGGTCAAGTCATCATGCGCATGATGGACGTCGTAGGTGCCATTGAGCGTGAATTGTTGCAAGTCTTGCTCGATAACGTTCCTCAGGAACGCCGGGACGAAGCAACCGGCTTGTTGAATGGGCCGCAAATCAGCCCGCAAGGCAAAGCTGACGTGGTGACCAGCCAGGATCAGGTCGACGACCTGTTGGCAAGCCTGGGGTTCTGATTGGGCAAAGGGGCATCGTTTGGCGATGTCAGCTTGCTGACAAAGCCAAACGTCCCGACCAGAGGGTTCGTAGCGTGGGTGGAGCGCGCGCAATCCGAGACCAGGGCATTGCCCCTTGAGCGCGCGTAACCCGCGATTCTTGAGCAGCAACAGCTCGAAAATCAGCACGCGGGTTAAGCGCGCTCAGCACGAGCGTATTCATGCAGAATATCTCGCGCTCCACCCACGCTACGGTATTGCCGCGCGACGAGCGGATTCTGTGGCTTAGCGCTTGCGGCATAAGCACATGTCCAACGATTCGGTAGGTATCCGCCTGGTGGCAAATCGGCATGGCCTGTTGTTTCAGGCCTACGCATCGCGATACCGGCGATATCGTCAATGATGTTGCTATTCCGATTTCTCCGGATGATCGTCACCGGCGCGCAGGCAGAATCGGACTCGACTACAGCCGTTTTCAAACCGCCACAGAAGGTACCGCAGCTGTCTGGAGAGCCCCGGAACCGGTCTGGTCTGTGGCGAGCTAAAAGGCGCTGCGAGGAATAACGCCGCTTTCCCCCCGTTTCTTCGCTTATCGCTTAAGGCCCAGGCCTCCTAGAATCTCGGCGGGCAGCTCGTATCCCGATATTTCCGGGCTGCATACACACCGCAGAGCATGGCCGACGAAAGCGATCTGGAGAAAACCGAATCCGCCTCTCCCAGGCGCCTGGAAAAGGCGCGCGAGGAAGGGCAGGTTGCGCGTTCCCGAGAGCTGGGCACGTTCATGTTGCTGGCCGCGGGCGTCGGAGGCATCTGGCTCAGCGGAGCGTCCCTGTATCGGGGCCTGAGTGGCGTGTTGAGGCGGGGTCTGGATTTTGACCAGCGCATTGTCACAGACACTGGGGTGATGGTTGGCCAGGCTGTGCTGGGCGCGGGCGACGCGGTGTGGGTGCTGTTGCCAATTTTTGGCACGTTGGCGGTGGTGGCCGTGCTCTCAAGCGTCATGCTGGGTGGCTTGGTCATTTCTACCAAAGCGCTGTCTCCGAATTTTTCGAAGCTGAGTTTTCTGGCGGGTCTGAAGCGTCTGTTTTCGGCGCAGACCGTGGTGGAACTGGTGAAGGCCCTGGCCAAGGCGGGTCTGGTAGGCGGCGTGGCGGTCGCGGTGATCTGGCACTACCACGACGATATGTTGGGGTTGATGCATGTGGCACCCTCTGCCGCGCTGACCCGGGCGCTTTCTATCGTAGCCATTTGCTGCGCCTTGATCGTGGCGTCGTTACTGATAATTGTGCTGTTGGATGTGCCCTGGCAGATCTGGTCGCATTTGAAGAAATTGCGTATGTCTAAAGAAGATGTGCGTCAGGAACACAAAGAAAGCGAAGGCGATCCGCATGTGAAAGCGCGTATCCGGCAACAACAGCGTGCCATGGCACGTCGACGCATGATGTCCGAGGTGCCTGGCGCGGACGTCGTGGTGACAAACCCGACGCATTATGCGGTGGCCTTGAAGTATGACGAAGGCATAAGTGGCGCACCGCGCGTATTGGCCAAAGGAACAGGCCTGATCGCGGCAAAGATTCGCGAATTGGCCAAGGAACACCGAATTCCGACATTGGAGGCGCCGCCGCTGGCGCGCGCATTGCATCAACACGTCGAGCTGGGACAAGAAATTCCAGCCGAGCTTTACACCGCAGTGGCGGAAGTGCTGGCGTGGGTATTTCAGTTACGCAGTTGGCGTGCAGGGAGGGGTGTCGAACCGACGGCACCTACTCGCGTCGTCGTCCCTGTCGATCTGGACCCGCAAGCCTCAACCGTTGCACAAGGAGTCTAAGGAATGAGCGGACTGCTCACCATACTGAAAACCAACGGCGCCGCGCACGCGCGACTGCTGGCCGGGCCAATTCTGATTGTGATGGTCTTGGGCATGATGATTCTGCCCCTGCCAACCTTCCTGCTCGACTTGTTGTTTACCTTCAACATTGCGTTGGCGGTGATGATCTTGCTGGTGGCCATGTTCACCCGCAAGCCACTGGATTTTGCCGCGTTCCCGGCGGTGTTGCTGTTTGCGACGCTCTTGCGCTTGTCGCTGAACGTGGCTTCGACGCGAGTCGTGCTCTTGCATGGCCACACCGGACCCGACGCAGCAGGTAAGGTTATTGAGGCGTTTGGCCACTTTCTGGTGGGCGGAAACTTTGCCGTCGGGATTATCGTTTTCGTGATCCTGACCATCATCAACTTCATCGTGATTACAAAGGGCGCCGGGCGTATTGCCGAAGTGGGCGCCCGGTTTACCCTTGATGCGATGCCGGGTAAACAGATGGCTATCGACGCCGATCTGAATGCCGGTTTGATTGGCGAAGATGAGGCGCGCAAGCGACGTCAGGAAGTCTCGCAGGAATCTGACTTCTTCGGCTCGATGGACGGTGCCAGCAAGTTCGTGCGCGGTGACGCGATTGCGGGTTTGTTGATTATGGTGATCAACATTCTGGGCGGCTTGGTGGTGGGCGTTGCCCAGCATGACATGTCGTTCTCCGAATCGGCGCGGGTGTACACGCTGCTGACCATCGGTGATGGCTTGGTGGCACAGATTCCGGCGCTGGTTATTTCGACGGCGGCGGGTGTGGTGGTGTCTCGTGTGTCTACCGACCAGGACATTGGCCAACAAATCCTGAGCCAGTTGTTCTCGAACCCGGCCGTGCTGTTCCTGACCGCCGCCATTATTGGTGTGATGGGTCTGATTCCCAATATGCCGCATTTGGCGTTCTTGACGCTGGCCGGCGCGTTGGGCGCATGGGGCTGGAAGCTGCATAAACGAGCAACGTTGGCCAAAACTGCCGCGCAGGAGGTCCCGTCTCAGGCGATCACGCAAGCGCAGGCGGCCGCCGCCGAAGCGAGTTGGGATGACGTGTCGATGGTGGATCAACTTGGGCTCGAAGTGGGCTACCGATTAATCCCCTTGGTTGATCACGCACAAAATGGTGAGCTGCTGCATCGCATTCGCAGCCTGCGCAAGAAATTCGCCCAGGACGTTGGCTTTCTGCCGCCGGTGGTCCACATACGCGACAACCTTGAGCTCAAACCTAACGACTATCGGATTCTGCTGTCAGGGGTTGAAGTGGGTCATGGAGTGGCCATGCCTGGTCAGTGGCTGGCCATTGATCCGGGTGGCGTGACCATGCAGATCAAGGGCACTCCCACCACGGATCCGGCGTTTGGTCTGCCGGCATTGTGGATTGAAGGTGCGCTGCGCGATCAGGCACAAGTGGCCGGTTATACGGTAGTGGACGCAGGCACTGTGGTGGCTACCCACTTGAATCACTTGATGCACCGTCACGGCTCGAACCTGTTGGGTCGTCAGGAAGTACAACAATTGCTCGACCGGATTGCGCGCGACTCGCCAAAATTGGTGGAAGATCTGGTGCCCAAGACCTTGTCCCTGACGGCGTTGCAAAAGGTTTTGCAGGGTTTGTTGTCGGAAGAGGTGCCGATTCGCGATATGCGCACCATCATTGATACCTTGTCCGAGCACGGCCCCCGTTTGGCGGCGCTGGCTGCCACAACAGGTGGGCAGCCCGATATTCAGGAATTGATTGCGCTGACGCGCCGTTCGTTAGGCCGCGCCATCACGCAGCAATGGTTCCCCGGTGAAGGGGAATTGCGAGTGATTGGGCTGGACGTGAAATTGGAACGCGTGCTGTCGCAAGCCATGACGGCTAACGGCGGCCTGGAGCCGGGTCTGGCCGATACCTTGCTGCGCGAAACCCAAGGTGCACTGGAGCGCCAAGAGGCACAAGGCAATGCTCCGGTGCTGCTGGTGTCACCACCGCTGCGGGCCCCTTTGTCTCGTTTCTTGCGCCATCATTTGCCCCAGTTGGGTGTGTTATCGAATACTGAAATTCCGGATGAGCGCATGGTACGAGTGACGGCGCTGATTGGTGGGGGTAACGGCGCATGAAGATCAGCCGTTTCTTTGGCGCCAATAGCCGAGATGTGATGCGTCAGGTGCGTCAGGTGCTGGGAGCGGATGCGTTGATCGTGTCCAATCGCAGTGTGGAAGGCGGGGTTGAAATTCTGGCCACGGTCGATGGAGACTTCGACGATGCTGCGCCCAACGACGCCGGCACAGAACACGCTGCTGCGCCTGTTGAGGTGGCGGCGCGCTCGCATTCGCCCGCGCCTATGCAGGCCCCAACGCCAACGGCAGCCAGAAACTACAGCAGTTACAGCAGCTACAACACGCTTATTACGCCGCCTGTTACACCCAGTCCGGGTCAGGGCTATGCGGCACCGCGCTCAATTGCCGCGTATCAATCCGCGCATGCCGCCTCCGCGCTGCCGGAGCTGGACGTCGAATCTATTGTTGAACCCGTCATTGAGACGGCCAGTGCCACTCCATCTTCCAATGTGGCCCCAGTCCCATCCGTGGCACCACTTGCGCCCGCGTTGATAGCGCCGGCGGTCCAGGATGCCGAGAAGGTGGCGCCTCAGAAAGCGCTGGGCACGCCAACGCCAACGCCGATGCCGGCCTTGGCGCCAAGCGCTAGCCATGCGCCACCGCCTGCGGCTAGCTCGTTGGCACCCGATACGGCGGCCGGTCTGCAAGAGGCGATCAGCGCATTGCGGGGCGCCATGGAAACACGCATGGACGGGCTGCTTTGGGGAGGCCGTCCTGGCGCCGCAAGAGACCCCGCCGTTGCCGGTTTATTCCGTACGTTGCTGGACGCCGGATTCAGTACCAAGTTGGTGCGCGCGCTGGTCGAGCGCTTGCCCAAGGGCTTGAGCACCGAAGCTGCGGTTTCATGGGCTCGCAACGAGCTGGTTACGCATTTACCTGTACTGTCGTCGGAAGATAAATTCCTGGCAGGCGGCGTGTATGCGCTTGTTGGCCCGACGGGTATCGGCAAGACGACCACCTTGGCCAAGCTGGCTGCACGTTGCGTGGCACGGGAAGGGCGTGAGCAGGTTGCCATGTTGACCACCGACAATTTCCGGATTGGCGCGCTGGAACAGTTGCAAATTTATGGCCGCCTGATGGGCGTGCCTGCACATTCCGTGCGCGACGCGGGCGAGTTGCGGCGCGTGTTGGCCGAACTGGGCCACCGCAAGATTATTCTTATCGACACCACGGGTATTAGTCAGCGAGATCGCAACGTGGCCGAACAGGCTGCGATGCTTTGCAACGCAGGCAAGCCTGTACGTCGTCTGCTGGTGCTTAATGCTGCCAGCCAGGGTGACACCCTGGATGAAGTTGCCCATGCATATCGAAACGGTGTGGGTGAGGACGTGGCAGGCTGCATTATTACCAAGCTGGACGAGGCCACTCGTCTGGGTGCGGCCCTTGATACGGCTATTCGACACCGCTTGCCGATTCATTACGTGTCCACTGGCCAGAAAGTGCCGGAAGATTTAGAGCTGGGTCGCGCCGATGTGATGATCGACCGCGCCTTCACCATGTTGGACCACGCGCGCGCGCTTTACACGCCCAGCGAAGCAGATCTTGCCACGCTGTCTGCGGCGCCAACGACGACAAGCGGCTCGTCAGAACGTGATGGCGCCGATCCCGTGCGCCGTCGCCAGTTGTTGGCCAGTGCCATTTTGCGACCACAAGGTGGCGCTGCCGCCTTGGTCGCAGCCCAAACGCTGGACGACGCACTGAACTGGCTGGATGCGGACGTTGCTTGCTCGCAGGCCCGGGATTCGTGGCGTGATTATGTGGCAAGCAATGCGAGCACGCCCCTGGCGGCATTCGCACAAGCACCGCTTGATCGCGTGCGTCAGTCATTTTCAACGGCTTGCGATCGTTACGTATTGAGCATGCACGGCAAGACAGCACTCAAGGGTGCTGGCACGCCGGGCGGCACGCTGATGTCAACGCTTGTGATGACGGATCGTGGTGTGGTCCTGGCTGCACCTGCACACCAACTCGCGCTGGCGCACGGCACGTTATCTACCTTTGCGCCAGATACCTCAGAGCCCCCCCATGCGGGTCAGGCCTTGCTCGCGCGCGTGAGCTGGATGACGCAGGCGCTTTCGCAAGTGCCACAAGTACATGTGCTTGATAGTGGCACGGCGGCGCTTTGGCCGTCGTTGACGGAGCAGGGCGCTTTGTGGCTGGCGCGCAACCCGGGCGGCATGCGTGTGGTGCAGGACGAATGCCCGACCACCTTGAACGCGGTATCGAAGAGTCTGGGGTATCTACCGGTCGGTCAGCCTGGCGACATGCCTGGCCTGCACTCAGAAAGTGCCGCTGGCACGCAGCCATTGGCGCTGTGGGCATCCGGCACGCAAATCCATTTGCTCGTGCGAGGCGCCGCCGGTACGGCGTTGCGGCTGGTGTGCGCGCGTCTGGTGAACCCGGCCACGGGTGCCGTGGTCTCGCACTACTTCGGGTTGACGAATTTGAGCGCCACCCAGGCGGATGCGGCTAGTGTGGCACGCTGGTTGGTACTGCAGGATCAGGCGCGAGCAGGATTCAAAGATATGGGGCACGCTTGGGGCGCGTTGCCTGCGGCTGACGGTCAGCATGCATTGGCTCGGCAGGCATTAATGGCCGGCCAACTGGCCGCGGCAAGCTGGCAATTGGCACATGCCCCCGAGGGTGCTGTGATGCAAGGGCCGCTGGCTGGGGTGATGGGCCCGCAACGCAAGCTTTCTGCCCGTTTGTATCCCGTGGCCTTGCTCAAGCTCTTCGCCATGTTGGAAATGGCTGCTTGATTGGCGCACTGTACCCAAGCTACTTGGTGGAAGCGCCTGGCTCGGGAAAAATGTCATAAAAAAATGCGGCCTGCACTGCAAGTGCACGCCGCAATTTTTATGCGCCAGAAGCTGCGAGCTTAACCCGCCACAATCGGCCTGCGGCCAGGTGTTGCACGGGCTCCACGACCTTGTGCGGTGTAGGTGGAGGGTGCACCCAGGCCAGCAATATTGCGCAGGGCGTCCAGTGACTGCTGCGTATAGCGCAGATGTACGTCAATCAGAGCGCCGTTGCGCGTATTGATCTCATTGGCGCTGGCAGACGAGGACAGAAGTGCTTGCCAGGTGCTGGACAACTGCGGGTGCGCCTGAGCGGCCAGTTCGGTACCTGCGTGGCCGGTCCCGAAACCCAATTCCGTGAGCAGTGCATCCCGCGTGCTGCTGCGCGCGACCAATTCTTGTGCCAGTTCAGCCTTGCGGTCCGTGATGGACTGCAAGGTGTCGATTTCGCCACGTTGAATAAGCACGTCTGTCTCGGCCTGCAAGACAGTCGCAAATTCGGTGATTAAAGCGTCTTCCTGTTTTAAACAGGCTAGCAATGACTCGACTGGGTTCATCTCACTCGGGCCAGCCGTTGGGCCAGGCCAATCAATAAAAAATTGGTTTACTTGAGCAAATCGCGAGCGCTGGCAATCAGGCTATCGGCAATTTTGCCGGTATCGATCTTTAACTGGCCAGAGGCAATGGCAGCACGAATCGCGGCGACGCGATCAACGTTAATGTCATTAGTGCCGTCTTGCATGGCAAGCAGCTTGCGCGAAGCCGAGCTGAGCGCGACCTGGGCGCTACCGGAGCTATTGCTCGAGCCGCCGCCATAGGCTTGAGCCAGAGCAGCGTCCTGACGCGGCGCAATGGCGTCAGTCGAAATAGGGCGCGTGGTGGTTGAATTGATTTTCAAGGTGTTCTCCGCAGGTCGTTCTGGTGTCGTTTTGCGACCGATCCGCCTACTTATGTCTGGGTAACGACAGACAGCTAAGGAACTTTAGGGGAAAGAAGCGAAATTTGTAACATGGTCTACAGCTGGATTTCGACCCATCCGGCGTTTCGCACTATACCGCTTACCACCTGACCTGAGGCGGTACGCACCTGAATCATGGAGCCAGGTGCACCATTTTCCATGGCTTGCCCCTCACTACTCACCACAAATCCTTTGCCACGGGCGCTAATTTTGACCATCTGTCCGCGCGTGACGGACTGGGCATTGCGCAGTGCCGCGCCCTTGATTGGCTGGCCCGCGTTTATCCGATGCGTGGCATTCATGCCCAGAACCGTATTCGGGTCCGTAATCACGCCAGGGGGCAGGGCGACCAGATCGCCATCAACAGCACTGAGGTCCTGAGGGGTTAACGACTGGCCGGCCGAAATCATTCGCGAAGCTACATAGTATTGCCCTGGCACGCTGACTGTCGCCTGCACATAAGCCGTCCAGGCCTTTGGTGCATTGCAGCGAACGCCTACCGTCATGCGCGCACGCAGTTTCATGCCACTTGAGAAGAAAGCGGACATCGCGTCACAGGCGCTCAGTCGCTCTGCGCGCACCGGATCCATGGTGATGCTGGCCTCGCCAGGCAACGCGGCCAATTGTTCGCGCAAGAAATTCTCTGCAATCTCGGCAATGGCCGATGGGTCTTGCGTGGCACTCACTTGTGCAGCAGCCGGACTGCCGATGGCCAGGGCGCCTAGCAAGCAGGCGAATGACCACCATTGATGTGTGCGAATTTTTGCGAAGATTCTCATGATGGGTGAATTGTAGAAGTCCCTGCGCATTGGCAAGACATGAATTGGCTGAGAAATGGCGGGTTATTTGGCTGATTGTGTTTTGGCCCATCCCCCTATCATGCCGTCATCAAGTGGGATTGGTACGTGCCGGTTCCGTGTTTTTCATCAGTATCGCGGCGCATGCCGTTGTAATTACCAAGGCGAGACCATGGTTGACAGGGTTAATGAAGATTTCCGCTTCTTCCAGCAATCCATCGCGCTGCGCGCGCAGCGCCAGGAAGTGCTGTCCTCGAACATAGCCAACGCTGACACGCCCAACTACAAGGCGCGTGACTTCGATTTCAAGACGGCAATGCAAAGCGCCATGGACGGCAGCATGCGCTTGCCCGATACGCAGCTTGCATTGACCTCAGTGCGTCATATTCCCGCCAAAGCTGTGTCTCCAGCCCCGACAGACATGCAGTATCGACTGCCGATGCAGGCGAGCCTGGACGGCAATACCGTGGATATGGACCAGGAGCGCGTGCGCTTCGCTGACAACACCTTGCACTACCAAAGCAGTATGCAGATCTTGACCGGTCGCATCCGCAGCTTGATGTCCGCCATTCAGGATTAACTTTTAAACGGAGCCGCAGGCCATGTCCTTGTTGAGCATTTTCGAAATCGCCGGTTCGGCGCTTAGCGCCCAGTCGCAGCGTATGAACGTATCGGCCAGCAACATGGCCAATGCGGATAGCGTGGCTGGTCCCGATGGCCTGCCGTATCGCGCGCGCCAAGTTGTATTTCAAGTCAATCCGCCTGCAGGTCAGGCGTTGGGCCAGGAAATCGGCGGTGTGCGTGTAGCGGGTGTTGTGCAGGATCAGTCGCCTTTCAAACAGGTGTACGACCCCAAGCACCCGATGGCGAATGCGGAGGGTTATGTCAGCATGCCCAACGTGGATCCGGTGGCCGAAACGGTCAACATGATCGCGGCATCCCGCTCTTATCAGGCCAACGTTGAGGTTCTCAATACGGCTAAATCCCTGATGCTCAAGACGCTGACCATTGGTCAGTCCTGATTCGCACGCGTGCAGCGCATAGCGCGGCCGCTCAAGGAATGTTCTCTTCATGACCACAGTCGACCAAAGCAGCAGCAATACGGCCCTCGGCCTCGCCCAAACCGGCGCAAACGGTAGCAGCACAGCCCAGGGTTTGCAGGATCAGTTTCTTAAGTTGCTCGTGACGCAACTTAAAAATCAGGACCCGCTGAATCCGATGCAAAACGCAGAGCTCACGTCGCAGCTTGCGCAGATCTCCACGGTGGAAGGCATTAACAACCTGAAGAACACGATGCTGGCCATTAGTGGTCAGATCGATGTGTCGCAGTCCATGAACGCCGTGGCAATGATCGGCCGTGGTGTGTTGATACCTGGCGCAGGTGTCAAAGTGGGTGTGGATGCCGAGAATCCCACGGAACGTGTGGTCACGCCCTACGGGCTGGATCTGCAGGGCGATGCTGCCAAAGTCACTATCCGCATTGCGGATGCAGACGGCACCGTGGTCCGCACCATTGAAATGGGCGAGCAGAAGAGTGGTGTGTTCACGATGGAGTGGGACGGCAAGAACGACGCTGGCGTGCCTGTCGCGGCGGGCGCTTACAAGTTGAGCGTAACGGCTCTCGATGCTGATGCGAAGAAAGTTGGTGCCGAGACCTTGAGCTACGGAATGGTCAAGAGCGTGGCGTATTCGACCACTGGCTTGCGACTCGATCTGGGCCTGGACGGCCAGACCAGCATGATGGATGTGCGCAAGATCATTGGGGCCTGAGGGCGAGTTGCAACGTTATCCCGGCCCGGGGCCGGCGGTTTCCAAATTTAGAGATAAGCGAGAGAAAACATGGGTTTCGGACAAGGATTGAGCGGCTTGAATGCTGCGGCACAGAGCCTGGACGTGATTGGCAACAACATTGCCAACTCGGGAACAGTGGGCTTCAAGTCCGCATCGGCCACGTTTGCTGACGTGTACGCCAGCTCCCGCGTGGGTCTGGGCGTGAAGGTAGCGGGCATTAATCAACGCTTCAACGTGGGTGCCGTGACGGGTGGTGGTGGTCAGTACGACATTGCGATTGACGGAGCCAAGGGGATGTTCCGCGTGACCGATTCAAGTGGTTCGGTCATGTACACCCGAAACGGCGAGTTCTCGCTGGATCAGAATAATTTCATCGTTAACGCCCAGGGCTACAACTTGACCGGTTACGCGGGCGGCGCCGTGGGAACGAACCCGGTGGCAATGCAATTGCCGACCGCAAACGTGCAGCCGATCGCAACGACGACTGGCACGACCGTCGCCAACCTGGACGCCAACGCCAACGTCGTGACTGAGGCTTTTGATCCGACCAAGCCATCCAGCTATACGAATGCCAACCCGATCTCGGTATTCGATTCGTTGGGTAACTCGCACCAGGTGATGCAGTATTTCGCCAAGCGAGATGCTAACGCCGCAGGCGAAAGCGTGTACGAGGTTTATTACACGGTCGACGGTAAGGCGATGCAGCCGAGCGCGGAGGCGGGCGGCGTGTGGACCAGCGGCCCGGCGGGCGCACTGACGAACTTGAGGTTTGATACAAGTGGCCGATTGCTGAATACGGCGCCGGTCGCGCTTTCGTTGGCCCAGCCTGGTGGCACGGTGACGCCGGCAGAACCGCTGGCCATCGCCATGGACTACACCGGTACGACGCAGTTTGGCAGCGCGTTTGCGACAACCATGAAGGTCAATGGTGTGACATCGGGCGAGTTCCTCAGCATTAGCATCAGTAAGAACGGCGAGCTGCTGGCTGAATACTCGAATGGTCAAAAACGCGTGGTCGGGACCTTGGCTCTGGCCGATTTCACCAACCTGCAAGGCTTGCAACCGGTAGGAAACAACGCCTGGGTCGAAACCTCTGCTTCCGGTCAACCGACCTTGGGTCAGCCTGGCACCAACGGTATGGCCAGCGTTGTCGGTCAAGCCACGGAAGCGTCGAACGTGGACATGAGCAAAGAGCTCGTGAACATGATCATCGCTCAGCGCACTTACCAAGCCAACTCGCAGACCATCAAGACGCAAGATGAAATCATGCAAGTCTTGATGAACCTGAAATAAGGCGTAGGCGCTTCAGACGCATGACGACACCGACGGAATAGGCAATGGATCGAATCATCTACACCGCCATGAATGGCGCAGCGCGGATTACTGAGCATCAGGCCGCGCTCACCAACAACATGGCCAACGTGAACACACCGGGCTTTCGCGAGCAGATCGCCTTGTACCGGTCGGTTCCGGTGAACGACGGCACGAGCCTGCCTACCCGGGTGTCCACCGTGGCATCTACCCCAGGCAACAGTTTTCAGATGGGCCCGATGCAAACCACGGGTCGCGAACTGGATGTGGCTTTATCGAGCGCGAATGGCTGGTTGGCTATTCAGACGCAGCAAGGCGAAGGGTATACACGCGGCGGTAGCTTGCAGGTGGGCGTGAATGGCATTTTGCAAACCTCGCTTGGGCACCCGGTGTTATCGGATCAGAACGGCATTATTGATGTGCCGGATCAAGCTGCGATCACCATTACGTCTGACGGCACGATTACGGCCATCGGCGCTGGCGACGCGCCGAACAACACCTTGAATCTGGGTCGTTTGAAGATGGCGAGTCCCCCCGACGCGTCATTGGTGCATGGAGACGACGGCATATTTCGTCGGGCACAAGTGAATGGTGGTCCGGCCGCGCCTATGCCGGCGGATCCGGGCCTGCGTCTGATGTCAGGCGTGCTGGAAGGCAGCAACACGAATCCGATGGCATCGATGGTGGGCATGATCGAAAACGCCCGCCGCTTCGAAATGCAGATGCAAATCATCCAGCAGTCCGATAAAAATGCCGAGCGCGCCAACGGTCTGCTGTCAATCAGCGGCTGATTTCCCTAACTATTGTCGTGCAGCCATCGGGCTGCATTAGGAGTTTTTCACCATGATGCGTTCCCTGTGGATTGCCAAAACCGGACTCGAGGGTCAACAGACCCAGATGGACGTGATTTCCAATAACTTGGCCAACGTCTCGACCAACGGCTTTAAGCGTGGTCGCGCCGTGTTCCAGGACTTGATGTATCAGACCTTGCGCCAGCCAGGCGCACAGGTGGGTGACGCCAACCAGTTGCCGTCGGGTCTGCAGTTGGGCACTGGCGCACGCGTGGCGGCTACAGAACGTATTTTTACGTCGGGCAACCTGAATAGCACGGGCGGCGAGATGGATATTGCGATCAATGGTCGTGGTTTCCTGCAAGTGGATCTGCCAGATGGCACGCAAGCTTATACCCGTGATGGCGCATTGCAGCGCGATCAGAATGGTCAGCTCACCACCGCCAGCGGCTACGTGGTGCAGCCGCCCATCAACGTGCCTGATAACGCACTGAGCATTTCGATCAGCAAAGAAGGCGTTGTGTCGGTGACCCAGCCGGGCGCCGCTGGCCTGAATGTGCAGATTGGCCAGTTGCAGTTGGCGACCTTCATTAATCCAACAGGTTTGCAAAGCATTGGCGAGAACCTGTACATGGAAACGGACGCCTCCGGCCCGTCGAACATGTTGCAGCCCGGGATCGACGGCGCAGGTTCGATCATGCAGAACTACGTGGAAACGTCCAACGTGAACGTGGCTGAAGAACTGGTCAACATGATCACGACCCAACGCGCCTACGAGATGAACAGCAAGGCTGTAAAAACCTCGGATGAAATGCTGGCCCGCCTGACCCAACTGTGATGTCCATGTCTGCCCTGCGTTTGGTAAATAGTGTGGCCCTGGTGCTGCTGGTGGCTGGTTGCGCCATGATTCCGCCTGAGCCTATTGTGATCGGACCGACGACCGCGCCGCCGCCACCACCCCCGGCGCCTGCGGCGCAGCCCACCGGTTCTATCTACCAGCCGACGACCTATGGCAACTATCCGTTGTTTGAAGATCGTCGGCCGCGAAACGTGGGCGACATCGTCACCATCGTGCTGAATGAACGCACGAATGCGGCAAAGAATGTGGCCACGAACACGAACCGCACCGGTTCCGCATCGTTGGGCATTGCAGCCGCCCCGTCCTTTATGGATGGGTGGGCCAATGCCAACCTGAACACCGATGCCAAGGGCGGCAACACCGCACAAGGCAAGGGCGACAGCAGCGCCAACAATACGTTTACCGGCACCATCACCACGACCGTGGTGGGGGTGATGTCCAACGGCAACCTGCAGGTGGCGGGCGAAAAGCAGATCGCGATTAATCGCGGTAGCGAATACGTCCGCTTTGCAGGCGTTGTGGACCCGCGTTCCATTACCGGCACGAATACCGTGTCTTCCACTCAGGTGGCAGATGCGCGAATCGAATACCGCAGCAAAGGCGTCATGGATGAAGTGCAGACCATGGGCTGGCTGCAGCGCTTTTTCCTGATTGCTTCGCCGTTCTGACCATGAAACAACCGACACCGATTTCCACCATGCTTACTTTCGTGGCGCGCTTGTGCTTGGCGGCCGGGCTCTTGCTCGGCGCCAGTGCTGCTCAGGCTGAACGGATAAAGGACTTGGCGTCGATACAAGGCGTGCGCGGCAATCAACTCATCGGCTATGGCCTGGTGGTGGGCCTTGACGGCAGCGGTGACCAGGTTCGCCAGACCCCATTTACCCAACAAAGCTTGACCAATATGCTGTCGCAACTGGGCATTACCGTGCCCGCCGGCAGCAATATGCAGCTTAAGAACGTGGCGGCAGTGATGGTCACAACGACCATGCCAGCCTTTGCACGACCCGGTCAGAGTATGGACGTTGTGGTGTCTTCCATGGGTAACGCCAAGAGTTTGCGCGGCGGCACCTTATTGATGACACCCATGAAAGGCGCCGATAGCCAGGTCTATGCCATTGCTCAAGGCAATATCCTGGTGGGTGGCGTCGGTGCATCGTCTGGCGGCTCCAGTGTGCAGGTGAACCAGTTGAACGGTGGGCGCATCAGCAATGGCGCCATCGTTGAGCGCGGTGTTCCCACCACGTTTGCCCGTGACGGCATTATTACGCTGGAAATGAACACCACAGATTTTGGCACGGCACAGAATGCCGCCGCCGCCTTGAATCGTCGTTTTGGCTCGGGCACGGCCACAGCCGTTGATGCGCGCGTCGTGCAAGTGCGTGGGCCCATGGAGCCAAGCGCGCAGGCCAACTTTCTGGCGCAGTTGGAGAATCTGCAAGTGGTGCGCGCCGCGTCGGTGGCGAAGGTCATTATTAATGCCCGTACAGGCTCAATTGTTATGAACCGCACGGTCATGATCGAAGAAGCTGCCGTGGCGCACGGCAATATGTCGGTCGTGATCAACCGTGAAAATCAGGTTTTCCAGCCTGATACCCCGTTCACGGAAGGTCAGACGGTGGTGGTGCCGAACACGCAAATCGAAGTTCGCCAGGACAACGGCAGCTTGCAGCGCATTTCCACGTCTGCAAATCTGGCGGACGTTGTCAAGGGCCTGAATGCATTGGGTGCAACGCCGCAGGACTTGCTATCGATTTTGCAGGCCATGAAGGCAGCAGGCGCACTGCGCGCCGATCTGGAAATTATCTAAGCGCATGGCTATCTCTAACGAATCGCGCAGCGCAACCGCCCAGCAAGACTCCGTTTTTGATCTGGGGAAGCTTGCCAATCTGAAGCGCGAGGTCAAGGCTGATCCTGGGGGCACGGAAAAACAGAAACAGGTTGCCACTCAGTTTGAGGGCCTGTTTTTGCAGATGATGCTTAAGCGCATGCGCGAGGCCACCCCCAAGGAAGGCCTGTTCGACTCGCAGCAAACGCAAATGCTGCAATCCATGGCAGACGAGCAACTGGCTTTACACCTGGCCACGCCAGGCATTGGCTTGTCTCAAGCCTTGTTGGCACAAATGCAGAAGGGCGCGTCGGGTGATGTTTCCGATGCCGCTCTCGCAAGTGCCAAACAAGGCATGAATACTGGCGATCTGGACTTCCGCTCAGGTGGTTCGCGTGAAGTCTCCGCCTTGCTCGGGGTGCTGCGCAATAACCGCGCCAGCGATCGGGCTTTGGCCGCGGCGGAAGGTGCGCCGGATCATGTGGTTGGTTTTGTATCCAAGATGTCCCGCGCCGCGAATGTGGCCGCCCAGCAGAGCGGCGTGCCTGCACGCCTGATTCTCGGTCAGGCTGCCCTGGAGTCGGGCTGGGGGCAGCGAGAAATTAAGCACGAAGACGGTCGCACCAGTTTCAACCTGTTTGGCATCAAGGCCGGTGGCAGTTGGAAGGGGCGCGTCGTGAACGTGTTGACGACGGAGTACGAAGGCGGCGTGGCGAAAAAGGTAACGCAACCCTTTCGGGCGTACGCCTCGTACGAGGAATCGTTCTCGGACTATGCGCGCCTGATTTCCAGTAATCCACGCTACGAAAGCGTGGCACAAGCACGCAATGAAATTGAGGCAGCGCGTCGAATTCAGGATGCCGGTTACGCGACAGACCCGAATTACGCGCAAAAGCTGATTGGCATCATGAGTCAGTTGCGCGGCAATGCTGCTCGTTCGGAAATTTCATCCACACCGGTCGACGGGCTCTAAATTTGGGCGGCGAGCTGCCGTTAAAAGAGTATCCAGACAAATTAGTTGCGGTTTATAACGGGGCGTTGTCAGCATGAATCTGTACAAATTGGCTATTGGTGGTTTGAACGCGGCGCAGGCTGGCATTGCGACCACTGCCCACAACATCAACAATGCCACCACTACGGGCTTTAACCGTCAGCGCGTCATGACGTCGACGGCAGGGGCGCAAGCCACGGCTAACGGCTTTATTGGTCGCGGGGTTCAAGTTGATACCATTTCCCGCAGCTACGACAGCTTTTTGTATCGCCAGTTGGTTGGCGCACAGGGCCAGGGCGCCCAGTTGCAGACCCAGGTTGATCAAGTGTCGCAGGTCAATAACTTGTTTGCCGATCGCACCGTGGGCATCTCGCCTGCGCTGGCCAATTTTTTCAGCAGTGTGAACGCGGTGGCCAGCAAGCCTGCTGATCCCGCAGCGCGTCAGGACATGATCGGCAAGGCCAATAGTCTGGTCACGCAGATCAATTCAGCCTACGAGCAATTGCAGACCCAGCGTATCGGTCTGAATGAACAGATCACCACAACGGTCGCGCAGACGAACAGCTATCTTGAGCGTATCAGCGACCTGAATAAGCAAATCACCCTGGCACGCGCCAGCGCGGGCGGACAGTCGCCGAATGATTTGCTGGATCAACGCGATCAGGCCATCTCAGAATTGAATCAGCTCGTTGGTGTTACGACCTACGAGCAGGGCGACAGCATCAACATCAGTCTCTCTAATGGTCAGGCGCTTCTTTCTGGCAACCAGATCTACAAATTGCAGGCTGTGCCATCGTCAAGCGACGTTACGCGTACTGTCGTGGCATTTTCCTTGCCCGCAGGCTCGGGTGGCAAGACGATTGCCGTGGAAATGGATGATTCACAGGTCACCGGCGGTAAGCTGGGCGGTCTCACAAAATTTCGCACCGAGAACCTGGACAGGACTCAGAGCCAGTTGGGCCAAATGGCTGTTGGTATGGCCCTGGCATTCAATGAGGTGCATAAGCTCGGCTTCGATCTGGACGGCGTGCAAGGTGGAGATTTCTTTAAGGTCCCTACGCCCCAGGTCGTGAGAAATTCAGATAACGCAGGGAATGGCGTGTTTGCCGCCGCGTTCGATACCGCCAGCGAAGTCACGTCGAAAGACTACGAGATTACGTATAAGAACGGCGATTACCTGGTGACCAGCAAGCCCGACGGAGCATTAGTGGCTCAGCGTTCGGCAGCGGACACCACCGAATGGGACCTGTCTGACAAGATTGGCGTAAAGCTGACCGTTCCCCCTGCTACGGCAACCATTCCCCAAAATGGCGATTCCTGGTCGCTAAACCCGACTCGCGCGGCTGGGGGGGAGCTGGCTCTGCTCGTTACAGACCCCTCCAAGATCGCTGCAGCGGCAACGCAAGACGGCAATGCCGATGGTGGCAACGCATTGAAGCTGGCAGAACTGCAAAACAAGAAAGTCCTCGGCGGTGGCAGCATGAGCGTGAACGAATCGTTCTCGCAGCTCGTGAACGCCGTTGGCGTTCAGACGCAGCAGGTCTTGTCTGCCGCCAAGGCGCAGGCAAATCTGATTATTCAGAAGACCGCCGCTCAGCAATCGGTGTCTGGCGTCAACCTGAATGAAGAGTACGTCAACCTGTCCCAATACCAAGAGCAGTACCAAGCCAGTGCCCGCATTATTGACGTGGCCAGCAGCATGTTCGACACCTTGCTCGGTTTGCGCGGCTGATCGCTCGCTTGATTCATTGATATCTAAAGATTATTTCGGAGCTTCACCATGCGTTTGAGCACTTCGATGATGTATTCAAACGGCTTGAAGGGCATTATGTCCAACGAGTCGGAATTGAACCGATTGTCGGAACAGGTCGGTAGCGGACGGCGCGTGCTGACCCCGGCCGATGACCCGCTGGCCGCCGCCTTGGCGATCAACGTGGCACAAACCAAGCAGATGAACACGACCTATGCGAGCAATCGCAACACGGCCAAGGATAATCTGGGTTTGGAAGCCAACGCGTTGTCGTCCTTGACGACCGCGATGCAGGACGTGATGACGCGTGTGGTGCAGGCCGGGTCGACTTTGGACGACACCAACCGTGGTGCCTTGTCTACCGCATTGAAAAGTGCTCGTGAAGCGATTCTGGGTTTGGCCAATAGCACGGATGGCAATGGCCAGTACTTGTTCTCCGGGAATGCCGGCGGCTCGGCCCCATACGGGGCGGATGGCGTATACATCGGCGCAGCCGGCGGCGATAGGTTAGTGCAGGTAGATCAGACGCGTACGTTGTCGACCAGCGACTTGGGTACAGCGATTTTCAATCGCGCGAACCCGACCTCGCAGAGCTACATTGCGACCGCCGCCAGTGATAACAAGGGTACTGCCTTGTTTTCAACGGTATCGGCTACCCCGGCTAGCAATCCTGGGAAAAACGCCTTCTCCATTGAATTCGCAACAGCCACTGATGGTTCGATGACCTATACGGTCACGTCCACGGAACCGCCGCCAAGCACCAACCCGCCTGTTGTCTCCGCTGCCACTCCCTATGTGGCGGGTGAAACGATCAGCATGGGTGGCGGTCTGTCTATGTCAGTCAAAGGCACACCCGTAGCTGGCGACAAGATCTCGATCGAAGGGGCCAGCAGCGCCAACGTCGATATGTTCAAAACGTTGGACAACTTGATCGCCGCTTTGGACGCGCCAGCCGCTGGCGACGAAGTGGCCATTGCCAAGTTGAACAACACGCTGTCGACCACCAACAAAACGCTGTCCAACATCTACGACAACCTGCAAACCGTGCAGGCCTCCGTGGGTGCGCGTTTGAATGAACTGGACGCGTTGGATTCAACAGGTTCGCAGCGCGGCCTGTCGTATGCCAAGTCCTTGTCTGATCTGGAAGACCTGGATCTGATTCCGGCGGCAAGTGCGTTGGCATTGCGACAAGTGGCCCTGCAAGCGGCTCAAGCCGCCTTCATGGCAGTGCAGGGTTCAAGTCTTTTCAGCCGTAAGTAATACGGTTTTTATCGAGTATTGCGGCGCGCGTAAAGCGTACCGATGTGCGCCCAAGCGGACGCTTCTTGCCTAGAGCAGGGGCGTCCGTGTGTGCGTAGTGGGTACGACTCGTCAATTAACGATTCCTGTTGGTTTTGTTGGGTACTTCATGTTCCAAAATCTGAAAGTTCGTACCTGTATCGTCCTAGTGCTGACGTTGTTCACCGCTGCGCTACTCGCTTCCAACGGGGTGGCTTGGCGAGGGCTGGACTCCAGCAATCGCAAACTCGACCAGGTTAACGACGGATACTCCGATCAGGCGGTCCCGGTCTATAACGCCTACGTTATGTTGTTGCGCGCACGCCTGGTTCTGGCAAGTGCTTTTCAGGACATGCAACTGGGCAAGACAGACCAGGCAGGCAAAGACGTCGATCGCGCGGCTTTGCTGATGAAAGAAGGCAATAAGAGTTTTGAGACGTTCCTGTCGCTGCCGCGTTTGGTCGGTTCCGACGCATTGGCTACGACCCTGGGCACGGCTTACAAAGCCTACGATCGCGCTGCGCAAGCGCAGGTAGCCGCCCTAAAGAGCATGGCAATGCAGGACTACGTGGCGCAAAACGTTCAGTCGCGTGAGGCCAATCTGGCGTTCGATAAGGCCGCCACTGACTTTCTCGCTTTCGTGAATGACAAGACAGACGTGCTGGTACTGGAGGCACGTCAGGACCATTTTCTCTCGCGTACCGTCACCATCGTTATTCTGTCCTTGGGCCTGTTGCTGGCGTTGGGTTGCTGGTTGTTCATCAGCCGCACCGTTTTGCGCCCCTTGCGTGAGGCAGGGGACCATTTTGACAAGATTGCCGGTGGCGATTTCACAGGCCGCGTCGAAGTGCGTAGCACCAATGAAATTGGTCATCTGTTTGGCGCGGTCAAGCGTATGCAGGAAAGCCTGACGCGCACCGTGGCCTCCGTTCGTCGCGGTGTGGATGAAATCAACATAGGTGCTCGCGAGATTTCGGCGGGCAACACCGATTTGTCCAGCCGTACCGAGCAACAGGCAGCCTCATTGGAAGAGACGGCGGCGTCGATGGAGCAATTGGCGTCAACGGTTAAGCAGAACGCCGACAACGCGCGCCAGGCCAATCAGTTGGCAAGCAGCGCTTCAGATGTGGCGCAGCGAGGCGGCTCGGCGGTGTCGGAAGTCGTGAGCACCATGCAAGGCATTT
>JBEBWV010000045.1:0-39410 GCA_040391965.1 Achromobacter deleyi | reverse complement strand
GGCCCGGCATGGGACTGCTGTTCATCCAGGCCATCAGCATGGTGGACATCCCGGTTATGGCGGCTTATCTCGTGCTGATCGCCTTCATGTTCGTGGTGATCAACCTGGTCGTCGACTTGCTGTATTTCGTCGTCGATCCGCGCCTGCGCGTGCAGAGCAAGTAAAGGAACATCATGATTGCTCGCATTGCTCCCTTCTTTTCCCGCGCTGCCGACAGCGACTTGTGGCATAGCTTCAAACATTCGCCCGGCGCCATTATTGCGGCCGTGGTTACCCTGGTCATGGTTCTCGGCGCGTTGTGCGCGCCTTTGGTGGCTCCGCATAACCCGTTTGATCTGGCGTCCTTGAACATAATGGACGCCAACACACCGCCCGCCTGGAGCGAGGAAGGCAGCGCAAGCTTTCTGCTTGGCACCGACGATCAGGGACGCGACATTCTCTCGGCCATCTTGTATGGCTCGCGCGTGTCCTTGCTGGTAGGTTTTGCTTCGGTCCTGTTCTCCATGGTGCTGGGCGTAACCTTGGGGCTGATCAGCGGTTACGCAGGCGGCAGAATTGACAGTTTCATCATGCGCATCGCCGATGTGCAGCTGTCCTTTCCAGCCATCCTGGTGGCCTTGCTCGTGGACGGCGTGGCGCGCGGCGTCTTGCCGCGTGACATGCATGAAGATCTGGCGCTATACGTGCTCATCTTCGCCATTGGCATCTCGGGCTGGGTGCAATACGCGCGAACTGTGCGCGGTTCCACGCTGGTCGAGCGAAACAAAGAATATGTGCAGGCGGCCAAGCTCATCGGCATTGGCCCCTTCACCATCTTGCGCCGTCATATCCTGCCAAACGTAATGGGGCCGGTGTTGGTCATTGCCACCATCCATCTGGCCGTGGCCGTCATCACCGAAGCCACCTTGTCTTTTCTCGGTGTAGGCGTGCCATCCACGGCACCCTCACTCGGCACACTGATCCGTATCGGCAATAGCTACTTGTTCTCGGGCATGTGGTGGATCTCCATCTTCCCTGGCATCGCGCTGATCGCGTTGGTGCTGTCGGTCAACCTGCTGGGCGACTGGTTGCGCGACGCGCTCAACCCCAAGCTGCGCTGAGGACGTCATGGCCCTGCTCGAAATCGACAATATACGTATTGAATTCCCAAGCCGACGAGGCACCATGGTGGCGGTGGACGGCGTCTCCTTATCGCTTGAAAAAGGGGAAATCCTGGGCGTCGTCGGAGAATCCGGCGCGGGAAAATCTACGATCGGCAACGGTGTGATCGGCCTATTGGAAGCGCCAGGCCGACTCGCTGCGGGCGAAGTGCTGCTGGACGGTGTGCGCATTGACACATTGTCTGAACCGGAAAAGCGAAAGATCCGGGGCCGGCGCATCGGCATGATTTTTCAAGATCCGCTGACGTCCCTGGATCCCTTGCAGACCGTTGAAAGCCAGTTGGTGGAAACCATGCTGGTGCACTTGGAACTTTCACACGATCAGATCAAGGAAAGAGCCATAGAACTCATGCGACAAGTGGGCATTGATCAGCCCGAGCTTCGCATCAAACAATATCCGCATCAATTTTCCGGTGGTATGCGTCAGCGCGTCGTGATTGCCCTGGCGCTGTGCTGCGAGCCCGAAGTCATCATTGCCGACGAGCCCACCACTGCATTGGACGTATCCATTCAAGCGCAAATTCTGGATCTGTTGCGCAAGTTGTGCCGTGAGAAACAGGTCGGCATGATCATCATTACCCACGACATGGGCGTCATCGCCGATGTCACGGATCGTGTCGCGGTGTTATATCGCGGCAAATTGGTAGAGCAGGGGCCCACTTCCAAAATTCTTGGTGATCCCGACCATCCTTACACGCGTAGCTTGATTTCCGCCGTGCCGCGTCCAGACATCAAATTGCGGCGCTTTCCGTTGGTCACGTACATTGAAGACGTGAAAACGCCTGCGAAGACGCTGGACATTGCCACGCATTGGCTGGGGCAAAAGCGCGACTTCGGCAAGCACGTCGACGGGCCGTTGGTACACGTGCAAGACCTCAGCATGCAGTTTGTCATCAAGCCTGCACTGCTCAAACGCAATCAGCGCACGCTGGATGCCGTCAAACGCGTGAATTTATCCATTGCGGAAGGCGAAGTGTTTGGTCTGGTAGGCGAGTCCGGCTCGGGGAAATCAACCGTCGCCAGGCTCATCTCCGGTCTGTATACGCCCAGCGAAGGCTCGGTCACGTTCAACGGCACAAATCTGACGGGGCTCAGAGGCGAGAAAGAGCTCAACCCGTTTCGCCGACAGATCCAGATGGTGTTTCAAGATCCGTTCTCGTCGCTCAATCCACGCATGCGTGTGCTGGATATTGTGGCCGAGCCCATCCGCTTCCATAAGCTGGCCGACAACGAAACACAGGTTCGAAAAATTGTGGCCGACTTGCTCGATGTCGTGGGTTTGGGTGAGCGCGCGGCGCAGCGGTTTCCGCATGAGTTCTCAGGCGGTCAGCGCCAACGTATCTGCATAGCACGTGCACTTGCGACGCGTCCGCGTTTTCTGATCTGCGATGAACCTACGTCGGCCTTGGATGTGTCTATTCAGGCGCAAATTCTGAACCTGCTGAAAGACCTGCAAGAGCAACTCGGGCTCACCATGCTTTTCATCAGTCATGACCTGCCGGTCATCCGTCAGATGTGCGACCGCGTGGGCGTCATGCGCTACGGCGAACTCCTGGAGGTGGCACCCACCGAAACCCTGTTCGATCATCCGCAGCACCCTTATAGCCAGCATCTGCTCAGCCTGATGCCGCGCCTGCAATCCATGTCGCGCGAAGGGCTCGACGTGGTAGCAGCCTGACGGCCGCAGGACCAAACAGCACGCGTCAACCTCAACTGGAGTTTTCATGTCTGCACCTCGCCAAACCCTGTTCATCGGTGGCCGTGTCTTTGATGGCCTGGGAAAAACCTTGTCGGATCACGGCGTGCTCATTGAAGGCTCGCGAATCACGCGAGTGGCACCGGCGGCAGAATTCGAGGGCTACGCAGGTGCGCGCGTCGACACCACTGGCATGACCTTGATGCCCAGCCTGGGAGACTGCCACGTACACCTCGTCTACACAGGCTGCGGCGATCCCAATGCACAGATGAGCCGCCAGGGGCCCGCACAAATCACGCTCACCGCCTTGGAAAATGCCCAGGCAGCTCTACGCGGCGGCATTACGGCCGTGCGAGATTGCGGCGGCAAAGACTATCTGGAGTTTGGCGTGCGCGATGCCATCGCGCGTGGCATCTTCCCGGGCCCGACCATCCGCGCCTCCGGGCGCATTATCTGCATGACCGGCGGCCACGGCAATCGCATTGGCCGCGTGGCAGATGGTTGCGAAGATGTGATCAAGGCTGTGCGCGAGCAAGTCCATGCTGGCTGTGATCTGGTGAAAATTATGGCGACCGGCGGCGTCATGACACCCGGCGTCAGCCCCATGGACTCGCACTACAGTTTTGCTGAAATGAAAGCAGGCGTGCATGAGGCCAAGCGCTTTCGCAAGAGTACGGCCAGCCATGCACAGGGCACCGAAGGCATCCTGAACGCCGTACGCGCCGGCATCGATTCCATCGAGCATGGCATTTTCATGGATGACCAGTGCTTAAGCGAAATGCTTGAGAACCAGACTTACCTGGTGCCTACCATTGCCGCCATTCGCAACATCGTGGCCAACGCCAACAACGGCATTCCGGCCTACGCGGTAGAGAAGGCGCTCGCGGTCGAACAGCGACATCGCGAGTCATTCCAGATGTATTACAAGGCCGGGGGACGCATTGCGCTGGGCACGGACGCAGGCACGCCGTTCAACCTGCATGGCGAAAACGCCATGGAATTGGCCTACATGGTGGAATTTGGCATGTCGCCAGTCGATGCCCTTATTGCCGGCACCTCGCGCGCTCATGATTTGATGGGTCTGGACGAGCACGGCGCCATCGCCGACAAACACATGGCGGACCTCTTGCTGGTGCAAGGCGATCCCACTCAGGACATCAACATGGCGGCCGATCGGAAATTCCATGTGGCCGTGATGCGTCACGGAGAAGTGGTGTCCGGGGCTTTACCTCAGGGATAAACCTCGAACCGTTGGTGGCTCAGCCTTGAGCTACCAGCGGCCGGATGCGCCACCGCCACCACTGCGCCCACCGCCGCCGCCCCCAAAACCGCCACCACCACCTCCGAACCCACCGCCACCGCCACCGCCGCCGCCCCCACGCCCTCGACCCAATAGTTGAAGCAGCACGGCCTTGATACCCAACGCGCCCAGCACGGCGCTAAGCAGAAAGCCGCCCACCCCGCCCGCCACGCCAATCAGCAAGCTACCGGTCAACATCCAGGTCGCAAACCCGGCCACAAGCCCACCAATCAAGGCTGGGAACGCGAAAATGGCCAAAGCGGCAAAACCCAAAATGGGTAACGACTCACCATCAGAATCCGACGTCATCGGCGCAGGTGCCGCAACAGGGGGAGGCAATGGCTCGCCATCGATAAGCGTTTCCACCGCCGTCACACCAGCAATCACACCGGCTGCGAAGTCGCCCGCCTGAAACCGCGGGATGATTTGCTCGCGAATGATACGGCTGGCCAAGGCGTCAGGAATGGCGCCCTCCAGGCCATAGCCCACTTCAATATGCATGGCGCGATCTTTCATGGCAAAGACCAGCAACACCCCATCATCGGTGCCTTTACGGCCCAATTTCCATTTCTCGAAAACACGCGTGGCGTATTGCTCGATGGTTTCTGGCGCGCTGCTCTGAACGATCAACACCGCCACCTGAGCACCCTTGCGCTTTTGCAATGCAATCAGGCGCTCTTCAAGCGCCTGCTTCTGTGCTGCATCCAGCGTACCGGTGGTGTCGGTGACCCACGCATTAAGTGTTGGAATGGCGGCCTGCTGCGCCCATAGGGGTGCGCAGAAGAGTGCAAGCCAAGCCGCCAGCAATATTCCTGCCAGACGCCCCCACACGGAAGGCCTACTGTGCCGGTTTGGGCGCGCGATCACTTTCATTGCTGAACTTGATTTCCGGAGCGCGCGAAATAGAGGCTTCATTGTCCACGCCAAAATTGGCCTTGGGGCTGTAGCCAAAAATCTTGGCGGTAATCAGGCCGGGGAACTGGCGTACCAGTACGTTAAAGGCCTGCACGGCAGTGACATACCGGCCTCGCGCCACGGCGATGCGGTTTTCCGTGCCTTCAAGCTGAGCTTGCAAATCTCGGAACAAGCCATCGGATTTGAGCTGAGGATAGTTCTCGGAAACGGCGATCAAACGCGACAACGCCGATGACAGCTCGGCCTGAGCCTGCTGGAAACGTTTGACGGCTTCTGGGTCGTCCAGTTTGTCTACAGAGAGTTGCACGCTACCGACCTTGCTGCGCGCTTCGGTCACTCGCACCAAGACATCTCGCTCGTGCGTCATGTAGGCATCCACCGACTTGACCAGCGCGGGCACCAGATCGGCGCGACGCTGATACTGGTTCAAGACTTCAGACCAGGCCGCCTTCACCTGTTCGTCAGACGCTTGAATCTCGTTGTAGCCGCAGCCCGACAAGAAACTCGTCAGCAGAAACGCCCAAATCAAACCAAATGCGCGAGTGAGTCTCATCTTGATGTCCTTGCCTGGATCACGGATCCAGTGAAATTACAGCAGGTCAGGGGGCTTGCCAAGCGCCTGATGACACCAGGGCCTGTCGCCGCGACATCCACAAGCGTGAAAAACGCAGGTGGAGGGCGGGAACAGGCCCTGGCTGAGGGACGCGCGATGCGAGCGCCCCCTGGGAACTGATGATTAGCGGACGCGGCCACCGACCATGACGGCACGCATCAGCATGCTCACAAATTGGTCGACGGGCATCTTCTGACCATTCAACTCAACTTGGCCATCGGCATAGTTCAAGGCCGTCACCACGTTGTCGCCGTCCACCTTGGCCAGGCCAGACGCCATGGCAATACCGCCCATCATCTCTGCCTGACTCTTGGCTTGTGCCAAAGCACGATCAGCCGGCATGCCAACACTGGTGGCTTGCTGAGCAAGAATGCCAGCAACCATTGGCTTATTCAGCACCAGGCTTGCGTTCAACTTGCGAATCATCTGCATGGCCGACTGGGCAAACGGCATTCCTGCCTGTGCAGGCTTGGTCAAGTCAAGATTCAGCACGAAACGCGTTTCGCCACCAGTTGCCTTCAACAACAGCGGATCAATGCCAACGCTCGGATTGCCAGCCAACAACAATTCAATGTTGGTCTGCAGCGTCTGTTGCTCTTCGGGCGTAAGTTCCATCGCGTCGGCGTCGTTGCCGCCGCTGCGCATGACGATCTTCGAGTACATCTGCGACAGGGCCTGAACCGCCTTCGGATCAAGATTCTTCGCGGTCATGACCAACTGCGCGCCGGTGAAATCCAGGCCATTCGCCTTGATGGCGCCCACGTCATAGGCCAGACGACCACCAACCCCACCCGCAGCTTCGGTAACTTCCAGCTTCTGGCTGAAGTTATCGACCTGCATGGGCGGCTTCTTGCCTACCGTTGCCACCAACTGCTTCACACTGAACAGGTCCGTGCCAAGTTTCACGCCTGCAGCGCCCAGCACTGAATGGGTGTCCAGGGCAAAACCTTGCAGCGTCACACGATAGGCTTCGCCTTCGTGCGTACCGGCCAGAATCAGATTTTCCATCTGACCGGAAACCTTGGTCTCCTTGGTCGAGTGGACCTGGGACGCGTCAATATTCATGCCCGAGAACTTAACTTCGTTCCCTTCGCGAGTGAAATCGACGGGCGCGAAACGCATCGTGCCAGCGACATCACGGCTGTAGGACACATCAGCCGTACCTGCCAAGGGGACCGCGCCCTTGGCGGCGGCGAACCATGGCTTGGCCGTGTCATTTTCGATCAAGCTGTAGTTGCTGGTCACCATGGTCGGCGCGAATCGGCCAGCCTTCAGACGCGAAACCGGAAAGGGGCCATGCTCAATATGGTCTTCAAACAGAAGTTCGTCTTTGGCTGCTTGCTCGCCGCCCTTGAACTTCACGCTGTATGTCGCGGTAGAGGTAAACACGCCGCGATCAAACGACGCCAGGGCAATAGACATGCCCAGAGCCGTTGGCAACTTCTGCAGTTGCTCGTTGGTGTCAGCGATGGACTGCTGCAACACCTGCTCGACCTGCTTACCGGTGTACCAGGCCGAACCGACCCACGCCACGCCCAATACAACAACCCCAACAACAACTGCTTTTTTCATGGCAACCCTTGATTCAGATAACTAAGCGGTCGAATTATAGGGAGCGATAGGGTTAACGGAGACGTTTTTGGTAGATATGTTCTGCAAGCTGTTACACAGTGATACGACCGACTAAAATGAAACGTACCCCATGTGGCGACATCGGATACAATCCGGCCGTGTGCATTGCCAATCCGCACACGTGTCGCTGGCGCCCTCTGCCGCCACGCCTGGCCCGTTAACGGGCACTTCCCTTTTCTCCTAATTCGTCCGCCTTGATTGGAGTCTCTCAACTGAGCGACAGGCTGCCGCTGGAGTTGTTCTTGACTACCTCTTCAAATTTCGCCGACCTCGGGCTGGCTGAGCCCCTTTTGCGCGCTATCGCCGAAACCGGCTATACGACTCCCACGCCCATTCAAGCTCAAGCGATTCCGCAAGTGCTCAAGGGTGGTGACCTTTTAGCTGCTGCCCAGACCGGCACCGGCAAGACCGCAGGCTTCACG
This sequence comes from Achromobacter deleyi, assembly GCA_040391965.1. GTDB lineage: Bacteria > Pseudomonadota > Gammaproteobacteria > Burkholderiales > Burkholderiaceae_B > Achromobacter > Achromobacter deleyi_B. The sequence goes on along the minus strand of JBEBWV010000045.1, from coordinate 31,672 downwards.
CTGCCTATTCTGCATCTTCTGATGCAGGACAAGCCTGAAATGCGCAAGCCAGGTCGCCCGCGCTGCCTGATTCTGACTCCGACGCGTGAATTGACCGCGCAGGTTGCAGAATCGGTTCGTTCCTATGGCAAACACACCGGCCTGACCTCGATGGTCATGTTTGGTGGTGTCAACATCAATCCCCAGATGTCCCAGTTGCGCAAGCAAGTCGACATCCTGGTGGCCACGCCTGGCCGCTTGCTGGACCATTGCGGCCAGAAAACGGTCGATTTGTCCGGCGTCGAGATCCTCGTCCTGGACGAAGCCGATCGCATGCTGGACATGGGCTTTATCCGCGACATCCGCAAAATTCTGGCTCTCTTGCCCAAGAAGCGCCAGAACCTGCTGTTCTCGGCCACGTTCTCTGACGAAATCCGTGCACTCGCCCGTGGCGTGTTGAATAACCCGGGTGAAGTCTCCGTGACGCCGCGCAACACCGCCACGGAACTGGTCACCCAGACCGTGCACATCGTTGAGCAGCACCACAAGCGCGACCTGATCAGTCACATCATTCGTGAAAGCGGCTGGCACCAAGTGCTTGTGTTCACCCGCACCAAGCACGGCGCGAATCGTCTGGCTGAAAAATTGGTCAAAGACGGTCTGTCCGCTGCCGCCATCCACGGCAACAAGAGCCAATCAGCACGCACACGCGCACTGGCCGGCTTCAAGGAAGGCAATGTGGCCGTTCTGGTCGCCACCGACATCGCTGCACGCGGTATCGATATCGATCAGTTGCCGCAAGTGGTCAACTTCGAGTTGCCAAACGTGCCGGAAGACTACGTGCACCGCATTGGCCGTACGGGCCGGGCTGGCTCCACGGGTGCCGCTGTCTCACTGGTCGACAGCAGCGAAATCAAGTTTCTCAAGGCCATTGAGAAACTCATCAAAAAGACTATCGATCGCAAGCCCGTCGAAGGCTGGACGCCGCCAGCAGGTAGCGCCGCTGCCTTCGAACGCGAAGAGCGTGACGACGACGAGCGTCCGCCACGTGGCCGTAGCGCCCGCAGCGGCAATGGTGGTGGCGGTGCAGACCGTCGCAGCCGTCCCGCGCAGCCGCGTCAAGCCACTCCTGGCCGCGCGCCGTCGGCTCCGCGTGCTGGTGGCGACTCCCGTGCCAGCCACGGTGGTCGTGATGGCGAGCGCAAGCCTGCCGAACGCAGCGCTCAAGGCGATCGCCGCAGTGATTCCGCACGTCCCCAAACGAGCCATCGTCGTCCCGAAGGCGCTGCCCCGCGTCCGGCTGGAAACGGCGGCGCTGGTCGCTCGGCGGGTTCCCGTGCTGCCTTGCTGAACAAGTAATATCTCCGCTTACGAACCTTTTTCGACCCCAAGACGGGCTCCGACATGACGCTTTCTACCTGGTTGACGTTCTTCCTGGCCTCCTGGGCCATTTCGTTCTCACCTGGTGCAGGTGCCATTTCCGCCATGTCTTCGGGGCTGAAATACGGTTTTGCACGCGGCTACTGGAACACGGCTGGCCTGATCATGGGCATCCTGTTCCAGTTTGTAGTGGTCGGCATCGGGCTAGGTGCGGTCCTGGCAACGTCCGAGGCGGCATTCAACGTCGTCAAGTATCTCGGCGTGGCCTACCTCATCTACCTGGGTATTCGCCAGATTCGCACTGACGCGGCCCCCGTGGCCGTCGATACCGGCAACCCAAATCAAGTCTCCATTCGCGATCTCATCATGCGCGGTTTCCTGATTAACACCATGAACCCGAAAGGCACGGTGTTTTTGCTGGCTGTCGTACCGCAATTTGTCGACCCCGGGCTGTCGCTTGTACCGCAATACAGCGCGTTGGCTGCCACACTCGCATTTACCGATCTGGTAGCCATGGGCGTCTACACGCTGTTGGCCGCCCGGGTATTGCGCTTGCTGCGTGATGCGCGCCACATTCGCTGGATGAACCGCACGTTTGGTTCACTTTTCATCCTCGCTGGCGTGTTTCTGGCGTCGTTTCGTCGCCACTCGTAACGCTGTCAGCCTGCAAGACGCGCTGGCAACGGCGCCTGCCTGACACCTTCACGCCCCTTACCGAAAAAATGACCGAACTGCCTGCGCCGACGCTGTCAGGCTGTGGCTGTAAAATCCTCCGACCATGACTATCCCCCACGAAGTTGCGCGGCGCCGAACGTTCGCCATCATTTCCCACCCTGACGCCGGTAAGACCACGCTGACCGAAAAGCTTTTGCTATTCGCAGGCGCAATCCAGATCGCCGGCAGCGTCAAGGCACGTAAAGCGTCCCGGCACGCCTCCTCCGACTGGATGGAGATCGAAAAGCAACGTGGTATTTCCGTTGCCTCCTCGGTCATGCAGATGGAGTACCGCGACTGCGTCATCAACCTGCTCGATACCCCGGGCCACCAGGACTTCTCTGAAGATACCTACCGCGTACTGACCGCCGTGGACGCCGCACTGATGGTTATCGATGCCGCAAACGGTGTCGAGCCACAGACCATTCGCCTTCTGCAGGTTTGCCGCGCGCGCAACACGCCCATCATCACGTTCATCAACAAAATGGACCGTGAAGTGCGTGAACCGCTTGAGCTGCTCTCCGAGATCGAAGGGCACCTGGGCATGGATACCGTACCTTTCTCCTGGCCAGTCGGCATGGGCAAGTCATTTGCAGGTGTCTTCGATATCCAGCGCGATCGCATGCGCATTTTCCGCCCGGGTCAGGAACGTCGTTCAGACAACGATGATTTCATCCAGGGTCTGAAGAATCCGGAAATCGCCCGTCGTTTCGGCTCGTCCTTCGATCAGGCCAGCGGTGAAATCGAGCTCATCAACGAAGCTGCCCCCGCCTTTGACCGCGAGCTTTTCCTTGCGGGCAAGCAAACACCAGTCTTCTTTGGTTCCGCCATCAACAACTTCGGCGTACAGGAAGTCCTGGATGCGCTGGTAGACGAAGCACCGCCTCCGGGTCCGCGCCGAGCTCTGGAGCGCGAAGTGCTGCCGGAAGAGCCGAAATTCACCGGCGTCGTATTCAAGGTGCAAGCCAACATGGACCCGGCACACCGCGACCGCGTGGCGTTTGTCCGCGTCGCATCCGGCCGTTTCGAGCGTGGCATGCGCCTGAAAGTCGCGCGTACCAACAAGGAAATTCGCCCGAACAACGTGGTGTCATTCCTGTCTCAACGACGCGAACTGCTTGACGAAGCCTATGCGGGCGATGTCATCGGTATCCCCAACCACGGCATTCTGCATTTGGGCGACGTATTGACTGAAGGCGAGAACCTGACCTTTACGGGCTTGCCTTTCTTCGCCCCCGAACTGTTCCAGGCCGTGGAAGTAAAAGACCCCTTGCGCATCAAGCAATTGCGCACTGGCCTTACGCAATTGGGCGAAGAGGGCGCCATTCAAGTGTTCCGCCCTGAAGTGTCTGGTGGCTCTTTGCTGTTGGGCGCGATTGGGCAATTGCAGTTTGAAGTGGTCGCGCACCGCCTGAAAACGGAATACGCCGTAGATGCCAGAATGCTGCCGTCGCGTTACACGATGGCGCGTTGGATTACGTCTGATAACCCTAAGGCGCTGCGCAAGTTCATGGATGCGAACGCCGCTCATATCGCCTATGATGTTGTCGATGCGGCGGCGTTTTTGATCGCTTCTCCCGCGCAATTACGCGTGGCCGAAGGCTTGTATCCGGAAGTGAAATTCCACGCCATGCGGGAGCACGGCGGCCGGGTATTCGGAGACAAAGCGTAGACCCTAATCGGGTTCCGCATGGTAAATGAGGGTAGCAATGTCTTGGCGTTTATTGATAGCAACGCTTCTTCTCGCGCTGGGTGCTTCGGCATGGGGCGGGATTCAGCTTGGAGATTGGCTTGTGGCGCACGCGCCACCGGCTTTGCCTGCGCCTGCGCAGGATGCGGATGCCTCACAGCAGCCCGTCCTTGATGCAAACGGCCGGCCTTACTTGGCACAACCGCCACAACCCCGGGTTGACGGCACACTAGGTGTGCCCGACAAGCCGGTGGATCACGTATGGGCCATCACCCCGGTTTCGTTGTTCGACTCGGTCAGTGACCCTGCAGTCAAGCTGTCGCGCGAGCGCATCAGCATGGATCAGGCGCAGCAAATTGCAGCGGCGTCCGAAGTCCCGCTGCCTAGCGGCACCTCCGACGTCACCACGCTTGATCTGCAAGCGCCTGGCACAACCACCGCCGTCAATGGCGGCCAAGCCCAGGTTGCTGGCGGATACGGCTCGCAGCAGGCCGTACAAACGGCGCCACTGCCCAATACGTCCATGTCGGCAGGCGCGCCCGGCTGGCAAGACGCGCTTAAGCGCGAATTGGCACAGTGCGCCACCCAAGGCTTCTTCGAACGTCCGTCATGCTCGTGGGCGGCGCGCAACAAGTACTGTGCGCCAAACCGTGCCTGGGGCACGTCAGGTGATTGCCCGCGCAAACTGGACTGAGCAACGTCCGCGAACTGCACCCCAAAGGTTGGATATTTGTCCGACGTTTGGGGTGTTTTTATTGTGCGATCCATTGAGTTCTTAAGCGCAGACCGAGGGGTGTTCTTGCGCTTCGTGGGTGGCTTGTGCGCAAAGCTCAGAAGATCTGCCAGCGTTGCCAGTGGCGGCGGCGCGGTCCTGGCGTACGGTCGACTAAACATGCCACGGAGAACGATCGTAGCGTCGGTGGAGCGCAACCAAACTGAGGCAAGAAAACTACCGTTAAGCGCGCGTAACCCGTGATGCCGCCACAGCAATTGTGCGGCAATAAGATCACGGACGATGTGGACAGCGCATTGGCCATGATGGCAACAACAGAAGTAATTCACCACTTCTTGCAAGGCATCCTCGCGACCCGAGGATAAAGTTCACGGCTCCCCCCAAAAGCTGTAGCAGCCCATTCGCAGACCGGCCCCTAACTGCTGCGTCAATGCCTCGCCAACTACGCGGTCGCGAAACAAACCAACGAACCGCCTGACCCTTATGATTACTGCGCCCCCCAAAGTCATACAAACGATGCCCGCCGGTCTCGCTCGTGCCTTCTTTGCCCGCCATGCAACGAGTCAGAGGAACACGGCACACCCTTCGCTTCAGCAACAAGAAACGTGGAACGCTCATCTACAGCGCGCACAAGTTTCATTGAAGCCAACACAGGCGCGCCCCACCATACGTATTGATTTGCGCTCGGGCCTGCGCCGACTCATGGACATATTGCCAGGCCGAGTACCACGCGCAGTGGGGCTTGGAAGCAGAACTTCCTCAACGTGTAGTTTGCCTGCCCCACATCCCCAGCGAAGCCTGCCGGCCATACCCAAGGAAGTGATCCTCCACAACGCCGTCAAATGGGCCGCCGCCGGTGACGCGCGAGTAAAGGCCAGTGTGTCGCGCGTGGAACAATTTATTGAGCAAGCCGAGCGCTCGAACCCACAGATCGGCATCGAAGCATCCGCGGCATGTCTGAATCGCCTGCTCTCTGAGGCGGGAAGTGATTTTCGCGTGGGTCACCTCAGAAATGCATTCACGGTAGCCTTTAGGCACGATGCGCCCCAGTTGACCGATGCCATAAAAAACGGCCACCTGACATGGCAGGAACAAACCGACTGCAGCGCATATCGGCATTGGCTGCTTGCGCATCTGGCAAAGAAAGCACCTACAGAAGCTACGCGCTGGCTCAACGACGCAAAGACATGGACGTACCCTCACGCAGATCGGGCCGATCGCTACGTTTTCTTGTACATCAAGGGAATACGCAATCTTGGTCGAGATACAGATCGTGAACTTGATGGCCTCTATCTGGAAAGCCGTGATGTCGCTGCTCGCCAAGGCCTAAGTCAATTCCACGCTGCGATAGAGACGGACGTAGAAACACGTCTCTGACGACTTATGGGGTGCCGCTTTGCGCGGTCTCACTATCCTGGCACACACTTCAATAGAAAAGGGCGCCATCAGCGCCCTTTTCTACGTACCTATCAACTGAGCAATCAGCTGGCAACTTCCATCTGGCTTTGCAGGTAATTCTGCAGGCCAACTTTGTCGATCAGATCGATCTGGGTTTCCAGATAGTCGATGTGCTCTTCGGTGTCGTCCAGGATGTCCTGGAACAAGTCACGCGACACATAATCGCGCACCGATTCGCAATGGGCGATGGCTTCTTTAACCGTCGCTTGAGCACCTTGCTCTACTTTCAGGTCACAGGCCAACAATTCCGGCACATCTTCGCCGATCAAGAGCTTGTGCAGGTCTTGCAGGTTAGGCAAACCGTCCAACATGAAGATGCGCGAGATCAAACGATCAGCATGCTTCATCTCACCGATGGACTCTTCGTATTCGTGCTTGCCCAGCTTATTCAAACCCCAGTGATTCAGCATGCGTGCATGCAGAAAATACTGGTTAATCGCCGTTAGTTCATTCGTCAGTTGCTTGTTCAGAAACTGGATAACCGTTTTATCGCCTTTCATCATGCACTCCTTGCAGTCTGGCTCGCCTACGACGTTCGCGGCATGCCTACCCGACGCCGCGCATAGGCAACGATCGCAGACTAACACCTGTGCGAAGCCGCGCCTAGCCTCACGCTGCATTTGATGAATCGCTTTGCGAGGCGTACGAGAAAACGTTAAGAAAATGAGAATGAGTATGGGTGCGTGATTATCTGCACCCTACATCACGGCGCAGCAACGCGCTAAGCGACACACGTGCGATGAAATGCCCGCGATATGACGAAAACGCTTCGCGGATTCGTATCGATACGAGGATAAAAATCGCCGGCGTTCGCGCCAATTTTTCTCGTTGCCCAAAGACAACGAACGGGGCCATAACGGCTACGCTGTGCGTCGAGTCGCCAACCAGATACCCAATGCGATTGGGAAAATACCCAACAGATCCAACCAGGACACCTGCTCACGCAGAATTACCCAACCGAACAACAGGCCTAGCGGTGGCATGAGAAAGTGCAGCGCGCTCGCCGATGTTGCACTCGCGCGGCTCAGAATCATGAACCATAAACAATAGCCGCCAATCGACACCGCCACGATCATGTAGGCCATGCTCCAGAACAGGCTCGCGGTGAAGTGGGCATCGCTCAAATTTTCGAAGCTCAGCGCAAAGGGCAGGAGCGCGATCGCCCCCACCAACGATTGCACACCCGTGGATACCCACAAGCTGCTGCTTGGTTTGAACCGCTTATAGAGCAGGGTTCCAGCGACCAGTGCAATCAAGCCGCCGGTGACGAGCAAGGTGCCGTGCAAATCTTCATGCATACCCGACAGGCGGGAGCGCAACACCAGAGCAACGCCCGCCAGTCCCAGGCACAAACCCAGCAGTTGACGCGATCCCAGACGCTCACCCAACACGGGCCCGGCGAGGACACCAATAAGTAAAGGATTGGTGCTGATCAACACCGCGGTGAAAGCCGATGACACCGTGGTCATTCCCACCCAGCTCAAGCCCAGGTACAACGCATTGTTCAAGAGGCCCAGGAGGACAAGCGCTGCCAGGTCACGCCCACTAGGGCGCCGCCAGCTTTTGGTTAAAACGGCAATGCCGAGCATTAACAATCCGGCAATCAAAAAGCGGATCGTCAGCAAGGTGAGTGGCGGACAATCTCGCAGCGCAATTTTTGCCGCCGCAAAAGCCGAACTCCACAGAATACAGAAAACGGCGATAGGGCCCCACGCTACCGCCGATAGCGACGCAATGGAGGCGGTACTACTGCCGGGCGCCACGCCCGAGGAAATCTTCATGATGCGTCCTGGATGCCGGGCGCACACCTTGTTTTGGTCCGCCTCGAAGACCATTCTGCCCAGCCCCTCATCGGATGACAAACGCTTTGTTTAGCGCAAGAGCATTGGACGCGCGAATACATGGCTGCGCCTTACGTCTGACTTGGGCGTCAAACAACGCGACCCAGGCATGAGGCTGAGCGAATTCGAGTGTTCGGTGGGGAGGAACCGGCACGGTCGCCAGCGCGATGGTTGGCGGAACCGGGCAAGAAGCGATGTCGCGAAAAAGACCTAAGTCAGATCAGGCAACTGCGACAAGCGGAATGATGGGGTAGCCGCTATTGGCTGCAGGCACGCCGTTATCGACCATTGCGGCAGGCGGATTCACCGGCACGGCAATGGAGCGCACGTCGCACACGCTGGAGCTGCGTCCACCGGGGAGATATTCTGAAGCCATTGCCGCGCAGCACCCGCAGCAGGTGGCCACGCCGAGCTCGAATTGCAGATCCGAGAGCGTCGCGGCGCCGCCGTCCACACAGGCACGGACTTGGCGTTCGGTAATGGCATTACATACGCAAATGTACATGCGAATAATTATCGATAATTGTTCGCGTTTTGGCAAGCCATCTACAAAATAAATTTGCAACAGGAAAAACCGCCAACGTACTGAAAAATAGGGACAAATTTGAAGTACCCCGTCCCCCATTCAACGGGCTGAAGCTTGGGCTTTGCGCACCGCTGCCGGCAAAATGCGCAGCGATTCCCGATATTTCGCCACGGTTCGACGCGCAATCACAATGCCTTGATCGCCCAGCTTCTGCATGATCTGGCTATCTGAAAGCGGCTTCGCCCGGTTCTCGTCGGCCACCATCTGGCGGATAAAAGTCTGTACTGCCGTCGCCGACGTCGCATCGCCGCCTTCCGTCGAGACGCCCACTCCGAAGAAACGTTTTAACTCCAGCGTACCAAACGGAGTGAGCATGTACTTCTGTGTTGTGGCGCGAGAAATGGTGGATTCATGCATCCCAAGCTCGCCCGCGATGTCTTTCAAGATAAGTGGGCGCATCGCCGCCGGCCCTTGGCTGAAGAAAGCCGTCTGACGGTCAACGATGGCCTGCGCGACCCGCAAAATCGTGTCGTAGCGCTGTTCCACGTTGCGAATCATCCAGCGCGCCTGCTGTAGCTGCGTTTGCAAGCCCGTATGAGCAGACTCTCGCTGATTGCCCAGCATCTGCGCATACATGCCATTGATGTGCAGGCGAGGCATGGCTCCGCTGTTTAAGGTGACTTGCCAGCCTCGCCGCGTTTTGCGAACAATGACGTCCGGCACGGCATAGTCTGCGGCAGGAACCGTCCATTCTCGACCAGGCCTCGGTTCTAGCCGCAGAATCAGGGAATGCGCGGCCCGCAAGGTGGCATCGTCACAGCCCAGCGCCTCACGCAGGCGCGCCGGATTGCTGGCAGCAAGAAGGGACAGATGATCGCTACAGATCAGACGCGCGCAGGCAAGCGCGGTGTTGTTCGCGGCTTCTGGCAGCCTGGATACATCTGGGTTGCGTAATTGCAACAGCAGACACTCCGCCATATCTCTCGCGCCAATACCCGGCGGGTCAAAAGATTGCAGCAAACTCAACGCGGCGCGCAACTCGTCGAAATCGGGCTCCATCTCGGCTGGCAGCCAGCTCAATACCTCTTCCAATGGTGAGCCGAGGTAGCCGTTCTCGTCCAATTCATCGATCAGAAGGCCGACCAAGGCCGCGTCCCGAGGCGCTGCGCGAGTAAGCGCGAGCTGACCTTGCAGATGCTCACGCAGGGTGTCGGGGCGCGCCGCCTCAGGGAAACCGGTGTCATCATCATTGAAACTGCCCCCGGTGCCATACGTTTCCTCAACAGCGGAATCGCGTTCGGCTGCGGGTGCATCCTCTTGCACTGACGACTCCCGCTCTGAATCCGTCGGAGCCTCGATGGGATCGCCTTCTTCACGTTCCAAGAGCGGGTTGTCCGCCAAAACTTGCGAAATCTCGGCCTCCAACTCGAGCGTGGACAACTGCAACAATCGGATAGATTGCTGAAGTTGTGGTGTCAGCGTGAGATGCTGACCAGATCGAAGTTCTAAAGTTGGACGGGTCATAGGTACAATATTTTGCATGATGAATCAGACTTCGCACGCACGCGTCCGCCAGGACCGCCGATTGATCGGCCAAACCTTGCTTAAATTGGCGCTCCCTCGCCTCATCGTGCGCGCGATCGTCGTCGCCGTCGCGTTGATTATTTGGTATTGGGTGGCCAACTGGCTACTCAGCTTCGGCAAGCAGATGACCTACGAGTCACTGCACTCCTTCGGCCCGCAAGTGGTTGATCTGCTGGTTCGGATCAATCCTTACCTTTGGTGGGTGGCCGTCGGCATCTGGACATTAATCGCTTTTTTCGCACTACGAGGCTGGCTGAACGCCAGTCTGGCAGCAGGCCGCGCCACGCCAATCCAGCCTCACGTCCTGTCAGACTTGGTCGCCCAGCTCTCTGATGACGTGGTCGGCGTCATGCGCTGGGTCTGGGGAGACCATGAAGAACCCTTTACTGTGGGCGATCTGCGCCGCTCCATGTCTGAAATTCGCCACAATCGCATCAGCAAAATCGCGATGGTAGACGAACAGGTCAGCATCCTCGCACGCACCGCGCAAACACCGAACCGTGGTGGGCGTGATGACTCTCGCGGCGATCCGCAGAACCCGCGCTATGTTGAACCGCGCATCGGCCCCGCCCGATAAACTCTTGAAACCCGGCTTATAAAGCCGGTTTTTTTTGCCCGATCCTCGCCCGTGCCGTGCGCGGCTTCACCCGATAGGCGATCCCCAACTTGCCGTTGGCCGCCACGAGGCCTCGCATTCAGCGACCTGTCTGACTCGTCTGGATATACTTATTGCCCAGGCTCGCCTACTCGCCAGTCGCACATTCCCACAATAAATCCCGGCTATGCACCGGGCGTGCGGCTCGCATCCTGGAGTCACATCCCTTATGTCCCTCACCCCCATTCGGTATGCAGCAGGCCTGATGTTTGCGTGCTCAGCAGCGTTCGCGGCCCTCCCAGCCCAGGCCGCCTGGCCAGACAAACCCATTACCTTCGTCGCGCCCTTTAGCGCAGGCGGCGCTAATGATCTCGTAGCTCGAATCATCGCCAAAGCTGTCGGCACGAGCTTGAATCAAGCCGTAATTGTGGAGAATCGACCGGGTGCCGGTGGCGCGGTTGGTGCGGCTCACGTTGCCCGTAGTGCACCTGACGGATATACCTATCTGGTCGGCAGCAACGGCACGGTGACCAACAGCCTGATTCGCCACGACCAGCCTTATAAAGACGCAGAGCTGACACCAGTGGCTCTGCTGTCTGTTACGCCTTCCGTCATTGTGGCCAACCCGTCAAATCCAGCCAAAGACCTGAAGGACTTCGTTGCCCGCGCGCGCGAAGCCAAGACGCAACGAATCACCTTCTCGACAGCCGGCAATGGCAGCACGCCACATTTCGTGGCAGAAATGATGAAGGAGGCCACCGGGCTACCTATTGAACCCATTGCCTACAAGAGCGGCTCAGAAGGCGTGACGGCTGTCATTGGGAACCAAGTAGATGCCACATCGGAAGCCAGCATCGTGACGCTGCCGCTGGTGCAGGCCGGCAAGCTCAAAGCCCTGGCCACCACCTGGGACAAACGCATGGCCAGCGCGCCGGACATCCCCACGACGGCAGAACAAGGATTTGGCGCCATTCGCATCGGCCACTGGGCTGGTCTGTTTGCACCAACGGGGACGCCCGCCGACGTGTTGGACAAGATGAACGCCGCCGTAGAGAAGTCTCTGCAAAGCAAAGAAGTGCAGGACGCGATGCGCCAAAGCAGCATTGAACCTGGCGGCGGCTCACGCGCGAGCTTTGTTGATTTCGCGGCCAATGAGCGAGAACGTCTGGGTAAAGTTGTCAAAAATGGCAATATGCAAACGCAATAGTCACCACGCACCAGGCAGGTAATAAGCACGAAACTCCGCTGCCTCTTCCTCTTGAATCGCGGGCTGACGCCACGCGTCGGTCTGCGATTCAGCCTAACGCGACACATTTTTTTAATTGCACTCGTCTAGAAATTATGTTTGACTAGCAACCTATGGCCGATCAACGCACCTCCCCCGCGATTGCCACCGGACGCTTCAGCGCTCCGGTTGCCGGCCTGCGCGCATCCTTCTCACTGACTGCGCTATCGCTATATCTACCGATCGGTTGCCGGGCCTAGCGTCCCGTGGTAGCTCGGCATCCACGTTTGCCACCTCTGATTTTCCCCCTTTTTTACCTCTGAATTCTGCCGCTTAACCGGCAATGCCTGGCACAAGACCGTCATACGGCTGCGCTGAGCGTCCGGGCATGTAGCGCCTGAGATTCAACAAAAATCGATTGAGGTCTAGTCATGATGCTTGCTAACCCCGCAACCAAATACGTACCGTTCGCGCCTTTCACCCGTGATTTTTCCGAACGCACCTGGCCCAGCCGCCGGATCACCCAGGCACCAATCTGGATGAGTACAGATCTGCGTGACGGCAACCAGTCGTTGATCGAACCCATGAGCGTTGAGCGCAAGCTCCGCTTCTTCGAACAACTGGTCAAGATTGGGTTCAAGGAAATCGAGGTGGGCTTCCCGTCTGCGTCGCAAACCGACTTTGATTTCGTGCGCAAGCTGATCGAAGAAAAACGCATTCCTGAAGACGTGACGATCATCGTGTTGACACAAGCCCGCGAGGACTTGATTACACGTACTGTCGAATCAGCGGCAGGTGCCAAGCAAGCCATCGTGCATTTGTACAACGCATGTGCACCGGCATTTCGCAAAGTCGTGTTCAACATGAGCCGCGACGAAATCAAGAACATCGCCACCACCGGCACGCGCCTGATCAAAGACTGCGTCGCGAAGTACCCGCAAACAAAGTGGCGCTATGAGTACTCCCCTGAGGTATTCAGCACGACTGAGCCCGACTTCGCGCTGGAAGTATCGAATGCCGTGGCCGATGTTTGGCAGCCAACACCAGAATGCAAAATGGTGTTGAACTTGCCCGCCACAATTGAGGCCACGTCGCCTAACCTCTATGCCGATCAGATCGAATGGATGCACAACAACCTGGCACGCCGCGACAGCATCGTCTTGAGCGTGCATCCCCACAATGATCGCGGCACAGCCGTGGCTGCCGCCGAGTTCGCTGTCATGGCGGGCGCCGATCGAATTGAAGGTTGCTTGTTTGGCAGCGGTGAGCGTACTGGCAACGTAGATCTGGTCACCCTTGCCTTGAATCTCTATACCCAGGGCGTCCATCCTGGTCTTGATTTCTCCGACATCGACGAAGTACGTCGCTGCGCCGAGTACTGCAACCAATTGCCCGTACATCCGCGCCACCCTTACGCGGGCGACCTCGTATTCACTGCGTTCTCCGGTTCACACCAAGACGCGATCAAGAAAGGTCTTGGCTTGCAAAAACCCGATGCCGTTTGGGAAGTACCTTACTTGCCCATCGACCCGGCAGATCTGGGCCGCAGCTACGATGCCGTGATTCGCGTGAACAGCCAATCGGGCAAGGGCGGCGTGTCGTATCTGCTTGAGCAAGAACACGGGCTCGTGTTGCCGCGCCGTCTGCAGATCGAATTCAGCCGTGCCATTCAACGCGTCACCGATGAAACGGGTCGTGAAGTTACGGCTGATGACGTCCACACGATTTTCAGCCGCGAATACCTGGAACAGCACGCCCCGTGGAAGTTGATTCGTCACCGCATTGATGGCAACCCCAGCGCCGGGGAAGGCCAGCACTTCAGCATCGAAGCCGAGCTCGAATACAACGGCGAACGCCGCATCGTGACAGGTAAGGGCGACGGCGCTATTTCGGCCTTCGTAGCCGCGTTGAATGTGCCCGTACGCATCATGGACTATCACGAGCACGCCATTGGAACCGGCACCGACACTCGCGCCGCCAGCTACGTGGAATTGCGCGTAGGCGACTCGACCACGGGATTTGGCGTCGGCATTGACCGCGACATCGTGACCGCGTCGTTCAAGGCCGTGCTGGGTGCTGTTAACCGTCACATAAACACGGTGCAGGACGCCGAGCAAGCGCAAGAAACGGTGGTCGAAGCGTAATCAACGCAACGGAGCACATCGTGCAAATTCATCTTATCGGGTGAGCGCACGATGACCCTTCGCGGCCCGGATCCGGGCTGCATTGCGCAATAAAAAAACGGTGCATCTTCAAAAGAGATGCACCGTTTTTCATGGCTACTGAATATGCCACCAAATGCGCGTGACTAGCCCAATGGCCAAATTCCTGCGGCGCCAATGTCAGTGACGTTCGTTTTTACGTCGGTCAACAAGATCTGATGCACCCAGTCTGCGATAGAGAGCGTTTTGTGATCGCTGTACAAGCGTCCGACCACTTGCAGGCCAACGGGCAGGCCTTGTGGGCCGGTCGCAAAGGGAAGGTGCACGCAAGGCAAACCGAACAGGGTCCAGGCACGCGAAAACTGGGGGTCGCCGGTGCCCTGATCCGCGAATGGCGCTTCACCGCTGGCACTCGGCGCAATCAACACATCAAAACGATCAAACCAGCCGTTGATGCGCGCACGAACCTCCTGCACGAGCTCCAGGTTGCGAATGTGCTCTTGCGCCGTAATGCGCGAGCCTGCCTCCAGAATGGCTTGCAGCTTCGCACTAAGTTGGCCGTAATGATTCAAGTGCTCGTAGGCCAGCGCCTGTGAGGCCTCGAACGACATGATGTCGGAATGCAGTTGCACCAGCGCGCAGTGGTCGGCAGGGAGTTCAACTTCTTCCACTTGTGCGCCGGCACGTGACAACGCCGACGTCGCTCGCGCATACGCATTTTTTGTTTCGGGTAAGGCATGACGCCATTGCAGGGTGCGATACATACCCACGCGCGGGCGGCTGTCGTAGGCCAGGTTAAGCAGCCGTGAATCGCGCATCATCACAGACGCGAACATTGCCGCGTCCGGCACTGAGCGTGCAAAACCACCCACGGTATCCAGCGACTCAGCAAGGCTCTTGACGCCAGCTCGTGAGATGCTTCCAAAGCTGGGTTTGTACCCAACAATGCCGCAATAGGCGGCCGGACGAATGATGGAACCCGCTGTCTGCGAGCCCAACGCAAACGGCACCATATTGTCGGCCACGGCGGCGGCCGAGCCACTGGAAGAACCGCCCGGCGTATAGGCCTCATTACGAGGGTTACGCGTGGGACCGGCTTGATAGGTTGCGAACTCGGTCGTGACGGTTTTGCCAAGCACAATGGCGCCCGCCGAACGGCACAGTGCAACAGCCGCAGCATCCATGGCTGGGCGATGTTTTTCGTAAATTGGCGAACCATATCCTGTCGGCAGATCCGTCGTGTCAAAGAGATCTTTCACGCCGATCGGCAAGCCATGCAGCAGCCCGGTTATTGCCCCCTTATCCAGCTCTTCGGCACGAGCGAGTGCCGCATTCTTTTGCAATGCTGTCCAGGCGTGCACCACGCCATCACGTTGCTCTATGCGGGCAAAACAGGCGCGTACCAACTGCGTTGCAGTGAGCTCGCGACGCTGCAGCCGGCGAGCCGCTTCCAATGCACTGAGCTGATTTAAAACAATGGACATACGCTATTCCTCTTCCTGGCGCCGCACGCATGACGCTTGCGATTGATTTTCCCAAACCCAGGCCCCCTCAGGCCACATGTATTTTTCGCGCCACGCAACGTCGGACACCATCAAATAAATAGTGTCTTTCGCGCTGCAGCGCACCATAGCTTTTCTTTGCTGCGGCGCACTCAGCATAGCGCAATGACACTGCCACACAATGTTCATATTTGTCCGGTAAGATGAAAACGATTTCAAAGAACCGGAAGCTATTCCTCCATGGTCACGCGCCCGCCGCATCGCTTCTCCATTATTGAAGTTGCCCGCAAGGCAGGAGTTTCTCCTGCGACGGTTTCACGCGCGTTCAATCAGCCTGAAATTGTGCACCCCGATACGCTGGCGCATATTCGGAATGTGGCTAAACGTGCGGGCTTTAGACCAAACCGCGTCGGACGCAGCTTGCGCTCGGGCTGCACGCACACCATCGGGCTGATACTCCCAACACTGTCCAACCCTGTGTTTGCTGAGTGCTTTGAAGGCGCCGAACGCCGTGCGCGCGAAGCAGGCTATAGCGTCATGCTGACCGCGACAGGCTATGACCCGGAATTGGAATCGGCTGCCGTTCAAGGCTTGATCGATCAGCAGGTAGATGGGCTGATTCTCACCGTAGCCGATGCGGCGCGCAGCCCCACGCTGAACGATCTGAATACTGCGGGCATACCCTATGTATTGGTCTACAACGAGTCGGCATCTCACCCCTTTGCTTCTGTCGACAATCGCAAGGCTGCCAGTGACATGGTGGCCCATCTGGCTGGGTTGGGGCATCGCCGTATCGCCATCGTGACCGGCCCACTTACCGCCTCTGATCGCGCGCGACGCAGGCTCACGGGTGCGCGAGCGTGTGCCAAGAAACTCGGGCTGGACGACTTGCAGCACGTAGCGATGGAGTCGCACACACGCTCAGATCTGGCCGCCATTAAAGCTGTCTTGGCTAGCGATCATGCGCCGACGGCGCTATTTTGTTCGAATGACTTACTGGCTACGGCAGTCATCGCCGATCTGGTCGGTTTGGGTCTGTCTGTACCTGCCGATATTTCTGTGTGCGGGTTTGACGGCATGCGATTTGGCGCACTGCTGACGCCGCCTCTGACAACCCTGGCGCAACCCAGCGAAGACATCGGTCAGGCCGCCTGCACGGATTTATTGGCCCAGATTCGAGGCGAACCCTCGCAATCACATCGTCTACCTCATCGTGTCATCGCGGGCGGCACTGCCGCTGCCGTGCGACGCTAACCTACAACTTTCGCCAAGACTCCGATGCTTATCGCACAAATTACCGATCTGCACATGCGAACGCCGGGTGACAAAGCCTACGGCATCATTGATCCCGCTGCTTTTCTTGCCCCCGCCATTCAGGCATTAAACGCCTTGCAACCCCGCCCAGATTGCGTCTTGATAACAGGCGACCTTACCGACCTCGGGCGGCCCCACGAATACCAAGTACTGCGTGATGCGCTTGATGCATTGGAAATTCCTTATTTCCTGCTACCCGGCAACCATGATGATCGCCAGGGTTTACGCGATGCCTTTCCCGATCATGAGTATCTCCAGGGCACCGGTCCCTTCATCCAGTACGCTGTCGAAAAATATCCGCTGCGCATCCTGGCCCTGGACACCGTGGTGCCCAAGAAAAGCCACGGTGAGCTCTGCCAGGATAGATTGGATTGGGTGGCGCAGCAGTTAGCCGAACAACCGGACCGGCCCACGTTGGTGGTAATGCACCATCCGCCTTTCGTCACGGGCATTGAACACATGGATGCCATCGGCTTGCTGGCGGGCGGACCCGAGCTTGCGCGCATCGTGGCGCGTTTTCCCCACGTCGAGCGTGTCTTGTGCGGCCATCTGCATCGCACGATTTTTCAACGCTTTGGCGGCACGATTGCGTCTACCTGCCCCGGCACCGCGCATCAATTGGCGCTGGAACTCGGGCCACGCCCAACGCTGCAATACATCATGGAACCACCCGGCTTTCAGTTGCACTGGTGGCACAACGACAACCTGGTCACGCATCATGCCGTTTTCGGCACCTATGAAGGCCCTTACCCATTTTCGTAAGCAGCACGACACCGCCGTTTCTGTCGACCCTGCCATATGTCCGTCATGTTTGCACTGCACAATGAAAAGGTTTTCATAACAGGCAACAATGCGGATCTAACAATTATTAGATCTTCGAGACAGTATGTCCTCCATCGTTCTGGATAACCTCACTAAACAGTACGGTAACGCCGCCGCCATCCATGGTGTGGGATTTACCGTGCCGGCTGGCAGCTTCACCGTGTTGCTGGGCCCGTCAGGCTGCGGCAAGTCGACCACTTTGCGCATGATCGCCGGTTTAGACACGCCCACCTCGGGCCGAATCTATATTGGCGATCGCGACGTGACAGATTTGGCCCCCGCCAAACGGCGCATTTCCATGGTGTTCCAGTCATACGCCTTGTTCCCGCACCTGTCGGTTCGAGAGAACATTCTCTTCGGATTACGCGTGCGCAAAGAGCCCGCACGCGACTTCGAAAAACGCTTGCAGCGTGTGGCCGGATTGTTGGGCCTGGGTCAACTTCTGGATCGCAAGCCCTCGCAACTATCTGGCGGGCAGCAGCAGCGTGTGGCGCTCGGCCGTGCAGTGATATCGGACGCACCGGTTTGCCTGATGGACGAGCCGCTGTCGAACCTGGACGCGCAATTGCGCCACGAGATGCGTCGAGAAATACGTGCCTTGCAGCAAGACCTTGGCATCACGATGGTCTACGTCACGCATGATCAGACTGAGGCCATGAGCATGGCCGATCATGTGGTGCTGTTGCGCGGCGGTCAGATCGAGCAGCACGACACACCCGAAGCGCTATACGCACGACCGGCCACCGAGTTTGCCGCAAAGTTCATTGGCACACCGCCCATGAATCTTATTCTTCTGGCCAAGCTCAATGGCGCCACCGTCATTGCTGGCGCGCATGACCTGATGATGCGCGATGCACCGGTTACTGCCGTCAAGCTGGGCGTTCGCCCCGAACATATCCGCATCGACAATTCGGGCATTCCTGCCGTGGTGGAAAGCG
Source organism: Achromobacter deleyi (assembly GCA_040391965.1). Taxonomy (GTDB): domain Bacteria; phylum Pseudomonadota; class Gammaproteobacteria; order Burkholderiales; family Burkholderiaceae_B; genus Achromobacter; species Achromobacter deleyi_B. The sequence continues at coordinate 13,209 of JBEBWV010000045.1, read as the reverse complement.
TTGAGTACTTCGGCGCCGACTCCATTGTGGTGTGCCGCGTTGGCGATTCAAGCGGTGTCGCCGTGCGCGTCGGCGGCCATTTGCGTGCTCAAGCTGGCGAAGCCTTGCGTCTGTCTTGGGCACCTGAACAACAACATTTCTTTGCCGCCAACTCGGCGGTCATCAACACCGTCGGGCGCTGAGCCGCCCAATCTATAGGAAACGTCACCATGCGACGCATCGTACTGAAGACCTTGACCGCCGGATTGGCCGGTGCCTTTCTGTCCTTGCCGGTTCTGGCGCAGCCAAAGCCTGTTGAAGTGGAGTTCTACTATCCAGTTGCTGTAGGTGGCCCCATCACGAAGATCGTCGACGATATGGTGACGGACTTCCAGAAGGAAAACCCCAACATCAAGATCAAGCCTATCTACGCAGGCTCCTATCAAGATTCGATCGCCAAAGCACTGACTGCGCTCAAGGGTGGTACGCCCCCGCAGTTGGCCGTGCTGTTGTCCACCGACATGTTCACGCTGATCGATGAAGATGCGATTGTGCCCATCGACGGTCTGGCCAAAGACGACGGCGGCAAGAAGTGGCTGGGCGGTTTTTATGACGCGTTCATGCAGAACAGTCGCACTGGCGGCCACGTTTGGGGGGTTCCGTTCCAGCGCTCGACCATCGTGATGTACTACAACAAAGATCTGTTCAAGGAAGCAGGCCTTGACCCGGAGCGTGCACCTGCCACCTGGGCTGAGTTGGTTGACTATTCCAAGAAACTCACCAAACGTGACGCCGCAGGTAACGTCACGCAGTGGGGCATTGAAATCCCGTCAGGCGGCGCATTTGCCTATTGGCTCTTTCAGGCACTCACCACGCCGAACGACGCGATCTTGATGAACGAAGCGGGCAATCAGGTGTTCCTGGATAAGCCGGCAGTCGTCGAGGCAGCACAATTCTGGCGCGACTTGTCGGCCAAACATCAAGTCATGCCAACCGGCACGATTGAATGGGGCACCACCCCCAAAGACTTCCTGGAAAAGAAGGCCGCCATCATCTGGACCACCACCGGGAATTTGACCAATATCCGCAAGAGCGCCGACTTCCCGTTCGGCGTGGCCATGATGCCCAAGCAAAAGCGCGGCGGCAGCCCGACGGGTGGCGGCAATTTCTACATCTTCAAGAGCGGCACGCCTGAGCAACAAGCCGCTGCACTGAAGTTTGCGCAATGGTCCACGACGCCGGAACGTGCGGCCGATTGGAGCATCGCTACGGGGTATGTCGCCGTGACTCCTGCCGCGTGGGAAACCGAGAAAATGAAGGCCTACGCCAAAGAGGTGCCCGCCGCTGCGGTGGCGCGTGATCAATTGGCTGTCAGCGTGGCCGAATTCTCGACCCACGAGAACCAGCGCGTCACCAAGACCTTGAACGATGCCTTGCAAGCCATGCTGATTGGCTCCAAGACGCCGCAACAAGCCCTCACCGATGCTCAGCGCGAAGCCGACCGCGTGCTGCGCCCCTTCAAGTAAATCTACGCAGCAATGGGCCGTTCTCTTAACGCGCTGTACGGCTGGCTGCTTTTGCTGCCAGCCGTTGTGCTGCTCGCCGCGTTTACGCATTACCCCGCGTTGGCGACGCTTTGGCACAGCTTCTTTTCCACCCCCAAAGGCAGCCGTCCCGCACGGTTCGTGGGGCTCGACAACTACGCTCTCATGCGTGATGACCCAGTGTTCTGGCAGGCGTTGTGGAACAACCTGTGGTTCGCCTTGGGCACGATTCCCACGTCTATCGGCATTGCGCTGGTCATGGCGCTCTGGGTGAACCGAAATTTGTCCGGCCGCGGATTTCTGCGTATGGCTTATTTCACGCCCACCGTGCTGCCCATGGTGGCCGTGGCCAATATATGGTTATTTTTCTACACACCGCAATACGGCCTGGTTGCCCAGGTTACGCAGTGGTTTGGCGTGCCAGGCCCGAACTGGCTGGGCAACAGCAGCACGGCGTTACCAGCACTGATGATGGTCACCGTGTGGAAAGAAGCCGGGTTCTTCATGATCTTCTACCTGGCCGCGCTGCAAACCGTGTCGCCGTCCTTGCGAGAAGCCGCCATGCTGGAAGGAGCGTCGCGGTGGCAGTATTTCCGGCGTGTGCTGTGGCCGCTCTTGATGCCCACCACGTTGTTTGTACTGATCAACGCCCTGATCAATGCGTTTCGATTGGTCGATCACGTAGTGGTCATGACGCGCGGTGGCCCGGACAATGCCAGCACCTTGCTGCTCTACTACATCTACCAAGTTGGTTTTAGCTTCTGGGACACGGCTTATGCCGCCACCCTGACCGTCGTGCTGTTGGTAGTACTGGCGATCACGGCATTCCTGAAGTTTCGCTGGCTGGATCGCAGGACGCACTATCAATGAAAGACAAGCTCGATACCTTGGGTGCCTGGGCGCTGGGGCTGCTCTGGATTCTGCCGCTGGCCTATGCCATGTGGGCAGCGTTTCACCCACCAGCCTATGCCACGCGGTTTGATCTGCTGGCACCACTCACGCTGGATAACTTCGTGCGCGCTTGGGAGGCGGCTCCATTTCCGCGTTATTTCCTGAACACCTTCCTGCTGGTAACGATGGTGTTGGTGGCGCAGATGGTGTTGTCCACACTCGCCGGTTATGCCTTTGCCCGCTTTGAATTCCGGGGTCGCGACTTTGTCTTCATGCTGGTGCTGCTGCAGCTGATGATCATGCCGGATGTGCTGTTGGTCGAGAACTATCGGACGATGAGTCAGTTAGGCATCCGGGACACCGTCTTTGCCATAGGGTTGCCGTATTTCGCCTCTGCCTTCGGCATTTTCTTGCTACGCCAAACCTTCAAGACGGTGCCACGCGAGCTGGAAGAAGCGGCTCGCGTCGAAGGGGCCAATCGAATGCAGATTCTGTGGAAGGTGTACGTGCCGCTGGCCAAGCCCATCTACGTAGCATATGGCCTGGTGTCGGTCAGCCACCATTGGAATAACTTCCTGTGGCCGCTGATCATCACAAACTCGGTAGAGTCACGCCCCCTGACGGTAGGTCTGCAAATCTTTTCGTCTACTGATCAAGGCATTGATTGGTCTGTCATCACGGCAGCCACCTTAATGTCGGCCGCACCGCTACTCATCGCGTTCCTCTTGTTCCAGAAGCAGTTTGTGCAGTCGTTCATGCGTGCGGGAATTCGTTAAGTCAGCGGCGCAGGATTCAGATCGCGGGTTACGCGCGCTTGCCAGGGTCTCCACAACTTGGCCAATCGCGTGTTCCACCCTCGCTACGTAAAAACACCCCAAAATTTGGAGCAATCTCCAATTTTTGGGGTGTGGTGCACTCGATTCAGGCGGGATTTTTTATCTGCCCTGTGGGGCAGTATTAGTACCCGACAGTCAGACCCGGAAGATCGACGGTAATCCGGGGGCGCCCAAGCGCAAGCGCCAGGTGCTCGGTGAACTCGCGGCTTTCCTTTTCATCGGTAGCCAGCGTGTCGTATCCCAAGGCATCTGCAACGCCCAGAATCTTGTCAAGCAGCAACACTTTGCCGCTGGGGCGCAACGGTTCGCAACCCAGCGTTTCCCACGCGCCATCGAACCAATCGCTTGCAGCGGCCTGAAGTTGCGGCGAAGGCTCAACATTGGTGGACAAGTCCAGCGTGCGCCGAGCATCAAAAATAACAGTCACGTCGCTGCGCATTGAGGATCTCCTTCAAGATTGGATGCCGGACTTGGGCATCAGACCCAAGAGTACGCAAAAAATAGGGCCAGACTATCAAGGGCGCGACATTTCACTACCAGCCACGCGAAACTTCCCACGTCACTTCCGCGTTGGCAGCAAGAGACTGTTTCATCATGTTCAATAGCGGGAACGCCCGCTGTGACAGCCCAACCAGGCGCGCCATCGGGTTGATCGGGCGACCATCCTCGTCGACCTCATCTTCATGGCGTTTGGCGTGTCCCTGTTGATCTTCATCAATGGCACGTTCAAGCCCGGCAATGGCCGGACCGAGCTGCTCGACGGTGAACACGCCGCGCTCTGGCAGCTTTTCTCCGAACGACTTGCCGGCGGCATGTAACAAGGGGGCTGCGTGCTCGGAAAGCATCAGAACTTCGGCCACAACCTTGGAGTGGAATGTAATCAGCATTTTGGCGGTCTCCCACAGTAGATACCTCCATACACTACCGCAACACCAGGGGGATGCCAACTGGCACCGCAGCCCGTCTTTGTTGCGAGGTGCCAGCGACCAGCCACCAACCATATTTGTTGGCCCCGTCTTATAGGCCCAATCCCGGCCCGTCTGGCGAGGTAGACACGCCAAATCAAGCTATGATCTGGGAGATTCCCGTGACAGCCATGATTTTCGACACCCATAATTTCGTCAAAGGCCTGACTGCCCCAGGTATGCCGCTCGGGCAGGCTGAAGTGCTGGCCAACGAGCAGGCGCGCCTGATACGCAATAGGCTCTCCACGAAAGACGATATGGACCGTTCGCGCCTGCAGCTCAGGGCCGACAACGCCGTCCTTAACTGGATGACCGGGTTTGTCGTTGCCGGCTGTCTGTCACTCATTCTTAAAAATTTCTTCTGATCCCACATGCTCCCTGAGCAACAAAAACAACTTATCTCCCTGATTCAGGCCGCCGTTGCGCAAATTTTGCCCGACGCGCAAGCGAATGTTCTCCTCGAGCGCCCCAAAGTGGCTGCGCACGGAGATATCGCGACCAACGTCGCCATGCAATTGGCAAAGCCGGCCAAACGTAACCCACGTGAATTGGCTCAAGCCATCGTGGATACGCTGATGGCGCAGCCGCAAGCGCAAGCACTGATTGCAAGCGCCGAAATCGCCGGCCCCGGATTTATCAATTTCCGCATCACGACCGCCGCTCGCCAGGCAGTGCTTGCCGTGGTCGCCGAGCAAGGGCAGGCGTATGGCCGTGCCGAGCGCACTGGCGAAAAGATCCTGGTGGAGTTTGTGTCCGCCAATCCCACTGGCCCGTTGCACGTGGGCCATGCACGCCAAGCGGCGCTGGGCGACGCCATTTGCCGCCTCTATGACGCGAGCGGCTGGGACGTCACCCGCGAGTATTACTACAACGACGCCGGCAACCAGATCCTAAACCTTGCCATCAGTGTGCAAGCGCGCGCCCGTGGCATTGAGCCTGGCGCCGACAATTACCCCGCTGACGGCTACAAAGGCGAATACATCGCCGACATCGCCCGTGATTTCGTGGCAGGCGGCAGCGTGCAATCGGCAAGTGGCGAGACGGTCACAGCCACTGGCGACATCGAAAACCTCGACGACATCCGCATCTTCGCCGTGGCCTACCTGCGCCGCGAACAAGATCTGGACCTGAAGGCATTTGATCTCGTCTTTGATAATTACTACCTGGAAAGCTCGCTCTACACCACGGGCCGCGTTGAAGCCACGGTGGAAGCACTGACGGCCAAGGGCCACACCTACGAGCTCGATGGCGCACTTTGGCTGCGCACCACTGAACTTGGCACAGGCGACGACAAAGATCGCGTCATGCGCAAAAGCGAAGGCGGCTATACCTATTTCGTTCCTGACGTGGCGTACCACAAGGACAAATGGGAACGCGGCTTTCACCGCGCAGTGAACATTCAGGGCAGCGACCATCACGGCACCGTGGCCCGCGTGCGCGCTGGCTTGCAAGGTCTGGAAGAGGGCATCCCCAAGGATTACCCGTCCTACATCCTGCACAAGATGGTCAAGGTAATGCGCGGCGGCGAAGAGGTGAAGATCTCCAAGCGTGCTGGCAGTTACGTCACCATGCGCGACCTGATCGACTGGGTGGGCCGCGACGCGGTTCGTTACTTCCTGATCCAGCGCCGCGCTGATACCGAATTCGTATTCGACGTGGATCTGGCGCTCTCCAAGAGCGACGAGAACCCCGTCTATTACATTCAGTACGCTCATGCGCGCATTTGCTCCATGATCAACAACGCGGCAATGCCAGCGGCAGATGTTGAAGCGGCAGACGTCACACCGCTGACGGCCCCCACAGAGTTTGCACTGATGCAACGTCTGGCAGAGTTCCCCAATATCGTGGCCCTGGCCGCACAGGAACTCGCGCCGCACCACATTGCATTCTGGCTGCGCGACTGCGCCTCTGACTTCCACGCCTGGTATAACGCCGAGCGCGTGCTGGTGGATGACGTCGCCGTGAAGCTGGCTCGCTTGCGCCTGGCCGCGATTACCCGCCAGGTGCTGGCCAACGGGCTGACACTGATGGGCGTTTCCGCGCCCGAGCGGATGTAACCCCGCCACATGGTCACCAAGCGCAAACCTACCCGTCGTTCCGGCGAAAGCGGCAGCACGCTCTATGGCGCGCTGGCCGGCCTGCTTATCGGGCTGATCCTGGCCGCAGCCGTGGCGTTTTACGTCACCAAAGCACCTGTACCGTTCGTTGATCGTGCCTCACGCCAAGGTGACCAAGGCAAATTGCCTGACCCACGTAACGCGCCAGACCCAAACATGGGGCTCTACGGGCGTGACGGTGCCGCAGGCGCACCGCCTACCGGTCCCACGGCAACAGCGCCCGCGCCGTTGCCTGGCACGGGTCAGGCGGCGGCCACACCCGGCACGACGGCACCGGCAGGCACGCCAATACCGCCTGGCAAAATTGACGATCTGGGTGCGCTTATTGCCACGTTGCCGAGCACGCGAGCAGCCAAGCCGCTAGCGGCGCCTGCGCCAATACCAGCGACGACACCAACGCCCGGCGCAGCCAAAACTGCGCCCACCGCCGTGGCCGTGGCCAAGCCAGCAGCTACAAGTGCGCCAAGCGCCAGTAGTAGCACCGCCAACGGCACGTATTACCTGCAAGCAGGTGCCTATCGCGTCCAGGATGAAGCCGAAGCGGTCAAAGCGCGCATCATTCTGATGGGGTTACCGGTTGCTGTGCAACGCGCCGAGGTCAACGGCAAACCGATCAATCGTGTCCGTGTGGGCCCGTTCGCCCGCCTGGACGATATGAATCGCGCCCGAGGTCGATTGGGCGAGAGCAAAATTGAAACTGCTGTTGTTAGACAATAAATGGCATAAAAAACGGCGGTGACGTTGAACTTATCGGCACCACTACCAGTCTGTAACGTTTTCTCAGGGAAAATCGATGCTGTCTCCTAAGCTAATCCGAATTCTGGCCGCCGCTGCGCTGACCGCGTCGGCGTTCTTCGCACCTGCCAGCCAAGCGCAAGGTACGCAAGCCTATGCGGCAATCAATCCGCCTCTGCCTTCGGACACTCCGGGCAAGATTGAAGTGCTTGAATTCTTCGCCTACACCTGCCCACATTGCGCAGCCATTGAACCCATGGTTGAAGAGTGGGTGAAAACCGCGCCGTCTGACGTGGTGCTCAAGCAAGTGCCAATCGCGTTTAACGCTGGCATGAAGCCACTGCAGCAGCTGTATTACACGCTGCTCGCGCTGGATCGCCCGGACTTGCATGCCAAAGTCTTCACCGCAATTCACGGCGAACACAAGCGCCTGATCGACAAGAAAGCCATGGGTGAATGGGCGGCGTCGCAAGGCATTGATCGCGCCAAATTTGACTCGGTCTTTGATTCCTTCAGCGTGCAAACCCAAGTTCAGCGTGCCAATCAACTGGCCGACGCCTATCGCATCGAAGGCACACCTTCCTTTGCTGTGGGCGGCAAGTTCATGACCTCACCCGTCATGGCAGGCAACAGCTATGAAGGCGCTTTGCAAGAAGTGAACAAACTGATCCCGATGGCGCGCAAGTAATTCCGCCACAGGTGAAATCAAAAGGGGCAGATATTAAATCTGCCCCTTTTGCATTTGATGCGTGCGCATGCACGCGACGTCCGACTCAGGACGCAGCCGATGCCAGGTCCAGCGCGCGGCCCAGGTCTGCAATGACGTCTGCTGGCGCTTCCAGGCCGATATGCAGGCGTACCAAAGCGTGGTCGCCCCCTGACCAATAGCGATGACGGCCTAACTCGGTCGGCGTGACGAGTTGCACCAGACTTTCAAACCCGCCCCAGGAAAAGCCGATGCCAAACAGTTCAAGTGCTTCGACGAACACGCGTGCGCCCGCAGGCGACAAGCGCAGCTCAATCGCCATCATGCCGTTGGAACCCGTGCAATCGCGCTGCCACAATGCGTGGCCAGGGTCTGCCGGCCACGCGGGGTGATAAATGCGGGCAACTTCGGGACGGCTATTCAGGAACTCGCAAACCTCGAGGGCGTGACGCGAATGCTGCGCCATGCGGATCGGCATGGTGCGCACGCCACGCATGGCCAGCCACGCATCATCGGCGCTAATCGAGTAACCCATGGCGTACTGAGTGCGAAATAAACGCTTGGCGATTTCCTCGTCATTGGTGACGACGGCACCCAGCATCAAGTCTGAGTGCCCGGCCACATACTTGGTACCCGCAATTACGGACACCTGTGCGCCGAGTGTCAGCGGACGGTAGATGTAGCCAGATCCCCAGGTGTTGTCAGTGGCCAGCACCAGCTTATGACGCTTGGCGAAGTCGGCCATGGCCCGCATATCCAGCATTTCAAACAACAACGAGCCGGGCGACTCTACGTAAAGCAATTTGGTGTTGGGACGCACCAACGCGTCCATATCTTCATGCTGTGAAAAGTAAGTGACGTCAATGTTCATCCGCTGCAGGAGCCCGGCATCCAGCTCTCGCATCGGCGCATAAACACAGTCAGAAATAAGCGCATGCTCGCCCGCCGACAGCAGCGACAACATGAGCATGGTCATGGCTGACAAACCTGAAGGCGCCAGATAGCAATGGGTACCACCTTCCAGCTGCTTGAATACGTCTTCTAACGCCGCATGCGTGTCCATGCCCATTCGGCCATAGGTCACGACGCGCTCACCCTTGGCCTTGCGACGCTGGGCGTTTTCAAGGGCGGTCAGATTCTCGAAACGCACCGTGCTGGCTCGCATGGGAGGCAGGTTGACGGCGGCCGCGCCGGTCTCTGGATTGAACGGGGCGACGCCCGTATGCTGCAAAACCGTATCGATGTGTTTATTAGGCGAATTGGACATGGAAGGGCTGGCCAGAAGAATCGAAGACCGCTTGGGCGGAGAATAGAGAACCATATCAGGACACGCGTGCCCTGTGCAGGAATTTGGAGGTGATTCGCCAAATAGGCTTGAGACTTCTCGACCGGGCCAACTCTGCGCGAGCAGGGTCGCCTGCTCAAACTATTCCGACACCCAGGTCACCGTCTCTGCCAGAGACGCCCGGTTCGTGCGGTAGCTGTTCGCCGGATGTCGCGCATCTTCGAAGCCAAACGAAATCGCACAGACCACGAGCCGGTCGTCAGGAATATTCAGTTGAACTCGCAACACCTCCGGGTACATCGCCAACGCGGCCTGGGGCACGGTGGCCACGCCATTGGCTTGGGCTGCCAACAGGAAAGTGGAAACGTAGGCACCGCAATCAATGGCGCCGTATTCGCCCAATGATCGGTCAGACGTTATAAGCGCCAGATGGGGTGCGCCAAAGAAGTCGAAGTTACGCAAGGATTGCTGGCGATAGGCATCACGGTCCCCGCGTGGCACGCCCATGGCGTTGTAAAGCTGGAAACCGGCTTCGCGGCGTCGCTCCAGATAGACATCACGATATTCCTTGGGAAACGGAAAATCAGGCGTGAACGAACCCCCTGTTATGGCTCTCGCCAATAGCGCCTGACGCAGCCGTTGCGTCGCTGCCGCCTCCGTCATGTGAAGCCGCCACGGCTGGCTATTGCACCAGGATGCCGTGCGCTGAGCCAGCGTCAGGATGCGATCAATGGTCGGGCGGGGCACCGCATCGGGTAAGAATGCCCGGCAGCTATGGCGGGCCTCCAACCATGCCTGTAATGCAGCATCTGAGGGTGAATCGACGATTTTCGGGTCAACGGCCACATCCATAAGATCTCCTGATGGCAAAGTGCGCGTCGTGGCCCACGCCCGCGATAATCGCCGGGTAATGCAAGGCATGCGGCAGCGCTGTTTGCCCGTATCATGCCATTTCCGGCTGACGTGGCCGGGTCCGACCCTGGTTCAACAATGGTTTCCTTCGACACCCTCATTGCATTTTTTGGCATTGCCGTCCTGCTTGCCTTGACGCCCGGGCCAGACAATCTCTTTGTGCTGATGCAGTCCGCCATCTGGGGACGTCGTGCAGGAATTTTTGTCGTGCTCGGCTTGTGTACCGGCTTGCTTGGCCACACCGCCGCCGTCGCACTGGGACTGGCCGCCGTGTTTGCGGCGTCGCCTTACGCTTTCACAGCACTGAAACTGATTGGTGCGGCCTATCTGCTGTATCTCGCCTGGCAAGTGCTTCGAGCGCCAGTACATGCAGAGGAGGGCAAGCGGCCTGAACCCATGCGCGCTGCCGCGCTGTACCGCCGCGGTATTGTCATGAATCTGACGAACCCCAAAGTGCTGCTATTTTTCTTCGCGTTTTTGCCGCAATTCACATCACCCGCACGTGGCTCGGTGGGCCTGCAGACGGTGGAGTTGGGCGCGGTGTTTATCGTAGCCACGCTGCTGGTTTTTGGCGCAATTGCCTTTTTCTCTGGCGCGTTTGGCGAACTACTTCAGCGCTCTGTCACGGCGCGCCGATGGTTGAACCGCATTGCCGGACTGGTGTTCATCGGACTGGCCCTGAGGTTGGCCACCGCAAGCCGCTAGGCGTGTTTGCAGCGGCGAGCCGGGGTTAGGCCCGAGCCCGCGCCATGAGTATTCTGCTTAGCGACTGATCGCTGTGAAACGCACGATGCCGTCGTCCCCTGTGGCACGTGCGAGCTTGCCTTCAAAGTAAAGCGCATGCAAGTGCGCCAAGGCTTCGCCCATCGCAAACGTAAGCTGATGAAGATCAAGCGTGCGCTTGAACATGATCGGCACAATATCGGAGGTCGATTGTGGTTGCACACAGGCTTCCATGACCTCTGCCAAACGATCCGCATGGTGCTGATGCTGTTGAGCGATGCGCTCATGCAAGCCCGTAAATGGGCGGCCGTGCGATGGCAATACCAGAGTATCTGCCGGCAGGTCGTCGTAGCGTTTCAAGGAGTTCAGATAGAGCGGCAGCGGATTGGCATCGGGCTCGTAGTCAAATACGCTGATGTTCGTGGAGATACGCGGCAACACCATGTCGCCGGAAATGAGCACACCAAGATCCGGGCTGTAAAGCGAAGCGTGTTCCGGTGCATGACCATATCCCACGATCACGCGCCAATCACGCCCGCCAATGCGTACTTGATCGCCATCCATGATGCGGGTGTATTGACTGGGCACATTCGGCACAAGATTCGGGTAGTAGCTTGCGCGCAAACGAATTTTCTCTTGCGCATCGGCATCTGTTAACCCGTGACGTGCAAAGTGCTCGACGGCAGCCTGACCACCAGGCCCACCGCCTTCCTCCGAGCGGCGCGATGACCAAAGCGAGGCCACGACGAAATCGGTCATGGTCATCCAGAGCCGTGCATCCCAACGCTTGCACAGCCAATCAGCCAGACCTACGTGGTCGGGATGCATGTGCGTGACCAGCACGCGCAATACCGGCAAGCCTTCGAGTTCATTGACGAACACCTCTTCCCACAAAACCTTTACTTCGTCTTTGGCGATGCCGCAGTCGATAATGGTCCAGCCTTGGCGACCATCAAGCTCGTCGCGCAGCAACCAAAGGTTGATGTGGTCCAGTGCAAACGGCAGCGGCATCCGTATCCACTTGACGCCGTCGGCCACTTCCTGGGCAAACCCTGGTTTGGGCTGTGCATCACCCCAGGGATACTTCAACTGCTGTTCGTTTGGATTCATGTCTCTCTCGCATCCCGCTTGACGATTCCGCCAAGTCATCATAATTTACGTTTACGTAAACTGCCACACACCGCATGCCTTCGTCAACCTGGACCATCTCTGAGCTCGCACGCGAGTTCGACGTCACGCCCCGCACAATCCGCTTCTATGAAGATCAGGGAATTGTGAGCCCGGCCCGTGAAGGGCGAAACCGCGTCTATGCGGCGCGCGACCGCACTCGCCTGAAACTGGCCCTGCGCGGCAAACGCCTGGGCCTGCCGTTATCGGAAATTCGCACGCTCATCGACATGTATGACGGTCCCGGCGACACCACTGTGCAGCTGCGCGAGTATGTGAGCGTGTTGGCGCAGCAACGCGCCACGCTGGAGCAGCAACGCCGCGACATCGAAGACACGCTGGAAGAAATTGCACGCCAAGAAAAGCAATGTCACGTATTGCTCGCGCAAAAACAATAACGACATCGTCCATCAGCACGCCTCATTACTATTTCCCGCCATGCCCGCACTACACACGCTTGGCCTGTTCATCATCACTGCCTTGGCCGAGATCGTCGGTTGCTATCTGCCGTATGTGTGGTTGAAAAAGGGCGGTTCAATCTGGTTGCTGCTACCTGCGGCCGCAAGTCTTGCGCTATTTGCGTGGCTACTTACCCTTCACCCAACCGCATCGGGCCGCGTCTATGCCGCGTATGGTGGCGTATATATCGCCACGGCCTTGGTATGGCTATGGCTGGTAGACGGTGTGCGACCCAGCCCCAGCGATTGGCTCGGTGCTGCGCTTTGCCTGGCCGGCATGGCCGTCATTATGTTCGGCCCGCGTCCGGCTTGATACGCCGTTCGCACAATAAAAAAGGTTCGCGGCGGATCAGCTTATGGTGGCTGATCTGCCGCGAACCTTGAACGCTGCGTAGACCAACTACGCAGCGTTCACACCCAGCCAGAATTACTCTGCCTTGATGTTTCCTTCTTTGATGATGCGCGCATTATTCACGAATTCAGCACGCACTTGCTCAGCAAATACGGCGCCCGTGCCCGTGCCCGGCTGCAGATACGACTTGGCCAGCAGGTCCTTGAATTCGGGGCTTGCTGTTGCGCGTTCTAATGCTGCCTGCAAGGGCTGCGACACGGAGACCGGCAAATTGGCTGGGCCAAAAACCGCGAAGTTCGAATAGTACTGAGCCTGCGGCATGTTCAATTCCGCCATCGTGGGCACATCCGGCCATGCCGGCAGGCGTTGCGGCGCCATGACAGCCAGCGGACGCAGCGCGCCGTTAGCCACATGCGGCAGCACTACGTCGCTGTTAACCACCAAGAGTTCAATGACGCCACCAATGCCGTCCGTTAACGCTTGGCTGTTGCCGCGATACGGCACATGCAGCATTTTGGTGTCAGTCAGTTTGGTCACGG
>JBEBWV010000044.1:0-39743 GCA_040391965.1 Achromobacter deleyi | reverse complement strand
CAAGGGCACGGCACGCTTCAAGATGCCGTGAGCATCTACGGATCTCAGTGGCGAGGTGCCCAATGGCGTATTCAGTGAAGGAAGAAACCACCATGGAATGCCATTTACGGCAGGCACCACTGTCCCGCCCTCGCGCAGCAAGGGTTCGAGTTGCTCGCCAATCTCATCAAGCGCGTGTTGCTTGACAGTCAGGAACACATAATCCACAGGCCCGACTTGTGCTGGGTCGTCCGTGGCTCGCACTGCATAGGTTCCTGTAGTGCCGGTAGCGCTCAGGCTGACGCCGTTCTGCCGCAGCGCGGCAAGCGTCTGGCCCCGAGCGATCAGCGTCACGTTGCATCCTGCCTGGGCCAGGCGCGCAGCAAGCAGACAGCCGATCGCACCCGCACCATATACCGCGATGCGGTAGCGATGAAGATCATTCATTTTTTTCAGCTACGAAGAAGGGGCCGCCTACGGGGCGGCGCCGTTGTCGTTATTCCTGGTATTCAGGTCGGATGCGCTGTAGCAGTCGGAGCAACGGGGGCCAATGCTTTTCGCGCGATATGCGGTTAGGGCGTTCGAACTGGCGACCCACTTTTTCCGCCACGTCCTCGGAGGGGATGACCAAGGGGGTATCCCCTGCGAGCGCGGCAACTTGTGCCTGGCACGCTCGTTCCAGGTAGAACATGGCATCAAATGCGTCTGGCACGCTGGCTCCGCAGACAAGCAGCCCGTGATTGCGCAGAATCATCGCGTTATGCGAACCCAGGTCTGCCACCAGCCGTTCTTGCTCGTCCATGTCCAGGGCCACGCCCTCGTAAGCGTGGTAGGCCACCCGCTTGTGAAAGCGCATGGCATGTTGCGAGATCATGAGTAAGCCCGCTTGCTGTGCCGACACGGCGATGCCCGCGGACGTATGTGTGTGCATGACACAGACCGCGTCGTGGCGCACGCGATGGATGGCGCTATGGATCACGAAACCGGCCGGATTGATGCCCAAGCCGGTTTGATCCAGCAGGATCTCGCCATCAATATTGACCTTCACCAGATTCGACGCAGTAATTTCATCGAACATCAGGCCATAGGCATTGATCAGAAAATGCGCCTGGTCTCCGGGTACGCGTGCCGAGATGTGGGTGTAGATGTGGTCGGTCATGCGCATGACGACCGCCAGGTTGTAGGCCGCTGCCAGGTTCTGGCGCACGGCCCATTCCTCAGCCGAAACCTGATCTCTAATCGATGGCTCAGTCAACTCCACTCCTCTGTTTTTTTCTATGCTTCTGGCTTGGATAACGTCAGGTATCCATAGCGTCTTTCAGCCGAAGTATAGGTTTTCCGGTGGCCCTTCGCTAAGAAAACGTTTTGATGAGAACGCATAAATTCAATCAATGTATTGCGTTCGCGGCAATGCATGAGCGGCGTTGATCGTTATTCATAAAAACGTTTAGCTGGTGCGGTGCAACGCCGCTTTCTATACTCATTTTTCGCCGAAACGCGCACACGATTTCATGTCGACGTGTCGTTGAGAATCCAGGAAATACCGGAGGTTGGATGGACGCTGTAGGAAATCGCACGATCACGGATCTGCTTGAAGAGCAGGCGCAGTGCCACGGACATCGAGTGGCGATCGTGCACGAATACCAAAATGGTGACATCAGCCAGCTCAGTTTTGTGCAACTGCGAGAAGTCGCCTTGAGTTTTGCAGCGGGTTTGCAAGCCCGAGGCGTCAAGCCCGGTGATCGCGTTTTCGTATTCATGGGCAATACGGCGGAATACCTGCCGCTTTGGATGGGCTTGATGCTGGCCGGAGCGGTCATTGTGTCGGGCAATATCTATCTGACCGGGCCAGAGGTGGCCTACCAACTGGTGCATAGTCAACCGACTCTGGTGTTGGTGGAGCCTGCGCACGAGGACTTGATTCGCGGCGTCTGTGCCGAGATGGCGCAGGCACCGGAGATCGTGTCTGTCGCGCGCGGCAGTCTGCGCCCTGATGGTTTGCACGGTGAGCTGGCGGGCGCCGTCGACGCATTCCAGCCGTCCAGGCAAGACAGCGATGACCTGGCGCAGATTCTCTACACGTCGGGCACCTCTGCCCGGCCCAAGGGTGTGATGCTTACGCAGGCCAACATGCTCTGGTGCGGAATGACGGGTGCCGCCAATAGCGGCCTCTCGCGGACAGACCGGGTTTTCAACAACAAGCCCTTGTTTCACGCGAACTGCCAGGAAACCGTATTGGCGTGCCTGACGGCAGGGGCCACTGCCGTGATAGGCGAGCGCTATAGTGCTACGCGCTACTTGCGTCAGCTAATCGAGCATCGAATCACCGTCTGCAGCTTGTCTGGGATGCTGTGTCGTACGTTGCTAAATCAGCCGCCCACAGCGTTCGATACGGCTCACCAGGTTCGATTCGCGGGTTACGCCATCAACATCTCAATACCCGAGATAGAGGCTTTCATTGCGCGCTTTCGGATCCCTCTGCGTAACGGTTATGGGCAATCCGAGTCCATGCTCTACATCACCTTGCAATCGCACGCGTCTCCATCCACGTATCCTTCCATCGGCCGCGCGGCGCCAGATCGTGAAGTATTCATCGTGGATGACGACAACCAGCCGGTGGGCGTGGGCGAGGTGGGTGAAATCGTTGTGCGGGGCCAGCGGGGCCGCACGCTGACTTTGGGCTACTACCAAGATCCGGTCGCCACGCAGGCGGCATTTGACGGTGGCTGGTTGCATACCGGCGATCTGGGGTACCAGGACGCGAAAGGAAATTTCTTCTTTTTCGGACGTAAAAAAGAGGTGATTAAACGCGCGGGCGAAAATATTTCGGCCGCAGAAGTGGAAGAGGTCTTGATGGGCCACCCTGATGTACGCGATGTGGCGGTGGTGGGTGTTCCTGATCCGATTCGCGATCAGTCGGTCAAAGCATTCATTGTGCTGCACGAGGACGCTGTAGAAGATGCGGCGGCTCTCAAGGCCTATTGCGCGACCAAACTGGCGTATTTCAAGGTTCCGGAACAGGTGGCGTTCATGGCGGATCTTCCTCGGAACGCTAGTGGAAAGGTGCTCAAGCGAGCCTTGTTGGACATATAAGGCGCGAGCCCGGGTTGGTGGCGCCCGAGCCACCGTTCCAGGCTTAATCCGCTGCGTCCGTGGCTGCTTTGCCTACCCGCGTGAGGGTTTGAACGACCTCGTGGACCACTGCCTGGCCCTGGTTGCGGTGGGTGGCAATGGTGAACTCCAGCGTCAGCGGTGTGCGCTGCGGATCCAGCAACACGAGGGTCCCGGCCTTTACCTGGTCGGCCACCATCATCTCCGGAAGCTGGGCGATGCCCCCTCCAGCTTCGACCACGTCGATCAGAGAGTTCAAGCGATTACAGCTGCAGATGTTGTCCAGATTCGCACCCATTTCGCGTAGTTCATCGTGGGCAGATGCGAAAAATCCCGAGGGACGCGACACACACCAAAGCGGTTCCGTTTGCAACAACGAAGCCATAGTGCGCGGCTGGCCCTGGGCGTCGTTCAGCAAGCGCGACGAGAGCATCCAGGACATGCGAGTTGTGCCAAGCGAGGTGCAGGTGAATTGGTCGTCACGCAGGTGATTGGCGACGATGGCGATATCCAGAGCGCCGGAAGTCAGATGCTCTTGCAGCTTGACCGCCAGATCCAGTTCGATCTCATAGGAAACGCGTGGAAGCGCGCGGCGCAGGTCGGGCACGATAAGCGAAAACCAGGTCATGGAAATTTCACCCATTCCAATGCGCACGGTGCCTGCTGCATTGGTCACGGCTTCCGCATCCGTGAAAGCATCTTCCACGGAAAGCAGCAGAGGCTCAACGCGCTCAACGAAACGGCGTGCGGGTAGCGTCAGCTCAAGCCGACGCCCACGTTTCTCAAACAGCGAAAATCCCAGTGCCTGCTCTAGCTCCTTCATGCGCGCAGAAACTGCGGGCTGCGTGGTGTGCAGGCGTTCTGCGGCAGCGCGAAAGGTGCCAAGCTTTGCAATCAAGCACAACGTTTCGGCATTGATCAGATTTGGACGAGGCATAGGACGACCGTTGTTTTTGCGGCCCTAATGGTAATAGATTCAGAGAGTAGCGAGATGATCTCGTTCGAAAAACCGCCTGACCGATGTGTAGCGTTTCCGCAATGCGAAAATGGCTACACGATAGGCGCGCTAGGATAAGGAGTCATTGATATGCGTACGTATGGGGTTGTTCGCCTTTGGGTGGCGGCATTTTTGCTCAGCGCAGGAGGGGGAGTTATGGCAGGTGATATGGGATCGGCTTTATTGCAGGCCGCTGCAAGCGGCGAAGCTGAGCGCGTGAAAACGTTGCTTGAGCAGGGGGCCAAGATTGATGCGCGCGATGGGCAGGGCAACACCCCGTTGCTACGAGCCACACAGGAAAATAAGATTGAAACCGCTCGCGTTCTAATTGATGCCGGCGCTGACGTGAATGCGCAAAACGCAATGCAGGACAGCGCCTATCTGCTTGCCGGCGCCCGCGGCTATCTTGAGATTCTGGCCATGACCCTGGCGCACGGGGCCAACTTGAAAAGCACGAACCGGTATGGCGGCACGGCATTGATCCCAGCGTGTGAACGTGGCCATGTTGAAACTGTCGACATGCTCCTGCGTGCTGGCGTGGACCCGGATCATGTAAACAAGCTTGGCTGGACAGGTCTGTTGGAAGCCGTCATTCTTGGCGACGGTGGTCCCCGACATCAAGCTATCGTGGCGCGTCTCATTGAGGGTGGGGCTAACGTAAATTTACCCGACGCCGATGGCATGACGCCATTGCAGCATGCCCAACAGCGTGGTCAGACAGAAGTCATTCGTCTGCTGGAGGCACGGCGACGCTAAGCCCCCGGTACCTGCACTCCGGCTTGCTTGTCATGCAAATGCACTTGTTCCGTCCAGAGCGGATGTCTATGCAGCACGGCCGGGCTCAGTTGGCCGTCGCGCAGCACCACCACGCTGTCGGTTAGTCGTTCCAACAAGCGCCAGTCATGCGAAACCACGAGCATGGCAATTTTCTGCTTGGCGAGAATGTCGAACATGCGCTCCAGATGCGTCTGGTCAAGCGCGTTGCTGGGTTCATCGAGCAGTAATAGCTCGGGGTCCATGGCAAGAATGGCGGCCAGGGAAACCAGGCGCTTTTCGCCGCCTGACAAGTGGTGCGTAATGCGGTTGGCCAAATGGTCAAGCTCAAGTTCGTTCAGAATGTCGTGCGCGCGCGTGGTGGCTTGTTCACGCGTGAGGCCCAGATTTAACGGACCGAAGGCTACGTCTTCAATGACAGTAGGACAAAAAAGCTGATCGTCCGGGTCTTGAAAAAGATAGGCTGCCTTCGCGCGCACATGGCGAAAGTCGGCCTCGCTCTGGCAATGCAGACCAAAAGCTCTGATATCACCCGTGGCAGACTCCAAACCCACAATTGTGCGCAACAGCGTTGTTTTACCCGCGCCGTTATCGCCGACAAGTGCAATGCGTTCGCCAGCGCTCATTGATAAAGACAAGCCATCCAGCACACGTCGTCCACCACGATGCACACTGACTTGATCAAGGACTAAGAGCGGACTCATGCGACGTACTCCATGACCAGCAAGCCCACCATGGCGCCTGCGAAGAGCGTTGCGAACGCCAAGTCGTGCCACTTGGCCAGATCTTGCGGTGGTGCGAGCATTCTGCCGGTGAAACCGCGGCAACGCATCGCCTCATTGACCCGTTTGGCGCGCTCCAGGGAGCGCACCAGCATCATGCCGGCCAGATTCCCGTAGGTGCGCCAGGTGTGCATATTTGACCTTGGTCGAAACGCACGTGCGCGCATCGCTTCCGTAAGGCGGCTGCTCTCAGCGCGAAAAACGGATACATAGCGCACGGTGAGCAGAAATAGGGTGACGAATCGCGTAGGTACGCCCAGGCTCTCTGCGGCCTGGCCGATGCGCACCGGATCAAGTCCACCCACGAGCGCGAAAATGGTCAGGGCACAAATATTGACCTTCAATCCCACCATAATGGCCCGCGCCACCCCTTCATGAGTGACTGCGATGGGTCCAACGTTCCACAGCGTTTGCCCAGGCACCGTGAACGGCAAGAGCAGGAGCAGCACCAGCAAGAAACCTTCAATATGCATCAGGCGATGACGTAGTTCAGACCATGGTCGATTGGCGAGGCAGACCAGACCCACGGCGCCAGCCAGCATTGCAATAAGCACGGCCGGCTGGTGCAGGACGGTCACGAACACTAATGCCCCCAGCATGCTTAACAGTCGTGTGCGGGGGTGCAGGCGGTCGATAGCGCCACGTTCATCATCGCGCTTGATGGCTGGGTTCATGAGCGACCTTGCGGCGTAGCCGCGTCGTTCTGGCGCCGCCTCCGGGTGCTGCCCCACACCAGAAGACCCGCCAGACCGATAATCGCCAGAATGCCACTCACCACATCGTTAAAACGTGCACGCCCGTCTGCCTGCGCGTAGGCCTCCAGCAACGGACCGATCTGGCGTGCGACGGCGGCGTCAACGCTACGATCAATGAGTGCGCTTAGTTCGGCCTGAGAAGGAGTCTGCCCGGGAAGTGCCGAATTTTGTGCGGGGCTGCCCGGGATAGCGGTGTTGGCCGCTTGGGCCAACCCAAGTACCGCCAAGGAGGTGCCTGGCGGAAAGCGGTTTGCAGCGATTTTTGTATCGGCAACGTGTCCGTCGCCCGCATCCACTGCCAGTGAAAGATCGGTGGCTGTTGCCGGCTTGAAGCGAAAGCCGCCCTCGGCATCGGTTTGTCCTCGATAGAGTTCCACGCCTGCCGCGTTGCGAATCACAAGATTGGCGTCGCTTGGTCGTCCGCCGCCGACAAAAAAAGCATAGCCGTGCACGACGCCATCTTCCACGGTGGCAAACACCTTCAGACGATGGGCTTCAGCTGTGACGGTCAGGCTCATGCCCAGCAGTATGACAAAAATTCCGATAATTCTGGCGCTAAGTTTGAGCATCATTCACCTCGCGTCTGGGTAAGGGAGAACCGCCAAAAGTTTCCGGGCGCACGCGTTTAAGAAAGACGACGGCAAAAGCCGTGATGAGCCCTTCGCCGAGCATGAGCGGCAGGTAGGTCGCAATAATGATCTTGGCCGAAGGGATGAAATCAGAGGAAGACAGGGCGAGCGCCAGAGCGACGCCTGCGCCGGTAGCCGCCACGGATAGTGCCGCGCAAAAGAAGGCCGCCACGCCAGCGGAAACGGGAGGCAGGCGCTTGACCATGGGCAGGAACATCCAACCAAAAACCACACCTGGCAAGGCGATGTTGACGGTATTGACGCCAAGCGTAGTGAAGCCGCCAAATCCGAATAGCAGGGCTTGCAGCAACAGCCCCACCATGACGGCGGGGAAAGTGGCGACGCCAATGGTCAGCCCCATGAGGGCCGATAAGAGCAAATGAACGCTAGACGGGCCTGCAGGCACCGCCAGCAGGGAGGCAACAAAGAACATCGCAGACAGAATGGCGATTTCGGGAATGCGTGCGTCGTCCAGGCGACGTAGCGCAATTCCGACTCCCGCTACAGCGATGATGCCGCCTCCAACAAGCACCGGCACTGACAGCAACCCGTCCGGTATATGAGCCATGCGTTACTCCCAAGTCAGTCGCTCAGCGGGACGATGCGCACGCATCACCCCGGTGAGTAGTCATTTCATGTCTGTGGTCTTGACCCAGATCAGACCGCCAACTTCTACGGGGGCCATCGTGCCGTCAGGACGTTTAATTTTTTCGTCACCCTCGGTCAGGGCAGCAAACCCCCACCAACCAGCGCGGGGCATGGCATAAGAGAACTTGCCGTTCGCATCAGCCTTGAGCACTTGCGTGGAGAACGCGGGGTTGGGCACTTTCACCGTGCCATCATTGACATACTCGACTTCCACTTCTGCACCGGGTACGGGTTTGCCATTTTTGTGAACCACACCGGTAAACAGGTTGCCCGTCCACATGCCTGTCGGCCGGGTGAGCGGCTCTATCTCTACGGGCAGCCCAACCATGGTGTCCCAGTTTTCACCTGACGCGAAGCCGTCCACTATGACTTTTGCGTAGTGGATGATGTACTTGTTCTCTGCCTTTTCCCAATAAGGTTGGGGTTCCACGAAGTACACAACAGCCCCTGGCTCCTTGATTTCGTCGCGCATTTGCCAAGCCCGCTGCCCATCAATTTTTCGTTCTACCAATTTTTCGGACAGGTCGGTGATGGCGTCGCCCCGTTTGACGCCAAAGCGTTTTGGTTTTGGCATGTCCATCGTGGGGCCGCGATCCATGGGATGCGTGAAGACGAGGTCCAGGGTCACAGGCCCGCCATCGTTGAGCACATCTTCCGAAGGAATGATTTCCTGGAAGTGCGCGAGCGCAGGGGTACTCAGGCAGAACACAGCAATGGCCGCGCTAAAGATTTGAGCCTTCATCGTCATGTACCTTCTTAGTTATAGACCGGCGGTCGGTCAATGGAATGGTAAAAAATTAAGCGCGCTGCAAAAGGCATCTTGTCAGGCCTTTTGCAGCGCGTTTCGGTCTGTCAGGGTTGTTCAATAGGCATCAACGTTGATTTGGCAATATGGCGCAGGCTCGCGTCGTATTCACTGCGTAAGGTGATGAACACTTCGCGGCAACTGTCTTTGTCGCCTTTGACGGGGAGACCGAGCTGAACAACGCTCTCATAAAGATGGTCGAAATTGGCGATAACCGTTGAATCGACGTGTTGACGTGACCATCCGTCGTCAGGCACGTTGCCGTGTATTTCTCCGGCGATCAGGGTCAGGGCAGTCACTCCGGTATCTCGGCAGATGCGCGCCGCATCATTCGCTTTGGAATCCATGATGGCAAGCAGCAAGGAGGCGGCGTCCAGCACGGCCGAGGAGGCGCAGACCCAATTTGTGCCGCGATACACCGAAGGTGAGTACGCCAGGATGGGAGATATGGAATGGGTTTCGAGTATTCCTCGAAACCAATCCTCCCATCCCTCCCAAACCGAGGGATCATCAAGTTTTTCGGCATTTTTTACCGCTGTCAGGATGCTGATGCCGGTGGGGTGTTGACCGGTGCGCGCGTATAACCAGCCCACCTTGCGTTCGCGCGCCTGAATGGACGCCTGATATCCCGGCACAAAGGTAAACAGCAAAATGACGATCGCCAGGCCAATGGCGGCTTCGTAAGTGGCGAGATATTCGCCAAGCAAACTCGATGGTGTCAGATAGCCCAGCGTGCTGAGCGCCGATCCGCTTGAACTGAACGCCTTTGGCCAGTTCGCTTCCGTGTGCAGTGCCCACAGAATGAAGCTAAAGGAGAACTGCACCAATAAAAACCAGGTTGTGACGGCGACGAAGACAAACACAGGAAGCGTCCAGGCCTGCCAGCGCTCCCGGTTACTGCGACCCGCCAATCCGTGGATGATCGCCACCGCAACGCAGCGAGAAAACCGCTCGATGATGTCGCGCTCGCGCCGGTTGAGAAGCATCACCTGCACAATCGAGCGAAAGTAGACGAATAGGCCAAACGCGCCTATTACGATGGCGGCAATTCGAAACGAGGTATCCATCTTCGAGCTCCACAAATGGCGAGTGCAGCCTTCACACACGTCTTCAAAACGTTAGGGTCTAGGCGACGGGATGCTTCTTTTTCTTCTTAAGCAGTGGCTCCTTAATGTGCTCGTGAAGCTGTGGTTGAAGTTTGACTTTCGGTAGCAGGAATAACCAGACCACGAAAACGAAGGGTGCAGTAAATGTAGGAATGCCAAGCGGTGAAACCCCTGCATTGAGTGCGCCTTGAACAATGACGGTGAAAATGGTGCCGAGTAGGGCGTAGCAACTAATGCGCCACGATGGTTCGTAAAATACGCAGCCCAGAGCGACAGCGGTCAGGACAGGACTAAAACCATAAAGCCCTGCTTGCACGCTCCCCAGGCTGGCGCCCAGGCACAACGACAAGGCCAACGCTACGGCAGAGCCTAGCAAGGCGAACACGGCAGCCCAAGCTGAACTAACGAGCAGGCCAATCACCACCAGCACGCCACTCACCGCGTTATTGATCAGGAAAACCTGGGCGGGCCCCTTTAGCCAGGCATCAAGCACGGGTAAAAGTCCTAGTTGCGTTTCCACAGACACTTCCCGCAAGGCGTGCGGTAAGGAGGGCGGTCCCATAGACGCAATCGGCAACTGACCGAAGGAATAGGCCGCGAGCACCAGGAACCACGTGGTCAGCACGAATGGAAAGGTGAGCGTGGGGACTTCCCACGTTTTCATGACCGTCGACACGGCAAGCATTACTACTGTTGACATGGCCGCCCCAATCACGACCAGAAACCACATCGACGGCGTGATGGCCAGGAAGGTGGGCAGGGCAGCACCCACCAATATGCCGTTAAATCCGAACATTCCTTGCTGCAGGGAGGTTTCTTCCACGTCGAGAAGGAGCGCCGTCAGGGTGGCGATCAATAAGCCGATGACAGCGGCAACCGCGATGAGAATTTGTCCTGCAGCGACGGCGCCCCAAAATATCGCTGCGAGGAAAAACAGGCCCGTTAAGGGGTTGTTCTGAAAAATGACCTGACCAGCACCGCGCAAACTGATGTCGATAAATCGAATGGCAGCACTGTGGTTGGCCATCGCTTCCCAAGACGATTGCTTCGCTGACATGACACCCCCTTTAAGCCCAGAGGAAATTCTCCGGAACGGGAACACCCATTACTTCCTTGCGAGCGAGCGACCAGAACTCGCGAATGGCAGCGCGCACAGGGGCGCTTTCCATGCCAAGTACTTTGAATAAGATGCCTGCGTCGTACGGTAAACGGCTGGCACCTGCCGCGATGCCGTTTTCCTGATCGAAATAAGGTTCGATCAAATCGAACAAACGATCGGCGTGAACCTTCGGTGTCAGCAAGATCACGTTCCCAAACACATGATGTTCGCCCATCGACCCAAGACGAGAGACGCTCACTCGATGCGGCTCGATGATGAACTTTTCCGTAAAAATGGAGGTGCCGTCGGGGCGTTCTGCATGAACGGTAGACGAGTACAGGTCGTACTCAAACAGCTCGCCGGTGCCATAGTGCTTGCGACCAGCCATGAGCACTTCTGAGTAGATCAGCGTGGCTGTCGGGTCGATCGTGATCTTGGTGTTCTGAACGAACCTGGAGTGCTTGTGCGGAATGAGCGGGTGAGGGATATATTCCAGATAGGCTCCAGGCGCCAGCACAATATCCTGCGTCTGGGTGGCGTAGTTCGTATCCATTTCCTGAATACGCGTGGCCGACTGAGACGTCACGTAGGCTTGGGTGTCCGCGGCAAGGTCAATCTCAATCACGTTGCGATCGCCCTGCAAAATGCCGCCTGCGTTTGAGATGATGCTTACGCACGGCAGGTTGGGCATCTCCTCATCCCAATAAAGGGCTTGCTGGACAATGAGGGGTGCCCGCCGATGGAGGGTGGCGAGCACCGTGCGTTCTGGGCGTAACTCGAAGCCCAGGCGCAGGTATGCGTTCTTGCCGAACGAGCTGCTGGGTAGCTGCGCTGGCTCGTCTTGATAGCCGGCAAGTTCACGCACTTGGCTCCACATTATGCAGTTTCCAATCGAGCGGGCGTGTCGAACAAAACATTGTCACGAATCAGCTGAACCAATTCGGGAATGCCAGCGTTGGTTTTGCAGTTCGTGAACACGAATGGTTTTTTGCCACGCATCATGCGCGAGTCATCTTCCATTACCTTCAGGCTTGCGCCCACGTAAGGGGCGAGGTCGGTTTTGTTGATAACAAGAATGTCGGATTGCGAAATTCCGGGGCCGTTCTTACGCGGAATTTTGTCGCCAGCAGCAACGTCAATGACGTAGATAAAAAAGTCGATAAGTGCAGGGCTGAACGTCAGCGTCAAGTTGTCGCCGCCGCTCTCCAGCAAGACCAGATCGGAGTCGGGGAATTTCTCCTCCATTTCCTCGACAGCGGCCAGATTCATGCTGGGATCTTCGCGCACTGCCGTATGTGGGCATCCACCTGTCTCGACGCCGATGATGCGCTCTTCCACCAGAATGCCCTTAAGCGTGCGTTGCACATGCTTGGCATCTTCGGTGGTCACAATGTCGTTGGTGATGATCAGCATGCGATAGCCCAGCTTGATCAAGGCTGGTGTAATAGCCTCAATAATCGCGGTTTTTCCCGAGCCCACCGGGCCGCCGATACCGATACGTGGAATCTTCTTCATTTCATCACTCCAATTAGTTCATGAACATGCGAACGTGGCCCTTAACATGCACCGCCGCGAGAATGTCTGTCATCGGTGCAAAGCTGGCCATGTCATCAAGTGTCGCGTCGGCGACCTCTTCGTAGAGCGGGGCCACGGCAGCAGTCGTATCCAGCAAGATTTTTTGCGTATCCAGAAACGAAGCGCGCATGAGGCGCAGCGCCGCACCAAGAATGGTGTTGGCCACACCGTAGAGCAGCACGCCAAACGCATCTCTGCCTTGCACGCCAAGAGACGCCAAAGAAATAGCAAGGCTCACCGGGTGGGTGCCCGCGGTCTCTCCCCGTTTGACTCGACCCAACCAGTCTTTGTTGAGCGTGTGTCCAATAATGACATCTGACAACTCGCACAACTTTCGTCCCATTCGGATGGTCATCAAACGCGTTTCCTCATTAAGCTTTCGCTCATAAGTGGCGCGGTCAATGAGCAATAGGGCGGCCGTATCTTGCTCCTTGGCAGCCTTGTGGGCGCACAGTAAAGCCACGCCATCACAGGTTGCCGCTTGCCGCATTGCCGTGACGACAAACTCGCGCAAGGTCTCCGGGTTATGGACGAGATTCTGCTGAATGGCAGATTCAAGTCCGTTCGAAAAAGAAAACCCGCCCACCGGAAGCGCCGAATCACCAAACTGGAGAAGGTGCAGCAGTTCCGGCAAGCTGCGATACGAAGATGTCAGCTCAGTGATGGTGGCCGTGTTGGTGACCATGGTCATGGTGGTCATGATCGTTCTGCCCCTGCGGGTGTTCGTGGGATTCTGCCGCTGCACCACCGAAAAGACGGCGTGCCTCGTGCGGTGCCATGTACGGAATCACATCGGCGCCTGGTATGAATTCATAGGTAACGCCGGGTAGGTTGTGAGTCTTCATGACCGAAGACATCACCTTGTGATCCACCGTCAGTGGCACATAGACACGCGTGCCCTTGATGATGGCGGGCCAATGCTGGTTGCCCAGGGCATGACCAAGTTCGAAAACGGTACGTACGATTTCGTCCTTGTTGTCGCCAATGACCGCAGCCAGGTCGATGACCATCACTTCTTTCAATTGGATGCGCGCAATCACTGCAACCCGGTTGCCTTCGTCCCAAATAAGAATGTCGCCATCATGCAAGTGCGTATTGCGATCCAAAGAAAGGGCGACCTCCAGGTCCTTGGTGGTTGCTTTGCGTAGACGGCTCTTCTGCGCTTCCCACTGGTCCAGATCGAGCCAATCAATGTCAGCGCCTTGTAGTCGAGTTTGCCAATGCGGCTCGTTCGAATTGCCTACGATGCCCTCAATGATGATCATGCAAATCCTCCAGCGTGAATCAAAGGTGCGCCGCGCGCGTGGCGCGCACGGCGGGTTATCAACTGAAAAAGTAGAGCTGATTCAGGGAAATCGTTTTAGGCGGTTTGACGGTGGCATGTTTGCCGTCCACTTTCACGGCAAAGGTTTGGGGGTCCACTTCTATCTTGGGCAACAAGCTGTTGCGCACCATATGGGCCTTACTGAGGACCCGTGTGCCGCGAACGGGAAGAATCAGACGTTGCAAACCCAGGCGTTCGCCAACCTTTCGGTCGTAAGCCGCTTGAGAAACAAACGTGATTGACGTCTTTTGCAATGCCGAGCCAAACGCAGCGAACATCGGGCGGTAATACATAGGTTGAGGCGTTGGCAATGACGCGTTCGGATCCCCCATGTTTGCCCAGGCCACCAAGCCGCCTTTCAGAACGAGCTTTGGTTTGGCACCAAAGAAGGCGGGTTCCCAAAGCACCAGATCCGCAATTTTTCCAACCTCAACAGAACCGATATGCTCAGCAATACCGGCCGTCAGGGCAGGGTTGATCGTCACTTTGGCCACATAGCGAAGCACTCGGAAATTGTCATTTCCAGGCGCGTCCTCAGGGAGTTTTCCGCGCGCTTTCTTCATCGCGTCGGCAGTTTGGATGGTGCGTAGAAAAGTCTCACCAATGCGGCCCATTGCTTGGGAGTCGCTGCCGATCATGGAGATTGCCCCCATGTCGTGCAATACACTTTCAGCCACGATGGTTTCGGCACGAACCCGGCTTTCTGCGAATGCCACGTCCGAAGGAATCTTCGGATTCAAATTGTGGCAGACCATAATCATGTCAAACAATTCTGCGACCGAGTTAGTGCCGCAGGGCAGCGTCGGGTTGGTTGAGCTTGGCAGGATGTTGCTCTGGCCAACGACCTTCAGCAAGTCAGGCGCGTGGCCGCCGCCTGCACCTTCACTGTGGTACGTGTGAACAGTTCGCCCATCAAACGCGGCAATGGTGTCTTCGACGTAACCGCCTTCGTTCAACGTGTCAGTGTGTATGGCTACGGACACATCGTAATCATCTGCGACCGATAAGCAGGAACGAATACATGCGGGCGTGGCGCCATAATCCTCGTGGACCTTAAAACCGGCTGCGCCATTCTCGAGTTGTTCGATAAGGGGACCCTTACCCGTGGAATTCCCTTTTCCAAGCAGCCCGATATTGATGGGCAAGCCTTCGATGGAGCGCAGCATCATCTCCAGATTCCACGGCCCATTGGTTGACGTTACTCCATTGGTGCCATCTACAGGACCGATGCCGCCACCCCATAAGGTGGTGATTCCATTGGATAGCGCGGCATATACCTGTTGTGGCGCAATGTAGTGGACGTGAGTGTCAGTGCCGCCAGCAGTGAGAATCAAGTGTTCACCGGAGATGGCATCTGTAGAGGTACCCGTAACCATGCCGAGCGTTACCCCATCCATCGTGGCCGGATTTCCCGCTTTTCCGATGCCGGCGATCCTGCCATTTCTAATTCCCACGTCAGCCTTGATGACGCCAAGCATGGGTTCAATGATGGTGACGTTTGTGATGACAAGATCAAGACAACCTGACTCTTGCGTGAGCAGGTTGTCCGAGCCCATGCCATCTCGCAAGGTCTTGCCACCGCCATATTGCAGCTCGTCACCGTAGGTGGCGCGCAGATCCTTCTCAATCTCAATATATAAGTCGGTATCCCCAAGCCGGATCTTGTCTCCAAGGGTTGGGCCGTAAAGGTCTGCGTATTGTTGACGAGAAATCGTAGTCATAATTTGGCACCTGATGAAGACACGCAAATAGCGGACGGTTTATTTTTTGGAGGCTTTCCCGTGGGCTCGTGACTTGAAGCCGTGCTTTTCTGCCAACTCAATGGCGGCCCCGCGATTGGGGCAATAATCGGGCTCAGGGCCCCCGCCTGCCCACCCGTTGACCAGATCATTGAATCCATAGATAAAGCGCTTGCCAGTGAATGGCACGAGCGACACTTCCTTTTCATCGCCGGGCTCAAACCGCACGGCGGTATTCGCCGGAATGTCCAGGCGCTGACCGAAAGACGCAGGTCGATCAAACTCGAGATAGCGGTTAGATTCAAAGAAGTGAAAGTGCGAGCCAATCTGGATCGGGCGATCGCCCGTGTTGCGCACCGTCACCTTGGTTCGTGGCCTGCCCACGTTAATTTCGATGGGCTCCTTGGCAAGGATGTAGCCGCCAATGGGAGGCAGAGTCTTGGGTACGACGTTCGCGTGCTCAGGTTGCGGATGAACGGGACGAGGTGGTGCCTTAGCCATAAGATGGCCTCCTGCATTCGTTTCGGGAATGGCGCGGATGTGGCCGCGATCAGGTAATTGGGTTGTGCAGGCTGACGAGGCGGCTACCGTCGGTAAAAACGGCCTCGATCTGGATGAGTGGCATGAGTTGCACGACACCCTCCATCACGTCCTTGGAAGACAGCACGTGGCGTGCGCCATCCATAACCTCTTCAACGGTCTTGCCCTCTCGGGCACCTTCCAGAACGAAGGCGCTCAGCACCGCCACAGTCTCAGGGTGGTTTAGCTTCAAACCTTTACCTTTGCGCTTGAGTGCAACATCGGCAAGCATGTGTATGTAAAGCTTATCGAACTCGCGTGGAGTGAGATGCATACGGAGTGCCCCTCTGAACTTCAACTTCATCTAAAGCCCTTCAGTAGGCTTCTCCGCCGACATTCAGGGGCGTTCGTCGAAAGTCAAAAAAGGAAGGTATGTAATTCTTAGTCCTATCCTTGCTGGGAAGTATTCGACAGTTCAGAACCTTTTGCAAGACCATACGTCAAATGGATACAAAAATTTCGGAATGTGAAAAGAACTGCTTTTTTTGGCTGCTAAACAGCTAATAAAACAGCTAATAAAACAGGTGTTCGACCATTTTTCACCATGAGGGCGCACACTTCTCGCACCGTCACGAACGTTGATCTTTGTCACAGCTGAGCCGTACATTCGTGTTACTTCATCGCTACTTTGGCGTGATGTCCGAGACGCCTTAAGGCGCTGTTTATCTGAAAGTAGTAAGGAAATTCAAGTTCCAACGCTTTTTACGTGCCAACCTCCGGAGCACCAGTGTCTATCGCCATCAAGACCATCAAAGAGCAGGCATACGCCATGCCATTTACGAGCCCCGCATTCCCTGTCGGGCCTTATCGTTTTATAAAACGCGAGTTTTTCATCATTACGTATCGAACGGACCCGGAAAAGCTCCGTGCCGTCATACCTGAGCCCCTGGCGTTCACCGATGCCGTAGTGAATTTCGAGTTCATTCGTATGCCGGACTCCACAGGATTTGGCGACTACACGGAAAGTGGTCAGGTGATTCCGGTTACCTTTGAAGGGGTGGCAGGAAGCTATACCCACGCCATGTATCTGGATGATCACCCTCCTATCGCCGGTGGCCGGGAGCTTTGGGGATTCCCAAAGAAGCTCGCTACACCACGATTGCAGGTGGCAAGCGATACGCTGGTGGGAGAGCTGGACTATGGTCCCGTGAGAATCGCAACCGCGACCATGGGCTACAAACATCGCGGCTTGGATGCCAAGGCTTGCGAGAAGTCATTGGCCGAGACCCCCAACTTCTTGCTTAAGATTATTCCGCACGTAGACGGCACCGCTCGAATTTGTGAGCTGGTGCGGTTCTATATGCAGGACGTTCAAGTGCTTGGTGCCTGGAGCGGGCCCGCAGCCCTTGCACTGTCACCGCATGCATTGGCTCCGGTGGCAGACCTGCCGGTGCTCGAAGTCTTAAGTGCACGCCATATCGTCGCTGACCTGACGCTGGGTCTGGGCGAAGTGGTGTTTGATTATCTTGCCTGACAGGACTGAGATGCCATCAAAAAGCAAAAGTAGCGCCGCCAAAACGCCCGCGGCGAAAGCCAAAAGTCTGGCAGCCGATAAGCAAACCAAGCCTAATCACGACGCATATGAAACGGTGGCGCTGGTGCTTCAGGGAGGTGGGGCGCTGGGCGCTTATCAGGGCGGCGTATTAGAGGGCCTGAGCGAAGCTGGTATCGAGCCGAATTGGGTAGCCGGTATCTCGATTGGTGCCCTGAATGCGGCAATTATTGCGGGTAACCCGCCAGAGCGACGAGTGGCTCAGTTGCGCGCTTTCTGGGAAACCATTGCGCAACAACCTTACTTTCCTACTGAATTTCCGACGGAAGGTGGCACGTCTATTCCGGACTTGGCGAATTTGCCGGAGATGGTGCTGAAAGCGGTGAACGGCATGGCGGCATGGCGCGCCATGACAGAGGGGCAAAATGGTTTTTTCGTGCCTCGTGTCAGTAACTGGTTTGGGAGTAGTGATCGGCGCCCGACAACCGCCAGCTACTACGACACTACCCCGTTGCATCACACACTGGAAAAATTCGCCGATTTCGACCGAATCAACGATGCGCGCCAAATGCGCGTCTCCGTCGGTGCAGTCAATGTGCGAAACGGAAACTTCGAGTATTTCGATAATACAAAGCAGGTGCTACGGCCCGCCCATTTTGTTGCCTCTGGCGCGCTCCCGCCAGGTTTTCCTGCGGTAGAAATTGACGGGGAATTCTATTGGGATGGCGGACTGGTCTCCAATACGCCGCTCTATTACGTGCTC
This sequence comes from Achromobacter deleyi, assembly GCA_040391965.1. Taxonomy (GTDB): domain Bacteria; phylum Pseudomonadota; class Gammaproteobacteria; order Burkholderiales; family Burkholderiaceae_B; genus Achromobacter; species Achromobacter deleyi_B. The sequence continues at coordinate 21,586 of JBEBWV010000044.1, read as the reverse complement.
ACCAGTGAGCCACGGCGAAATTCTCTTATCTTTCAAGTTGACCTCTGGAGCTCAGAGGGTGAAGCACCCACCGATTTGTTCGAAGTGGCAATGCGCCAGAAGGACATTCAGTATTCGAGCCGAACACGCCTGGTGACGTCGTATATGGAGAGCATGCAGAACTATCGCCGCATGCTGCGCGAAGTTATGGAACTGGTGCCAGCATCGGGGCGAAAAAATGAGTGGTACGAAAAGGCAGAGAAATTTGCCTGCGACCGACGATTCAACATCATTCATCTCATCTACAAAGATAAGCCTTGTGACGGGCAATCGAAGGACTTTCAGTTTGGCATGATGAGCATGCTTGATCACTGGGGCTCAGGTCTGACCGACCTTCGAAAAACGCTGCAACACCGCGGTTGGCTGGACATGCCGACCGGCGAAAAGCCCTTCGTGACTCACGACGTCCATCGCCACGCGGCGTCTGAGGGCGAACCGCTCTAACGAATCTTGCGCCTGCTGCGCTCTGCGCGCCCAATGCGGTGCGCAGATTCGGTCGTCCAGCATATCTGTTCACGATACGCCTGGATTGCAATGAGCGTCTGTAATCAAGACTAGTCTTGGGCTTTGATGCGTTTTCGCTAGATAAGATTAGGCCTTGATCTGAACAAGCGCGATTGTATGAAAACGCAATTACAAGACACCAACTAACTCAATAATCAAAAAAGCCATTCCATGCGTAGCTGTCTTTAGCATTGGCGCAGGCCTTTAGCCCGTTTGGGTGTAAACCGCTAGTTGCTTTCTCAGCACGTGTTCGCCCCTTTAGTCGATGCGGCCGTGGGCGTTTTCAACGCGCTTCGTTGTACCGAGCACCCCCCCTGGTGCGCTTGTGCGCACCTTTTATGCCCGAGTGAGAAATCACTCGGGTATTTTTTTGCGTGCGCGCCCGTCAATCTTCTCAAGTCACTCTGAATGCAGAGCACGTGTGCCTCTGTCTGATTTCCGGACAAGTCCTATGTGATCCAGCTGATGTCGCCGATAAGCTCTTCTTTTGCAGCTTGCGTCACACCTCTGGAGGTAAAGGATATGTCATGGAATTGATGGTGGCCGTGATTGCAATTGTTTGCTTGATCGTGCTTATCGCTTGGTTTTGTTCTCTGTATTTCAAAGAGTCGCCCCGATGGTGGCCTGTGCTTGAAGTGCTCACTTGGTTGGCCGTCTTGGTCCCACTACTCCTTTGGGTAGCGATAGGTTTTTTCGTGTCAGTGCCACGCTTTGAATGGTCGTTGTTGTTTTCTCCTGCAAGTACCGCATGGGATGCAATTGCTGCCGTAACTTTCGGTGGTTTGACGGCCTAGTGCAACAGACAGTGCTTGTTTCCCGGGTTCACCCGAGATCTCTCACTCGCCTATTCTTTTCGCGGCCTCCCATGAAAAATGAACAGCTTTTACTCGGTGTGCTAAGCAGTCTTATCTGCGTCGCGGTACTTGTATTAGTGGTGCATGTAGAGGCCCGGTCTTCCACCCAATTTGTCGCTACTGAGGGTTCGATCACGTCTCCCAGCTTCAGGCCTACGCGACCTGCTCGCGCAGAATTCTGGCGAAATCCTGTCAAAATTTCATTGACGACCGACGAGCGTGCAAAGTTGGCCACGGTGGGACATTTGAGACTGGGTTTCGTGCCCGGCTGGTATCCCCTTTCTTTTCATATTCCAGCGTCAAATTCTTTGGGCGGCGTGGCGGGTGATTATGCTGAACTGCTTGCCCTTACCCTCGGTTTGCAATGGGAGGTCGTGCCTGCGGATTCGCCCATCGAGTTATTGCGGCTGGTGCGCGAAGGCCATATCGATGTCGTGGCGCTTAGCGATTCCCGCTATGCCGTAGGCACGGGACTTTCATACAGTCAGCCCTATCTGCACCTTCCCGAAGTGTTTGTCATTCGACAGAACCAAGCACCTGTCGTGCAGTCATCAGACGCCAGTGCTTGGCATTTAGTGACGGCCGCGACACCACCCACGCCCACGCGCCTGAGAAAGGTGTTCCCCGGCGCTACCGTGACCACGGTGCCGGGCGCTCAGTTGGGAATGAAACAGGTGCAGGATGGCCATGCTGACGCCTATGTGGGGAACCTCGCCGTTGTAGGGATGCTCTTGCGCGATCAATTCTTGTTCGATTTGAAAATTGGGGGTGCCTCTGGCGCCACGTCGTCGTTAGGGTTTGCGGTGTCGGAGTCACATCAGTGGTTGTTGCCAATCATTGACCGATTTTTGCAGGCGATGCCACCCGAGCAAGGCCAGGGCATTGTCAAGAGTTGGCTAACCGTTTCCTACGTGCACGGCGAGAACTGGGCGTTAGTCGCCAGGAAAATGCTTCCGTGGGCCACCATAGCTCTTGCTTGCGCGCTGCTACTCCTGGCGGTTTACCTGAAAGTTCGCAGTGAAGTGAGTTGGCGCAACGCCGCCGAGTTGCGCCTGCTCAATGTGACACGTCGATTGCCCGCGGTGGTATTTCAATCCGGCCTGGATGCAGGCGGGAAGCTTTACTTCACCTATATCAGTGGAAACTGCATCAGTATCTGGGGGGTAAGTGCGGCGCGTCTGCTTGCCGAGCCTGGGTTACTGATGGAAAAAATTGCTGCAGCTGATTTGCCCTCGTTCAAGCACGATATGAAACATGCCGCTGCGAACGTGTCTGCGTTGCGTATGGAGTTTCGTGTGCAGGAGATCGATGGCGTGCGCTGGGTACGCAGTTGTGCCATGCCGCACACATGTCGGGCAGGTAATCTGGTCTGGAGTGGCTATTGGGTCGACGTTACGCAAGAACGCCTCCAGGTGCAGCGCTTATTTGCTGCACGTGAGGCGGCGGAGCGCGCCACTAACGAAAAAAGCGAATTCTTGGCATTAATGGCGCGCGACATCCGCGCACCGTTGAATGGCGTGCTGGGCATGCTGGAAATTGTTCGTCATACGCAACTAAATGAACGGCAACAAGCGCTGCTCGATAGCGTGAGAGGGTCGGCAGGCAATTTATTGCGCCTGGTGAATGAAGCCCTGGATCCCGTAAAAATTGAAACGGGTTTGCTTGAGATTCAGGAAAGCCGAGCAGATATCCGCTTGCTACTGGATGAAGTGATGTTCATGTTTCGACCCCTGGCGGACAAGCGCGGCATTCATCTTTACACCAAGGTGGCACCCGATGTGCACTTGGAGTTGCTGGTCGACGCTGTGCGCTTGCGTCAGATTTTGATGAATCTTGTCAGTAACGCGGTCAAGTTCACGGACGAGGGTCAGATCTCGGTAGAAGTTCGTGCGCTGGGCACGTCAAATTCACTGCAACATATTTGCTTTGTGGTCACGGATACGGGTCGTGGTGTCGACTCTGACACGCAGGCGCGCTTGTTCCAGCCGTTTGTGCAAGGACGTGCGCACGGCGCAGACAACGCGCTCGGAGGGAGCGGTCTGGGTCTCGCCATTTGCCGTAGATTGGCTGAGGCAATGGGAGGGAATATTGAACTGAGCAGTACGTCAGGCGTTGGCACTCAGGTTGTTCTGAATGTGTCGCTCGCCGTGGTCGATTTGGCCACGCCTTTGCCGCCGCTGTCTATTGGCTGCGTGTGGGTCTCGTTGAGCAATCACAAAACCGAAGCCGCACTTTGCGACTATCTTCAGGCATTGGGAGTGACGCCCCGGGTCGGGCGTTTGGGCCGATTATGGCGTGCGCCGCAAGGCGGTGGGCTTGTCTTCGCAGATGACGCGGAGCCGGGCATGCTGAAAGTGCTGTCAATACGCGCAGATTCCGATCATTGCTCTGACAAGTACCAGATATCGAGCAGACCATTGAGCTGGTCGGTTGTCCGCAATCTGCTGCGACGCCAACCGACAGGTCCTGCAGTTCGAGCGTAATCGCTTAGACCCTTCATTTTCCGCTTGCTCTCAAAAACATTAGACGTTTAGGTGCCTCATGCGGATTTGGAACGGGTGAACTTGCTATGGAGCAGGTCTGTTGCGCAAGGTGTTGCGAGCGACGCTGCGACTAAAGGTACCTTTACCTGGAGGTGTAAGCGAATCGACTTTCCAGACAAGTCTGGTAGAGGTCGGATGGTGCTTTAGATATTCTCTTTTCATAGTAATAACCATAGAGAGAGTTCAAAGCCACCATGAACATCATATTTGCCGTTTTGGGGAGTTTTCTGTTTGTGTCCTTTCTGGGGCGTGGTTTGCTGCTGGATGCGTGCAAGACTTACCCATTGAACTGGCGGCGTGCCGAGGCACTGCTCTGGATTGCAGCGCTGGGCGGTTGTGTTGCGGCTGCGGTGTGGCCATTAGCGGCTTGAGGCCCGGGGCACCACCGCGATTCTGAGATCATTTGCCAGCGCCGATCTCTGCTCATGCATCGCCCGTTGGAGCAGTTTTCCTGAGTATTGGCTACATGCGCGCCGTGACCTACTAATGCGCGAAAACGTCGTGCATTTGCATCAGATGCGCACGGTATGATGAAGCCGCTTGTCAGAGTCTGGGATCGGGGAAATACATGAAATATAGACTCATCTTGCTCGCGGTAGCCGGAACGGTACTGACGGCGGCACTGGCCTGGGCCATTGTCACGTTCACATTGCCACTGGCCACGCGCTCCATGGCAGAAGGCTATGCGCCAGTGGCTGTCGAGCTGGACGATCAGGAATGGCAACGCTTGTCCGAATTGCCCAAGCTGCGCATGGGCTACATCCCCAATTCTTATCCCTTGTCGTTTTATTCCAAGCGTATTAATGGCCTGGGTGGCGTCGCCGGCGATTACGCCAGTTTGCTCTCCAAGGCGCTCGGCTTACGTTTTGAGTTGGTGCCGGTCCAGACCATTCCTGAGCTATATCAATTAATCAAAGACGGCCGGGTCGATTTTGTCCCAATGCTAAGCACTTGGTATGGCGGCGATACGGGACTTGTGTTTAGCCAACCGTATCAGCATCTGCCCGAAGTCTTTGTGACGCGCCAGGATCGAGCCCCTATTTTGGAAGTCGCCGAGTTGAACGGGCAGCATATTGTCACAGCGGCCACAGCACCCACCCCGGCAATGCTTGCCCGCATGGCACCAGCTGCGCTGATTACGATGGTCAGCGGGCCTCTGGAAGGCCTCCAAATGGTGGCGGATGGTGAGGCCGATGCTTACGTCGGAAATTTGGCAGTGGTGGATGTACTTATCCGCGAGCAATTCTCTTATCGCCTCAAGCTGGCCGGACCGACTGGCGTCGTGGCGCCACTTGGCTTTGCCGTCACCAAAGAATACGCTTGGTTGGTCCCGCTATTGAATCGTTTTCTGGACGCCATGCCGGACAGACAGCAGCGCCAGATCCTCAACTCCTGGATGGCGGTTCAATACAACACCGGCCTGGATTGGGCGCGTGTCGTGCGCACACTGCTACCCGCCGCGTTGGGCGTGTTGCTGGTGTTGTCAGTGCTGTTATTTGCCTATTTGAAGTTTCGTCGGGAGGCCTTGCAGCGTCGCGAAGCAGAGGCACGTCTGATAGACGTGACGCGGTTCCTGCCAGCAGTGGTGTTCCAAGCCAGCATGGACGCGAAGGGCCAGTTGTTGTTTACCTACATGAGTGGCAATTCCAACAGCATCTGGGGGCTCAGTGCAGAGGAAATGCGAGCAGAGCCCTGGAAATTCCTGGAAAAGCTCGTAGCGCTCGATTTGAATGCCTTTTCTACGGAAATGGATCGGGCAGAGCGCACGAATACGCCATTTTTGCTGGAGTTCCGAGTTCGCCAAGAGCAGGGCGTGCGCTGGATTCGAGGGAACGCAGTGCCGCACGCTGGCCCTGCCGGCAGCGTATTGTGGAGCGGTTACTGGGTAGATATTACGGACAACCGCGAGCAGGCGGAATTGCTGCAGGAAGCGCGAGATGTGGCGGAGCGTGCAACCCGTTCGAAGACCGAGTTTCTGGCAATGATGAGCCACGAAATTCGTACGCCGCTTAATGGTGTGATTGGCATGCTCGAAATTCTGGGCAGCACGAAACTGGATTCGCGCCAACGCAGCTTGCTGCGTGTGGTGGACGATTCCGCGGAAAATCTGCTTCGACTCGTCAACGAAGTGTTGGATCTGTCCAAGATTGAAGCGGGCATGCTCGAGCTTCACGAAGAAACCTTGGACATCCGCACGGTTGTGGATCAGGTGTTGGCGTTGTTCAAGCCAATGGCGCAGAGCCGGGGCTTGTCGCTCCATGAACGGGTAGCTCCCGATGTCAAACTGGGGCTACGAGGCGACGCCGCAAGATTGCGGCAGATTCTGATGAATCTGGTCAGCAATGCCGTGAAATTCACGGAATCGGGCCGCGTTACCGTGCGTATTGTGGTGCTGAAAACAACGGCTACCCACCAGCGTCTGCGTATCGAAGTAATTGATACCGGTCCGGGCGTGGACGAGCAGACGCAGGCACGGCTGTTCACGCCGTATGTCCAGGGTCAGGCGGGGGGAGATACCCCTACTGCCGTGGCTGGCACAGGGCTCGGGCTATCGATCTGCCGCAAGTTGGCGGAAGCGATGGATGGAAAAATCGAACTGAGTAGCGAGTTGGGCGTTGGCACTTGCGTCGACGTTGAGGTCTCGCTGGGCTTGCCCCCGATGCCGGTTGTGTTGCCGCTGATCGTTTGCCAGGAAGCTTTTGTGAATCTTCCCGATGCGCAGACAGCGCAGACCATCAGAGAGTTCTTGCAGGCTGTTGGCATTGAGCCCGTAGTCGGGGCGGTCAAACGACCTCGCCGCGCAGAGAACGTGGGCCGTTTGCTGGTATCTAAAGGCCGCAGCCCGGATGAGATCAAGATAACGCTATCGCTGGGCAGCGTTGGGCGTCGGCCAGATGTCAGCCATATTTCTGCTTCGCCATTGAGTTGGGTTGAGTTCATCAGTCTGTTGAGTGGCGAACACTTGAGTGACGACGATTTTCCCCAGCAGGAGTCCTTTGCTGCGCACTACACCGAAGTCGATGGCCAGGCCCAAGTGGTGTTGCCAGGAAAACGCGTGCTGGTCGCGGAGGATAACGGCGCCAGCCGCCGTTTGATGCGTGAGCAATTAGCCATGCTTGGCTATGAGTGCGATGCGGTATCAGATGGTCTGCAGGCGTTGGCGATGCTGCGTCAACGTGATTACGATCTGCTCATCACAGATTGCCAAATGCCCGAGCTCGACGGCATCAGGCTTTGCGAGGCGTTGCGGGCGATGGATGCTCCGGCCAATTGGCAACAGTTGCCAGTGGTGATGTTGTCGGCCACAACATTAGATTTGTCGGAATCGCATTTGGCTTCCCTGGTGATACGGCGAGTGTTACTCAAGCCCGTGAAACTGGGGTTGTTGGAAGAGGTTCTTCATCAAATATTCCAGAAACCTGAAACGCCAAACTCTGCGGCGCCTGTGGATGAGCGTCAGCAGGCTCTGCTGGAAGTGTTTGGTTCGCCGGAAATGGTCCGCCAGGCGATTGTCTGGTTCTCTGAAGCCGTGGAAGAGGACCTGACCAAACTCGAACCCATCATTGCGCAAGCGGATGTCAACGCCGCACGCGCCTGGGTCCATCGGCAGGCCGGTACCCTGGCGACGCTGGGTGTGGCCGATTTGCTGACCCAGGCCTTGTCACTGGAGCGTCGCCTTGAGCACACGTCCGACGTCTCTTTACTGCAAGAAGTGGCGGTATTTGCGCAGGCGCTAAAGCTTGGTGTGGCGAATTTATTGAAAAATACCGAGCACCCCTCGTAGCGGGGCATTCATTACATGAGATTGTGCGTGCGCATGTAATCGAACAACTGTGCGTCATTTTCCAGACCTAGCTTAAACATGGCCGTTTGCTTATGCCCGCTGATGGTCTTTTTGCTGCGATTCAGTTGCTTGGCGATGTCGTTGACCCCGAGGCCTGCACCCAGTAGGCGCAGGGTTTCGATTTCTCGTGGCGAGAGATCCGTGCGTTTGGGCACGTTTAACGAGGTCAAAGAGGGTTTGGTCTCTTCAAGCAGGGCCGCCACCCCTTGCGAAAGGTAGGGGCGACCAATGAACGCCGACTCGATGGCTTTGGGTAAATCTGCGACCAGACTTTGTTTGCTGATGATGCCAAGCACGCCAGCGCCAGCAATGCTGCGAAAAATGGCGGCGTTATGCATCATGGTCAAAACGACAATGGGCAAATTGGGATAAAGCGTGCGGACGCGTTGAATGAGCCGCAAGCCGTCAGCACCAATTTCGGCATCCATGGAATAGTCGGTGACGAGAACGTCTATGTGCGTTCCCGCCAGCAAGGTCAGAAGCTCGGATGGTGTGGTGGCCTCGCCTGCCACTTCATATCTGAGCGCTTTTTGTTGCAGCATGGCGCGTACGCCGAGCCGAACCACCTGATGATCATCAGCGATGGCGATTTTTAATGCGTTGCTCATGGCGCGACGATAGTTGTGGGCATGCGACAGGGTAAAGAATTGCGGAGGCAGGTGGAATAGCTTGTAGTGTCTAAGCGACACTTTTCTATCTAGTGAGAGATAGTTCGCCGTCTATCTTTAAAGTGACGTCTATCGAATTGCAATCGTATGCGCGTATTGCCAATTTTGCGAAATTAAATAATACCTAGAAAAAGCGAGATCAATAGTGCCTTCGACAGGAATGGTGCCCCAAGCGTCCTCGTGGCGGTTTTTCCCGGTGGCGTTGGTATTGATCTTGCCGGTGATCCTATGCATAGGCGTTACCTGGGTGGAGTCGCAGCGAGAGGTGCGCGGAGAAGCTGCCACGGCGGCAGGCATTGTGCGGCATCAAACCGATACGATCTTGAGTCACGCGTGGCAGGTCGTGGATACGATGACGCCTTTGCTGGAAGCGCCGTGCGAGAAGTCTGTAGCAGAGCTGCAGAAAATGGGCACACTCTCTCCTTATTTTCGGGCACTCATGTTCACGCGCGGCGATACGGTTTACTGCTCATCTGTGCTGGGTGAGGTGGATGCTTCGACCTTAGAATTTCATGGCTGGCCAACGACCCACTCACCAAACCGATGGGTGGCGGCCGTCACGGGCACCCCGTTGGTGCCTGCGCGAGCAGCGGTACTGGCAGCAGGCGCCGAGATCAATGGACGCCGTGCCGTGGCAATCGTGGATGGTCAGTATTTGCAGGATGTACTGGATTCCGTTGCCTTATTGGGCCAGTACGTGGTCGAACTGCACTTAGGCAAAGGGGGAACATTTCGGAGCGCGATATCCCTGGGCGACCCGGCGACCCATGTGCGCGTTTATACGAGTCGGGCAGATCAGGATGATGTGGCTTCAGAGCGGATCAGCGTGTTCGTGTCACGTGATCGTCAGTTGCTTGCATGGCAGCGTTTAGTGCTGAGCTACCTGCCATTCACGATTGTGTTGTCGGCCGCATTTGCATTGCTTGCCTATCGATTGCAGCGCACCCGGAATTCTTTTAAGGAAATGATGCGACGCGCCATCAAGGCGGGTGAATTCCATGTGCAGTATCAACCGGTTTATGCCCAATCTAGCGGTGCGTGTGAGGGGGTCGAAGCGTTAATGCGTTGGGAGCGGCCCGGCGTCGGGCTGGTGCGCCCTGATTTATTTATCGGAATGGCCGAAGAGGAAGGAATGATTATTCCTTTGACGCGGCATCTGATGGCCTTGGTGGAGCGGGACTTCAAAACCTGGAACACGCCCGCCGGTTTTCATGTGGGTTTGAATATCGCACCAGAGCACCTGTCCAGCCCGGAAATGCAAACAGATGTGCGCGCATTTATTGCGTGTGTTGCCGACCGCGAACCTTTGGTTGTATTGGAAATTACCGAGAGAAGCTTGATTGAGAATACGGGCCAGGCACGACGCAATATTGATGCGTTACGCGCTGAAGGCGTGCGTGTTGCCATTGACGATTTCGGCACTGGACGGTGTTCGTTGTCTTACTTGCAGCAGTTCCCGGTCGACTATTTGAAAGTGGACCAGGGCTTCGTACAAGCTATTGACGCGTCGCTTGAAGACACCCCGGTGCTTGATGCCATTATTTCGCTGGCGCACCGGCTTGGCCTGGCGATTGTGGCCGAAGGCGTGGAAACTCAAGCACAGTTTCATTATCTGACCCAGCGGGGCGTGCAGTTTATTCAAGGCTATTTATTTGCTCGGCCCATGCGTTCAGCAGATTTCATGGTTTGGTACGCCACCCACAAGCCAGGACCACCCGCATAGCACGGCGCGTGTTCTATTAACGTTGGCTGCAATGCGCCGCGTTTGGCTCGTCGGGGGGGCTCGAGACCGGCCACGATGGCGTATTCATGCTGATAATGCTGAGCGGTTGATAGATTGGCTCAGGGCGATAAGGCTGGGCTTGAGTGGTAAGCCAGAGCTGCCAAGCCTGCATGGCGGCGTCTTTGGCGGCTTGCAGGCTGGCGTGATTCCCGCTGCGATTGGCGCACTGCCACCAAAACTGAATATGCGGACTATCCAGGTAATCGATTCGGGCCACGATGATTTCGTCGCTGCAGCCGATCCAGGCGGAGAATCGTGTGGTCTCGTCTTCGGGCTGGTCGGGAACATAGACCGAGCGCCAGTGGAGCACGGCATTGGTTGCATGTCGCCACGTTGGTCGGCCGGAAGACGGCGCGATAGTAAGTTGCATAGGGAATCCTGAGTGTCGACGGGCGGCGCATAACGTGACGGGGTGCTTGGGCCGACGGGGACAGGCCGATTTGTCAGGTCTTGTTGCGCACGGTAGTAATGCCTTGAATTCTCAGCGAATCAATGCATTTGCGTACCCGGACAAGTCTGGTTTTTATGAGCAATCTCGCCATAAGCGCTAGGCAGGCTAAGCACAGAGCCGCGTCAAAAACGCGTTCCTGGTCTTTAGATGAGTTTGTTGTGCGTCGGGCCTGGTGGTAGGCGGATGGCCCTCGCCGAAGCATCCGGATCGGGTGTGTGCGAAGGCACTCGCGGCGCTTGACAGCGCAAGGGGCAGTGGGGTTGTGCATGCGCGTTTGGCATCACAAGCTCCCGGGTATGGTGCAACGCGCGGCGAAAGGCGTGTAGACCGAGTCCTGCCCAGGCGTGTGGGCAGGAACTGCTTAGTGCTTAGTGATGTTGGTGCGGCGGGTGATTTTCCAGACGTGCGCTGGTGGAATGTTCAACATGACGCTATGCGTTTTTCGTGCTCGTAGACCGAGTCGATCCAGCACCCGCTGTGGCACTGGGCAGCGTAAGCCGTAGGTAAAAAAGTACATGGCACCGCGTGGACGCATGTGTTTAAACGTCCCACGCAAGATGCCAATTTGTTGCTTGACGGGCATGTTGCGCAAGGGGAGGCCGCAAATGGCAGCACCCGCCAGAATTCCATCATCAAAGAGTGACGCTTCTGCGAGTTTGGTGGCGTCCATGGCACAGACATTGGCTCGAGGGTAGTCGCGGCGCAACTGCGCGGCAAACGCGTCATCCATTTCAATTAGGGTCAGGTCGTTCGGTTCAAGCCCACGCTCGAGCAATGCACGCGTGAACACACCAGTGCCCACGCCCAGTTCCAGAACCGGTGCGCTGCGCGCATCCACCTCCTGGGTGATGGCCGAAGCCAACGCGCTACTGGATGGCCAGACGGCGCCGATGCTTTTGGGATTCGCTCGCCAGGCTCGCAGGAACAGCACGCGTTCGGCGAGCCAGGGATGGCGTGAGGGGAGGCTGCGCGCAAAGCCCCATGCGCGCGCGCCTAGAAGGCGCAAACGAGCCCCGATATCGCCCGACGCGGGCCGGGAAATTGATTCGGTCTTGAAAAACATCCAGATTGCTCCAGGGAACAAGAAATGCGCCTTGTCTCACGTTTCTGGCTACGCGATCGGATGATCTGGCTGCGCAGAGCGACGTGGGGGACAAGTACCGGCATAGCAGCCGTGTTGTGGGGAAGAGCAACAATAAGCGGTCGTAGCACGAGGCAGTCATGATGCCGTGCCGCGACCGCGTTGGCGTTCCTCTTTGTTCTAATTGTGTGCAGAATGTATCCGAATTTTGTCTGATTTTTTAGGGGCGGATAAGGCGCTAAGAGAATGCAATCGGGTGTCCGTTAAGCGTTGACTGCTGTGGGCGATACGGTTTCGGTCTTTGCAAAAAACAAATCTGTAATAGCCTGGCTATCAAGTGATTCGCCGTTGATGGCGCGCGCCAGTAATTCGCCGCCAAGCAATTGAACTGAAAAAACCATGTCAGGTTGAACCCGCTTAATTTTTTCCAAGTGTTGGCTGACGTTGACCATCGCGACTGTTTTAGCGCCGCCATCACCCGCCGTTTCTTTGACTGCCAGCACGATAAAGGCGTTTTCGGCATCGTCGGCACGCAGAGCCAGCACATAGCGGGCGTGGGCGACACCTGCGGTGATCAAGATCTGCGAGTTGGTGGGGTCGCCTTCAACGATGTCTGTTTGCGCGGGGAAATCATGGGGCACGCCGGGGGGGATGATGACGGTTACGTCTTCGCCTCGGCGTCGCAGGCCTTCATAAACGCTCAATGCTAGCGGGGTAGCACCAGCAATGATTACGTGATTTTTTCTCATGGCGGTAGACAAATGGCCCTTGACCAAGCGCTTGATGTTTCCGCCAATGACCGGGCCTGCAATGGCGCTGATCGATGTGGCGAAGACCGTAATGCCGAGAATGATAATCGAGGCGGAGAAAAGGCGGGCGCTGCTCGTATGCGGCGCAATGTCGCCATAGCCGACCGTAGACATCGAAACGATGGAAAAGTAGAGGGCAGTCACCACGTCATCGATGGGTGGAGAGAACTCGTTGCCTAGGTAAAGCGCGCCGAAAACGGCGTAAACCAGTAGCGTGAGCATGCTGACCACGGCAAAGAGCGAGGCTGCGGTGACGCTCGCCCGATCAAATTGGCGCCAGTAGGTTGCCAGCGCCACTGCGAGCACCAAGGTGCAGGCACCCATGCCCCAGTGTCCCTCTCCATTTATGAGGGAAAAGATGCCGACACCAACCAGCATGACCAGGGACAATGCCCATGCCACGCGGGCCTTGAGAATCAGGCCGATGGCAATGATTTGCAGGCCCAAGCCCAGCACCAGGCGCGGCATTTCGAGCAAACTCACGACTTGGACGAGGTCGCGCCAGTCGGTCAGCGTTGTCCAAAAGGAATATTCCCGCGCCAGCACTTCGCGCAGTACCGGATGCATGAATACATAGCCGTTGAGTGCCACCAGAATCGCCAGGCACCAATTGGGCGGGAACAGGGAGAAAATCCACCGGATACGGGTTCGCAATCGCATGGTCAGGTTCGCATCGGGGTTGGCTGCTGTCTGAGTGGATTGTAGGAGCAGACCCGCTATGCGTCACTTGTTCCCGTGGAACATTACGCTACGCTCGCCCCGGCAAGATTCAGGCCAGCGACGTCGAACATTTCCGTGTGTTGGTCATTCGACGCGATGCACACTTCGCCCGTGAACATATACCCCATGCCATGCACGGCCCGGATAGGAAGTTCCATCTGGTTTTGCAGGGCCTTTCTACGTAGTCGACTGATCATCACATCGACTGGACGGCGCCTGGACGATGGCGTGTCCTGGTCTGGCAGAATTTCTGGATAAAGCGTGGCGCGGCTCAATTTTCGATCCGGGGCCAGAAATAGCCGGGCGAGGAAGTCGCGTTCTCCTGTGGTGAGCCCCAGACTTCGTCCCGCAGGACTCACGAGTGTCCAGCCTTTGTTGAGCAGGCGCCAACCGGCAGACTGTTCGTAAGGGCGAGCGCTGAGCAGCGCAGGCGACGAGGTGGGCTCGCTCACTGCAGCGAGTTGTGGCGCGGTGCCGGAGCGCCGTATCAGAGCTTGCAGCACGGCTGCCAGCTCTAAGCCGCTGACATCGGGGGTGAGGCAGGCATCAGCACCACACAACAGGGTCCGTATGCGACTTTCGCTATCGGCAAATGGTGCCAGCGCGACGATGCCCAGGGCACGATTAATGCCGCGTAGGCGCACCATGGCGATATGGATATCGGGCAGTGGCGCATCCAGCACTATCAACGGACAGGCCAGTCGTTCTAATTGGTCGTAGATTTCATGCAGTTCATCGTATCGATGTACTTTGAACCCCAGGTGAGACAAGTCTTCTATTTGTTTGCCAGGCCTGGGATCGTCTTTGGCAAGAAAGATGACATCCAGCGTGTTCTTCATTGGTCCTTCCGTAAATGCACGCATGCTTTGCGCGCCGGGCGTCCGAAGAGCGAGCCTGGCGCGTGGGTGTGAATGCGGGCGCTTTTGAGAAAGGAAGAAGTGGGCCGACACGTGGTGGCTGGCCTTGTTTGCATAGACTCACCGGTGCCACTTTGCCGGTTCTATCCTCTGTCCAGTCAAAGTCACGTCCGTGTATTTAATTTAAACACGTATGTGATTTATTGTGAAGATAAGTTTCTTGCGTGTCTTCTAGTAACATCGTACTTTGTGGTGAATTCAGGCCCATTTTCGTGGGGAAATACGGCATCCGGTGTGAGCTTTTCGGATATCGAGTAAGTATTGTCGATACATTATTTTCTATTTATAAGATCGAAACGACCTAAACTAGCTCCCGATTTTGGCGGCGTGAATGCGCCAGGTTTTGCCCAAAAATACCTTGTTCAACACTGCCAGTATTTTTCCTAGTATGTTGAATTTAATAGATTTTTAATGCTGCTTAGCGCTTGCCATTATGTTCGGCCGAGTGAAAGCGCGTCGGCGTCAGGCGACGTGGCCGCGATTTACGGATATAGCTAGGAAATCAGCTCCAGTCCGAATCATTGCAGTCAGTAATGAGATGTTTTAATTAATTAAATAAATAAATTGAAATTAATGTCTCAGGCCGATCCATTGGATACGTTCAGCCATCGCCTGCGCAACGCGAGAGTGCTTCAAGGGTGGACGCAAAAGGACTTGGCCGTTGCTAGCGGCCTTTCCCAAAGTGCCATCGGAAACTACGAGAGCGGTCAACGAGCGCAGCCTTCCAGTCGAGCCCTCCTCAGCCTTACTCAGGCGCTGGGTGTGCAGCCGCTGTGGCTCAGTTCGGGTGAAGGCCCGATGCTTAATGCAAGCCCAAGCTCCTCCAGGTTTGAACGTCTTGCAGTCGCCGGTGTGCCGGAGGACGACACGGCCCCATCCTGGCCGTTTGAAAGCGTTTCGTACGCTACCTATGCTCGCCTGAGTATTAAAGAAAAGCGCCAGATCGAGCATGTGTTGGCAGCGTATATCAACGCACGTGGCGAATAAGGTTGCAGCGCTTATCTAGAGCGCGGTTCTGGTGTTGGATGCTGCGGGCGAAGGCGCGAGATGTCCGGCTGGCCGATGCAAGTCGGTCCCTGTGCGCACTTGTTTACGCCAGCTTTCCACTTTGCTGCCAATTAGCCAGTTCAGCACGATGGCCAGCCCAATGCTGAAGCCCACAGTGAGCGCGGTAAATAACGCCGGACGATCGATATCCATGCCGTTGCCAAATCGGTGGAGAAACATGATCACCAGCATATGGCAGATATATATGGGGTAGCTCAGCTCTCCAATTTTTCTGTCGAATCGGTAGCGCGATTGGAAAATAAAGGTCATGGGCAAGAAGAACGCGAACAGCAGGACGGTAGCGCCATCGCGGACGTTGTGGTTAATCGGTATAGACGTGTGCACGAACGTGTAGGCAAGCAGACAGACCGTAGCCAGTTCGGGCAAATATCGTAGACGCTGGCACAGGCTTTGACACAGTGGCAGCAAATACCGCTGCGAGAGGGCGCCCATCAGGAATAGGGCCAGTTCCGTCGGGAAGAATCGATACGTCCACGGGTCGGTGAGTCCGACGCCACTGGCGATCAGCCCCACTCTAAGCAAAAGGGATGCGGCCAGCAGCGCGAAAAGGCGCCGTGGCGAGTGCATGATAAAGGGCGCGACTAGATAGAAGGTGAGCTCGACGCCAAGCGTCCATGCTTGCGGCACCAGCAAGCCTTGATACAAAGGCACTTCGCTGTTTGCGAAGCTGCCGGTGAAGGTCAGATCTGCATGTTGTATGCCGAAGAACATCAGCCAATCCTGGCCGAATATGAATAAGTTCGACAGAATCAGGAACATGCTTGCATCATTTGGCAGTCCTTCATAAAACTTGAAGAAAGCACCGCTGCCAAACAGATGGGCAAGCAAGGTCAAGCCTGCAACGACGAAGTAAATCGGATAAAGCCTCAGTGCTCTGTTTAGATAGAACTTTCCCAATGAGTCTTTATAGTTGTCCGTAGAGGTCAGAACATAAGAGATGAGAAATCCCGAGACCACGTAGAACAATTGCACTGCCAGCCGGCCGCCCACCAAGAGGTCGCCTTTATTGCTGGGCAGGTGGTCAAAGACCACAGATATTGCAAATAACGTTCTAAGTAGGCCCATTTTGATGTCCCGGAATAGACGGGCTGCTGTACGCGGCCACGCTTGGCCTGCCGACGTAGGCGCCAATGACCTCAAGCCGAACAGCCGACAAGAAGTCCGACTGATTCTGCGCGTAGCGCGACACCGGTGCTATTGCCCTTACGACGCAAGGCTATCGAATGCCAGGCACCTAATTGGTGCTTTCGGATTGCATCACTTGGTTGACTCCGATATGAGGTATACCGGCGCGCGCGCTTTGAATTGGCATGCCGGTTACAGTTATGCTTGTTGGATTCTTAGGAGAAACGCGAGATGCCTACACTTTCGACTTCACATTGGCGGCTGTTTGCCGTGGGCCTTTTGGCAGTGGCTTTGGCCGGCTGCGCAAGTTCGACGGATGGTGCTCGTGCGCAAGGCGCTGCGGCTGCCAATGCGGCCACCAGCGCTGACTCTCTGGCGCAGACGTCGTGGGAACTGGTGCGCTGGGCGCAGCCAGACGACACCTTGCGCGAGATTCCGCATGGCGATAACGGTGAGCCCATCAAACTGACCTTCCTGGCGCAAGGCAAGGAATACCGGGTGGCGGGTTTTTCCGGTTGCAACCGGTATATGGGCACCTATTTGCTCAAGGACGGCAAACTCAAGATCGACGCACCAGGCATGACGCGGATGGCATGTTCGCCACCGGAGCGTGCCGTGCTTGAAACGGATTATTTGCGCGCATTGTCGGCCATTGATACGTTCACGCTGGATAGCGGGGGTGCGCCTCGCCATCTGACTTTCAACGTGAAAGGCGGCGATGTCCTGGAATTTGTGCGACGCGATGATCCTCCCACGCCGTAATCCGCGTGTTATCCATCTTTGTCTAAGGAGCTCTTAATGTCCGTACTTGCCTCCTTGCGTTGGCTGGCACCTTGTTTGCTGTCAGTGGGTCTGGCCGCCTGCAGTGCCACACCGCCTTCGAGCGGAAGCCGTGGCAACCTTGATCCGCGCTTTCAGCCGGCTGCGGCATCTGATCGCCTGGCTCAAACCAGTTGGGAACTTGCCCGCTGGACGCGCCCGGGTGGCGCGTTACGGCCGGTGCCGCACGGCACGGCGAATTCGCGCCCGATCACCATGAATTTCACGCGTGAGAACGGCTCCCCGAATATCGGTGGTTTTGCTGGCTGCAATCAGTACAGCGGTGCGTACACCATTGCCAATGGCTTGCTGATCCTGCCGTCGAGCCCCGCGACTACGATGATGGCCTGCGATCCGAAAGCGATGCAGCTGGAGCAAGACTTCCTGACCGGTTTGACCCGTATTACGGCCAGCGCTCTGGACAACGAGAATGACCCGAAGCGCCTGACGCTGGTACTGAGTTCGGGCGATACGCTGGACTTTGGCCGTCGCACTGATCCCATTGCCGGCGGGCAAGCCGGGCCGACCAAGTTGGTATACGTGAATGCTCAGCGGGTTCCCTGCTCCGCGGGTGCGGGTCGGGCCATGTGCTACCAAGTGCGCGATTCGCCGTCGCAGCCCTGGCAGCTCTGGTATGGGGACATCACCGGATTCCAATTTCAGCCGGGCATTCTTTATCGATTGCGTGTGGTTGAAGTGCGTGACCCCAATCCACCCGCCGATGCGTCATCGGTACGTTGGGTGCTTGACATGGTTGTTGAGCAACATCTGATCGACCGCTAAACCATCAAGGGAAGGGCCAGCGTTTATGATGACGGCCTTTCCCGCTATACCTTTGTCTTCCCATGTCTGCTGTCGTCAATATTGCTGCCTATAAATTCGTCGCCCTGGACGACTTGACCAGTTTGCGCGCTGAACTCTTGGCGCTTGCCGAGGAGCACGCCCTGAAAGGGACAATTCTGCTCGCTGAGGAGGGAATCAACCTTTTTCTGGCGGGCGACGCGGCAGGGCTGGATGCCTTTCTTGCCGTATTGCTTGCGGATGCCCGCTTTGCCGATCTTGAAGTGAAGTTCAGCTACTCGGATGCCATTCCGTTTCGCAAGTTGCTGGTGAAAATCAAGCGAGAAATCATCCGGATGAATCATCCGGCAATTCGCCCTGAAGCGGGCCGTGCGCCTGCCGTCGACGGACCTACGCTGGCGCGTTGGCTGGAGCAAGGCGTGGATGACTTGGGTCGGCCCGTGGTCATGTTGGACACGCGCAATGCCTTTGAGGTGGACGCGGGAACGTTTAAGGGCGCCATCGATTGGCGAATTGATCGTTTCACACAGTTTCCGGATGCCGTGCAGGCACATCGAGCCGAACTCGAAGGTAAAACGGTGGTGAGCTTTTGCACGGGCGGCATTCGTTGCGAGAAGGCGGCCATCTATATGGCTGAGTCTGGTATTGAGCACGTGTACCAGTTGGAAGGCGGCATTCTCAAATATTTTGAGGTGACCGGTGGTCCCGGTTTTGAAGGCAATTGTTTTGTCTTTGACGAGCGTGTGTCGCTTGACCCGGCGCTTGCCCCCCAGACCGACGCACAAGCAGAAAACTAATGGGCGCTATCGGCATTCTCGCGGCAGTTCACCAGGAACTGGCCGGGTTGCTGGCCGTCATGGGCTCCTCGGCGAGCGTGCGCCGTGTTGGCGGGCGCGATTATCACGTGGGCATGGTCGATGGACGACCTTGCGTGGCCGTACTGGCCAGAATTGGCAAGGTAGCGGCGGCGGCCAGTGCCGTGACGCTGATTCGCGAGTTCGGCGTGACCGGCATTGTCTTCACGGGACTGGCAGGCGGCGTGGGCGATCAGGTGCGTGTGGGTGATGTCGTGGTTGCCCGGTCGTTGCTGCAGCACGACATGGACGCGCGACCGCTTTTTGCCCGCTATGAAGTGCCATTGCTTGGCCAGGCGCGTTTTGAACCGGACGCCGAGTTGAGTCGCCGTCTGGCGCAATGCGCCTCAGACTATCTTCAGCAGGATCTCGCGGGCGATGTCACGGCAGTCGTGCGCGCAAGTTTTGGTATGGCCGTGCCGCAAGTGCATTGCGGATTGATCGCCAGTGGCGACCAGTTCATCAACGATAGTCAGGTCGTGATGGCGCTAAAAGCCGAGTTACCCGATGTCTTGTGTGTCGAGATGGAGGGGGCGGCTGTCGCGCAGATATGTCATGAATACGAAACGCGATACGCGGTGATTCGCACGATTTCTGATCGGGCTGATGAAGCTGCCGGTATCGATTTCGCCGCCTTTCTGGGCCAAGTGGCAAGCAAGTATTCCCACGGAATCTTGCGCCGTTTCCTCAAGGCTTGGAACACGGAGCAAGCCCAAGGGTGAGACGGGCGCTGCGCCCGCCTCTCGTGGCTTGAATTAGCGCACGCGCATGCCTGGCTTTGCACCGGGCCAGGGTTCCATCACATAGATGCCTGCATCCGTGCTTTCATCTGCATGGCTGGCAGCCAGCACCATCCCTTCGGAAACCCCGAACTTCATCTTGCGCGGCGCCAGGTTGGCCACCATGACGGTGAGCTTTCCGACCAGGTCTTCCGGTTTGTAGGCCGATTTGATGCCTGAGAACACGTTGCGGTGGCGGCCTTCACCTACGTCCAGCGTCAGTCGCAAGAGCTTGGTGGAACCTTCCACGTGTTCGCAATTTACGATTTGTGCGATGCGCAGGTCGATTTTGGCGAACTCATCAATGGAGATGGTTTCTGCCAGCGCCTCGCCGCCCGGGATCAGGGCAGGGGCGGCCGGTGCTGCGGGCGGCTCAAAGAGGTCTTCGAGCATCTTGGGCTCAACACGCTGCATCAAATGCTTGAAGGGGGTGACCTGCTGCGGCAATACGCCAGCATCGGCCCAGGTGAAGTCGTGCTCGGTGCCAAAGAGCTCGCGAGCCACTCGCTCTGCCAAGGCAGGTAGCACGGGAGCCAGCATGACGGTCAGTGCTTTGAATCCGGCCAGCGAACGTGAGCAGATGTCTTGCAGTGCTGCTTTTTGCGCGTCGTCTGCAGTCGCAATGCCCTTGGCCAAGACCCAGGGCTGTGCGGTGTCGAACGCCTGATTGATGCGGTCAGCGTGCGCCATGATTTCACGGATGGCACGGTTGTACTCGCGCGCTTCAAAGGCGGCGCGAATCGATTCTGCTTGCTCGGTAAATTCGGCAGCAAGCGCGTGGCTGTCGCCCAGATAGCCGAGAGCGCCATCAAAGTGCTTCGTGACGAAGTTCGCCGCGCGGCTGGCAATATTGATGTATTTACCAACGAGATCGCTATTGACGCGAGCGATGAAGTCTTCAGGGTTGAAGTCGATGTCTTCAACTTTGGCGTTCAATTTGGCGGCGATGTAATAGCGCATCCATTCCGCGTTCATGCCCAGCTCAAGGTAGCGCAGCGGCGAAATGCCGGTGCCGCGGCTCTTGGACATTTTCTCGCCACTCACGGTGATGAAACCGTGCACATTCAATGCGTCAGGCGTCTTGCGACCAGCGAATTTCAGCATCGCGGGCCAGAAAAGCGCGTGGAAATAAATGATGTCTTTGCCAATGAAGTGAACCTGTTCGGTCGTGCCGTTCGGGTCCAGCAGGGCATCGAAATCCAGGTTTTCTTTGGCGCAATACGACTTTAACGATGCCAGGTAGCCTACGGGTGCATCCAGCCAGACGTAGAAGTACTTGCCCGGTGCGTCGGGAATTTCAATGCCGAAATACGGCGCATCGCGCGAGATGTCCCAGTCGCCGAGTTTGGCTTCACCGTCTTCGGTGCCCAGCCATTCGCGCGTTTTTGCAAGCACTTCCGACTGGAGGTGCTTGGTGCCAGCAACGTTGGAGCCCGTTGTCCATTGCTGCAGAAATTCTACACAGCGCGGATCGGACAGCTTGAAAAAGAAGTGATCCGAGGTCTTCAGGATGGGCGTGGCGCCTGTCAGTGCCGAGAAGGGGTTGATCAGTTCAGTGGGCGCGTAAACCGCGCCGCAGACTTCGCATGAATCGCCGTACTGGTCTTTGGCGTGGCAGGTGGGGCATTCGCCCTTGATGTAACGGTCGGCCAGGAATATGCCCTTGACGGGGTCATAGAACTGTTCGACCGAACGCGTTTCGATCAGGTCTTGCGCTTTCAGCTTGCGGTAGATGTCTTGCGACAGTTCGACGTTTTCGGCCGAATCTGTGGAATGCCAGTGGTCAAACCGGATGTGAAAGCCATTGAGGTACAGCGGCCGCTCGGCGGCGTAGCGCGCCACCAGATCTTGCGGTGAAATGCCTTCTTTCTCTGCCTTCAGCATGATGGGCGCGCCGTGCGCGTCATCCGCACCCACGAAGTGCACC
>JBEBWV010000043.1:0-40030 GCA_040391965.1 Achromobacter deleyi | reverse complement strand
GGGGGCCGATATAGGCGAATTTCATCGTGGCCCAATCGATCTTCCAAGGAATCGCTTTGGTCGATTCCAGCAAGGTTCTGTACACGGCGTTGTCGTTAAAAAGCGGGCTTACGTCGGACATACTCAATACCTCCTCAATCCATACTTAACAAGCGACTGTAGCCTGAAGCCGTCGACCAAGGGTATTGACTGAACGACTGCTTCTGGCCCGTACCTGCGTTTCGACATCGTCAGCTTCCGACACATTGCGGGCGTTCGCCGGCTTTCGGGCAGCGGCTGATTTTCAGCCGTTAGCAGACGAACACACGACAGCCGAATCTCGCTTCACTGCTACGCATTTGATCTCGACCAGCAAGCCTGAATGTGCGAGTTCGGACACACCTATCGAAGTCCATGCGCACGTGCCGCGTGGAAAAACCCGATTCTTCACCTCGCGGAATACGGCCATATGCGTGCTCATCTGCACGTGGTATGTCGTCATATCGACAACATCCTCAAAAGTGCACCCGGCCGCTTCCAGCACCACCCGCAGATTTTCCCAGCACGCCACAAATTGCGCCTCCGGATCGGCGATCACTTCGAGGTCAACGGTACGCCCCACCTGTCCAGCGCAGAAAACGGTGGCGCCAACCTTCACTGCCGGTACGTAACCGGCACGCTCCACGATACGTTGCATCGTCGGCGGGACGATCAATTCACGGTTTGTCATGTGTTTGTCATTTACAAGATTGAAGCGGCCATTTACCGCCGCCCAGATTATTGCCGCATATGACCTGAAGCAGCCCTCGATGAAATTCCTTCTTCGGCCAGAAGTAGTCATCGAGGCGGCCAGTCCATTTCTTGGCATATTCGCGCCGATACGAATTTGACCAGGACCACCGGACATCACGGACCGCCCCAAAACCAACATAGTCGAGGCGGAGCGTGGACTGCAGGACGACGCAGCTTGGTCACGACGCCGTCTTGGCACCCCTTGAGTTGATTTGTCCGCATCCCCAGGTTTGCATCGAAAACTACCCCTATCCTCAATTGCTTCACCACGCGCTAACAATCGACGTTCAGGCAAGTGCGGCAATACGGTCCCCGGGTCTCGCCAATTCGTGGAATATGGCGTCGAGATAATCCGGAATCTCTTGTTTGGGACAATCGTCAGGAATAACTATGTTCGTTGCTGGCGTCCGCTTGCCGTCAGAACTCTGAAACACCAGCCACTTGTTTCCCCGGCGCTCCACCGACAACTCGAATCGTCCATAAATTGAGTACTTCATAGCCGCCTTCCCAGTGTCTTCATGACGACTTCTACCTTGTTTAGCCGCGATGTACCAGCCTGCTGTCGAAATTGACCTCATCTTGCGACAAGGGCTTGTTCCGGGGCGTCACCTGTTGCCGGAGCGCTTCAGCGCCTGCCAATGCACCCACGTACCGAGGATGGCCATTACCAGTAACGTTGCGGCGTAACCGTGAGCCACCGCTGATAATCCGAACGGTGCGATGAGCGTACCGGCGGCTACCGCTGGCACGCTCGTTGCGAGATAGCACACCGCGTAGATGCCGGCGAATAGCTTGGCGCGTTCATGCACTGGTGCTAACGGTGCGAGCCGTTGCATCATCGCAGAGAACGCAGCGCCAAATCCGATGCCTGCGACGACAGTTCCGGCAAAGAAAAGCGGCAGCGACTGCGGGCTTAGGGAGGCAAGCAGAAACGAGACTCCGACGACGATGGAAACCATGCCGATCAACACGGTCTTGAGTGGCTCGAAGCGTGCAAGCAGCGTTGGTGCTGCGGCGCCTACGCCCGACAACACGGCAAGCGTCAGTCCGTTCACGATGCCGTTGTTGACACCAAATACATGCTGAACGATAGAAGGCGCTAGAGCCATGTATAAACCGCCAAGCGCCCATATGGTGATGAATACTGGAAGGCTGCGCACAAACTCCGCCCGGGCGCCAAGTGGGATCGACATGCTCGGCACCAAAGAACGCCATGCGCCAGTACGTCGGGTTGCTGTTTCGGGCATACAGAGCACGGCTGTTGCGCCACCAGCGAAAATGACGGCAAGCACGCCGAACACCCAGAAGACGGGGTCGACAGAGAATTTGACGGCGACGCCAGTGGCCAATGCGCCGACGGCCAGACCGGCCAATGGAGACACACTTCCGATGATGGCGCCGAGGCGCTTTTGTCCAATAGGGGCCGCCTCGACTATTGCCGCGCTAAGCACGCCGCTGGCGACACCCATGGCAATGCCCTGAACGATGCGCGCCATCAGTAATCCGCCTACCCCTCGCGCCATCATGAACAAGCCCATGGCGGCCATTTGGAGTACGAGCGCAGTGAGTATGACCGGTCGACGTCCGATGTGATCGGACAATGAACCCGCGACCAGGAGTGCGCCCAGCAACGCCAACGCATAAATCGCAAATATGACCGTCAGTATCGAAGCGGAAAAGCCCCATTGGTGCTGAAACACCACGAATAGTGGCGATGGCGCGGCGGCGGCAAAAAAGAACGCGAACAGAATGGCGGCGAGGATTGGAAACGCATAGCGCAAGGGCAGTTGCCAATGTGTCGATGTCCCGCGGGTCGCAACGATTGTGGTGCCGGACGCAAGATCGGCCGGGCGGTGGGCTTTCGTGCAGATAGTCATCATCGAATCTCTTAACGCAAATAAGTTTGCTTTTTCATTCTATGACTCAGAATCCACTAATGCAACTATCTTTGCGTTAATATGTGCTTATGAATACCTCCCAAATCAAACTCGCAGGCCAAGCCAAACGGCCGGGTGGGCGCAGCGCCCAGGTACAGAACAAGGTGCGCACAGCGCTGGAAGAGCTCGTGGCGGAGGAGGGCAGTGATCGCGTGACGGTCCCGGCAGTGGCCGAGCGAGCGGGCGTTAGCGCGTCGAGCATCTATCGACGATGGGGAGATCTGCAGGGCTTGCTCACAGAGACCGCGACGCAAAGACTGGATCCCGATCGGCCCTTGAAAGACACGGGTGAACTACGCAAGGACCTAGAAGCCTGGGCGCGTGAACTGATTGCCCATTTGACCCAGCCCGGGAATACGTCCTTGATGAAGGCAGCTGCTGCATTGACGCGTGGCGACGACACGGACTGTCTTCGAAACCGCAAAGTCGAAGTATCTACGTTGGTCGAGCGCGCGCGCGCGCGGAACGAATCCACTCCGGGCACGCAGCAAGTTATCGATCACGTCTTCGCACCCATTGTCTTTCGTCTGATGTTTGGAGGGGACGCGGTCACGCTGGCGTTGGCGGTCAAATTGGTGGATGAGTTGCTCCAGATCACCCCTGATCAGCGCTGATGGATTGAGCTGCTGCCGGTGTTAAAGACACCCCCGCTCGTGCACGCCGGGGTCGCCTTGCGGCGTCGCCAGCCATTCGTCATAAACAGGCCTAAGCACAGCAGCCGGGCGCTTGAATTTCCTGGATAGCTGATATGAGCGCAGGATGAACGAGCGTATGCGCTTTACCTCGCCCGCTCTGCGCTGGCCTTGCACACTCAAGACGCGGCGCTCTGATCCTTCATACGAGACACGAGCGCGAGCGATTCAATCCGCCTGGCCGCCGACTGCAAGAGTGCCGTGGTCTTATCTTGGGCAATCGTGTTCAGGCGCGTCGCCAGGAACGTGACGGTCAGCGCGCCGAAGATGTGCCGGTCCTCCTGGAATACCGGGACCGCGATGCCAGCACGCTCAGATGAAATTTCTCCCACCCCCAGATAAAACCCCTGGACCCGAACAGTGTCCAGCCTTGCGGTGTACTCAGCCAAGGTATCGCCCAGCCCATGCGCGCGGATCTCTTCGGCGTGCGCCTCATAGAGCTTGCGCTGCTCCTTGCGTGGCAGAAACGCAATGATGATCTTCGCGGTTGCGCCGCGAAAAAGAGGGTGCGCGCGACCCCGCCCGTGCGGAATACCCAATGCGTCCGGCCCCCGCTCGTGGTGAATGTTCAGAATGCGCAGACCGTGAATAACGCTCAGCAGCACATCCCCACCCACCTGATCCACCACCTCCCGCATGATGGGGCGGGCCACACCCAGCACGGGGTCGCCATCGATGATGAGATGATCAAGCTCGATGATGCGCGGCCCCAGTTTGTAGCCGCCGCCCGTCATACGCAGCAAATAGCCCAAATCCGACAGATCCCTGATGTAGCGGTAGCCGGTAGGCGCTGAATACGACAGGCGCGAAATGATCTCTTCTGCCGTGAGCACCGGAGTGCTCAGACTGAACAGATCAAGAATCGCTAGCGCTCGTTTCAGGGTGGACATGGGGAATGTAATGTTCAACGCGGGATCGGGCGCAGCGTATCACACAGCCCCGATGTGCCGACGATGCTCATGCAGCAACACTATCGATGCCTGTGAGGTCATAAGGCGTCACCTATCGTTATCTATATTTTTATCATTTATAGATAAATAAAAATAGATAAAGTCATGTTTTTATCGAATAATGATATTTATGCGATAGGCGAGCGTTCCTCGATAGTGCCGCAGACCGGATCGCCAGCCATGCCTACATCCTGGGGGAATTGATATGAAGCAGTCTTGCAGCAAGTCAGGCGGGATCAGCCGCCGACAGTTCATCGCGACATCCGCCGCGTCCTTGGCGGGTGCCGCAATGCTGCGCTCTGGCCACGCACGCGCAGCAGGCTATCCGTCAGAGCGTCCAATCCAATTTATCGTGCCCTTCCCAGCAGGCGGCGGCACTGACCTGGTGGCGCGGCCCTTGGCTCTTGGCATCGGTGAAGCACTAAAGCAAAGCGTCATCGTCATCAACAAAGGCGGTGCAGCTGGCATCATCGGCACGCAGCAAGCGGCACGTTCCGCCCCTGACGGCTACACCTTGGCATTGGGTTCCACCGGCACGCACACGGTGAACCAGAGTCTTTACGAAAACATCGCCTACGACCCGATTAAAGACTTCGAACCCGTCTCAATGGTCTGCTACTACAACAACGTGCTGGTGGTTCATCCCTCGTTTCCGGCCAAGACATTGCAGGAGTTTGTGGCGCTGATCAAAGCCAACCCTGGCAAGTATTTTTATGGCATCACCCAGAACGGCAGCTCGGCGCACTTGGCCATGGAGTTGCTCAAAGCAACGGCCGGACTGGACTTGCCCGGTGTGCCGTACAAAGGCGCGGCCGCCGCCGTCAACGACTTCCTGGGTGGTCAATTCCTCGTGCTGATGGATGTGGTGATCAATCAACAGCAATTCATCCAGAGTGGCAAGTCTCGGCCCCTTGCCGTGACCTCGGCCGAGCGCGCGCAGGCCCTGCCGGGCGTGCCGACCGTGGCCGAATCGGGCTTTCCTGGCTATCAGGCCATTGGCTGGAATGGCGTATTCGTGCCTGCGGGCACGCCAGCCCCGATCATCCAGACCCTCAACAACGCCGTGCAAAGCGCACTCAAACAACCTGCTTTGGCGCAACTGACGCAGAACGGCTTGGAGCTGCATGGCGGCACGCCTGACGAACTGCGCGACTTCGTTGCCAAGGAAAGTCAGAAATGGCGAACCTTGATCAAAAACGCCAACATCAAGGCCACCTGATGCACCCGATTCCTTATGGCGTCCCGATGGACGCGGCCGCCAACCCCTGGCTTGCGTTGGACGGCGAGCTGCGTGCGCAAGGTAAGCGTGCGCCACTCTCGCCACCCGTGCGCGCCGTGGTCTGTGTCACGGTCCATGTGGATGGGCCAGCCGTTGAAGTGGGCCGCAAGCAACTCCCGGTCGGCCCGCATACCGCAGGCCGCTATGCCATTCGGCGTGGTGTGCCTCGGCACCTGGAAATCCTTGCTCGCCATCGCGTGCCCGCGACGTTCTTCGCCTGCGGCTACGACGTGGAGCATTACCCCGCCATCTTTCACGATATTCTCGCGGCAGGCCACGAAATTGCCGCTCATGGCTACTTGCATGAAGCTTGGGATCTGGGGGACGACGAGCCCGCAGTGCTCGAAAAAACCCACCGCATCATTCAGCGCGAGCTGGGCGTCACACCAGTAGGCTGGTGTTCGCCGTCAGGTAGAAAGAGTCACCGCAGTCTGCCCACGCTGCGCCGTCTGGGCTATTGCTATGACGCCAGTGAAAAAGATCGCGACCGCCCTTACATGGCACAAGCGTTGGACGCGGCAGACGACTTCGTAATGCTGCCCAATAACACGGTATCGCTGGACGATTACCCCTTTTATTTCACCGGCCACAGTCTGGCCGCCGAAGCGTGCGAAAACTGGATTGAAGAATTCGAAGCCCTGCGTCAAGGCGAAGGCTACGTGCACTTGACCGTGCACCCGAAGGCAGCCGGTGGTTCCGGCACGCCCGCGCGTGCGGCCGCCTTTGAGCGATTTCTGGCGCATGTATCAAGTCAGCCCGACGTGCATTGCATGACGCTTGAGGCACTGGCCCGCCACTGTCTGGCCCATCCCGATGCCTGGAGAACCGAATGACATCCGCCAAGACAGTGCTGGTCACTATCAATGTGCACGGCATCGGCCCTGAAGCCGCGACGCTGCCTGAAACCGCCTTGCATGGCCGTGATGCCCATGGCCGCTACACCTACGGCGGTGGTCTGGCCCGCGTGTTGGACATGTTGCGCCGCCAGGAGATTCGCGCCACGTTCTTCTGGCCGGTGTTCGAGGCCGAACGCTGCCGCGACTTGCTCGAACGTTCGCTGCGTGAAGGGCATGAGGCCGCGTCACACGGCAACGCCTTTGAAGATCTGACCACGCTTGGCAACCTAGAAGGCGAAATGCTGGAACGCGCACGCGATCGTCTGACCGAGTTAACCGGTGAACCGCCGCAGGGTTTTCGCTACACGGCCAGCGGCTTCACACCGCACACCGTAGCGTGGCTACATCGCTTGGGGTACCGCTATGACAGCAGCGCCATCGATGATGACGCGCCTTACACATTGGAAGCAGACGGCGGCCCCGGCATGATCGAATTGCCCTGGAGCGAAGGCTTGTGCGACGCCACCCACTTCAGCCGTCGCGTCACCCAGGAGCGTGCTTTTGCCCATCTGGCCGAACAAGGCGATGCGCTACTCGACGTCGAAGGCTACGCCTGCCTGACCCTGCATCCTCGGGCCGACAACGGGGTAGGCCGCGCTGCCAGACTGCAAATGGTAGAGCGCCTGCTTGAGCGATTCCGCACTCAGGGCGCCCAATTCCTATCGTGCCGCGAACAAGCACAGCGACATGCGGCGCGCGACTGAATCCACGCCAGACGTCGTCGCGCATCCGGCGACATCCACACCTACTCACTTCACGGCGCTTCGCGCCGCATCCCGCCCATGAACACGATCACTCCATTCCCGTTCATCTCCATTTCCGGTAGCCCCGAAGCGCGGGGCCGTTCTTATGGCCAACAGGCTGCCGAGCGTGTGCGCAAAAGCGCCGCGCTCTATGGGCAGACACTGGTCGATCTGGGGTACGACGCCATGGCGCGCAGCCTGCTCATCACGAGCTTCGCGCGCGAAATCGAGAACTTCGCCCCGCACTATCTGGAAGAAATGCGCGGCATCGCCGCAGGCGCCGGTGTGACGCTTGAAGACATCGTGATGGTCAACGCCCGCAGCGAAGTAATCGCCAAAGCCCGTGCCGAAAAAAAGAAGGCCGCCGAACTGGAACCCGGCGACGGCTGCACGGGAGCCCTGATTCTGCCGACCCGCTCAGCCAACGGTCGCCTCATTCACGGCCAGAATTGGGACTGGCGTGCCGAGTGCACCCAAACCGCCATCGTGCTTCGCGTCAGGAACGAGAACGGTCCAGACATGCTGACCTTCGTTGAGGCTGGCGGACTGGCGCGCAGCGGCCTGAATAGCGCGGGCGTGTCCATCACCGCCAACTACCTGGAGTCTGATCGCGATTTCCTGCAATTGGGCGTGCCGTTGTCACTGATCCGCCGCAAAGTTCTGGAACAGGAACACTTCGCGCTCGCCGTCAAGGCCGTCGCCACCACGCCCAAGTCCTGCTCGAACAACATCATGATTGGCATGGCGGCAGGCTTTGGCGTGGACTATGAATGCACCACCGACGAAGCCTTCCCCATCTACCCGGGCAGCGATGACCTCATCGTGCATGCCAACCATTGGGTCAGCGACGTGGCGCTGACCAAGCTGCGCGACACGGGCCGCGCCAGCACGCCAGAAAGCGTTTACCGCGACTGGCGCGTGCGCCGCCTGCTGAACGAAAAGAACCAACTCACGCGGGAAGACCTGAAACGCGCACTGTTCGACGATTTTGGTTCGCCCTATGCCGTGTGCCGCCCACCCCGTCCGGGCAGTCACGACAACCTGTCGGCCACCGTCGCCATGGTCATAATGGAGCCCGCCTCGGGTCTGATGGAAGTCGCACCCCTGCCTGCCCTGAACCGCAGCTTCACCCGCTATAGCCTCAACGCCGAACCTGAGCTGCTGATGGCGGTCTGATTTGCTGTGTCCGCGCCGCTCGACACGATATGCGCGGCGCGGGTCAGCAAACGAAGGCACCGTGCACGCCCGATACCGCACTAAGACGCCACAGTCAGGCAAGCTGCTTCACGAATACCGCCTTGCGGAAATGACGCACTGCCATTCGACTTCGATAGGGCAGTGCACAATAACTCGGTGCGTAGCCATGCACCACAGGCGCTACGCGTATGTGACGGCTCAAGGACACCCTTCATATTGAATCAGGTCGACTCGTCTTCAATAGCCTCATGCATGTCCTCAACGCTGCGGTAGGTTGGACCCGAAAATTCGCTAATTCGCAGGCGGTTCTCTCAAAGGAAAAAAAGGATGTCAGGCTCCAATGCCGATAGAGGGACTAACCGATTTGAGTAAGTTTTGCGTGATTTGGTGCCCTGCCTTCCCGCCGACATTCACCATTCCGAACTCAACGAATGTACTGTTCCAATCTCAATGGTTGAATGTCATTGCGCTGGGGAATCATTGATCCAAGGCGGATGTCGAACCTCAGTCGATTTGGAATTTTTGCTGAGATCGGCAGAGTATCGACCTTGCTGGCCGCGGCCATTCACGATGGCAATGGCGGCTTCCGACCCATAGCGAGAGCACGCAATTCCCTTGGATACGCAAGTGCTGGAAAATCAATTCTATCCAGTGAATCGTTACCGTGTTCACGGAAACATGACGCTATTGGTTGGCTGGGTTAACACTAGGTAGCGCAGGCGGAATGTGCTCTACATAATGAGTTATGCGACGAGAATCTGCTTCGTCGCGCGGGTTTGCGTTACGAGAAAGCTCCATCGTTCCCTCGCTTCGGAGGTTCTATGCCATTCCGTCCACTCGTATTGGCACTCTGCGCATTTTTACAGTTTTCATCTGCAGGCGTATCGCTAGCTTCGGATGGGCCGCCCAAGACAGATCCTCTGACACTCGCTTATAACGTCAAGCCTTGGACTGGCGACCTAGACGGGATGATCCAGCGCAGGCAGGTTCGCGTGCTGGTGCCCTACAATAAAACCCTTTATTTTCTGGACAAAGGCGGCACCCAGCGCGGCATCATTGCAGACATGATGATGGCCTTCGAAAACGATTTGAACCTTCAACTGAAGAGCAAGAGCGTGCGGGTACATGTCGTCTTTCTGCCCACCTCCCGGGAACGTCTTATACCGGATTTGCTGGCGGGCAAAGGCGATATCATCGCCGCCAATTTGACGGTCACGGAAGAACGTCAGAAGCAAGTTGATTTCAGCACGCCGCTCGCAACGGGGGTGCGCGAAATCATCGTCGCTGCACCCGGTGCGCCGGAGCTGAAGTCGCTGGACGATCTTGCCGGGC
Organism: Achromobacter deleyi; assembly: GCA_040391965.1. Classification (GTDB taxonomy): domain Bacteria; phylum Pseudomonadota; class Gammaproteobacteria; order Burkholderiales; family Burkholderiaceae_B; genus Achromobacter; species Achromobacter deleyi_B. Next base: position 30,233 of record JBEBWV010000043.1, on the reverse strand, counting down.
AGGAATTGTTCATCAACCCCGTCAGCAGCTATTACGGCAGCGTCAAGAAGCTGAACACAGATCTGCAAGCCAAGGGCCTCAAGCCCGCCATCGTCCGCGACGCGCCTGGCGTGTTTGAAACCGACGACATTCTGGAAATGGTCAGCGCTGATCTGGTGAAGTACACAGTATCGGACCGCTATCTGGCGAATTTTTGGAAGCAGATATTTCCACAGATACGGGTCTATGAAAACCTGGAAGTGGATTCGGGTAATGACATCGCCTTTGCCTTCCGGAAGGATTCGCCCAAGCTTGCCGCTACGCTGAACCCCTTCATGGATAAGAACCGCATCGGCACGTCATTCGGCAACCAGCAACTGACTAAGTACTTGAAGTCGGTGAAGTGGGTGAAGAGCGCCACGGATCCCCAGGAAATTGATAAATTCAATCGCCTGGTGGGGTTCTTCCGCAAATACAGCGATCAGTACAGCATCGACTGGCTGTTAATGATGGCACAGGGCTACCAGGAGTCGCGGCTGGATCAGCAGGCCAAGAGTGCGGTTGGCGCGGTGGGCGTCATGCAGATCATGCCTGCAACGGGGAAAGATCTGAAGGTGGGAGATATTCGCCGCGAAGAAGAGAATATTCACGGCGGCGTGAAATATATTCGTTTCATGATTGACCAGTATTACGCGAAAGAGCCCATGACGGACCTGAACAAAGGACTGTTCGCCTTTGCCGCGTATAACGCCGGGCCGGGCCGAGTCCGTCAGTTGCGCAAGGAAGCTGCTGCAAAAGGATTGGACCCGAACGTTTGGTTCGATAACGTAGAGCGGGTGGCTGCTCAGCGCATAGGACGGGAAACAGTCCAATACGTCAGTAATATTTATAAGTACTACATTGCTTATTCGCTAGTACGGGCACAGGGCGCAGCGGCGGCAAACTAAACGAGTGATACACCATGACGATGGCGCGCCGAAGTGTATTCCGTCCACTTTTGAGGCGATGTTCCAAGCGCCGGGGTGTCTCGTGGGTCCTTGGCCTAGGGCTCGTATTTCTGGGAGAACCGGGCATGGCGCAAAGTGGTTTGCGTCTAGTCAAACCGGATCTTCAAAAGCGCGCGAACGGTGTCCTGGCCCTGATGTCGTTCTCCATTGTGCCGGATATAACGACAAGTTCGTTGTCGATTGGCAGTGGCGGGGCAGGGGTCTCAGGATCCACCGCGTTCGGCATGACGCAGCTCGGCGGCGGAGACACCATTAGCAAGTCAGTGCCCCTCTACTTGGAGGGCGTTCTGGCGGGTAGCCGCTATGACCCGGCGTTTATTGCCTCAGATGGCACCGAGTCTCGAAAGATCCCGGCGAAGTGGACTAGTGTGTCGGCCACCGGCGGCATTGGATGGGACTTCAAATTGACCGATGAGTTGAAGCTGCGGCCCATCTTCAACGTTGCACTGGGCAACGTCACAAGCGATCTACGGGCGGCAAGCTGGTACGTCGGCCGTAAGACAGACACCAACATCGACTTTCTGGATCGAGGTTCGCTCAATGCCTATGGCTTGGGTGGCTCCATCATGCTGGACTATGAGCATTATCGGGAAAAGTACGAGGTCGACGTCGAGCTGCGCTATTCGGACATGCGACTCCAGAGCTTCGACAGCTCGAGCGCCGTGAAGGGGCGCGCTACCGCCCAGTCGCTGAACCTGTGGACGCGCTATCGAGCGCCCACGGGCATCATGGCGCTGGATCGCCCCTTGCGCTATGTGCTTGAATTGACGCACTCGGAATTTTTGGGTGACCAGCGCGGCATTCTTGGATTCGATCGTTTGACGTCCGTAGGTGCGGGCCTTGAGTTGGATTCCAGCGCCCACCACGTGTTTATCACGCGGACACGATTAGTAGGCCGCTATGTGTTCGGCAACAACGTTTCTGGTTTTTCGGTAGGCCTGGCGGTCAGTTTCTAGGCGAATCCAAGCGGAACGTGCTGTCAACCGAATCTAGGCCCAATGCCCGCAGCTTGTCCATGATGCGGCCGATGCGCGAAAAGTCAGGCAGTCTGAAATGCGCCAGTGAAGGAACAATTCAGACTGCCGTTTCATTCAAAACATCACGGCTCGGCGATGGTGAACCAAAAATCAAACTTGTCGAAGTTGGTCAGCATTTCCTTGAACTTGGTTTTGTCTCCATCAATCTGCACTTCGCCGCTTTCCGCCAGGCTACCCAGCTTCAGCTTACCCAGCGCAATGTCGTCCAGCGTGGTGCGGTTCAAGGTGACGGTGCCGTCGGCCTTGTCCAACTGCTTATCTTTGCTGTAGTTCATCACTCCGTTCTTCACCGTCAAGATGTACTTCTGCTTGGTGTCCGGGAAGTTCAGGTTGTAGGCATAAGACTTGGCGCCCGCTTCGGGGCCGTTCAAGTGTATGGCCAAGAAGTCCAGGAACATCTCGGTGGTCATGCCACGGATGATGTCGGGCGAGCTGGTGTTGGGCGTGGCCATCTTTTTCACTCCGCCACGCAGTTCCTGTGCGCCAGACAAATAGAAGTTGCGAGCCGGACCCGATTCAGCCTGGTAGCCCAATTGCTCCAGCGCATCCGCCTGTACATCCCGCGCCGCCTGATTGTTTGGGTCGGCAAATACGACCTTGTTTGCCACAGTGGCCGCCCATCGGTAGTCGCCCTTGTCAAAGGCGGCCTTGGCTGTGTCAATCATCTTGTCGGCACCGACCATCTCCACATACTTAACGGCCTCTTCCTTTGGGGGTAGGGGATCGAAGTTGGCGGGGTTGCCGTCCCAGAAGCCCAGATACAGCTGATAGGTGGCGCGCACGTTGTGCTTTAAATTGCCGTAGTAGCCCCGGTTGTAGAACTCTTTGGCTAGACTATCGGGCAGCACGAATGCTTCGGCGATTTCGTGCATGGTCATGCCCTGGTTGGCCATGCGCAAGGTCTGGTCGTTGATGTACTTGTACAGGTCGCGCTGCTTCTCCAGATGGCCGACAACGTTTTCGTTGCCCCATTGCGGCCAGTGATGACTGCCAAACGACACCACGGCGTCCTTGCCCCACAAGTCGATGGTTTCGCCCAAGGTATGCGCCCACTTTTGCGCGCTACGCACCTTAGCACCACGCAATGTCAAAATATTATGCAAAGTGTGGTTGGCGTCTTCGGCCAGGTCGATGGCCTTGAACTGTGGGAAGTAAAACAGCATCTCGGCGGGAGCCTCGGTGCCGGGTGCCATCTGGAACACAATCTCGATGCCGTCCACAGTGATGGTCTCACCGGTCTTGTCGATAATCTTGTTCGGTTCAAACAACGTGATAGTGCCGGCTGACGTGGTCAGGCCCAAACCACCACCCACAGTGCCCTGCGCATTCTTCGGCAGTAGGTTGCCGTACATATAGGATGCGCGGCGGCTCATCACGTTGCCGGCAAACACGTTTTCGCTGACGGCTTCTTCCATGAAGCCTTCGGGCGCAATCACTGGAATCTTGCCGGAGCGCACGTCTTTTTCATCGACGATCGCGCGGATGCCCGCGAAGTGGTCCACGTGCGAGTGCGTGAAAATCACACCGGTGACGGGAAGTTTTTCGACCTTTTCGTTGATAAGGTCGAGGGCGGCTTTGGCGGTTTCAGTGGACGTTAGGGGATCGATCACGATCCACCCGGTTTTCCCCCGCACAAACGTCATGTTCGCCAAATCGATATTGCGTACTTGGTAGATGCCGTCAACGACCTTGAACAGTCCGCGGATCGCCAACAATTGAGATTGGCGCCATAGACTGGGGTTGACCGTCGGGGGGGCGGCACCGTCTTGCTTCAGGAAGTCATACTCTGCCAGGTCGATAACCGTATTGCCTTCTTGGCCTTTGATGACCGGGCTGGGCAAGTCGGCGATGAAGCCGCGGCGGGCATTCTCAAAATCTTGCTTGTTCGAAAAGGGCAGGTATTTGACTAAAGCGTCGTTAGCTTGTTTGGTGGAGTCTGTCGCATCTTTGGGCGCCGCTATCGCCGCGCCGAATCCCAGCGCCGCCACGAGCATGGTGAGCGCAATTCTTGTGCCGAAGGTATGGAGCATCGCAAACCTCTCAAAAGTCACATGGGTACGATTGATACAGGTATTGAAATCCAAAAGCGACGCACACAAGGATGGTATTTCCGATCACCTTTTTGGCGGCGCCACACCACTCTAGATCGCGCGGGGCATGCTGTAAATCGCAGAATCGCGCTTTAGAGAAAAAAAATTTAGAGGTCGTATCGGCAAAGCCGAAATCACCGGGTATTCACTACGTTGTTTTCGGAAAATTCCTTAAGACGAATATCGAGCCAAGGAGCATGCGACAAGCGATTAAAAAATCGATAGCCATTCTGCACGGATTGGGGGATTCCACGCGTTTCGTCGGCTAATTACGAGAATTTCATGCTGCGGTTGTTACAGCTTTGGTTTGTCCCAATGAATGCATTCAGTTTCAGTGCTGGCCATCAAACGCACGGGTCAAATCCGGGGAAATGATCGGTTTAATGCACAGCCGAAAGTGGCAGTTAATAGGGGGCAGATTCCGCTCTTTGCGGCCATTCATAACAGTAGATTCAATGATCACAGAAGGCTTGACCAGGGATCCACCCGCCAAGAGTGCTCTTCTAAAGATGAGAGCGTAAATATCAAACCGCTATATCTATGCATTCACGATTGCTGGTTTGGGATTCTCAGCGGAAATACCGTGAGAAATATTGGCCAATTCGATTCGATTGCGTCCAGCCGCCTTTCCTCGGTAGAGCGCGGCATCGGCTTGTCGAAGAGCATCTTCTAGGCCTTGCGCGCCATAGAAGTAGGGTGAAATCCCCAGAGTGACCGTGCAGCGCAGCAAATGATCAGAACCCGTCACGTTGATCGCTTGGCTTTCAACGCTAGCACGCAGACGTTCTGCCAGGTGCATGACACCCTCACCGTCTGTGTCCAGGAAGATGGCCACAAACTCTTCTCCGCCAATACGACCCGTCAAGTCGCCACGGCGCACGGTGGCGCGAAGTAAATTTGCCACATGGCATATAACTTCATCGCCGGCTTGGTGGCCATAGGTGTCATTGATCAGCTTGAAATGGTCGACGTCCAACAGCAGCAAGCGAGCTGGCGCAGCATTCCGAGAATTAAAATAATGCTTTAGCCCATCCATAAGCCCTCTGCGATTAAGCAGGTCTGTCATGGGATCGCGCGCCGCCATATTGCGCAGGCTATCTGTCAGCCGTCGCAGTACTAGCCAGACAATGGAGGGCGGCACTATGGTGGCTAAGGTTGACATGTAGATGTAGAAGATCATTTGAAAGCGGCTGTCCATATGCAGCGCATCCAAGCCGTCATCTACAATTTTCAAGAACTTCAGCGCGTTGAGAACACAGATTCCACCAACGAGAAACGCAAAAAAAATCATCTCTCCATACAAGTCTTTTGCAAACGTGCGCACACCATAGATGATGGTTATTGTCATGGCAAAGAAAAGCAGAGTCGCCATCGCCGCAAGCATTGCATAACGTGCGGCGGGGCCAGCATTCCACTGCACCAACCATTGCGCAATGCCGTAGGCAACAGAAAATAGAATCAACGTACGCCACAGTCGAACCTGACGCCCAAAAAAACGCATGGCGCCGAGCCAGTAGGCGATTGGGGCGGCCAACGTGAGGTTGTGGTTGACGACGCTCATTACGCTCCAGGCGGGGCCCCCTTCAATCAGTTGCAGGATATAGGCCAACGCCAGCAGGAGGTTACCTACGGCAAAAAAATCCATCCCCATTCTGTTGCCAGGCAGGCGACGGCTAATCAGTAAAAACATGCCGGAAAAGCACAGCAGGTGTGCGCACAGCATGGCGACGAGAGTGGATGCAACCATAATTGGGACGTTGAGTGGGGAAGCAGAATTCTTGCGCTGCTGCTACCGAGCCGTAGTCAGCGATGCATTAAGTGGGGAACCTTGAGCCAGGTCAGTTGCAACTTCTGACGTGGTCAAGATCGAGCTCAAGCTCAACGCGGCACGCGCCACAGTGACATGAGCCTGGGTAATTTCTCATGGGGCGCATTCTCCCATGACGCGATCTGTGAGGGGCAGCTCCTCGCCGGTAGCTGCCTTTCGCCATCGTCTGCTTCCAATCCTGAGCCACCGCCAGGCTCTGAATCATCAGCATGAACGGAGATGACGGCTAGCGGTCATTCGTTAGCGCTGCTGGAAGCTGTAGCTAGTTGCCTAACATCGTTGCGGTGTTGGCTTCACCGCTTCAGGCCAGAATTTGCGTCGACGTACTGACTGGGCGTTTCGCCCAGCACGCGTCGGAAGGCGGCCGCAAATGCACTGGGACTCGCATAGCCGAGGTCCAGCGCTACCAAGGTCACTGGCTGTCCCAAGCTCAAACGTTCGATCGCCGCTAATAGACAAACCTGCTGGCGCCATTCTCCGAAACTGACGCCGGACTGTATTCGAAATAAGCGCGTGAAGGTTCGGCGGCTCATCCCGGCTTCGGCTGCAACGCAATCCAGATCAATGGTGATGCTTGGCTCCTCGAATATGCGCCTGCACACGCGTGCAAGACGCGGATCAGCCGGTAAGGGCGCGTTCAATAAAAGCTGGGGCATGGCCGCGATCTCTGCGACTAGCAATGCCATCAACTTGCCGGCACGACCTTCAATGTCGTACATGGCCGGCAGGTCGACGGCCTCTTCGAGCAGTTGTCTCAGTAATGGTGAGACCGCATACACGCCACACTCGGCGGCCAGCCCTGCCTGTAGTACGGCGTCGTCCGAGACGAATGTGTTGAGCATTCTTACCGCAGCGCTCATTGTCATTTCGTGCACAACACCCGCTGGAACCCAGCACGCTCGCTGCGGTGGCACGAGCCAGTTGCCCTCCGGCGTCGACAGGCTGATTGCGCCATGAGAGGCAAACGCGAATTGGCCGCGACGATGCGAGTGCAGGGGAAACGTCGAGCCGGCCGGGTAGTCGTTGGCGGTGACGACAACGCTGCGGGGAATATTCTCGTAGGGGTCGAGCAGGGTATTGCGCATGGCCCAAATTCTACAACTAATGACCCAATAGCGAGGGCGGGCCGCCTTCATCACCTCTATGATGCAAAGCGCTTCAACGTATGACGACCAGCCGGTCACGCTAGTCGAGTTAAGCGTTCTTTTGTTTCGGAGTTGAGATGCCCAATACGTTTTATCGGGTGGGGGATGGCCCTCATCCAGTCCTTGTGCTGCATGGCTGGTTTGGTGACGCGCGCGCATTCGAGCCGATCGAGGCTTGGTTATCACAGGACAAGTTCAGCTACGTTTTCATGGACTACCGTGGCTATGGTGGCATGCAGGAGGTCGAGGGCGAATACACCATCGACGAAATCGCCGCCGACACACTTGCACTTGCTGACGCACTTGGATTTTCCAGCTTCAGCCTGATTGGTCACTCGATGGGAGGAATGGCGATCGAAAGAATCGCGGCATGTGCACCCGATCGCGTGCGCTCACTGATTGCGATAGCGCCCGTACCCAGCGGAGGCATCGTGTTCGATACCGAGAAGCGAGCACTGTTTGAAGGCGCTGCGGATCGGCGCAACTATCGCGAGGCAATCATTGATCGCAGCACGGGCTGTCGTTTGCCCCCGTCATGGGTCCAATGGAAAGCGGCGTATTCGGAGGCGCATTCGTCAAAGAAGGCATTCGGCGCTTACTTGCGTGCGTGGGCCGATACCGACTTTAGTCACGAGATTGCGGGAGTCCATCCGGTAAAGGTACTTGTGGGAGAGCATGATCCGACGTTCAACCTGAAACTGATGACCGACACTTACCTTCGACGTTATCCGCTCGCCACCGTTGAGGAGCTGAAGAATGCGGGGCATTATCCGATGAACGAAACGCCCCTCGCACTTGTGATGGCCATCGAACGTTTCCTGCTCGACAGATCAACGTAATCAAGCGCATCTGTGGACATGGACAATAGCGAACTCATTGGCGTGTTTTCTTTCGGGTGCCATTGGCGGTTTAGGCGGGCTGGGACTTCTTCCATGCCGCATATTCCAGGGACATGCAAACGGCGCACGGTCGGTAGCCGGCGGAGATAGCCGTGGCCTCATCGGCAAAGAAAACCCGGTGCTTCACGTAGCCACCACGGGCAATCGCCTGAAACGCTGCGCGACAGTCAAGGCGGCCGTAGAGCTTGCCGCCGCGATGGCCTCCGAAGGTGCCGGGCGTGACACTGGAGTACGGCTTGCGATCCGGCCCGAGCAGCCTGAATGTCTTGTTCAAGGTGAACATGTTCAGTTCTCTTCCCGCATCACGGCGTGTTGTGGAATGACAGTACTTGCGGCTGATCTTCACCGACTGGGTAGTCGCCACAGGTACCAGGCGGCCAACGCCTCGCGAGCAGGCTTAGCCTCATGTCGACACGGGCCGATCGCAGCGGTATGACGGGCCCAGTCCTCGTCCAACTCGGACAGCGTTTTGGCGGCTCGCCGATATGAGCGGGGTGACAGGTCGGCTGCAATGGTTACGCTCAAAATCAAAACCCCGGCAGCATGGCGGTCTGCGGTTTTTTAGCCATGGCCGCCATCGCCTTCTCGTGCTCCAGCAGCCAACGCTTGCGGTGCAGACCCCAGGCATAGCCCTTGAGGTCGCCATTGCTGGCGATGACCCGGTGGCATGGCACTACGATGGCGATCGGGTTGGCGCCATTGGCAGCACCTATGTCGATGGCCGCGCGCGGATCATCGAAACCCACCTCCGTGGCCAGCTTGCCGTAGGTCGTGGTCGTACCCACCGGGATGAGGCGTAGCGCGGCCCAGACCCGGTGCTGTAGCTCGGAGCCGGATGTTCGCGTTTGCAGCGCATTCAGCGCCTCCAGCTCGCCTGCGAAATAGCGGGCCAGGGCGTCTGCGATCTCGCCGGGAGCTGGCATCTCGGCCAATTCCACTTCGCCGTAGTGTTCACGCAGGCCACGATGCAGCCGTGCTTTGTGGTCGGCGAAGTCGAGTGCACGCATGACTTGCTGTGCATCGGTGACGAGCAACATGGCGCCAAGCGGCGAATCCATTTGGCTCAGTGACATCTTCATGATGCGCTCCTAATTAAATTGATCTCGGGCCACGCGCCCCGTTATCTCAGCCGCGTCACGCCCTGGTCGCCGAACAAATAAGCCTCGCCGCTATCCATATAGAGCTCGACATCTCCGTCACTGTTGACCCACCATTGCGCCGCGCCAGCATCCACGAGCGATTGGCAATAGGACTCAAGCTGACGGCGTGCTCCAGATAGTTCATCCATCACGGCTGCGGAAATCGTGTTCATGAGAGACCTCGGACACTGCGGCTACTTTAGCGACGTCTGCGCAGGAGGAAACTCCGTCTCTTGCCGTTGAATTCCAGGAGTCATCCCGCTTTTCTCAAAGTGAAAGTGAGCCGTTGTAATCGCCTTCGCCGTACGGAACGATCAGCCGATTCGATGCGCTCCGTTTCCTGCTTGGTAATTCGAAAGATTCACGAAATAGAGATGACTTTGTAAAACGAATCAGGCCCGCAAAAATGCGGGCCTGATTGTTCACGCCAAGAAAGTCATCCCGCACCGATAAAGCGTGCCATGCCTTTCCCTATTCCGAGATCATCAAGCGTCGCCAGTGACGGCAGCAGATGTGATCAAGCCGAGTTGCGTCAATGCGGCGACGCCATCGTCCAGACCACGCTCTTCCACGATCTTGCCATCGATCACCTTGAGTACCGTGGTGCCGGTGAAGTGCATTTTGCGACCGGTTGCGGCTGGCAGATCACCGATCAGGAAGTCATCGTGAGCCGGACCCGTGTGGGTGCCGCCACCTTCCCACTGACCCACTACTTCCGCAACTGGCTCCTGACGGAATCAGGCAAGGCTCAGCAAGGCTATCGATAGTGCATGAGGACTTACTCATGGTGCAATGAAGAGACTTTGCTTTAATCAAATCGCCGAGTTGATTAGTATGGCGCTTGCCCGACTATCAAGAAAGGATGGCAATGATGATCTCTGAATATCCAACCGTCGCCCTCGTGGGGCCGGGCGCAATCGGCACAACCATAGCGGCGGCCCTTCACGAGGTTGGGCGCACGCCGACAATTTGCGGTCGTTCGGCGCAAGCGCGCCTGGAGCTTCGCTTCGACGGCGGCCGTATCGTTGTGCCGGGGCCTGTGCAGATTGATCCGGCCGAGATCAAGCACACGTTTGACCTGGTATTTGTCGCGGTCAAGTCGACACAAGTGGAGGCAGTAGCACCGTGGCTTTCCGCATTGTGCAGCGCAAAGACTGTTGTCTGTGTATTGCAAAATGGCGTTGAGCAGAAAACGCTCCTCGCGCCATACTTGTCGGACGGTCTGGTGTTGCCCTCGGTAGTATGGTTTCCGGCTCAACGCGAGCAGGATGCCTCGGTGTGGCTACGCGGCAAAGCCCGCCTTACTCTGCCGGACACACCGGCGACTGGCGTGGTGCTTGCAGCCTTGAGCGGCACACGGTGTTCGGTCGAAGTAGCTGAGGATTTCACGTCCGTTGCGTGGCGCAAGCTTCTACAGAATGCGGTCGGGGGTTTAATGGTCCTGACAGGTCGCCGTGCGGGCATGTTCTCCCGAACCGATGTCACCGAGCTGTCTCTGGCTTACTTACGGGAATGTCTTGAAGTTGCTCGGGCGGAGGGAGCGGCACTGGGCGACGACGTGCCGCAAGAAATCGTCGATGGATTTCAACGTTCACCGGCTGATTTAGGCACTTCCATTCTGGCTGACCGACAAGCTGGTCGTCCCCTCGAATGGGACAGTCGGAATGGGGTCGTGCAGCGATATGGTCGAGTTCATGGCATCCCTACGCCGATCAGCGATCTGGTCGTGCCACTATTGGCAGCCGCCAGCGACGGGCCCGGCTAATATCGGCTCTCGGCCCAATATGTCGCCTAATGATGTACGGTCAGCGCGGAAACGCGCATGCGTCTCCGGCTACTTGTCCGTTTTCTAGCGCAATCTATTGGGCTTTAACTACCCGCAAACACCGCCGCCCGCTTTTCCAAAAACGCCATCCTTGCCTCCTTCGCATCCTCAGTCTTCGCCACCTGCGCAGTCATATCCTGCTCATAGCGATACCCGTCGCGCAAGCTCATGTCTTCAATCGCATTCGCCGTCTGAATCATCAATCGCACCGACGTCGGGCTCTTCTTCGCAATTTGATTGGCGATCTGCCGAGCTTCATCCAGCAATTTATCCGCAGGCACGCAGGCTTCAACAATTCCCAGCCGATAGAGTTCTTCCGCTGACACCCGCATTCCCGTTAGCATCATGCGACGCAAGCGCGAATGTCCAAACAAGCGCTGCGCATGCTTCACCCCACCGAGCAAGCCGACATCAACTTCCGGCAACGCCAGGCAAGCGCCTTCCGCAGCGATCAAGATATCGCAAGACGCGGCGATGCCAAGACCTGCACCTAAGGCTGGGCCGTTCAGCGCGGCAATGACGGGTTTTGGGCATTCACGAATCGCATGAAACAGTTCCCTCGTACGGCGGGAGTGCTGTGGTAGTCCACCGGGTTCATCCAACATCTTCGAACGGTTTTTCAAATCCGCACCCGCGCAGAAGATGCGACCCTCACCAGTCAGAATGACGCAACGCACCGCTGGGTCATCGCCAAAGATATCCATAGCCAGCGTCAGGTCTTGCAGCAGCTGGGTGTTGACAGCATTAACAGGCGGGTTGTTCAGCCACACGGTGGCGACATGGTCTTGCAGTTCGACGCGGAGGGTTTCGAATTGATAGGCGGGCATGATGTTCCTGGTGTGATTCAGATGGCTTGTTCGGCGCGCAGTTCGGCGACGTCTTCGGCGGAAAAGCCGAGTTCGCTGAGCACTTCGTCGGTGTGTTGGCCCAAGGTAGGTGGGCCGTCTTGCAGGCGCAGATCCGAGTTCTTAAAGCGAAACGGGCTGCGGATTTGCGGCATGCTCATGCCGTCGGGATGCGGTGTGGAGAAGAGCATGTCGCGGTGCACGACTTGCGGTTCTTTGAGGGCATCACCGATGGAGTTGATGGGTGCGCAAGGCACGCCTTCACGATCCAGCGCGGCGAGCAGGGTGGCTTTTGCGTGCAGGATGACTTGTTCATCCAGCCACGGGTCCAGTATTGCCAGGTTGACGACGCGTGCGGCGTTGGTCCGAAAGCGTTCGTCTGTGGCCATGTCTTCGTGGCCGAGCACGCGGCAGAGTTTGGCGAATTGCGCATCGGACCCCACGGCCATGATGATGTGGCCGTCGCTGCACTGGTAGACGCGTTGCGGCTGGATGTTGGGGTGGCGGTTGCCGCGTCGGGGAGGCACGACGTCGGTCAACAGGTAGTTCATGGCTTGGTTGGCCAGCAAGGTGATGCCGACGTCGAGCATGGCCATGTCGATGTGGTCGCCTTCGCCAGTGACTTCGCGGCGAGCAAGCGCGGCCAGGATGGCGTTGCTGGCGTACAGGCCGGTGATGAGGTCGACCATGGGGACGCCGATTTTCATGGGGCCGCCGCCGGGGCGATCATCGGACTCGCCGGTGATGCTCATGAGGCCGCTCATGGCCTGAATCATGAAGTCGTAGGCGGGTTGTTGGGCGCGGGGGCCGGTCTGGCCAAAGCCCGTGATGGAGCAATAGATCAGGCGAGGGTTCTCTTCGCGGAGTTGTTCGTAGCCTAGGCCCAGGCGCTCTAGCGTGCCGACTTTGAAGTTCTCTAGTACGACGTCGGCTTCGCGAACCATTTTTCGGATGAGCGCTTGTCCGCGTGGTGATTTGAGGTTGACGGTGACGGAGCGTTTACCGCGATTGCAGATGAGGTAGTAGCCGGATTCTTTGGAGCGCGAGCCGTCTTCGTGGTTCAGAAAGGGGGGGCCCCAGGCACGAGTGTCGTCCCCGACGTCGGGTTGTTCAATTTTGATAACGGACGCACCAAGGTCGGCCAGGGTCTGGCTGGCCCAGGGGCCGGCCAGCACACGGCTCAGGTCGAGCACGCGGATATGAGAAAGCGGATGGGGCTGCGGTTGCATGGTGCTGAGGGTTCCAGGCCTTTATTGCAGGGCAATATCGGCTTTGTTAATGACTTCACGCCAGCGCGCCTGCTCTTTTTTCAGCAGATCGGCCATTTCTTCGGGGGTGTTGGAGATGGCCAAAATGCCTTGGTCGAGCATTTTGGCTTTGACGCTGGGTTCGGCAATGGTGGCGCGCAGCGCTTCGGACAGTTTCTGCACGATGGCGTCGGGCGTGGCTTTAGGCACGGTGATGTAGTTCACGGGCGACGCGTCGTAGCCGGGCAGGGTTTTGGAGATGGGCGGCACGCCTGGCAGGAGGGGGAGTTCATAGGGGGTGGTCACGCCCAACGGAATGAGTCGCTTGTCTTTGATGAACGAGGTGTAGATTCCAACGGTGTAGATGGCGCAAACGCCCTTTCCCCCGACCCCGTCAAAGACCCCGTCGCCGGGGCCGTTGTAGGGCACGGGTTGCACACGAATGCCTGCCAGAATTTGAAGCAGTTCACCGTTCAAGTGGCTACTGGCGCCAATGCCCGCACTGACGTAATTGAGTTCGCCGGGGCGTTTTTTGGCGAGGGCGATGAGCTCTTCGAGGGTATTGACGCCAAGCTTTGTGTTGACGACAAGCACGCTGGGTGCGAGGGATACCTGTGACACCGGGCGCAAGTCTTCCGGGTTGTAGGGCAGGGTTTTCATGATGTAGGGCAGCGTCATTTGCTGGCCTGGAGTGGTGTAGAGCAAGGTGTAGCCGTCCGGGTCGGCGCGGGCGACTGCGGCGGCACCAATGAGGCCACCGGCACCGGCTTTGTTTTCGACGATGACGGATTGGCCGAGTTTTTTGGCCAACATGTCGGCGACGACTCGGGCGGTGATGTCAGCGCCGCCGCCGGGTGCAAAGGGCACGACCATTTTGATGGGTTTGTCGGCGGGAAAGGCGGCCTGCGCAGAGCAGGCGACGAGTGCGAGCGCGCAAACGCGTGTGATGAAGCGGATCAAGTGTTGTCTCCTAGTGGCCTGCCGGTGATGGCGGGCTCATTTGTTATGTGCTTGCGCCTGGTGCTCGGGCGTCAAGTTGGGTCAGTGATTCACTTACGATTTCGCGAAGCATGGCCGTGACGACTTTCACGGCCTGCGTCGGGCGATCTGTCAGCATGAGCGACACGATGCGCATGACAGAGGGCTGGACGATCTCCGAAGCCTGTAGTTCGCCGCGTTCAACTTCGGGCGCAACAAAGTGCCAGGGCAGCAAGGTGTAGCCAGCGCGTTTGACCACCATCTGCTTCTGGATGAAGCCGGAGTCCGCCTCGACGGTGACGCTGATGTTGATGTTGTGACGTCGTCCCATTTCGTCGAGCATCATGCGCACGGACGAGGGTTTGCGCGAGAGCACCAGCGGCAGGCCGTCGAGTTTGGCGAAGGGCACCTGGCGTTCGGCGGTCATGCGGTCGCCGGGTGGGCCGATCAGGTAGGCGGGCAGGCGCAGCAGCACGTCTTCATCGCTGCCCAGGGCATCGTGGCTACGGTAGGGCAGGCCAATATCGATTTCATGATGGGCGAGCCAGCTCTCGATTTGCCCCGCTGCGCTTTCTACGATTTGCAGGCGAATGGCGGGATACTCGCGTTGAAGGCGCAAGAGCAACGGGATGATGAGCGCGCCGCTCAGCGAGGGCAGGGTGCCAATGCGCACGGTGCCCGACACCCGGCCGTGGGCAGCCGACACGACGTCGTTCAACTCGTTGGCGCTGGCGAGCACTTGTTCAAGCGCGGGCTGGACTTGTCTGCCCAATTCGGTCAAGCCAACGCCTCGACCATTGCGCGTGAAAAGATAGCCACCGCATTGCTTTTCCAGCATGGACAGATAGCGGCTGACGGCGGGCTGGCTGACGCCCAGGTCGATAGCCACTTTAGTGATGCTGCCGCTGCGCGCCACCATAGAGAAGATTCTCAAGGCACGCAGGTCCCAGCCTGTGGCGTCGGTTGGTTTGGCCATGGGTTTACTGAACAGAGAGTTTCTCGGCCGCGATGATGTCGCCCCAACGGGTTACCTCGCTGTCGAAGAACTGTTGAAAGGTCGGCTGGTCGCGGAAGATGGCGACGGCCCCCATTTCGAGTGCGCGCTGTTGCACGATCGGTTCCGCGATGACCTTGCGCAAACGGTCTTGCAGGTCTTGGACCGTGGCGGCGGGTGTTTTGGCGGGCACGAAGATGCCCCACCAACTTGAGGCATAGACATCGCGCACGCCAAGTTCGTCCAGCGTGGGCAAGTCGGGCGCTTGCGCCAGACGTTCTGGCGCGGCGACGGCAATCGCGCGAATACGCCCTGACTTTACGTGCGTCATGGCTTGCAGCGTGTCGAAATAGGCATCGACCTGGCCACCCAGCAAATCATTGATGGCAGCGGAGGTGCCGCGATAACTGACGTGGGTGACTTCCAGGCCTAATTGGCGGGCAAAGAGCGCGGCCGCCAGATTGGGGCTGGAGCCCACGCCGGAGTTGGCGAAAGACAAGCCGCGTGGCGTTTTGCGTGCGTAGTCGATGAGTTGCTTGACGTCGGTGGCCAGGTCGGCGCGCACATAAAGGACGAGTGGGCTGACTGCGACTTGAGCCACGGGCAGGATGTCGCGAGGGTCGTAGGGCATGTTCTTGATCATTGCCGGATTAGTGGCAGTGCCAACACTGCCCAGCAATAGCGTACGCCCATCGGCGGGGCTTTTGGCGACATTGGAGGTGCCAATGGCACCCCCGCCACCGGGTCGGTTGTCGACCAGAATGGAGTGTGTTTGATCCGCTTGCAAGCGTTCGGCGAGTACGCGGCCATACAGGTCAGTGACACCAGCCACGGCGTAGGGAACGACGATGCGCTCTATGTTGGTAGTTGCTGCCATGGACGCTGGCACTGCGCTTACTGTGGATAGGCACACGGCCATCCATGCCATTAATGCACGCATTTTTACTGTCTCCTCGCCGTTTTGGCTTGTCTCGATTTATAGGGAATTCTAGGGAGGAATGCAGGCGTTCATGACAGGGCTTTGGTAATAGCTGATCTCAACAATGCATGATGAATGGGGCGCAAACGTCCCCCTAGAATCTGGGATTCCTATTCCAAGCTATGACGCCTCGCAGAAGGACGATGATGACAACACTCGATACATTTTCAATTTTCGGCCCATTACCTCGGCATGCCGAATTTATGGAAGCGGCGAGAGACATCCTGGCCCAGGTGTCGCCCAGGGCAAGATTGCGCGAATTGCGCGGCACGAACCCAGGGTGGCAGAGCGCCACCTGGAAGACGCTGGCTGAGGCCGGTTGGACTTCCGTCATCGTGCCTGAGGATCTGGGCGGTCTGGGCCTGGAAATTGATGTCTTGGGCGCTATCGCCACCGCGGTGGGTGAGGCCCCGTTACCGGAGCCGTATCTTGGGGCCGGAGCGATGGCCTCGCTGGTGCTGCCGGCGTTTGCCACTAATTCACTGGCACGCGAGTTGCTCACGGGCGTGATGGACGGCTCAGTCGTGCTGGGTCTGGCCTGGCAAGAAAACCCCGGCGAAGTGATTCCGACCTCGGTGAACACCTCCGTGAGCCGGGCAGGGGAACGCATTCATGTGGTGGGTTGCAAGCGCTGGGTCGCACCGGTCGGTGCGAACGGGTGGCTGGTTCACGCGCGTCAGGGCGAGTTGCCTACGTTGGTCTGGGTTCAGCCGGAAGATGCGGGCGTCTCGGTAGAAACCGAGGTGCGCGCCGACGGCAGCATGTTGTGCACGCTGCAAATGGATGTGTTGTTGCCAGCGTCGCGCGTCATTGCTGAGGGCGATGAGGTGGACGCCGTGTGCCAGCAAGCCTTGGAGATGACTCGCTTGCTGCAATGCAGCGAGCTCTACGGCATTGCCCGGCACGTGTTCTGCCTCACGCTGGACTATCTGAAAACACGCGTACAGTTTGGTCGCCCCATTGGTGCGAATCAGGCCTTGCAGCATCGCATGGTGGACGCTTATGTAGGCGTGATGGTGTGCGGTGCATTGCTGGCCGATAGCTATCGCGAGCTGCGCGAGAATCCGAGTTCGTTGGCACGTGTGGCCGCGCTGGCCAAAACGCGCATCGCGGAGCGCGTGATTGCCTTATGTCGCGAAGCCGTGCAGTTGCACGGTGCCATTGGCTACACCGATGAATATGACGTGGGTCTTTATCTCAAACGGGCGTTGCACCTGGCCAGTTGGCTGGGCAGTCCGCGAACCTTGCAGGCGCGTTATTTGACCTTGCGCCAGCAGGGCACTCGTGAGGTGCAATCAGACGGTGTTGCGGCGACGGGCACGGATTACACCGCGATGAGCGACGACGGTTTTCGTTTGATGGTGCGCGGTTTTCTGCGCAGCCATTATCCGCAGCATCTGCGTCATGTGCCACGTCGCTTGCGTTTGCACGAGGCACGCGAGTGGTATCAAACCTTGTCGCGCTGTGGCTGGCTGGCCCCCGCATGGCCGCAGCAGTATGGTGGCATGGCCTTGCCGCCTGAAAAACTGCTGGTTTTTTTCGAGGAAATGGAAGGGTGGGGCGTGGCACGCTTGCCCGACCAGGGGATTATCAATCTGGGGCCGGTGCTGATTCAGCACGGCACGCCAGAGCAGAAGGCGCACTACTTGCCGAGAATTCTGGCTGGCGAAGATATCTGGTGCCAGGGCTACTCGGAACCCAATGCCGGATCGGATCTGGCGTCGTTGCGTACGGAAGCCGTTCGCGAGGGCGATCAGTTCATCGTCAACGGTCAGAAGATATGGACGACGCTCGCGCATGATGCCACGCATATTTTTGCGCTGGTACGCACGGATAAGACCGTTAAGCCGCAGGCTGGTATCAGCTTTCTGTTAATTGATCTGAAGTCACCCGGCGTGACCATCCGCCCGATCACCAATATTATTGATGAGCAAGAGTTCTGCGAGGTCTTCTTCGAGGACGTGAGTGTGCCGGTCGGGAACCTGGTGGGTGCCTTGAATATGGGTTGGAGCATTGCCAAAGACTTGCTGGGTTTTGAGCGAATTTTCGCGGGCAGTCCGCAGCAATCGCGCCAGGCCTTGCATCATCTGGAGCAGTTGGCTGAGAGCCAATCGTTATTCGAATTGCCGGAGTTCTGCCAGAACTATGCGCAGTTGTTGGGCGATGTACAGGAGCTTGACGCGCTTTATGGCTTGTTCGCAGATATGGTCCGCCGAGGCGAGCTGTTGCCCCCTTCGGTGTCCGGGCTGAAGATCTTGGCTACGGAGACGTATGTGCGGATCTCCCGAGAGATCGTGCGCTGGGCTGATGAGGCGGGCGGCACCTGGAGCGGTATTCCCATGACGGACGGCACATCGCTGATTCCGGCGGCGCCTTTCTTGCAGTCCTTGGTCACCACCATCTACGGTGGTTCTAACGAAATACAGCGGAATATTGTGGCCAAGGCGGTGTTGGGTTTGCCGAATAAGTGAAAAGACTTGTGGCAGAGCCGGCGGTTTCCGATGACGGTTGGTGGGCAGGTAAAGCGCGGAATGGAACATCACTCGTTGGGCATTTGAGAGATGAGTGGTACCTCAATCGTTGGGCATTTGAGGGGGGCTGAATGGCACCTCAATCGTTGGGTATTTGAATCGCCCCGGGTTTCCTAGGCACCCAGTTGCCTCACAATTGAGGCGATATGGAGGTGTGTATGGAAGACAAGGCATCGCGGCAGCGATTCTCAGAAGAGTTCAAGGTGCAGGCTGTAAAGCAAGTCACCCAGCGGGGGCACAAGGTCGGCGACGTAGCGACACGATTGGGCGTGAGCACGCACAGCCTGTATGCGTGGCTCAAGCGGTATTCGGGTAGCCCTGAACAGCGTGCGCAGCAAGATGGCCAGAGCGCAGAGGTCCGTCGGCTTAAGGCTGAGCTTAAGCGGGTGAGCGAGGAGCGCGACATCCTAAAAAAGGCCGCCGCGTACTTTGCCAAGCAGTCCGGGTGAAGTACGCGTTTATCAAGGCCCATGAAGAGCAACACGCTGTGCGTCGCCTGTGCGCAGTTTTGGGGGTGCATCCCAGCGGCTATTACGCCTGGAAGGTGCAGCCTGTGAGTGCGCGTGGGGTACAGGATAAGCGCGTCAGCGCGCTCATAGAGCAATGCTGGGAAGACAGTGGCCGGATCTACGGCTACCGTAAGATCAGCAGTGACCTGAACGATATGGGAGAGCTGTGTGGCAAGCACCGCGTGGCCCGTTTGATGCGTCAGGCTGGCTTGCGTTCGCACACCGGATACGGTCGTCGTCCAGGAGGCCGGGGTACTCGTCCCAGAGTTGTTGCCCCAAATCATCTACAACGCCAATTCCGGGTCGATGCCCCCAACCAGGTCTGGGTGACAGACATCACCTACATCCGAACACACGAAGGCTGGCTCTATCTTGCCGCCGTATTGGATCTGTTCTCGCGGCAGATCGTGGGTTGGTCAATGGGCGACCGGATGACCCGAGAACTCGCCATCAACGCATTGCTGGCTGCGGTCTGGCGTCGCAAACCAGAGGCGGAAGTGCTCGTGCACTCAGATCAAGGAAGCCAGTTCAGCAGTCATGACTGGCAAGACTTCCTGAAGGCCCATCGGTTGCGCCCCAGCATGAGCCGGCGAGGAAACTGCCATGACAACGCCGTTGCCGAGAGCTTCTTCCAGTTGCTCAAACGTGAAAGGATCCGGCGCAAGATCTATTCCACCCGCGATCAGGCTCGCGCCGATGTGTTTGACTATATCGAGTTGTTCTATAACCCACGACGGCGCCACAGCTATATCGGTCAGGTTTCTCCGGTAGAGTTCGAACGACGCTACTTTTTGATGAACGGGACCGTCTAAGAAACCCGGGGCGATTCAATTTGAGAGATGAATGGCACCTCAATCGTTGGGTATTTGTCCGATGTTTGAGGTGTTTTTTTTATCTATCGAGTTCTTAAAGACCATGTCGAGGGGTGGGCATGCCTGTCGCGCTTCCTTATGCCGGTCTGGATCGTTCGCTCCAGACATCGCAGGGCTCAAGCTCGTTGCCTTCGGTTTCTGCCTGCTTACGTAGCGTGGGTGGAGCGCGAGAAAACCGAGGCAAGAAAACCACCGTTAACCGCGCGTAACCCGCGATGCTTGAACGGCATTGGAGCTGAATGCTTGACCGGCAATGGCGTCGGATGTTTGACCGGCAGTGGCGCGGGTGGTGTGACCGGCACTGTCTCGGTCTTGAGATCGCGGGTTACGCGCGCTCGCCTATGTCTCAATGGCCACGCCGATCGCGCGCTCCAACCAAGCAAACCCAGCCGCCGGCCAGCCCCGGCGACGCAGATCGATCGTAGCGTGGGTGGAGCGCGAGCAAACCGGGGCAACAAAGCCACCGTTGACCGCGCGTAACCCGCGATGTCTTTCGCAAGTCACCAGGTGTACTTCACCCCCATTCTCCCGGTGTACTGGTGGTAGTCCTGGGCACCCCAGGAACCGGCCACATTGACCCAACCTGTCCATCCTTTCGTAAAGTTCGCATGCACGCCAAGCTTGAGCTCGTAGCGATCCTTTGGATAGAGATTACCCATCGAAAGCTGGTTGAACGATGCGGAATTACCGGTGTCTGTGTGCCACCAGTTCACGGTGGCAAAAGGCTGCGCTTGGCGGCCATTGCCCAGGTCAAATGTGCTGAACGTCCGCATGCCAATTCGCGTCGTCGTTCCATTTGAGTCTAGCGCGCTGACTCGTGTGCCGTTTGCTTCGGTCACGCTGTCCGTGTTGGCGCGCGTGTAGATGATCTGAGCCTGAGGCTCCAGCACCCAATCTCCACGCAGCTTGAACGCGTAACCCGTTTCAGCGGAAACGGACCACGCCCGTGAATCGTAGTCGACGCGAGGCAGATATTGACCATCGACACGATTGTTGAACCATCCATACTGCACCCACGTATCGACGTAGGCGCCTAGCTTGCTCGCATCGTTCTGAAACCAGGTGGCATAGAGTCCAGTTGTATAGCCTTCGACACGACCCCGGGCCTTGGCAGAATTCCCGTCCGCAGTCGCCGTGCTGTTGCCCAGGCCATAACCCAGCATGGCGCCAACATGCAAGCGATCTGCGTCGGACATCATTTTCCATTGCATCAGCTCACCGCCTGCCTGCAGGAGGAACAGATCACTGCTCGTGCCGAAGTTTCCGTCCTTGCTGTCGGATCCTTCCCACATACCCGACGTGCGCAGCCAGACGGCTCGGCGCTTATCGTCTGGATCAGCGAATTGCTGGCTTTCCGCGAACTGCGGCTCACCCATGCGGTCGTGCATCGTTTGCACGAACATTTGCCCGACCATACGCTGGTTCGTCAGGTAGGCGGCCACTTCTGGTCGGAACAGCGGTTCAGGCGCAGGCCTGGGCTGAGGAGGAGTAGGAGGGACTGGAGGGTCTGGTGGGATAGGAGGATTAGGCGGCGTGGGCGGCACGGGTGGGTCTGGGTCTTTCTCCGAACGAAGATACCAGTTGCCATCGGCCGGGTTGCCGCCATTAATGGCGCTACCGCCTTGCAGCAAACGGTATTCATAGACGCCTGCTACGGCACGGCCGCTCAACGAGAAAGCGCCTGCGGCCGAAGCATTAGCGTTCACTACCTGAACCACCGGAATGCCGTTGGCGATGGTCACAGCACCAGCACCCCCTGCGTTTTTCACCGCGATGCCCGTCGCGCCGCCAGTGCCGACGCGAGTGGAATCGACAACCAGCACATCGGAGACCGAGTTTGCGCCTCCCGCATTGAGCACCGTGTTTACTTTGAGCAAGCCCCCATTGGAAACAAAGACGCCGCCGCCATCGGAACCAGGCGCGTGGCCGCCGCTGATAACCATGACGTTGCCCGCGTTGTGATTTGCTTGGAGGTCGATTACGCCACTGTTGACGAATGTCGAGACGCCTAGTATCTGGCCTTGAGCGGGACCTTGTAGCGCAAGCGCGTTGTTCGCATTCCCGAAAGGCAGGTATTGCCCCGTGTTGTCGAGGGTGCTGGCGGAGCCGTCATGGGACAACAAGGCGATGGTGCCGGTGTTGTTGATGATGTTTGCGTTGCTGTTGCCGAAGTCGCTGACCGCCACGCCGTAGGTATCACGCACACCGTTGCCCGTGGTGTCTGCGAAGCGACGCAGATTCCAGGTGCCAGCGTTGTCTACTTTGACGCTGGAGCCGAGGGCGCTAATGGAACCTGTCAGCACGCCCGAACTGTCATTGCTCACCGATGCGGTGCCGCTGGAACCGTTACTGTCCAACATGATGCTGCGGTCGCTCAACGCGCCAATCACGCCTGCGTTGTAGACGGTCTGGGTTGAGCCGCTGATGGATACGCCTGCGCCGGTTGTCCCGCCACCTTGTAGTTGACCGCCGCTATTGTTGGCGATCTGTGCAACGGTGGAGGACGTTGCCGCTATGCCAAAGGCAGCGGCTGCGGGAGCCGAAATGCTCCCACTGTTGATGATCGAGATAGTGCCCGAGCTGTTGGCGTCAATGCCGTTCGCACCGGCGCTGATACTGCCGCCGGTTTGCGTGACGGTGATAGGTGCGCCTAGTGTACTGGCGGCCTTGATGCCGATACCTCCAGCCGTGATTGCCGATTGCGAGTCCACCTGAATGGATGTTCCTGGCGCTGCCGCTCCGCCGGAAGCGAGGACGGCAGTGCCGCCCGTGTTTGTCAGCGAGGTGCCCGCAGCGGTAGTGATTCGGATATTGCCCGCTCCATTCCAGGCGGCCAAGGCTTCACCTGAGGCGGTTGCTACGGAGCCGCTGGTGAGGCTGATAGTTGCGGTGCCGCCATTGATGGCTTGCGCCTCCAAACCCGTCGAGGCGGTGCCGGTCCCGGTATTGGAGAGGCTGCCACCTGTCATCTGAATCGTCGCGTTCCCGGTTCCGCTGGCAACGGCGAGCGCGCCGGCTGACGTGGCAGTGCTAGCACCGCTGCCTTTGACGAGTATGTTTCCAGAGTTGTTGATCGTGGCATCGCCGGTAGTGGTGGTGACGTGAAGCGCCGGATAGATCGATGCCGTGTTTGCGTTCAGCGAAATGGCGCCGGTGTTATTGATTCTTGCGCTACCCGTACCACTAGCAGACGCCGTTATGCCGCGACTATTGGCACCATTGATGGTGATGGAGCCGCTATTTGTGAGGTCTATGGCGCCGTTTACCGACGCTGCGTTGATGCCGCCCGCAGACGATCCGCTTGTGGAGATGATGTTTGCGTTATTGACGGTAACGGTGCCTGCGCCACCTGTGCGGGCGTCAATTCCCGTGGCGCTGCTACCGGTAGACGTAATCGTTCCATCTTTCAGTGCTGCACTTGCATTGCCGGTGATGGAGCCCACCGAGACGGCATAGCCACGTCCGGCAGTGGTCACGCTGCCGCCAGATGTCACCAAAGTGGAGCTGCCACTGCCTTGGGCGGCAACGACCAGCCCGTAGTAGCTGCTACTGCTATTGGGTGCAGTCAGGCGCGTGTCTGTGACGGTAAGAGATGCATTGCCTGTGGCGTTGTTCGCGTGTGAGCCTATCCCATGCGTCGAGGCATTCACCGCTTCGACGTTTGAGTTGGATATCGTGACGGCAGTGCTACCGCCCGCAGAGGAGGAGGCGACATGAATGGCGCTATAGCCTGGCAGCGTTCCCCCCGTAAGAGTGACGCCGTTGGCATTCAAAACATAGAGGGCATTTGTTCCTGGTCCCTGGATCCGGAACGAGCCATTTTGCATGACCCAGTTCGTCAGCGTCGCAGTAGTGTTGCCGGCAAATGAAGTCAGGATTGTTCCTGTGTCGTTGGGCGGCGAACTGCAGCTTACCGTTGCGGTATTGAGTCCAATGCAAGTGGCGTAGGCGGTGCCTGGTTGCCAGAAGGGAATGGCCAATAACGTCGGCGCCAGGACCTTATATATTTTTGATGTGGGGAATGAACGGAGCTTTCCCGTTGCGTGCTTCCGAATGCCGTCTTGGGCTTTCATAGATACCTGCTCGAAAAACGCGTGAGAGTTCTCTAGGGCCGTCCACGAAGTCGCTGAGTGTCGTTGCTGTGACAACGATGGATTCTGTAGCTTTCGGTGGACGTTACGGGTGCAATACTTGCCCTTCGTAAAAGTCTAAAACTGTGTTGCAGAGAAGGTCGAAATGCGTTTTAACGCTGCTGCTAGAGGCATTCAGGGGAAGCAGACGACGTAGCGAAAGTGCTCTAGACAGGCCTCAGACACGAGAATAATTCGCAAGCTACTAAAGCATTGATTTGACATATTTGCTTGCGAAATTTGTAACTTTATGTCGGATTTTAGTAGCGCTACCCTTTAAGCCGTTCAAAGCTGAGGCTAGCGCCTGGCCTTAGGCACACAGACGTACGCGCGCATTTCCTGGGAGATCATGCGCGGGTCTGGTAGGGCGGGTGGTAAGTGAAGAGTGGTACTCCAATGACGGACGGCACGGCGCTGATTCTGACGACTTGAGCTACAGCCGCCGGCACGAACATCATCCGCGCCACGCAGACCGATCGTAGCGTGGGTGGAGCGCGAGCAAGCCGAGGCAAGAAAGCCACCGTTAACCGCGCGTAACCCGCGATGCTTGAACGGCAATGGCGCCGGATGTTTGACCGGCACTGTCTCGGTCTTGAGGTCGCGGGTTACGCGCGCTCGCCAATGTCTCCGTGTCCAGGCCAATCTCGCGCTCCACCCACGCTACGACTGGGGCCGTCCTGCCGGTGGCATGAAGCTCACCCGGGCCACGGAGTCCTTCGCATCTCGAATCAACCCGCATGCTAGCTCGTCTTTAAAGGCCTTTCTTCAAGCGCAAGGGAAATGGCCTGCGACACGGGGACGGGCGGGTGGGTCAGGCTTTCTATCCAATGCTCATTTCTTGGCACTAGAGGTGGTTGCGCCAAAAATCGTGGCTCAGATCCACGGTGCATCTGCGCTGAGTGCACCAGGAAAGGATGGCACTGGTATACCGTTCCCGCGTTGCCAACAGCAAGTACCTCTGGCCGCGTAGACGTGTTGGCGACGTGGGGAATCAAATCACGCAATGTGAGTCTGGACTCGCCCGCCGGAGCCAGAGAACGGGCAATATCCTTATGAGAGCCTGCGCGGATGCGAGTAGGTGCATCCTCCTCACCAACATCGGAGTACAGAAACAACATAAGCAAAGCGCGGCCACGGGAACGGATATTTATGCGCCAGTCCATGAAGTCAGGTTTTTCGTAGTCAAAACTAGCATCGACATGCCACCCGGTATCTCCCGGATCGCTGAGAGAAGGGAAGCGCACGGGGATTGTTCCCACACCCATGCATGGCCACCAGCATCCGGGTCCAACGAGCTCGTCGAAGGCGGCATGAAGAACTGGCATGTTGGCCGTGACGGCGACAGCGTTCTGTTCGTATATCCCCAGGCGAATCACAGGATGCGTCCACGTTCCGGGATCGTCGGGTAGACAACCCTGTACGCGCAAATCATTCCAGAAAATGGCACGTACCTCGTCGGCCCCATCTCGCGAGAACGCATGTTCGACTTTCACAAAACCGTTGCTGATGAACTGCTGCACTTGTGCCTCAGTCAATGCCTTCGCCGGTTTTAGATTTTCAATTTCGTTTGAAAAAGTCATGGTGCGAAGGTATTCCCCATCTTTCATCGACCCGGACGGCAGGCGCTGAACCATGACGACATTCAGCAGACGTCCGCAGAATTCCAAATTCAATGATATTCGACAGAAGAAGGGACGCACCTTGACGCTAAGCCCTTAAGGCATGCCGGTCGACCGTCTAGCGCGCTGATGGCACCAACCGATTTTTTTTTGCGGAGTCTCTAGTGTGTGGCAACGACCGCTTGAGTGCACAGTCGAAAGCGGTTGCTTATAAGCTCTGGAGCGCCATCAATATCGCGAAGGCTGGCCGCTCGCATCATGCCAGCAGACTCAGCGCGTATGCGAAGCGGACGGCATCCAGATCAGCCATTTACGCGCGCGACCAGACAGAAACCGCAAAGCCTCTCACGGATGCAGCAGAAGCATTCAATAGTGACAAGGCGGTCTGGCTTCTTTCGGACAGGCAGCTTCCTGCTACAAGAAGCGCGTCCTGCATTGAGAATACCGTGCCGAGAATGCTGTGACCCGAAGTGCTCGCCTGCAAAAACTGATCGAAGCCAGCGAAGATCGACAGCGGCTACTCAGAGCCAGATGTCAGAACAACCATTTTCTCGTTTTGTCTTTGAGAACGAGAACGTCGCGGCATTAGCGCGAGCAGAGAAAAATTCTTTAAAAAAAAGTCGGAGGTGTCACTCGGTCTTTTAAGAATAACGCCTTGAAAAACCACATAACAACACAGTTTGGAAACGTCAATTTCTCATCCGCTTCGAGTCGATCGACGACAACATTCACTGGCGGAGCCTGAGAGTATTCGGCTCCTGTACGACGCTAGATTAAGAGAATTTTCGGATAGAGTCTTGCCATTTGGTGCCATTCAAAATGGCTGTTCCGCCTGACCTCGAAAAGGTACGCGTGGTGTCAGTTTTTCCCTCTTGACAAGCATTGCCTCGATCTAAATACTTCCGGCGCGCTGATGGACTTGAGCGCATAACCAAAGCAGAGGGATTTCATGTTCGTGGCAAATCGTAATCACCTGGAGGGTCTGTGCAGTCGCCTAGCCCGTTGTTTCAATGCGGCCTTGCTGATGCTTGTCAGCGTGCTCGGCCTGTCGGGCACAGCATTCGCCGATAGTGCGCTGAGTATCCGCAATGACTCCGCAAATGCGCTCCAACATCTTTATGCGGTCGAAGCGGGCACGAGGGAACTGGGCGAGAAAGCAGTGGCAGTTTTGGTCTTTCCCAAGATCTACAAAGCAGGCTTCGTGCTTGGTGGCGAGCATGGGCAGGGCACCTTGTTTAAAGGTAAAGAGCCTCTCGGCTATTACTCTATCTCCGCCATGTCACTCGGTCTTCAAGCGGGAGCTCAGACGTTTGGGTATGCGCTTTTTTTCATGAACAACAAGTCACTGAAGTATCTCGAGCAGAGCGATGGCTGGGCGTTGGGGAGTGGGCCCAGCATGGTCGTGTGGGATAAATCCACCGCGTCCAGCGTGTCCACCACCACCTTGTCACAGGATGTCTTCGCCGTGCCATTCGGTGCCCAGGGTCTGATGGCAGGTATGGGCCTCGAAGGCTCGAAGATCACCAGCATCAAGCCCTGAAACGTTCCCCCCAAATCGCTGAAGAAAATCTCGCATGCGAAAAGCATGCGAGACAAGCTTTCCCTGCGCGAGCTGCGGAATTGCCGGTCGATTTTCCGAAAACCAGCACCCTATGCGTGGCGATTGGTAGAAATCAAGCACCACCCGCCTGTGTGCGGGTCCTTGTTGTTGCGGCGCCCACGGCCTGTCTCGGGACGGCCGCCAGAGCACGCAATGCGGAGAAACATCCCAGCGGAATAGGGCTATCTTCGTGGCAATCGAGACGCGATACGCCGCAATGTCTCATTTTTCATGTTGATTTGTCTCATCTCAATAATTCTTAGGCTATTCCTCGGAGTCGCGGTGTAAATTCGCCCACGATTTCACCCAAGATACCTTGGGCAGAGCAATTTCTGGGGGTAGCGCGTCCGGCAATTTGGCAGACGGTAAAACCTTAATCCATGCCGAATGCCACACCATCCATAAATATTAGAAGTTTCTTGCACATTGCCCCTTACCTGGCAAGTCGAGGCGTATCTGCTCTTGAGTTCTTTCAGCGCGTAGGGGTCAGCCCGAATATTTTTCAAACCCCAGATATCTGGATTCCGCGTGCCAAGTGTTTTCAAATTGCCAACGAAATGGCCGCAGTTGCGCAAGACCCATTCGGCGGGGCCAATGTTGGCCGTTTGATCGAACTACGCTCGCTCGGCGCTTGGGGAGATCTGGTGTTGGCATCGGAGAATGTGGCGCAGGCATGTGCCATGGCGGCAATCAATGCCGCAATGCTGCATCAAGGTGGAGAGGTCCGCATCGTCACGGAAGGTCGTACGACGAAATTGATTCATAGTTTCAAGGGCCCGCTCGAAGCGGACCCGCAGCAATTCATTTTCGGAAGTCTCGTTGTGCTTCGAAAGGTGCTTCTCCTGTCCGGAGAGCCATCGGCTATTCGCGTGCATTTGCAAGCTTCAAGAGCACGGGGCGACGATGCGTTGGAAGAGTGCTTAGGTGCGAACATTGAAACGGGAGCCGAATTTAATATGGTCGAGTTCGACCGTGAGTTGCTTGAGGTGCCCCTACAAGGGCTGCCGGACGGCGCCCGCAAAATTACAGAGGCGCTGCAGTCAACGATTGACACCGCAGGACTGCTTATTCAGCGGATATCGGATCAAGACGAGATCGACCTGAAATCCGTTGCGAAAGGGGTCAGGATGTCGCCCCGGACTCTTCAGCGGCGCCTTAAGCGTAGCGGTGTTGATTTTGATGAATTGAAGGACGAGACGCGTCGAAGCGAGGCACTCCGGCTACTTCGG
This sequence comes from Achromobacter deleyi, assembly GCA_040391965.1. Lineage (GTDB taxonomy): Bacteria > Pseudomonadota > Gammaproteobacteria > Burkholderiales > Burkholderiaceae_B > Achromobacter > Achromobacter deleyi_B. Next base: position 1,751 of record JBEBWV010000043.1, on the reverse strand, counting down.
CTGGGCAAGTATTCGGCGACTGAAATTGCGTATATGGTTGGCTACAGTGACCCAGCGCATTTCACTCGTGCCTTTAAACGTTGGACGGGCGACACCCCATCCCGTTTCCGCTCGACGCCGCACAGTCGAGTTTGAAGCGATTGGCTGCGGGGCTGTTTACAGCCCCACGCCAGCCGGTAGATCCACATAGCTCTGATTCGATGCAGTCGTTGCTGGACGAGCCAGACACTCGACAGTGGCGGATGCTTGCATATGCGCACGCGAAACCACGCCCCGCTGTCATCCCACTAACTGAGGTCTGCCGGCACACGAATTTATTTTGGGGTGGCAAACCATCTTGGCATCGAATGGCAAGCTCCAGCGCGGCTTTCTTTGTAGAGTCACAACGTTGCGCCAGAGGGCTGCCTTCGCGATGGCCATCACAAGCGGCGGCGTGCCGATGGTCTTCAATGCCGGTGCCGACAACAGCACCGGTTCTTTCCGTCAAACATATGAAAATTTACCCACACCTGATGGCGTGTGAGCATTGCGATAGCGTGTATCAACGATGCAGGTTGGAAGCAGGTCAGGTCGCGCGCTGCAGTCGATGTGAAGCCGTGCTCCAACGCGCCCATCCGTTAGATGTTGATCGCTGGCTGGCATTGACCATCACGACAGCCGTCGTATTTCTGATCGCGAACGTTTGTCCAATCGTACGTATCAGCTTGAATGGAATGCACAGAGAGGCGACTCTGTGGGAATTTTCGTGGGCTCTCGCACAAGGAACAGCGGCGCCGATTGCGGTAGTTGCTGCGCTAGTAATTATCTTCGTGCCACTCGCACAGATCGTCCTGCTTACATGGGTGCTGGTTTATGCGCGCGTTGGCCATCGTGCACCAGGCTTTGCATGGGTACTGCGAATGCTGGTGCGCTTGCGACCATGGAGCATGGTTGAGGTTGGTGTGCTCGGTATTCTGGTGGCGGTGATCAAGCTGATCAGTCTTGTGGAAGTAGCCCCCGGTGCAGGCGTCTGGGCGACCGCTACCCTTATGGTGTTCATCACCGTGATTGCCAAACGAGATTTTTCCTCGCTGTGGGAACAGACCGAGAGTGATTCAGCGATGCGAAGGGGAAGTACGGCATGAGCAGTCCGCCCTTCGCAAGCGATTTGTCGGTAGTAGGCTGCCACACATGCGCCCTTGTTTGCGAGAACACTAAGACCATCGGGCGAGACGCTCACTGCCCTCGCTGTGGCTCAACGCTGCATCATCGACGTCCGAACGGCATTGCTCGAGCCTGGGCACTCCTCCTGACTGCCGTCATCTGCTACATCCCTGCCAATTTGTTGCCTGTCATGCACACGAGTCTGCTTGGCAAGGGCATTGATAGCACGATCATGGAAGGGGCTGTGGAGTTCTGGGCGTCCGGCTCCTATGGAATTGCGTTCGTAATTTTCATCGCGAGTGTGGCGGTTCCTTGCGCGAAATTCCTGACACTTGGGCTGTTGCTTGCGACCTCACAACGGCGTAGTCGGTGGGCGACACGAGAGCGCGCCAAGTTGTATCGCATGGTGGAGTTCGTCGGGTACTGGTCAATGCTTGATGTGTTGGTCGTTGCTGTGGTGGCGGCCTTAGTTCAATTCCAGGGGCTGAGCGATATATCGCCGCGCGCCGGCATCCTTTTCTTCGGCATGGTAGTGATTTTTACGATGCTTGCCGCTATGTCCTTCGACCCCAGACATATTTGGGACGGTGAAATCAATGGTGATGATG